>NZ_CP008747.1:618032-1236064 GCF_000816085.1 Staphylococcus hyicus | reverse complement strand
AAATTTTTTTGTTGTGTTAAGTCTATATGCGTGTATCACCTTCCAAATGCTTTTATTAATAATTTGGAAGGTGATTTTTTGCAAAAATGGCGTGTATTAATTGCATTAGAAGACTACCTATACCTTCTCAACACGGAAATGTTATTCAAAAAAGTATTAGAGTCAAAAGAAAGAGGTGTACACGTTTATCGGTACACCCCTTTTCATTCAATCTATTTTTAAAAATTTATTTAAGCGCTTCCGAAACTGGCGTAAATGTTTTGCCAAACGCTTCGGCAACAGCTTTATTTGTCACTAAGCCATTAAATGTATTTAAACCTTGTGATAATGGTACGTTATCAGTTAGCGCTTGTGCATACCCCTTATTTGCAATTTGTAATGCATATGGCAATGTTGCATTGTTCAACCCAATCGTTGATGTACGTGGTACTGCACCTGGCATATTCGCTACTGCGTAATGTACTACGCCATGTTTGATATAAATAGGATCATCATGTGTTGTAATGCGATCCGTTGTTTCGAAAATGCCGCCTTGGTCAATAGCGATATCTACAACTACTGAACCCGCTTTCATCTGTTTAATCATTTCTTCCGTTACTAATTTTGGTGCTTTTGCCCCTGGAATAAGTACCGCACCAATCACTAAATCACTTGCTTTAACATGTTCTTCTATGTTGAGAGGATTCGACATAATTGTATGTACTCTTCCATCAAACAATTCTTCAAGTTGCTGTAAACGTTTTGGATTCACATCCAAAATGGTTACGTCTGCACCAAGCCCTAAAGCAATGCGCGCTGCATTCGTACCTGCTTGTCCACCACCAATTATGGTTACTTTCCCTTTTTGAACACCAGGAATACCACCTAAAAGAATACCCATACCACCATTAAATTTTTGTAAAAATTGTGCACCAATTTGAGCCGACATGCGTCCAGCAACCTCGCTCATTGGTGTTAATAATGGTAATGAACGATCTGCTAATTGTACAGTTTCATAAGCAATCGCTATCACTTTCTTTTCGATGAGTGCTTCAGTAAGCGCTGGTTCATTCGCTAAATGTAAATACGTAAATAAAATAAGCCCTTCTTTAAAGAAACCATATTCTTCTTTCAAAGGCTCTTTCACTTTAATCACCATATCTACATCCCAAACTTGCGCTTGATTTTCGATGATTACTGCACCAGCTTCTACATAATCTGCATCTTCAAAAAAAGACCCCATTCCTGCTGATTTTTCGACGAGCACTGAATGACCAGCCTCAACTAATGCATGGACACCACTTGGTGATAACCCCACTCGATTTTCATTATTTTTTATTTCCTTAGGAATACCAATTTTCATTCTCCCTGCACCTCCCATGGTTAATGATAACGCATGAATTATGTAAGCGCAATCATAAGATTCGTTTCTTTTGGTTACATATTATAATTGGCAGAATTTACAAAAAATATGATATAATTAAAGTGAAATAAGAAAGGAGTTTTTGCCATGTTAATGTACAAAAATATTCTAATCGCTGTAGATGGTTCACACGAGGCAGAATGGGCTTTCAACAAAGCAGTAGCAGTGGCTAAACGTAACGACGCCAAACTTACAATCATGAATGTCATTGATTCTCGTACGTATACTTCTTTTGAAGTTTATGATTCTAATTTCACAGAGAAGTCTAAATCATTTGCCGAAAAGTTATTAGATGGATATCGTCAAATCGCTGAAGAAGAAGGCGTGGCACATGTTGAAACGAAACTTGAATTCGGTTCACCAAAATCAATTATCCCTAAAAAAGCAAGTGAAGAAGGTAGTGTTGATTTAATAATGTGTGGTACTTCTGGTTTAAACGCTGTGGAACGCTTTATTGTAGGTTCTGTATCTGAAGCCATCGTGCGCCATGCAGAGTGTGACGTTTTAGTTGTTCGTACTGAACAAATCCCAGAAACATTCGAGCCTCGAGTTGCTACAAAAGAACTCCTACAAGATCATAATATTTAATTCAAACGTAATAAAGAAGGGTGGGCCTTGGTGCCCACCCTTCTTTATATGAAAAAGCTGCCTTCAAAGGATAGGCAGCTCAGTATAATATATTTATTTAATACCGAATGTCATGACGTCACGCGCAATCATCACTTCTTCATTAGTTGGTATAACTAAAACTTTTACTGGTGAATGTGGATAGTTTAATTCAGCTTCTTTACCACGTAATCCATCGTTTTTACGTGGATCCCAATATACGCCCATAAATTCTAAGCCTTCTAATACACGCGCACGAATTACATCAGAGTTTTCTCCAACGCCAGCAGTAAAGACAATGACATCCACACCGTGCATACGTGTCGCATATGAACCCATGTATTTATGAATACGAGAAGCAAATACTTCTAACGCAAGCTCAGCGCGTTCATTACCATGACTTGCATCATCTTCAATGTCACGTAAGTCACTTGAAGTACCAGTAATACCTAATAAACCAGATTCTTTATTAAGTGTATTTAAAACTTCATCTGCAGTTTTACCTGTTTTTTCCATAATAAAAGGAATAAGTGCAGGGTCAATGTTACCTGAACGTGTACCCATAGTTACACCTGCTAAGGGTGTGAAGCCCATTGACGTATCTACAGATTCACCACCATCGATTGCAGCAATAGATGCACCATTACCGATATGACAAGAGATGATACGTAATTCTTCGATTGGTTTACCTAACATTTCTGCAGCACGTTGAGATACATATTTATGACTCGTACCGTGGAAACCATATTTACGAATGCCATAATCTTTATAATAGTTATATGGCAAGCTATAAAGAAATGCAGATTCAGGCATTGTTTGATGGAATGATGTGTCAAAAACTGCTACGTGAGGGATATTTGGTAGAAGTTTTCTGAACGCTTCGATACCCATTAAATTTGCCGGATTGTGTAATGGGGCTAAGTCCGTTAATTTTTTAATATCAGCAACGACTTCATCAGTCACAAGTTCTGATTCAGGGAATCGCTCACCACCATGAACAACACGGTGACCTGTACCATCGATATCATTGATGTCATTAATAATTCCATGTGCTTGTAAACTATCTAACATCATATTTACAGCTTCTTCATGGTCTTTAATGTCTTTAACTTCTTTCACTTTCTCTCCGTTCACTTCAATAGTGAAGATTGAATCTTTCAAACCGATACGCTCGATTAATCCTTTTGTGACCAACTTTTCTTCAGGCATTTCAATTAATTGAAATTTTAATGATGAGCTACCAGCGTTAATCGCTAAAATTAACTTAGACATGTAAACGTCCTCCAATATTTATAAGTTTTATATCCAAAATCTATTTAAACATTATCACAGTTTGATTTCAAGAGTGCCACAGATTATTTTTGGGGATGATTTTTTTGCATCCATTCATTTAATTCACGTAAGAAATTTTGAAAGTTTTGTGGCTGTTTCAAATCAGGAATTGTCGCAAGCAAAACTTCCACAGGTTGCGTTATACCTTGCGCTTTCTTTTGTAAAACGAGCAATGATTTTTGAGCGCGTTCATTTTTAAATAAATTCCTCGGTAAATGCAAGAAAGCTTGCATAACTGTTTCTGTTGCAATGAAATTTTGCAACTGTTTCACCTGATTCCCATCAAACAATGTACTTGGAACAACAAGAAACGCATAACCAGAGGGTTTGAGCGCTGTTATCGACTGTTCAATAAATAAATGATGCGCATAACTGTGGCCTTCTTTAAAGCCTAATTTCATCTCGTGACTGCGTTCATCGACAGGGTAATATCCGATTGGCAAATCACCGATAATGACATCAGCTTCTTCAAACGAGAGTGGCATTAAAGCATCCTGGGGATAGACATCGAATGGAATTTCTAAAAAATTAGCTAAATGTACACTCAGACGTGATAAAACTGGATCTACTTCTACTAAGTGATGCATCAGTGTTTTCTCAGACATTACTTCATGTACTGTTGCACTTAGATGACCTGCACCACTACCTAAGTCTGCAATATGTAGTGCTTTTGCCTCAGATTCAAATTGCGAAATTAAGTAGCCCAAAATTAACCCGATGGAATCTGGTGTAATTTGATGGTTGGCTTGTACTTCTTCTTTTTGTAATTGGCTTAAGTAAGCAAATTGAAATGCTTTTCGACGATCTTGTAGCGTCGCTTGTTCCAATAAATCTCGCTCTTTAGTATAGATTTGTTCCATAGATAAACCTAAATTTTCTATAAAACTTTGGCCATTTTCTTCATTTAGTTGTTTCGTAGTGTCATCCAACTTTTTAAACAGTTGTTCCATTACAGATGTGGATTGTGTCATTTTTTACGTCCTTTCAAAAAATAAAGGGGTGGGACATTAAACGTCCTCGCCCCAAATTCGTCAATCACCTTTTACTTCGTAAGTGATTGTTTCTATACTCAAATCTAAAATTGATAGAAAGTTAAAAACATGAATTCTAGTTATAGCTTACGATAAGCATCTAATGCTGCTTCAAAATCTGGAAAATCCGTACCTTCAGCTACAATTTCTTTATAGACGACTTTGTTGTTCTCATCTAAAACAAATACAGAACGCGCAAGTAATTGCAGTTCTTCCATTAAAACGCCATAAGCCTTACCGAACGAATGTGATTGATAGTCACTCAAAGTGATGACATTATCTAAACCGTTAGATGCACACCATCTTTTTTGAGCAAATGGTAAATCAAGTGAAACTGTAAGAACATAACCATCTTCGTCATTTGCTTGTTCATTAAACTTACGTGTTTGTTGATCACATACACCTGTATCAAGTGATGGTACCACATTTAATAATTTTTTCTTCCCGTCAAATTGAGATAACGTTACGCCTTGAAGGCCTTGATCAACCACTTTAAAATCAGGTGCTTGATCACCGACATTAACCTCGTTACCTATTAATGTAACAGGATTTTGTTTAAATGTAACTTGTGCCATAACTCTATTGCCTCCTTAAAAAATCCGAGTCAATTTTATTATACGAATTATTATATCACTTCGCACGTCATAGACCTTCATTTTCCTGAATATATTTAAAATATTTATTCTTTACCACAACGGTGTCAGCAAAATAATCGTGTACGCCAATATGTTTCGGTGTAAACATCACTGTAAGGTATGGTAATCCAAGCATGATGTTTGAAATAATTCGCCCAACCCATTCTCTATATAAGACATCTGACCAACGTGGCGAACATAAATCTTTGCGGTACACTTTAATACCTAAAATCATCTTCCCTAATGTTTGTTGGAAATATTTTGTCATCAACACAAAGTAGAGAAAATAGATTAACGCGTCAAGAATGTGTGTTAGACTAAAATATGAAATCCATAGCTTTAATTCCTCCGCCCCTGTAAGAGCTAATATAGGTTTGATTATAATGCTTGATACGGACCAAATAATTAAAAGATCGATTAAATAACTCAAAAAGCGTCGTCCGAATCCAGCATAAAAAAATGCATTTAATTCATATTGATACTTCGTCATGACAGGTGGCCTTACTTCTTGAAAATCTCCTCTGTATTGAGTAGGATTTTCATTTTGATTATTTACCGTCACACTTTTCACCTACCCCTCGTATAAATACATTGGACGCGTATCCGATTGATTATTTAAAATATTCTTTATTTGCTTAACATTCGTTTGCAAGGATTCAAAAGTGGTTTTAATGCCAAATAACGACCCCAAACCTTGTTGTGATGTATCGAATGTAATGATTTGAGGATTTTTTAACTTCAATTCTTTTTTCATTGCTTTAAGTGCTTCGTTTTTATATCCGATTTCATCTATTAAATGATGTGCTTTAGCTTGTTGTGCACTATAAATACGCCCGTCAGCTAATTTGCGCACCTTATCTTCCGACATATGGCGTCCTTCTTTTATAACGTTTACAAACTGATCAAAACTATCTTTATTTATAGATTGTAAAATATCTCGTTCCTCATTAGTCATTTCACGTTGCGGACTCATAATGTCTTTATGACTTCCTGATTTAATGGTATTCGTTTTAATGCCAAGATTTTTTAACAGTTCCGAGTAATCCATAGATTGTGAGATTACCCCAATGGATCCCGTTAATGTTTGAGGTCCTGCATAAATTTTGTCTGCAGGCATTGAAATATAGTATCCTCCAGAAGCAGCAATGGTTTCCATTTGGACATATATTTTTTTCCCTTTAGTTTTAACTTCTTTAAGCTTTTGATACAATTCGTCACTTTCATATGTACCACCACCTGGCGTGTTTACAGTCAACAAAACCCCTTTTATTGAGTCATCATTTTTAATTGTATCCAACTGTTTCAAAATTAACGTATGATTATATCCTTCACCACCAAGCAACCCGCCAGACGCATTACCAGTGATTTCTCCCTTTACAACAACCTCAGCAATTTGATGAGATGGACTGCCATTTTTTACGACAGTTGTCGGGACTTGATCAAAATCAGTCATACCACCATTAAAAAAATTCGAAGCCAGCGTTGTAACAATACTCATTACAATGCCACTCATGACAATAACAGCCGCTAAAATAATCGCCACAATTCTTTTAGACATACAATACTCCCTTTCGCTTTAAATAAATATGCTTTTTTAGTTATTTTATCATTTTTTACTTAGTTTAGAAAAAGGATATTAAAAATAAATTTTAGACTTACATCGCTCAAAGTAAAAAAGAATTGAGCACAGATGAGGCTCAATTCTTTTTGAATTGTAATCATAAAATTATAATGTGAATTAAAATAACCATGCTTTCAAATAATCATAAGCATTTTTAAAAATAAGTATCAAAGTAACCACAACAAACAATACTTTCACATAACTTACCCCTTTACGTATTGCAAATTGCGCGCCTACATATGAACCTAATATTGAGCTGATTGCTAAAATAATACCAAGAACATAGTTAATGTGTCCTAAATACATAAACATTAATAGTGCGCCTATATTTGATGCGAAGTTTAACACTTTAGCATTTCCAGCAGCACTTAAAAAATCAAAACCAATAATTAGAAGTGCAAACATTAAAAAGGATCCAGTGCCACCACCCAGAAAGCCATCATAAAACCCGATGAGAGCAATTAAAAGGACAAACATAAATGCTTTTATCATCGACAATTTCGAATAAGTACGCGTTGCACCCCACTCTTTTTTTAATAATGTATAAATTAACACACCACTTAAAATAATTATAACAAGGGGTTTGAGTACATTGGATGGTAAATAAACAGCTAAAGACGTGCCAGCAACTGCAGCTAAGAAAGATAATGGAAAAAGCTTCCCTACAAGTGGTAAATCCACTTTCTTCGCTCGTACAAATCGGAATGCACTCGTTAAAGATCCGAACGCACTGGCCATTTTATTCGTTCCTAATGCTGTGGCCGGTTGTAATCCTAACGCCAGTAAGCCAGGTATTAAAATTAAGCCTCCGCCTCCAACAACTGCATCAATAAATGCAGCTAAAAATGCGAGACCCATTGCAATGATAATAACAGTGATATCTAACTCCATCCCATTCACCTCTATGACAGTCTAAAATAAATCATCTTCCCATTCATTTTGTTTTTCTTGATGAAGGTGATAGTTCTTATCAATGATTAATGTTTCGATTCCGTTGACAGCTTCTTCAATCATTGGCTCAAAATCAAATCCAGATTCATATTTGATTACTTTATCAAATTGAGGTTCTGTAACTGGATTTTTAGGTGTGAAAATAGTACAGCAATCTTCAAATGGCTGTATAGATGTTTCAAACGTACCTAATGCTTTTGCTTTATTAATTATCTCTTCTTTATCTAGTGACAATAAAGGACGTAACACAGGCGTTGATGTAACGGCATTTATCGCGTACATACTCTTAAGTGTTTGACTCGCTACTTGCCCTAAATTTTCTCCATTAACAATTGCATCTGCACCAATTTGGTGAACCACTTTATCCGCGATACGCATCATCATCCGACGTGTCGAGGTCATCGTATAACGTTCATGTACGACCTTATGCACCTGTTTTTGTACATCTGTAAATGGAACGATGTGTAGTTTAATTGTACCTACCCGTTCTGCCATAATGCGTGTTAATTCAATCACCTTTTCTTTAGCTTTTTCACTTGTAAATGGTGGACTGTGAAAATGAATCGCCTCTATCGTTACACCCCTACGCATTACTTCCATCCCAGCTACTGGCGAGTCAATACCACCAGATAACATAAGCAATGTTTTACCACCAGTTCCTACTGGCAAACCACCGATAGCTGGGATGACTTTATCGTACATGTAAACCGCATCGAGACGTACTTCAATTTTAATTTCATGATCAGGCTGACGAACATTAACATGTATATCATTGCGGTGTTTTAGTATTGCCCCGCCGACCATTCGTTGTATGGCAAACGTTTCATATTCAAATTGTTTATCAGAACGTTTGACCTCAATCTTAAAACTATCACCCGCTTGAAAATCATCCGCAATTAAACAACCATGTGTATACATTGCATCCATTGATTTTTCAATTTTAAGAACTGGGCTAATGGAATGCACACCGTAAACCTTAGATATACGTGATATCATTTCCTCAATATCTGCATGTGCCTCAAGTTCGATATACATACGATCTCGATTTGCTTTTACCTCATAACCTTTCAATGGCATTAATGCGCGTTTTACATTTGAACGCAATTGACTAACAAACGTTTTACGGTTTGCACCTTTTAAAGTTAATTCTCCGTATCTAACTAGAAGATGATCATAAATCATTTTCTTAGCAACTCCTCTACTTCTTGATATACTTCGGTTAATTTTTCAAAGAATAATGTAACATCTTCTAATGTTGTGTGATGATCGAATGATAAACGTATACTTCCTAATATATTCGTTTTATCAATTTGCATCGCATTTAAAACCTCATTTATTTTAGCATGTTTGGATGAACATGCACTTGTCGTTGAAATCATAACGCCTCGCTTTGAGAATGCATTAACTAGAACTTCTCCTCGCACACCTGGAAAGCTAATGTTTAAAATGTGAGGTGATGCGTCAAAGGGAGAATTAACGACAATGCCTGGATAATTTTCGAGGCGCTCTCGTATGATGTCATTTATCTGTTGTAAATGGCGCATTAAGTTACTTTGATTTAATGTTGCCAATCGTATCGCTTTTGCAAGTGCAACATTATTTGGAAGATTGACTGTTCCACTACGCAACCCTAGCTCTTGTCCACCACCATGAATGATTGGCGTTATAGCATGCGCATTTTTTAAAATTAATAATCCTTGTCCTTTTAATCCGTTAAATTTGTGCCCACTAATTGACAAACTGTCGATACCGTTCATCGATACTGGTTGTTTACCTAGCGCTTGGACAGCATCAACATGAAAATGAACTTTAGGATATGCGGATAACAAGCGCACGATTTCATTAATGGGTTGTGTTTGTCCCATAATATTATTAACTTGCATACACGTTACTAATATGACATCAGAATGCATAAGTGATTTTAAATGAGATAGATCGATTTTACCCTGTTGAGTAACGTTGACATATTTTAATACGAAACCTTCCGTTTCTAATTGCCGCATCACTTCTAGTACAGAAGGGTGTTCTAAGACTGACGTAATGATGGTTTTACCAAAAGGTCTTTTTTGATATGCAGCACCTTTTAATGCCATATTATTTGATTCTGTAGCACCACTTGTAAATAAAATCGTTTCATCATCTAGTTTTAAAGATTGCTTAATCTGTAAACGCGCTTCATCCAATAGGCGGGCTGCCTCAACTCCTTTTGCATGAGGACTATTGGGATTGAAGTAAAATTTTTGATTTACTTTGATATAACTATTTAACACGTCTGCCTCTGGTTGCGTTGTCGCAGCATTGTCAAAATATAACATCATTCAAGAACTCCTCGATTCAATTTTGAATAGTTTTATTGTACTACAATTTTACATCATACATGACACACATATGAGCTATTGTCTTAAAATTATCCGTTTAGGTCAATATTAAATTTATACACTACAAATAAATAGAGGTGAAACCTTGGGCTTCACCTCTGATACGATTAATTATGTTGTTTGTAATTTCATTACTTCTTGTTCAATTGTATCTGAAATTCCAGGCTCCACTCGCTCTAAGGCTTGAGCAGAAATTTCACTTGATCGTTTATAACGATTGTTTTTAAATAAACGTTCAGCTTCATTAAGACTCTTATCTAAATCGTGATAATCTTTACGGTAACGGTTACCATATTGTATTAATTTTTCTGCAAACACCGCATTAATCAAGACGTCATTTGCTTCATCTTCGAATTTATTCATTTGAAGTACAACTTTGTTCACTTTATCTTTTAAATGTTGTACGTTAATTGGACGCTCACTAAAGCGTTCATTAACTTCTCTTACTTCATAATCAATTTCATTTTTTAAAATGATAAATCTTTCAGGGACACTCGTAAGGTTTGAAGCAAGTAAACGACGATATATTTCTTCTTTTTTACTTTGAACACGCAAAATGTGTTCCTCAGCTTCTGCTTCATCTTCACGAAGCGATACTAAGTGGTTTTGCAATTTCTGTTGCTTTTCATTAATAACATCGACATGATCTTCAATATACTTCAAATTGTCTTGAACTTCACTGTAACGTACAGAAGATTTAGCCATTTCCATTAAAATTTCATCATAAACTGAAATTAAATTTTGAATCTCATTTTCGAACTGGCGTACACTCTGAATATCACTTTCATTAATATAATAATTTTCGCGACCATATTCAATTTCAGTTTGTAACGTATAGTTCATATCTTTCGCATGGAATAAATCATCAGTGATGCGCTCTTTTGACTCTTCGACTGCGTTCTTAGCTTTAACTTCATGTTCAATTAAGTCGTACATCTCATCCAGTTGCGCATTGATGTCTTCTAATTTTTTATTCGCCTCATCTAACTCAAGACGACTAATCATCGGCTCCACAAAACTTAATTCTGTTTTTAATGATTGGAGTTGACTGTCTACCTTCACGTGATCTAGGTCATATCCTTCTACTTTTAAATCACGAACACCATATTTAAGATCTTGAAATTGTCCCGGTAATTCTTTTTGTGCTTCACGAATCAGTTCCGGTATCTCTTTCATATCTTCATTCAAATATGTTAAATCTTCATTTAAATTTTTAATATGTTGATGTGCTTGTCGATAGTTACCGTCTTCTTTTAATTCTTCATAAAGTGCAAGCTCTGGCTCTACTTGTTCAATTTCTTTTTCAAGTGGTGCTGCCGCTTCACCATATTGATGGCGATTGGCTAAAACTTCACGTTTTAGTTTGCGATGCTCTTCTTTCGTTTGATCATACAATTGATCACTCTCATGATGAATTTGCAGTACTTTGTCCGCTTTCTCGGTCAATTCATGATGTTTTGCTTCATATGCATCCATCATTTCATGTGCATCTTTGATATCCGTTTCAGCTTGCGTAAATTTAAATTTATCTAAATTCACTTCAGCTTCATGGATTTTTTCATCAACTGGCATTAAGTAGTCATTAAGTGATGATTTCCAAGAATCACTTAATGCATCGTATTCAGCTTTCGTTTGACCTGTCATATTTAAGCGTTCTAATTTATGTAAGCTTTCATCATATGTAAGGTCATTTAACTTCACTTTACGATCTTCCGCAGTTTGAATCATTTTTCTTTTATTTGATCGCATCATAAAAAGGATACCGATGCCGACCAATATAATGATAATAATAGCTAAAATAATATATAATGCCATGTCCTTTCGTCTCCTCCTACAAACATAAATTCATTATAACGTAATTCTTAATCGCATTAAAATGAAATCTTTAATAAAGATAGACTTTTTAAAATTTTACCATAGTTTGCATCTAAATTGCGTCGAACAAATGAAAAGGCTATAATAATTTTAATATTTTTAAGGGAGATGGGTTTATTGTGAATATTGAAACAAATTATGATATTATAGTACGCCAATTGGATGCGTTGTTAACAGGTGAAACAGATTTAATTGCGAACCTTAGCAATGCTTCAGCTTTATTAAACGAAAATTTAGATCAAATAAATTGGGTGGGTTTTTATTTAATGAAAAACGATGCTCTCATATTAGGTCCATTTCAAGGTAAGCCGGCTTGTGTTCACATAGAAATCGGAAGTGGCGTATGTGGGACCGCAGTAAAACAAAATGCCGTCCAACGTGTTTCTGATGTGAATGCATTTCCCGGACACATCGCCTGTGATGCGAATAGCCAATCAGAAATCGTTATCCCGATACATAAAGATGAAACCATTATTGGTGTGTTAGATATTGATGCACCCGTTAAAAATCGTTTTCAAGTCCACGATGAAAAAGGTTTAGTAGAAGTTGTAAAGGTATTAGAAAAACATATTTAGCCTTGACTTTTATCTAGAGCATGGTAAAATGGACTTTGTGTGAAAAACGAAAATAGCAGTTAAATATTATAAGGCGCTATGATATTCCCAAAGTGGACGTGTCGTGTAACCGGAGCTATGAGGTGAGGACACACAAAATATTATATCTTTATGAGCATTTAACACTCTTTTTTGTTTTTTCATATCAACAAAAAAGAAAAAGGAGGAGTCAATTATGGCTCGATTCAGAGGTTCAAGCTGGAAAAAATCTCGTCGTTTAGGTATCTCATTATCAGGTACTGGTAAAGAATTAGAAAAACGTCCTTATGCACCAGGACAACACGGTCCAACACAACGTAAAAAATTATCTGAGTATGGATTACAATTACGTGAAAAACAAAAATTACGTTACTTATACGGAATGACTGAAAGACAATTCCGTAACACTTTTGAAGCTGCTGGTAAACAAGGCGGTATTCACGGTGAAAACTTCATGATCCTTTTAGCAAGTCGTTTAGACGCTGTTGTTTATGCTTTAGGTTTAGCACGTACACGTCGTCAAGCACGTCAATTAGTAGGTCATGGTCATGTTGAAGTAGATGGTAAACGTGTTGACATTCCATCATACACTTTAAAACCTGGTCAAGTTATCACTGTACGTGAGAAATCACAAAAATTAGCAATCATCGAAGAATCAATCGAAATTAACAATTTCGTTCCAGATTACTTAGAATTTGATGCTGATAACTTAAAAGGTACGTTCGTTCGTCTTCCTGAGCGTAGCGAATTACCAGCTGAAATTAATGAACAATTAATCGTTGAGTATTACTCTCGTTAATATGTTCCAAACACCATCATGCGATGCATGGTGGTGTTTTTATATGTTTACAGTGCGGATATTCGATTCTTTTTTTAAGGTGACCATTCGTACTTTTATACCCCCTTTTACTTTGTATATAATTTTACGTATACTAACATCAAAAGTGAAGGAGTGAAAGTCAATGAAGATTTGGAATGAAAGTGACGTCAAATCAGCATACCAAATGAAAGATGCGATTAGGGATATTGAAGACTTATTCAAAGATATTGAACATGTAACACAAACACAGCGTCTAGTGATTCCAACCGGTGAAGGTGCACAATCGATGTTATATATGCCTTCTATTCATAAAGGAAAACAGCTTGGTATGATAAAAATCACCTCCATTACACCTAATAACCCTCAACACGGACGTCCTACGACACAAGCTAATATCATTTTGACCGATATTAACACTGGCGAACACCTTGCTAGCATCGATGGTAGTTACTTAACCCGACTTCGTACAGGTGCTCTAAGTGGCATCGCTTCAAAATATATGAGTAATAAAGAAAGTGAAACACTTGGTTTAATCGGTACTGGAGGTATGGCTTACGAACAACTATTAGGAAATTTAGAGGTTCGACCTATCAAAAAAGTTTTACTTTATAATCGTACAACGGAAAAAGCAAATTTATTCAAAGCACGCATTGAAGCAATATTCCCCCATCTAGACGTTGAAGTAGCCAAAGATGTGACAACTTTGGCACGTCATTCAGATATTATTAATTGCCAAACACAATCTACAACTCCTGTGTTTCAAGCTCAAGACATTCAACCTGGTACACATATTAATGGAATTGGCTCCTATAGACCTGAAATGATAGAAATGGATTATCAACTATTCCCATACGCTAACCATATCGTTTTTGATGATATTGAAGGTGTGAAAGAAGAAGCGGGCGAATTTATTGAGGCAAATAAACGACATATTTTCCAATTTAATGACATAGATGGTGATTTAAAATCAATCGTTTTAAACCAGAACATGTTACGTCAAGCAACTGAAGATATCACAATTTTTAAATGTGTGGGTGCAGCACATTTTGATTTAGCAGTCGCAATCGGCGCCTATCAACAATTAAATAACCTATAATACAGTCGTGCATGAAATCTTAAAGATATTCATGAACAAATATCCCAATAGATGCATATTGAATTAAAAAAGGATAATGAAAATGAATTCGTATCATTTTCATTATCCTTTTTTAGTATGTAAATTTATAGTTTGAATAGTCGGTGTGGTGCATCTGTAATTAGACCATCGACACCTAATTTAATCATGTGTTTGGCTACATCTAATGTATTAACGGTATATGGCATCACTTTGAGCCCTTCGCAATGTGCACGTTGCATAAATTTAGGATTCACCAATTTATAGTTTGGATTTACAAAATCAGCAAACTCCGCTATGTCTTTAAATGGTGGTTGTTTGAGCCAGTATTTTCGTTTACTAATTAAAACACCTAACGTGATGTAAGGCGTTAATGCATGCAATTGTTGAATGGATTTCATATCAAAAGATTGAATAATTACACGATGATGAGGAAACTGTTGATTTTTTATTTTTTGAATGACCGCTTTTTCAATACCTGGATACTTTCTCGGTGTTTTAATCTCTATCAATAGCATTTTCGAATAATTTTTACAAAGTGTTAAAATTTCATCAAAAGTCATAATGTCTTCATGTTTAAACGATGCTTTCCAACTCCCAAAATCATATTGTCGCAATTCATCTAAAGTATATTCTTTTATCTCTCCCCTCCCATTTGAAGTACGATCAATAGTCTCATCATGTATTGCAACGAGCGCCCCATCTTTAGTCATATGTAAATCAATTTCAAGCATATCGATATGTCTTCCGAGCGCAGCTTGATAGGCCACTTTCGTATTTTCAGGATAGGTTTCAGCTAAACCTCGATGTGCAACTATTTTAAAGCCTTTAAATGGTTTACTCAATTTCATTCACGATACATCCTTTCAAATGATACAAAATTCTACTACACTTAACTTAACATAATATTAGGAGGAATGAACTGAAATGACTCAACACGCATTTAAAGTAAATTTCGAATGGCAAGGTGGACGCAATAGTGTGGGTAAACTTCATGGTGATGAGATTCACGAACAATTTTCTATTCCCAACAGTCTTGGTGGCACAGGCATCGGTACAAACCCTGACGAATTATTAGTCAGCGCTGCTGGGAGTTGTTTTACAATATCGTTAGCAGCAACGTTAGAACGTGCCCATATTAAAGTGAAAAAGTTAAATGTGTCTACAATTGGTACAGCCTCATTAAGACACCAAATATTTACTATGGAAGAAATCACACACCATGTAAATATTTATGTACAAGATTTCGAATCAAAACAAAAACTTCATCAACGCTTGGAACGATTGCTTCATATTGCCGATCGTAACTGTATGGTCTCTAATAGCTTACGCGGAAACGTGCCAATTAAAATCAATCCATTAATTTATATTTAATTTCACGAAAAAAAGTTCCGTGAAATTTTTTCTGTTAATTTATCTGAATATTTGTTAAAATTAAAAAATCTTACTCAAGGAGGTTTCTTATGTACTTTAATCATCCCACATTATTAACACCTGGCCCAACACCTATTGCCGCACATATTCAAGCTGAAATGAATTTACCCATGGTGGGACATCGTTCATCCGACTTTGAAAAAATTGCTAAGGAAGCCTTCCATGCTCTTAAAGTGGTTTTTGGGAGTCAACATGATGTCATGATACTTTCTTCCAGTGGTACAAGCGCACTCGAAGCAAGTATGGTGAATTTACTTGATACTGAAGACCATATTGTAGTGATTGTCTCTGGCGCATTTGGAAACCGTTTTAAGCAAATTGCTCAAACATATTATTCAAACGTCCATGTATATCACGTTACCTGGGGAGAAGCTTTCGATACAGAGGAAGTTATGAACTTTATCAAACATTTAGGTCATCACATCAAAGCTGTTTTTACACAATATTGTGAAACATCTACTGCAGTTTTACATCCTGTTGCTGAACTAGGAATTGCATTAAAACATTTTGATGCATCCATTTTTTATGTAGTTGATGGTGTGAGTTGCATCGGTGCTGTTGATGTTAATATGCAGCGTGATCAAATTGATATTCTAGTATCAGGAAGCCAAAAAGCGATGGGGTTACCTCCAGGTATAGCTTTTGTCGCATATAACGAACGTGCGCTAAAGGCATTCCAACACAATCAAATGCCTAAGTTTTATTTAGATTTGTCAAAACATCATAAATCTTTGCAGCAATCATCTACACCGTATACACCAAACATTTCAGCATTTCGAGGCGTTATCGCATATAAACGTTATATTGACGCCATCGGGTTTGAAAACATCGTACAACAACATTATCAATTACGTGATGCAGTCCGTGTAGCTTTAAACGCATTGGATCTTGAGCTCTTGGTAAAAGATGAGGTCGCATCCCCCACTGTTACAGCTTTCTTGCCCAAAAATAATACGGAACTAGTAACAATTAAAAATGCGCTAAAAGATCAGTTCAATATTACTATTGCGGGAGGTCAAGGCCATTTAAAAGGTCACATTTTACGTGTGGGACATATGGCTGATGTTTCGCCGTTTACATTATTATCATTTATTTCAGCTTTAGAACTTATTTTGACTAAACATAGACAGGAATCTTTAGTCGGAAAAGGCACTACTGCGTTTATGGAGGTTTTAAAAGATGTTATATAAAGTACTTGTCGCAGATCCAATTTCAGAAGATGGCTTAAAAGCGCTGACTGATGACGCTCATTTTCATGTCGTCCATGATACTGGTTTGAGCGAAGATGAACTTATTCAACGTATTCCAGAATTTCATGCACTTATCGTTCGCAGTCAAACACAAGTTACAGAGGCAATTTTAAAAGCAGGTAAACAATTAAAAGTTGTGGCGCGTGCAGGCGTAGGTGTAGATAATATCGATCTTGAATTCGCAACAAAACAAGGGATTATTGTGATTAATGCCCCAAATGGCAATACCATTTCTGCAACTGAACATTCAGTAGCAATGATTTTAGCTATGGCTCGAAATATACCTCAAGCACACGCTTCATTAACTCAAGGGAATTGGGATCGAAAGTCTTTTAGAGGGACTGAATTATATCGTAAAACTTTAGGCGTCATCGGCACAGGACGTATTGGCATCGGTGTAGCTAAACGCCTTCAAAGTTTTGGGATGTCAATTTTAGCGTATGACCCTTATCTATCTGAGGACAAAGCAAAAGAACTTGATTTTACACGTGCAACAGTAGATGAGATTGCTCAAAGCGCTGATTTTGTTACAGTACATACCCCATTAACTGAAAAAACAAAAGGAATTATTGGTGCATCATTCTTTCAACAAGCTAAACCAAGTTTAAGAATTATTAATGTCGCACGTGGAGGTATCATTGATGAAGCAGCATTGATTGAAGCGCTAAATCACAATCAAATCGCCGGGGCAGCTTTAGATGTTTTTGAAAATGAACCCGCAACGCATTCCCCATTAACACGTCACCCTAAAGTCATTGTCACGCCTCATCTCGGCGCATCAACAATTGAAGCACAAGAAAAGGTAGCAGTTTCAGTTGCTCAAGACATTGTAGATATATTGTTACATCAAAATATTTCTCATGCAGTCAATGCGCCAAATGTTATTTTTAATGAAGATGAAGCGTTGCAACCCTTTGTCCAACTCGCAAAGATGACTGGACAAGTGGGTATACAATTATTACCAAAAGCGCCACGTGAACTCAAAATTACGTACGCAGGAGATTTGGCTTTAGATGACACGAGTCTAATTACACGTACACTTGTAAAAGGTGTATTACAACAAGATATGGGTGATCATGTCAATTTAATCAATGCATTAGTGCTTTTAAATGAACAAAATGTCACATATACCATTGAAAAAACGAAACGCAAAAAAGGATTTAGTAACTATATTGAATTAGAACTCATTAATAAAGGTGATCGTGTCAAAATAGGTGCAACTGTACTCAACGGTTTTGGCCCTCGAATTGTTAGAATTAATGATTATCCTGTTGATTTTAAGCCAGAACAATATCAACTTTTAATTCATCACCATGACCGTCCTGGTATTGTTGGTAAAACTGGACAAATCCTAGGAGAATATGACGTTAATATTGCTTCTATGCATTTAGGTCGTACACACGTTGGTGGAAAAGCAATGATGATTTTATCTATTGATAACCCTATTCATGATGATGTTGAAAATGATTTATTAAATATTGAAGGGTTTCATTCTGTAACCCCTGTCACATTAAAATCATAACCAAAAAGCTAGGAGTGGATGAAATTTCATGATTTCCATACACTTCTAGCTTTTAAATGTTTAACATGCAATGGCATCGGCTAACGTTGTCATTTTATAAACCGTTATTTATTCGATAATAATATGTTTTTAATATCAAGCACATTGTTGACAATGTAATCTGCTTGATGTGCCTCTAATTCTTTTTTGGCCTCTCTTCCTTTTAAACCCGTTAATGTCCCAATAAAAGTCGCGTTTATTTTTTTAGAACACAGTAAATCTGCAAGAGAATCTCCAACAATCGTAACGTGTGTTTTGTTAACACGATTCTCTTGATTTGTTGCATAATCCTCGTAAGATTTTTTATCATTACCGAAAAACGCTACAAGATAGGTAAAAGGATTAGGTTTACCTAAGGGTTTTAATTCTGGATATTCTGTTTCAACATCTATCACTTCACTTGCGGTAGCAATATGATACTCGTCAAATAGCGATAAAATACCTAATGCCTCAAATGGAATCAATGTTTCTGCTCGTGTTCGTCCTGTCGCAATACCTACGCGATATCCCTCGTCTTTAAGCGTATGAAGTAAATCCTTTATTTCTTCAACAGGGACAATCACTTTTTCGTTATAAATGTATCCCTTTTTAAAATTCGTTTTTGCCGGTTGCGCTTCAATTTCTTCAAACAACGCTCCCCCTAAGTACCATTCTTGATAAATCGATTGCGCAAATTGCCATAATGGACTTTGAATGTCGAAAAGTGCGACATTCTCGTAGTTTAAGTGTGATTTTGCATACGACATCAGAGCATGATAAAGCTCTTTTTTACCTTGAGCAGCACGATTTAGAAAATCTAAAGGTTTGGCAAAATCAATCACTTTTTGCGTCACTTTTAAACCTATGTTTTGCAACTGAGATTGTGTAATAATCTCTGATTCCAAAAATGAAATTTGTTCTTCTAAAGGCAGTTGCTTTAACAAATGTATCAAATGAATTGAAAACACGATAAATAACATATCCCAATTAGAGTTCACACCTAACGATTTAAGCTTATTTAAAATTAAATCATCTTCAAAAATTTCTTTGCGAATTGCTTGAATTTGCGAATCTTGAATTCGTGATAAATCTATTTTTGAACCTAAATTCATATAAGTTTTATCAAATAGCAGTTCATAAACTGCCAATGCAGACACATCAAAACATCTACTCTCATCTAAAAAAACACCATCTACATCAAATAAAATGACTCTATCCATCTCGCAACCTCCATAAACAGAATTTTCAGATAAAGTAACTATAACATAAAAAATGAGCAAGTTAATTATAAATACCATAAAGCATGGTTATTTTTTATAATCTTCTTGCCCATTTATCAGATATTATTTAGCCTCTACGTAGGCATTCAACTCTTTTTGTAACTCACGTGTACGCTCAGTCAAAATCGTAGTAATATAGTCTACTTTTTCTTGACGCGTTAATGCTTTTGGAATTTCTGTTGTATCAATTGGTTCGCCGAATTTGATATATGCTTTTTTCGTAAACATATGTAAAATTTTAGTTGGTCCTACATATGCTGCTGGTAGGATTGGCGCTTTACCTAACATTGCAATCGTTGCAGCTCCTCGTTTTAAAGGAACTTCAACAGAAGTACGGTGGCCAGAAGGAAAAATTCCCACAGTTTTATTCGCATTTAATATTTTAACAGGTATTTTAAGTGTGCTTGGTCCAGGGTTTTCTCTATTGACTGGAAAAGCATTTAAAGCTGTAAAAAAGCGATTCATTAACTTTGTTTTAAATAATTCTTGTTTCGCCATATAATGGATTTCATTTGGATAAAGTGCTAATCCTAATAAAATAATTTCATTATAACTTTCATGATTACATGTAACAACATAGCGATTGGATACTGGCTTTTGGTCTAAACCTACCACTTCTAAATTGTGTAATCGTTTTACAATAATATGATCTAATGCTTTTGCAATAAATTTGTATAACATTTAAACACCCACTTCTTTTCGTACTATAACCCTTTAAATTCTATCATTTACTTTCCAATTCAACAACTACAATTCAAAATAAGACTTTAGATGGAGGACTCTTGACTGGTCAAATCGCTTGTAACATTGCATAATAGTGATAAAGGAGGTATTTTATGAGAGAAGAAGATAATTTTAATCCTTCACAACAATCGAATCAACACCACCCCCCTCAACCACATTACCGTACGAAATCAAAATTTCCATGGTTTAAAACGATACTCATTGCGCTTGCAGCAGGTTTAATCGGTGGTTTACTCGCTTTTGGAATTGTGCAACTGTTTTCAAATGTTTCGTCACATTTCTCATCGAACTCAGGCTCTCAAGTTAATGAAAGCCATCAAGGTTCTGGAGGAAGCAATCTCGATGGTAAAAGTACAAAATATAAAACAGTCAACGAAATGATTAATGATAAAGCCCCTTCTATTGTCGGAGTCATTAATGTCCAAAAAGCACAAAATTTAGAGGACTTAATACAAGGTAAATCACCGAAATCAAAACCCTCAGGTATTGGTTCTGGCGTGATTTATCAAAAAGACGGTAAAAACGCCTATATTGTAACGAACAATCATGTCATTGAAGGTGCCTCGTCTATTAAGATCCAATTGCACAACTCACATCAAGTTGATGCTGAATTGGTAGGTAAAGATTCTTTAACAGATTTAGCAGTGCTAAAAATTAAAGACCGTGAAGATATTAAAACAATGTCATTTGCAGATTCTAGTAAAGTTAAAACGGGTGATAGTGTCTTTGCGATGGGAAATCCGTTAGGTTTAGAATTTGCTAACACAGTAACTTCAGGTATAATTTCTGCGAAAGAACGTACCATTACGACGGATACAGCTGCTGGTGGCAATAAGGTTAATGTGATTCAAACAGATGCCGCAATAAATCCAGGTAATTCAGGTGGTGCGTTAGTAGATTTAAATGGCAATCTTGTAGGGATAAATACTTTAAAAATTGCTGCCCCACAAGTAGAAGGTATTGGTTTTGCAATTCCAAGTAATGAAGTAAAACTAGTAATCGAACAGCTTGTTAATAATGGTGAAGTTAAACGTCCTTCAATTGGTATTGAAATGATAAACGTTGCAGATATTCCTGATAACTACAAACGTCGTTTAGATACTAATTCAGGTGTTTATGTCGCAAACGTCCCTCGACAAGGTATTGATTTAAAACGTGGGGATGTTATTACAGAGCTAGATGGTCACAAAGTGGAAAGTGATTCAGATTTACGCGGATATCTTTATAAAGATAAAAAACCAGGTGATCAGGTTACATTTACTGTTAACCGTGATGGAAAATCAATTAAAGTTAAAGTAACACTCGATTCATCTAACTAAACTAAAAAGTCCCATATCAGATTCATTTCTGATACGGGACTTTTATATTAGGCATAATTAACCATAAAGTATTTTTTCTTTCCACGACGAATGATCGTAAAACTATCGTCATATTTATCATCGTCAGAAAGTAAATAGTTTAAGTCTTGTTGACGTTCTCCATTAATGTAAATTGCGCCATTTGATACATCTTCACGTGCTTGTCGTTTTGAAGGTGAAATATTTGCTTCAACGAGCGCATCGACAATATTCGTCGTTTCTTTAGAAATTGTCACTTGAGGCACATCTTTAAATCCTGCTTTAATTTCATTTGCAGTGAGTGCTTTCAAATCACCACTAAATAAAGCTTTAGAAATACGTTGTGCCTCTATAAGTGCTTCCTCACCATGAATAAAACGCGTAACATGTTCTGCTAGTGTTTTTTGTGCTTGGCGCAAATGTGGCTCATTTTCAACAGATTGTGCCAATGCATGAATCTCCTCTTGAGTTAAGAACGTGAAATATTTTAAAAACTTTATCACATCATCATCACTCGTATTAATCCAAAATTGATAAAATTCATAAGGACTTGTTTTGTCTTTATCTAACCATACAGCACCTGATTCTGATTTACCAAATTTTTTACCGTCTGATTTTGTCACTAGTGGAATCGTTAATCCATAGACATCTGTCGTGCCATACATACGACGCATAAGTTCAATACCACTTGTGATATTCCCCCATTGGTCAGAACCCCCAATTTGAATTTTACAATCGTAAGTTCTATTTAAATGACCGAAATCAATAGCTTGTAATATTGTATACGTAAATTCTGTATATGAAATTCCGTTAGATAAGCGTGACTGAATTGAATCTTTTGCGAGCATATAATTTACACCAACGTGTTTACCGAAATCACGTAAAAATTCAATCAACGAAATTTGACTTAACCAATCTTTGTTATTAACGAGAATAGGTCCGTTTTCAGTGTCAAAATCAAATAGTTGAGACATTTGATTTTGAATACCTTTCACATTGCATTCAATTTGCGCTTCTGTTTGTAGCACACGTTCTTCTGACTTACCAGATGGATCACCAATCATGCCTGTGCCCCCACCAATTAATACAATTGGTCTATGACCATAGTCTTGAAAACGACGCAATGTTAAATACGGTAATAAATGCCCGATGTGTAGGCTATCAGCTGTAGGATCCGCACCACAATATAATTTTACTTGTTCCTTATTAAGTAAATTTTCAATGCCTTCTTCGTCTGTTTGTTGATAAATTAAACCACGCCATTGTAGTTCTTCTAATAATTGATTTGCCATTTAATTACCTCCTTAAAAATAAAAAAACACCGCTTACGAATACGTAAGGGCGCTTTTGCACGTTACCACCATACTAGGATACTCTTACAATGTTACGTACATTGTCGAAACGTTGAAACACATTAATAGGTGTATTCACTTAAATTCATTTATCAGTTTGCACCATCCACTGACTCTCTAAAAAACAAACTTTAAGTTACTTGTCCTAAGTTTCAATACGTATTAATAATGATTCATATTATAAAATGTCACTATTGAAAAGTCAATGTTAAATACTTTTATAATGAGAAATACCTTAAAATAAAATTATGCTATACTATATTTGAAAAAAGGAGGCGGCTCGATGTTGAGACATTCATCAGATTTAACACAGTTTTTAAAACATTACGATAGTTATTTTAAATATATCAAACGCCTCTTTATCCTTTCTATCATTGGCTCAATATGGCTCCTTATATTTGCTTTAGGGCTTGCTTTGGGTTACTTCGCAAGTATCGTATCAAAAGCAGATGATATTAATGATGATGCACTAGTACGAGCGGTGACACGCCTTCCTGAGCTACCTGAAATTCAATCTAGTCATGTTGATATTATTAAAATTTATAACGATCAAACTCCAATATTAATTGCCGGCCCAGCAGAGGTCTCTCCATACGTTACACAAGCGATTGTAGCTAGTGAAGACGCACAATTTTACACGCATCACGGCATTTTACCAAAAGCGATATTCAGAGCAATGTATCAAGACATTTTTAATCGTGATCACCCTACTGGTGGTAGCACGATTACGCAACAACTAGTTAAAAACCAATTACTTTCTAATCAAAAAACCTATGATCGTAAAGCTAAAGAAATCATGTATGCGATGCGGTTGGAAAATATTATGACTAAAGATGAAATCATTTATACGTATATTAACCGCGTATCATTTGGACGTAACCAACATGGGCAACATATTACTGGCATTACCGCGGCCTCTTATGGCATATTTGGCAAACCACCAAAACTTTTAAATTTATCAGAATCAGCTTACCTTGCTGGACTTGTTCAGAGCCCATATTTCTATACACCATATACGAAAGATGGACACCTTAAGAGTAACGAATCCATACAACCTTCCATACATCGTCAAAGGTATGTTTTGAAGCGAATGTATGTTGAAAATATGATTACGAAACAACAATATGAACATGCTTTAAACGACCCAATTCAAGAGAAATTTATTTGAATACACTCAAAACGTTCATATTGAATCGCCTTACTTTTAAACTGAATTAAATTTTTTTAATTCACGATGATTTGACACGCATAAGAAAAGCCTTCAAAGTTCAACGCTTAACCCGAACTTCGAAGGCTATTTAATATGAAAAATACGCTCTACACTATAATCGTTTAGAATAAACCAATCGCATGACCATCTGGCGTAACATCCATATTTAATGCAGCTGGTTTTTTAGGGAGACCAGGCATAGTCATAATTGCACCAGTGAGTGCAACGATAAATCCTGCGCCAGTCTTAGCTTCTAATTCTCGAATTGTAATTTCAAAATTTTCTGGTGCACCAAGTTGTGTAGCGTCATCACTAAATGAATATTGTGTTTTAGCCATACAAACTGGATAATTATCCCAACCATTTTCTTTGAATTGTTTTAATTGTTTTTGCGCTTTGCTTGAGAAAGAGACTTTACTACCACCGTAAATATCTTTAACAATTTTTTCGATTTTTTGCTCAATTGGTAACTCTAAATCATACAAGCGTTTGAAGTTATTAGGTTGTTCGATGACTTCTAGAACTTTTTGAGCTAAGTCAACGCCGCCTTCTCCGCCTTTTTCCCAAACTTCCGTTAATGACAGACGGACATTATTTTGTTCCGCCCATTTTTGAACAAATTGCGTTTCTGCTTCCGTATCATGAATAAATGCATTTAATGCAATAACAGGTTCAACACCAAACTTACGAATATTATTGACATGGCGTTCTAAATTTTTAATACCTAATTGAAGCGCTTCAACATTTTCTTCTTTAAGATTGTCTTTTGCCACGCCACCATGCATTTTTAAGGCACGTACTGTTGCTACTAATACAACTGCACTCGGTTCGAAACCAGCTTTTCTTGATTTAATATCAATGAATTTTTCAGCACCTAAGTCTGATCCAAAACCAGCTTCAGTTACAACAATATCCGCAAGATCACGAGCAGTTTCAGTCGCAATAATAGAGTTACAGCCGTGTGCAATATTGGCAAATGGACCACCATGCACTAATGCTGGCGTGCCTTCAATCGTTTGTACTAAATTCGGTTTAATTGCATCTTTAAGAATCATCGCTAAAGCACCCTCTACTTTTAGGTCTTTAACTGTCACTGGTTTACGATCACGTGTATAACCAATCGTAATGTTCGCAATGTTTTGTTTTAAGTCTGTAATACCCGTGCTTAAACATAAAATAGCCATAATTTCAGATGCAACTGTAATATTAAATCCATCCTCACGAGGCACACCTTGTGTCGGTCCACCAAGACCAACAACAACATTTCGCAATGCACGGTCGTTCATATCAAGGACACGTTTCCATTCGATACGACGTTGATCAATGCCAAGTTCATTACCTTGATGGATGTGATTATCGATAAATGCAGAAAGTGCATTATTTGCTGTTGTTATCGCATGGAAGTCGCCATTAAAGTGAAGGTTAATATCTTCCATAGGTAAAACTTGTGCGCGACCTCCCCCAGTTGCGCCACCTTTAATACCAAATATTGGTCCTAACGCTGGTTCACGTAATGCTACCATAACGTTTTGATTAATTTTTTTAAATGCATCTGCTAAACCAACTGTTACTGTTGATTTACCTTCACCGGCTGGTGTTGGACTCATCGCTGTAACAAGAACAACTTTACCCTTTTCACCTTTTGTGTTGATTTTAGAAATATCAATTTTAGCTTTATAGTGACCATATTGCTCTAAAGCATCCTCTGAGATGCCTGCTTGATTCGCAATTTCACTAATATACTTCAATGTAGCTTGATTCGCAATTTCTAAATCTGATAAATGACTCACAATATTCAGCCCCTTAAATGATATTCATTAACAATAACGCGCGTGTAAACGCATACAAACAATTATAAAAAAACTATTTCCACGTTTAATAATAACGAACTCTTGCGCTATTGTCGAATAAAAGCGGTTGAATAGTGAGGATTAAAGTCAGAAATAAATCATGGTGTGGGATATTAATGTCCACACCATGATTTAAAGGTCACATAACGACTGCTATTCCATTATTGCAAGCTTAATCTTCCATCGTACTTAAATCACCAGTAGGAAGGTCTAATTCCCACGCTTTAAGCACACGTCTCATTATTTTACCCGAACGCGTTTTCGGTAATTTGTCTTTAAATTCAATTTCTCTTGGTGCGGCATGTGCTGCAAGTCCTTCTTTAACAAATTTACGTATATCTTCTTTTAATTCATCTGAAGGTTCATAGCCTTGTCTTAAGGCTACAAAAGCTTTAATAATTTCACCCCGCACAGGATCAGGTTTCCCTATCACACCTGCTTCTGCAACAGCTTCATGTTCTACTAATTTTGATTCAACTTCAAACGGCCCTACACGTTCCCCAGCCGTCATGATAACATCGTCAACACGCCCTTGGAACCAGAAATACCCATCTTCATCTTGGTACGCAGAGTCCCCAGATACATACCAATCTCCAATAAAATAAGATTGATATTTTTCGGGATTTTTCCAAATTTTATACATCATCGATGGCCAGCCTTTTTTAATTGCAAGATTACCCATACGGTTCGCTGGTAATTCGCGACCTTCATTATCAATAATGGCAGCCTCAATACCCGGAAGTGGTTTACCCATTGATCCTAGTTTGATATCCATACAAGGATAATTAACAATCATATGTCCCCCTGTTTCAGTCATCCACCACGTATCAAGCACACGTTTTCCATAGACTTTTTTCGCCCATTTGATGACCTCTGGATTAAGAGGTTCGCCAACAGATAAAATTGTACGAACAGAAGATAAGTCATATTTTTCTACCAAATCATCTCCTGCACTCATCAACATTCGTAATGCAGTCGGAGCAGTATACCAAATTGTAACTTTGAATTTTTCTAACATACTGTACCACGATTCTGGAGAAAATCGACCACCAGCAATACAGTTAGTGGCACCATTAAGCCACGGTGCAAATATGCCATAAGATGTCCCTGTAACCCAACCTGGATCAGCTGTACACCAATAGACATCATCTTCTTGTAAATCTAGTACATAACGCCCTGATATGTAATGCACTAACATCGCATTTTGTACATGTAATACCCCTTTAGGTTGACCAGTAGAGCCAGATGTATAATGTAAAATCAATCCATCTTCTTTTTCCAACCATTCAATGTCAAAAATGTCACTTTCATCATTTAGTGCTTTATTAAAATCAACATATTGCGCATCGACCTCATCGTCTACGATAATGATTGTTTCTAAATTCGGCAGTTCATCTTTAGGAATACGAGACAGTAAACTGTTCGTTGTAATAATTACTTTTGCATCACTATTTTCTAAACGATCTTTCACGGCCTTTTCCATAAACGCTTCAAATAATGGTCCCACTATCGCACCGATTTTTAAAACACCTAAAAATGCAAAATAGAGCTCTGGCGTACGCGGCATAAATATAAACACACGGTCACCTTTTTGTACATTCGCCTTATTTTTCAAGACATTCGCCGCTTGGTTCGATTTTTTTTGCAAGTCTTTAAACGTATATTGTTCGGTACGTAAATCATCTTTATAATTCAAGGCTATTTTATGTCCTTTACCTTCATCAACATGACGATCAATACACTCATAAGCCATGTTTATTTTTCCTGTTTCATACCAGGAAAATGCTTTTTCAACTTCTTCCCATTTAAAGTTTTTATACGTATTCTCATAATCCTTTAAATTGAAGTTTCCTTGTTCCCCTTTATAAACTTCGACTTTCATGTGGATTACCCCCTTGTTTGAAATCGCTTTCATAGCAATTATAGCTTAAGGGAGACGCGTTTTCAAAAAATTATACTTATTCTGAATAATGCGTGAAAATAACACACTTCTTGGCTATACTATGGGTAGTATAGAAATTGGAAAGGAGTCTCTCATGGAACATATTAAGACATATGAAAAAGAAACTGTCATTGTGAATGATAAGTCAATTATTATAGAGGGCCCTGTTGAGAAAGACCAATTACAAAAAATGACATTTGACGATGGTCTTAATGCATTTCGCACACCAATTGAACAATTTGAAGCCATTCAAGATATCAGCACATTGGATGAAGGTCGAATTTATATCATTCGGGATGATATGCATATTGTGGGCTATGTGACCTATTTATATCCAGATCCAATGGAACGATGGTCGACAGGCAATTTGCCATATTTATTAGAACTTGGTGCAATTGAAATTAGCTTACCTTTTCGGAACTTTGGACTTGGTCGTGACCTCTTAAAAATAAGTACACGCAGTAAAGAATTAGAGGATTATATCATTATTACCACTGAATATTATTGGCATTGGGATTTAAAGAATTCAGGACTCGATGTTTTTGAATATAAAAAATTAATGCAACGTATGATGTCAAATGGTGGCCTAGAAGTATTCGCAACGGATGATCCAGAGATTACAAGTCATCCGGCCAATTGTTTGATGGCACGTATAGGCAAGAATATAACTGTTGAACAAATGCGCGCTTTTGATGACATTCGATACATGAATCGGTTCTTTTTTTAATGGGGGTATAATGATATGGGAGATATTCAAGCACTTCAAACGGGCTATGTTTATGCCGATACACTTTTGCAATATCGGTTTCATAATAAGCACCCTTTTAATCAAATGCGCCTAAAACTAACGACGGAATTATTACTTTCCACTGGTTTATTACAACCATCACAAATAATCAAACCTAGAATCGCAACCGTAGATGAAATTGCAACGGTGCATAAATATGATTATATACAAGCAATTAAACGGGGTGAGCGCAATTTATTAAATCCTGACGAAAAAATAAAATACGGTTTGGATGATGAAGATACGCATGTGTTTCCAAAAATCCATAAAAGTACCGCAACAATTGTTGGTGGTGGCTTAAATTTAATCGATGCGATTATGGACGGACAATATGTCAATGGGTGTCATTTAGGGGGTGGTTTACACCATGCATTAGAAGGTCGTGCCAATGGTTTTTGTGTGTATAATGATGCAGCCATTTATATCCATCATCTTATTCATAAATATCATCAGCGCGTATTATATGTAGATACCGATGCCCATCATGGTGATGGTGTACAATGGTGTTTTTACACTTCTGATGATGTCATGAATTATTCCATTCATGAAACGGGTAAATTTTTATTCCCAGGCTCAGGACATTATACTGAACGTGGTGATGATCAAGGTTTCGGTTACACCGTAAATATTCCCCTCGAACCTTATACGGAGCACGAAAGTTTTATGACAGTTTTTAAAGATACTTTAGAATCTGTAGCTGCTACATTTAAACCAGATTTTATAGTCAGTGTCAATGGCTCTGATATACATTATTTAGATCCACTGACGCATATGCATTGTGACTTAAATACGTTATACGAAATCCCATATTTCGTAAATGATATTGCTAAGAAATATGCGAATGGAAAAATCATGATGTTAGGTGGCGGTGGGTATAATATTTGGCGCGTTGTCCCTCGAGCTTGGAGCCATGTATATTTAAGCTTAATTGATCACCCTAAATTAGAGGGACGCTTGCCAGAAGCATGGTTAAATAAATGGAAACATTATAGCCCAGTACCTATTCCAGAGTATTGGGAAGAAGACTTTCCTGAATATGAAGCTATACCGAGAGTAAGTGAAATTACTCAAAAAAATCAAAGTGTGGCCTCTAAAATAAACAATTGGTTTTAATCTCATTATTTAAGATATATTAAAACCCTTGTATAATAATTGCATGACCGTGACATATGTATCTATGTGTCAGTCATGCATGAATACAAGGGTTTTTTATTATACTTTAGTCGTTCCGCGGTATCTTAATTTATGCGGCAAAATCACATTCGGTTCTTCTATATCTTCGTTGTTCATATACTTAGTAAGGAGACGCATTCCCACTGCACCAATATCATAAAGTGGTTGAATCACACTTGATAATTGTGGTCTAACCATCTCAACAAGACGCGTATTATTAAAACTGATAACTTGTAAATCTTCAGGCACACGAATACCTTGATCCATTGCACCATGGACAATACCAATCGCTTGTTCATCACTAATTGATAGCACAGCATCTGGTTGATACGTGCTTAATTTTTCAAATGCACGCAATCCATCTTTGTATGTTTCATTCCCCACATACATCAAATGTTCATCTACTTCTAAACCATGTTCAGAAAGCTGTGTTTTTAATCCTTTTAAGGCATCTTCTTGTGCTTTCTTAGAATAACCGCCACCAACAAATGCAAACTTTTTCGCACCAGTCTGTATTAAATGCTCTGTAATTTCTTGACTCGCTTTTTCAAAATCAATGTTTACAGAAGCAATACCATCATCTTTACCGTTTGTTCCTGAAACAACGACTGGAATGGAAGCTTTCGAGATTTGTTCTTTTATTTCAGATGTCAGTGTACCACCTAAAAAGATGATGCCATCTACTTGCTTACTTAACAAGTTATTGAAAATCTCTTTTTCCTTTTCTGGATCATCATCTGAATTCGAAATGATAGTGTGATATTTATACATCGTTGCGATATCTTCCAACCCTCTAGCAAGTTGAGAATAATATATATTTGATATATCTGGAATGATCACACCTACAGTAGTTGTTTTTTTACTTGCAAGACCTCTAGCTACTGCATTTGGACGATAATTTAATCGTTTAATTACTTCATTAACCTTTTCTCTCGTCTCTGGTTTAACATTTTGATTCCCGTTCACAACACGAGAAACTGTCGCCATTGATACACGTGCTTCACGTGCCACATCATAAATGGTTACCGTCATAATTTTTACCTCCTTGGAAACGCTTACCCTATTATTATATTCCGTTTTCATCACATTTTCAAAGTTTACCATATTATGAGTGGATAAGAAATATAAAATTGAGGTTGTCATACGTTTGTCACGAATAAAAATACATGTTAGGTATTATAAATAAAAAAATGAGGCAAATCGAATACATTTGCCTCATTCCATCGTATTATTTTAACGTTTTATTGTTATACATCTCAGATAATGGTTTGATTTCATTGTAAAATGCATCAAATTCGTTTAAATCCATTTGTTGTGCACTGTCGCTTAATGCAACAGATGGATCAGGATGTACTTCTGCCATCACACCATCTGCGCCAATGGCAAGTGCCGCTTTAGCCGCTGGTAACATAATATCTTTTCGTCCTGTGCTATGTGTAACATCAACTAAAACTGGTAAATGTGTCCCTTGCTTTAAAATAGGAACCGCTGAAATATCTAAAGTATTTCGTGTCGCTTTTTCGTAAGTTCTTATACCGCGTTCACACAAAATAATATTTTGGTTACCTTGTGCTGCAATATATTCAGCTGCATACGTAAATTCTTCAATGGTTGCTGATAAGCCTCGTTTTAATAAAATAGGTTTATTGGTACGTCCTGCTTCTTTTAACAGTTCAAAGTTTTGCATATTTCTCGCACCAATTTGAAAAACATCTAAATATTGATCTGCAAGTGCAAAATCATTAGGATGAACGATTTCGCTTACAACATTTAAATCATATCTATCTTTAATTTGTTTTAAAATCTTTAAGCCTTCTTCACCTAAACCTTGAAAATCATAAGGTGACGTACGCGGCTTAAATGCCCCACCACGAATAAATCTTTCACCTTTTTCCTTTAAATTTTTAGCGACAGCTTCAACTTGTTCATACGACTCGACAGAGCATGGACCAAATACGAAGGATTTCACACCTTCTCCTAACTTGCCACCATTTTCAAAAGTTACAATCGTATCCTCAGGTTTTAATTTACGGGATACGTATAAATGCTTTTCATTATCAGATTTTTGTAAATCAGTTGAGGCTTTAAAAATTTCTTTAAACAATTGTTTAATAACATTGTCATTAAAAGGACCCTGGTTTTTATCAATTAATGTATTTAACATTTCTTTCTCTCTTTGAGGATCATAAATGACTGTACTCTGTTTTCGCTTTTCCTCACCAATCTTTTTAGCAAGTTCACCTCGCTTAGAAAGTAATGTTAATATTTGCTCATTAATGTTTTCGATTTCTTTTCTGTATGTTTCTAAATGATTTGTCATGAAAGTCACCCCAACTTAAAAATTCTCACTTGCTTTAAAGCGGTAAAATAAATAGTGATATTTGGTATTCTAACAAGAAAAAATATGAATTTCAACCCATCTCTCAAAATAAGCCTAAATTTTAAGAAAATTCAATTAATACGAGTCAGTTTTCTCATTTCAATTGTGCTTCATTGTCTTACTTTTAAATATAACACGACATACAAAACGAGGCGAGAACAAATAAATTTGTTCTCGCCCCATCAACTCGTCACTAAGAAGTTAAATATTTATTTATCAAATGTATGTTTATCAACTTTACTATTCGTTTTTTTAGCTTCTTCACTTACTTTATCATTGTGACTCGATAATTCGAAATCTGAATCTTTTTCTTTATCATGCGTAATGACACCATTTTCAAGGCGTACTTCTTTTTGATCTTGTGTTGTTTGAGCTGTTGAATCAGTAGTTTTATCACTTTGATTCATATTTAATAAACGACGCTGTGCTCCTAAAGATGAAGAAGATGCATCTGTGTTATTTTGAGATTTAACAACATCATTGTTTTCATGTTCCACAGTTTTTGTAGGACCTGTTTGACCTTCTAATCGGTCTGAATCGACTTCTGAACGAATCGCTCTTTTTTGCGCAGCTAATGCATCATCACTTACTTCAGTTTGACCATTTTCTGTCTTCTTCTCATTATTTTGTTGTGAAGCGTGCGCAACGCCTGTTGCAGTAACGCCTGCTGTAGCAACCCCAGCTGTAGCTGCTCCATTAGATGAGTGGTTTTCATCTGAAGCATCAGTAGCAAGAGACGTCGATGCTGATTGACTCGGCTTTTGACCTTCTAAACGATCACTATCTACCTCACTTTGTATGGCACGTCGTTGTGCGGCCAATTCTTTTGATGACGGATCATTTGAGTCTGTTAACGCTGTACGTTGCTTCTTAGAGTCTTCTCTCACTCTACGTGCTTGCGCTTTTAATGCATCTGCTTTTCTTTTAGCTTCATCACGTAAAGTAGAATCTTGATCATTCACCTTTACAAATTTTTTTTGCTTATTAGATGATGTTTTGCTTTTCTTTGATTCTACTGTAGGTTTCAAAATGAGACCTAGCGCACTTCCTAAAATAGCCCCTGCTACAAAACCAAACACTAAATCCAAACGTGCGCGTGGTTCACCCTCGTATTGCGGTACTTCGTAACTTTCTAAACCTTTTGTATGCAAATCACGATTATATTTTTCCATTTAAAATTGCCTCCTTAAAATAAAAGCACTTAAACAAAGGTATTACCTCATTTAAGTGCGTAAAATCAAGACTTATTTAACTAACCGTCAACTTACTTACGATTTGAATCATTATTTAATGTTGTATATTTTGTGTTTACTGATTCAGGGTTAGTGTTGAAATCATTCAAGTCTTTGTTTTCATACTCACTATTAACTAAATCGTCGTTTGATAATGAAGAACTTGATTTAGAACCTTGTTTTGCATCAGAAGACACATTATTTGTTTTGTAAGCTGCACTATTTCGACGACTTTGACGGTTTTGCCATTTGTCGGCAATTTCCATTGCAACATTTGACCATTGAACAACTTGAGAAATTTTGTCTTCATTTTGTGAAATGTTGTTTGTTATTGAGTGCGTTACACGATCAACTGAACCATTCAACGTTTGAACTGATTCACCAACACCTTTAACAGCATCAACTACTGAGTTTAAACGATTTGATTTATCTTGGATATCTTCAGTTAAGCGATTTGCTTTGTGAAGTAAATCCGTTGATTCACGTGTAATACCTTGGATTTGGCCTTCAACACCATCAAGTGTTTTAGCAACATGATCCAAGTTTTTCTTAACAGAAATTAAAACTACAACAATTCCAATACATAAAATTAAGAACGCGATAGCAGCAATAATTCCTGCAATTGGTAAAATCCATTCCATTCGAAAACGCCTCCTATTGACTTTTAAAATATGCTATTTATTTTATATAGATACCCAAACAGCTCGTACTCAAACATTAAAAGCTATGTTCAACACCAATTTTTTCTAAATATGCTTTTAAAACTTTTTGGATGTCTCCAGCACCCATAAAAAGAATAACTGCATTTTCATGTTTTTCAAGTGTCTCAACAGTAGACTCAGATATTAAGCGACCATTGTCCACTAAATCTAATAAATCATTTATTGTGAGTTCACCTGTATTTTCACGAATAGAGCCAAAGATGTCGCATAAATACACAGCATCTGCTTGATTTAAAACATCAGCAAATTCTTTTAAGAATGCTTTCGTTCTAGAGAAAGTATGTGGTTGGAATACCGCCACCACTTCTTTATTTGGATATTTTTTCCTAGCTGACTCAATTGTAGCACTAATTTCTCTTGGATGGTGAGCATAATCATCAACTAACACTTGATTTTTTGTAAAAATCTCATTAAATCGACGCTTTACACCACCGAAAGTGATTAATGCATCCTTTATATTTTGCGTATCAAGTTTTTCTAAATATGTGATCGCTAAAACTGCTAACGCATTTAAGATATTGTGATCTCCATATTGTGGTGATATGAAATGATCATAATATTCACCACGTATATACACATCAAAAGCTGTTCCTTTTTCTGTAATTTCAATGTTATCGGCATAAATGTCCATCGACGAATCAAAGCCATAATAGTAGACTGGAATATCTACGTTAATGTTTTTAACATACGGATCATCGCCCCACGCGATAATCGCTTTTTTTACATTGTTCGCCATACCTTGAAAAGCGTTTACAACATCGTCTACATCCGAGAAATAATCAGGATGATCAAAATCAATATTTGTAATGATGGCATAATCAGGAGAATAACTTAAAAAGTGACGACGGTATTCACATGCTTCAAAAGCAAAATATTCACTTTGAGGCAAGCCCATACCCGTACCATCTCCGATTAAGAATGATGTTTTTTTATCACCATTCATCACATGTGATAATAATCCAGTTGTAGAAGTTTTACCGTGAGCACCAGTAACAGCAACGGAAGTATATTTATTTATGACTTCTCCCAAGAAATCATGATAGCGCACAACTTTTAAATTCAATTCATGTGCGCGTTCAACTTCTTCATGCGTGTCTTTAAACGCATTTCCTACTATAACAGTAAGATCTTCAGTAATGTTATCCGCATTAAACGGTAAAATAGTAATTCCTTTATTGTTTAATGCAATTTCTGTAAATACATATTGTTCAATGTCAGAACCTTGAACATCATATCCTAAATCATGAATAATTTGAGCCAATGAACTCATTCCTGCGCCTTTAATGCCGACGAAATGGTATTTGGTCATGATTTTATGCCCCTTTCTATATTTATGAGTCTTGTAAGTCTGCTTCAGTGAGAAAGACATCGCGCGGTTTGGAGCCATTAGCACCTGAAATATAGCCCAATTGTTCTAATTGATCTATGATACGGGCAGCTCGGTTGTAACCGATTTGAAAATGTCTTTGAATAAGAGATGTTGAAATATGTCTCTCTTTAACCATAAATTCACAAACTTCATTGAATAATTCATCTTTTGTTGGTTCTTCTGTTTTCTTTAGGAGCTCTTTCTCTTGAAATAAATATTCAGGTTCTCTTTGTGATTTAATGTATTCCACTACTTCATCAATTTCTTCATCTGAAACGAATGTGCCTTGAACTCGAATTGGTTTATTCATACCTCCACCAAGATAGAGCATATCACCATATCCGAGCAAGCGTTCTGCCCCACCACTATCCAAAATAGTCCTTGAGTCAACACTTGAAGATACCATAAAAGCAATACGCGTAGGGATATTCGCTTTAATTAATCCTGTAATGACGTTAACAGAGGGTCTTTGAGTAGCAACAAGCATATGAATCCCACACGCACGTGCTTTTTGAGCAATACGGGCGATTGATTGTTCAACATCTTGTGGTGCCATCATCATTAAATCTGCCAATTCATCTATCACAATGACAATTTTTGGCATACGTTGATCATAATTCACTTTTTTGTTAAATGCAGTAATGTTACGTACATGAGTTTGTGCAAACAATTTGTAACGACGTTCCATTTCCTCAATAGCCCATTTTAAACTTTGGGTTGCCGCTTTAACATCAGTAATGACTGGTGCAACCAAATGTGGAAGATCGTTATATGGAGCTAATTCAACCATTTTTGGGTCTATGAGAAGTAATTTTAATTCTTCAGGATGATTGCGATAGAGTAATGATAATAAAATACTATTAATTGAAACAGATTTACCTGAACCTGTAGCACCAGCAATCAAAGCATGTGGTGTTTTAGCAATATCCATTAATAACGGTTCATTGTTAATGCGCGTCCCCATAGCAACTGTTAATTTAGATTCAGCATGTTTAAATGCTGGTGTTTCTAAAATTGAACGTAAATTCACTTTAGTTGGATGTTGGTTAGGAACTTCGATACCTACCAAACTTGTCCCTGGAATAGGTGCTTCAATTCTGATATCTTTAGCTGCTAATGCCATTTTAATATCGTCTTGTAAAGCTGTAATCCGAGAAACTTTAACACCACGTTCAACTGATAACTCAAAGCGTGTGACACTTGGTCCTTCAATGACATTCACCACTTCTGCAGGAACATTAAAGTAGTAAAATGCATCATTAAGTTGTTGTTGTTTTTCTTCAATCCATGCATTATCTTTCTCGTGAATTTCAGGTTGATCAAGTAAATCAACGCTTGGTAGATTTAACACTGGTCCTCTACGGATTTTTTTCTCTTCGTCTTTAACTTCAACATTCACTTGTGATGCCGATACAATTTCCGGACTATTTACACGCTCACTTGATGGTTTTACCTTTGAAGCTATCGACTCTTCTGACGTGGCTTGTTTATCTTGGACGATGACTTGAGTCTTATTATTTGATGTAGAAGGTTGCGCGTTTTGTTCTGCTTTTCGACGCTCTAACATTCTTTTTTTGTCAGAAGGTGTCATTACAACATTAAATGGCTTACTCCCTTTTCGTATAGGAACTTTATTTACATTTTGTGTTTGTTTTACCTCTGGTTTTAGTATTGGTTCATTTTGTTTAGCCACAGGTGGATCCGCTTTAATGTCATCAAAATGCCCTTGACTATCCCGATATTGTGCCATGTTGTCATTTGGTTGAGGTACATCGACATTCGTTGATGATTCCACTCGGACAACTTCTTTGTTCGATTGTTCTATGTTAAGACTCTCAGCCGGTGCATCCTCATCTTGAACTTCATTTACATTTGAATTTGAGTAATCCATGTCATGTGAATGCAATGTCGTTTCAAATGTATGCTCTTTTTTGGAATCTTTCATATCATAGCCATCTACTTCATCAACGTCTAATTGGCTTTCTTGGGTATTTTGCTCTAAGTTTAAATCAGAGTCATTTGTAGTTGCCAGTGATGATACGTTGGATTGACGTGCATGTTGCGAATTTGCATCTGATATCACATGTTCACACTCAGACTCATCTTTATAAGAATTATTATCATCATTATCATCTATAGTAGCTTCAGGCTCTTCATTGACATCTGTACCAATTTGACTCAAATCTATTTCTTCATATTCAATACTTGATACATTTGTATCAGGGTTTGTGAAGTCTTTATCTTCATGTGGCGAACATGATGTCGCTTCATTGCTGTTTGAGCAGTCATTTTCAGCCGATTTAACATAGTCTTCCCCTAATAATTGTCGTGCTTGAGAAGCATGCATCGCATCAATTGCTTTTTGAATATCTGCATGCGGATCTTCTTCTTTAATTGCACGTTTTTGCTGTAAGGCTTCTTTAAAACGCTTCTTCTGTTGTATTTTCTTTTCGCGTTCTCGACGAATTTCATCAACAATTTGTGATGCATAGATATTTTCAATATTAATTGTGTTGTCACGTTTTGAATGGTTCGGCGTTTTCTTACGTTCACCTTGTTTGTTCATCGATGTTTGTGAAGAATTTGCTCGTGTACCTGGAGGTTGGCTTAATCCACTATTTTTAATTGATTTTCTTTCTTGCGTTCCAAAAATAGCAGAAGGCACTTCACTCGCTTTAAATTCTTTAGTTGGTTTCACGTACGTTGTATGTTGATATTGTGTCCTAGATGAAGACGCCGCTTGATTTGGGTTTGAATCACGATATGTACGTTGTAGGTGGTCGTTATTTAACTTTTCTTTAGATCCTGAACCTATATCTTGGAAAAGTTGAGAAGCCGTATGTTGTTGACTCGGACGCGTACGATTACTTTGATAAACTTGTGTTGACTTGCCATGTGAAACGCCATGCGTACGATGGCGACGTGATTTACGATCAATACCATATGACGGTCTTGAACTGATTTGAGCGTCACGTCGTGTTTTATTTTCTTTAACATTCTGTTGTTTGTTCGTATTACTTGTTTCATAATCCATCGTGATTGGAAAACGAAACTTCCCTCGAGGTCGTTGATACACATCATTTGTTTGAGGTATCAAATGATGACTCGTTTTTTTTGGTGCTGTCGAGCGTTTATTTTCTGAAGATGTTTGGTCTGATGGTGTCTCTTCCCCAAACAATTTATCAAACCAGCTCATATATTCACGCCCTCCTTTTAAGCATTAAAAAATGATTGACCTGTTTTATAACGATCGTCTAAAACCATAATACCTTTTTCTTGTGGCGCATTAGGTAAATTAAGTTCTTTCATCGAACATACCATACCACTTGAAGCAATCCCTCTCAATTCCGCATCTTTGATTAACATACCGCTTGGCATCACTGCACCAACTTTCGCCACGACAACCTTTTGTCCAGCTTCAATATTAGGTGCACCACAAACGATTTGTAAAGTTTCATCACCTACATCAATTTGACACACACTAAGTTTATCCGCATCAGGGTGTTTTTCTTTAGATTGAACGTATCCTACGACAAACTTTGGTGAAAAATCAGCTTCCAACTTAAAATCAATATTAGACTGATCTAATAAATTTTGAATTTCTGTCGCATGTGTTTCATTGAAAGTAATATGACCATTTCCCTCTAAAGAAAGATGTTGATTAGCGTTGAATATGTTTAAACCAACGACTTTTTGTGCTTTCTTAATGAGTACGATATCGTTGCATTTTTCGTATTCAAATGGCCCTTCAACTGTTTCTATTTGTAAAAAGGCTACATTGCCAACACCTTTGGGATTATAAAATAAATTCATGTTATTCATCTACTCCTTATTTGCGGTTCTTTTGTTCCTTAGTAGCCCCTAAATGCTGAATCACATTAGGAGATGTATTGGGTTTGTGTTTATTATTTTTACCAAGTATGAAAATTGGTTCAAAGTGACCATCTTTATAACTTAATGATAATGATGTAATCGGAACAAGTCCATTCGTAAAAAATTCCATCGTCATATGTGCCATAATATCATATCCTGTTTTATTCCTAATATCTGCGATGATTAAAACATCTTGATGTGGCACAGCTACAAGCATTTCACCTTCAATACGTTGTTCATAATCACTTAATAACGCGGTGTTTAAGATACGACTTGCATCATATCCATCATTTGTATTAATAAAATAAAAAATGTTCCCTTGCACTTCGTCTGATTTAAATGAATTGACAAGCTTCCGCACATTAAATCGAGCCATTTCTTTAAGTTGTTGTGTCGTTAAATTTAATTCATTAATTAATACATCATCTATAAGTCGATACGATTTACCTAAATCTAATGCATAATAAATTCTTGTTTCTGCTGTATGCGACTCTGTTATAAACGCGTTTCCTGCTTGCGTATGAGTGGGGAAACTCGTTGCACGGATGACTGGCATAATCCGTTTTTCGTTTAACGTTTTATGCGCTTCATCTTCCATTTGATATATGGTCTCTTCAACATAATATATTATTTCATCAATAATTTGCGTCTGACCTTTATTGTATTTAGCTACAATAGGAGATAATTTTACAGTAACTCCTTTTTGATTGTCTATTCGATATATTCTCAGCGATTCCTTATCACGATTAAATTGATAATTCACATCTAAATGGGATAATCGTGATTTTATTGCATCTCTCATTTTAAAGACATTCATTTTTTCACTCCTAAATACATGCCTTATATTAGTTTACAATAAAAACACCCTCAGGACTAGAGAAAAACGATGTCCTAAGGGCGAAAAAGTCATTAAAATTGTGATAAAAATGTATCAATTTGTTCTATTGATTTTCTTTCTTTACCAATATAATCTCCAACACGTTCTCCATCTTTATAGACAATAAAACTAGGAATTCCCATTACACCTTCTTTTATCGCTAAATCAATGTGCGCATCGCGATCAACAGAAACAAAATTAAAGTTTGGATATTTAGATTCTAATTGTGGTAAATCTGGTTCAATCACTCGACAATCTGGACACCAACTTGCTGTGAACATAAAAACGGTTTGAGCTTGACTGAGTTGTTGATATTCAGTTTCATTTTGAATGGCTTTCATTATATATTCCTCCTTTAGTCCTCATATTGTAATTGATGGATGGCCCTGTCGTCTAATTGTTGAATTGAAAAGTACAACCATTTTTTAGCATTTTCATAATCTCGAATATCAAATACCGCATCCGTACTGTGTATATATCGTGCACAGACACCAATGACTGCAGTTGGCACACCCGTTAATGCTTTATGTATGACACCCCCATCTGTACCACCTGGAGAGATGTAATGTTGAAATTGAACGTGGTGTTCATTTGCCACATCTATTAAAAATGATTTGAATGCAGGCTTTAATAACATTGTGCCGTCTTTGATACGTAATAGCGCACCTCCACCTAACTTCCCTGAAAGGCCTGATATCCCTTTCATATCATTTGCTGGGGAACAGTCCACGACAAAAGCGACATCTGGTTGTATAAGTTCAGTAGCTGCTTCAGCGCCCCGCAATCCAACCTCTTCTTGAACATTTGCACCTACATACAAATCAAAATCTAATGACACGTCTTTTAAAGCTTCTAATATTTCTATTGCTAATACACAACCATATCGATTATCCCACGCCTTCGCTGCAAAGCGATGTTCAGATAATTGTAACAGTTCCGTGTGCGGTACTATTGGATCACCTAGCGCAATCCCCTGATTATATACATCATCCTCATTTTCCGCACCGATATCAAGTAACAAATCTTCAATTTTAGGCTTTGTTTCATTACCGGTTTGAAAATGTTTCGGTATGTTTGCTACCACGCCGACAATGTCGTTCCCGTTTGCAGTTCTAACTTTCAAACGTTGACCTTGCCATATATCACTCGCAACACCACCTAATGCTGTAAATTTGATGAAGCCGTTTTTTGTTATTTCTGTTATCATAAATCCAATTTCATCCATATGTGCAGCAACCATCACTTTTGAGGCGTTTGGATTCCCACTTTTTTTCACGCCATAAATTCCACCCATTTTGTCACGAACGAATGTGTCAACATAAGGAGCCATTTCTTGCTTTAAGTAACGCCGTATCGGTGCTTCGAAATTAGGTGCCCCGTGCATTTCTGTTAAAGTTTTAATTCGATTAAATGTTTTATCATTCATATGCCTCACTCCTTTAAATAAATTCACTTTATTACAGTATATCATTTAAATTATGATAAACTGTATCTAAGTCTTTCAAGGAGGAGATAGCAATGTTAAACAAAAAAAATTGGCCGTTATTAATACCAATTGCAATCGGCACATTGTTAGCTGGAAGCTATTTCTATATTCTTCGTCTTGAACGTGATAGAAATCATACCCCTCATGATGTATTAGAAACTGTCAAACAATATTTTAATAATGTGACAGGGTCATACATTTTATACGAAGTCGTTGAATTTCAAAAAGGTTTAGAAACATATTCGGCATATAAGGGTGGAATTACTACTTCACGAAATGATGTTACACATCACTACACTTTTTATGCAAACGCAAAGACTGGAGAAATATTAGATATTACTGAAAATCAAACCACTTAAAATCAAACGCGTTAGGAAACGTAATAGATACATGAATGTTACGTTTACTAACGCGTATTTAAATTATATCTTTCTTTTGATAACCTCTTGAATCTCCTTACCATCCTCAGTAAGTTTGATTGCCAAATGGGATGCGTCATGATAAAACAATATCCAATATCCTTGTGCGGCATATAGTCGTGTTAATCGTTCTTTTTCGTATATAGATTGCATCGGATAATCGTCATAAGCAGTGACCCATAATGGATTAATGTGTGCTGAAGTTGATAAAATATCTGCCATATGAACGGCACGGTCATTTTCACTTTGAATTTCGATAATACAATGACCAAAACTATGCCCTCCCGTATGTTTTATTTTAATCCCAGGATAAGGCTCCATTTCTTTCTCGAATAAAATTAACTTTGATTCATAGCTCCCTCTATTTTGAGACCAATACGTCGCTTGGCTTCTCATATTAGGGCTTATAAATTCATGCCATTCATCTTGTTGAACATAATGCCAAGCATTAGGAAACGTTGCATTTCCTTCACTATCTGTTAAACCTGTAGCATGATCAAAATGCATATGTGTCATGAGGACCATATCAATATCATTCACAGTTAAATCCCGTTTTGCCAAATCTTTTTCAAGTTGGCTTTCATTTTGAACCCCATAATTTCGATGTTGTTTTTCAGTTAATTTTCCATTACCTATACCAGCATCTATTATAATATTTTGATCTCCGGTTTGAATTAATAACGGATGCGTAACGAGAGGAACTTGATTTTTAACATTTGCAGGATATTTTTTAGACCACAATGGTTTAGGTACCACTCCAAAAATAGCACCACCATCCATTTGTGTATCCCCTCCATTTAGAGCTGTAATTTCAAATGATCCAATTTTCATTAAACTCTCTCCTTAAAAAAAGTGAGACACGAATCAAATCATGTACATTTGATTACAGTATCCCACTTTTAACTTTATAAATCATGTCGTAACACTTTAGTCCTGATTTACGTAATCAGAAAAATGGGGGTGAAATTTAGCTTCCATGCGATAAATTCGAGATCCTTTTTCTGAAAATTTGTGTTCATATTCGGTTGTAATATTGTCACCTTCATCTTCTTGATGTAAATGCAAATTGATTTTAGTGAAATACATCCCAAATTGAGACATACTTTCCAGACTATAGGCATATAGTCCTCGGTTATCTGTTTTAAAGTGAATTTCTCCATTTTGATGCAATATTTCTTTATAAATTGCTAAAAAACGATGATTTGTCAGTCGGCGTTTCGCATGTCTCGTTTTAGGCCAAGGATCAGAAAAGTTCAAATAAATACGATTTATCTCATGTGACTTAAAATATTCCGTTAATACAACTGCATCATTACATAACAATTTGATGTTCGTCAAACCTTGCTCACGTACTTTGTCTAAAACCCGAATCATCACATTTTTATCGCGCTCGATGGCAATATAATTAATATCGGGATTTTTTGCCGCTAATGACGTTATATACTTCCCCATACCAGATCCTATTTCAATGTGAATGGGTTGCTCTTTATCAAACCATTGAGACACCTTTTGCTTATGAACACAGTCTAAATCCACAATATTTGCGTGCGCTCTTAAATATGTTTCTGCCCATGGTTTATTTCGCATTCTCATGATTCATTATCTCCTTAAATAAACACATCACTCTTCATGACAGCATGCAAAAACTTGAGCCATGTATTCATATCTTTAAAACGTTTATGTTCTTCATTCCATTGAACCATTCCAATAGATTGAATGACTGTATACCATTTCATTCGTTTCTTTAAGTTCATCGTTTCTTTTACATCGTATATTTCAAACCAGTTAGACCATTCATTTTTAGGAACGTAATTGTACAAGAGCATTCCTATATCTATGGCTGGGTCTGCAATCATTGCGCCTTCCCAGTCCACTAAAAAAAGCTCATCTTTATCAGATAATAACCAGTTATTATGATCAACATCACCATGTACAACCGTATAAAAACGTGGATCATATTCTGGCACGTGTGATTCCAAATAACTTAACGCGTGGCGAATAATATGATGCGTTAATACATCACTTGATAATGATGCATTAATTTTATGTAACATAATATCAGGTGTTATTGGTGTCATTTCCATACGCTTTAACATCGTTAAAAGTGGACGTGATTGATGAATTTTTTTCAATAAGTGAGCAACTCGGTGTTGATTCATTTCATCAGCCTCAAGTTCGCGGCCGTTCTTCCAATGTTGTGCCGTCACAACTTCTCCAGTTTCTATTCTTTTCGTCCAAACAAGTTTTGGCACTATACCTTCAGCAGATAACGCTGCAATAAAAGGGTTAGAATTACGTTTTAAAAATAATTTTTGACCATCTTGTTCTGCCATATATGCTTCACCAGATGCGCCGCCAGCTGAATCGAGCGTCCAACCTAGTTGATAGAACTGCTCCACAACACGTTCACCTCACTTTCAAAAGAGAAAAGGCTCAAGAAAAAGTATTCAAGAGCCATATTAATAACAATTATTTGCTACATTAACGTTCAATATCTTATTTAGCACTCATTAAAGATTTTATAATTAATAGGCGCTTTTTTCAACCAAAAATGAGACACTAAAGGTCACTTTTTTCTATTTTTAAATGTTTAAGTTAAATCTAGTAAGTATTCTTATATTAACACATTATTCAGAGTGAGATTGAATATATTTTTCAAATCCCTTTTGTAACTGTCGTGTGATACGCCCCACCTTACCGTCTGCCACAGGTTCGCCATCAATTAAAACAACGGGCATAACTTCAACTGATGTACTTGAAATGATGACTTCATCTGCTGATTTGAGGAAATCTATTGTAAATGGTTCTTCATTAAATTCAATATTCTGATCTTCACAAACCCATTGAATCACGCGTCGTGTAATACCATTTAAAATAAAATTGTTTGCTGGATGCGTATGAACGACACCATCTTTAATAGCATAAACGTTACTAGATGCGCCTTCAGTGACAATTTCGCCACGATGTTGAATCGCTTCTTCTGCGTTATATTTTGTAGCATATTCTTTAGCTAACACATTGCCTAAAAGATTTAAACTTTTAATGTCACATCTTAACCAACGAATATCTTCAGTTGTAACAACAGAAACGCCTTCTTCTAACGCTTTATAAGGACGGTCATAGGATTTTACAAAGCCTGTTAAAACAGGTTCGACACTTGGCGTTGGAAATGCATGATCACGCGGAGCAGCACCTCTAGTTACTTGAATATAGACTCCACCGTTTGTAACTTGATTGACTTGCGCAAATTCACGCACAAGTGTTGTTAATGATTCTACCGTATGATTTAAATCTAAACCAATTTCACTCGCACTTCTTAAAAGGCGTTCAAAATGTTCTTTTGCCGTAAATAATTTGTTATCGTATATACGCACATATTCGTAAATACCATCACCAAAGTTATATCCTCGATCGTTGTATGCAATTTTAGCATCTTGTTCTTCAACAAATGATTCGTTTAATAAAACTTTTACCATATTACCCCTCCACGCAAATCGAATAAATTGCCTCTAAATAAATACTAGTTGCGTCAAACAATTGTTTTTTTGTAATGTATTCATTTTTTTGATGCATTAAATCTTCTGAATCCTCAAACATCGCTCCAAAAGCTACACCTTTTTCAAGGTTTCTTGCATAAGTTCCTCCGCCAATTGTAAAGGATTCACGCAAATCACCTGTTTGATTTCGATAAGCAGTTAATAGTTTCTGAACAAATGGATCTTTAGGATTAACAAAATGTGGCGTTTGAACTTTTCCAACTTTTATTGAAAATCCTTGTGTGTTGATTTCTTTTTCAAACTTGCGAATAGCTTCTTCAAAGCCAAAGCCTTCAGGATATCTTAGATTTATACCGAATTGTCCCCCTGTAGCTTTAGTGTATTGAATTATGCCGATGTTGGTTGTCAAGCTTCCCATTGCTTCTGTATGGAATCGCATACCCATTTTTTCACCAAAATGAGATTCAAATAAATAACGTTCACTAAATTCCACCCAATTTTTTGCATTAATGTCTAATTTCAAGGCACTTAGGAAGTGAATTAAATGTAAACCAGCATTAACGCCTATAGATGGATCCATTCCATGCACCGCTTTACCTTCAACAAATAATTTGAGTACACCACTATCCACTTCATGCGCTCCTTTTAAATGATGCTTTGAAAGGTAAGCTTCAAATTGTTGAATACAATCGGTCATATTTTCCTTAACTAAAATATCGGCTTTCGCCTCGTCAGGAACCATGTTATAGCGTTCTCCGGATGCAAAGCTTATGAGTTCATGCTCAGGTTCATCGTGATCAGAAGACATCTGACTTTGTTTAATATCAAACGTTGTAATCCCTTTCTCACCATGAATAAGTGGAAATTCTGCGTCTGGTGCAATTCCTATCGTAGGCATTTCTTCTGTTTTAAAATAGCGTTCAGTACATAACCAATCAGACTCTTCATCTGTACCCAAAATGATATGAATACGTTTCTTCCAATCTACATTCATATCATTTAAAATTTTCACAGCATAATAAGCTGCAATTGTAGGCCCTTTATCATCTAAAGTTCCCCTAGCGATTACTCGGTCTTCCGTCACTACAGGTTCAAATGGATCAGATGCCCATCCCTCACCAGCAGGTACAACATCTACATGTCCTAAAATCCCAAATAATTCATCGCCTTTACCCGCTTCGATACGCCCTGCAATATGATCAACATCAACAGTTTTAAAACCATCACGTTTTGCTAGATGATACATGTATTCTAACGCCTCTCGCGGACCAGGTCCTACCGGCATATCTTCTGTAGCTAGCGCATCATCTCTTACTGATTTAATCGCGAGTAATCCTTTTAAATCTTCAACGATTTCAGTTTCATATTCTCGTACTTTGTCTCTCCACATGACGATCATCTTCCTTTTATGTATTCTGAATTCTATTTTACATGATTTAAGATATAAACAACAGTAGAACCCTCGATATTATTTTAATTTTTCTGAAAACAGAATGGTCAACAACTCTATTTGTGAAAACGATATTTTAAGTGCAGCATTTTTACATAAATAAAAACTAGGACATGCATTCACGTCCTAGTTATCAAAAATTTATTGATTTACACCGCTATTTTTATTTGATTTTAAATCCTCTTCAGTGACAACACGAAGATTGTTAGAAGGATCGCCGCCACCTTCGTCATCAAAAGCCGCTTCTCTTTTACCATCATGTGACACTTGACTGTTTTGAGCGAATTGGTCTTTCTTTTGATTCAAAAATGCTTTTGGATCTTGTTTCGCTTCATTCATATAAGCTTTTGGATCTGCTTTCACCTTATTAAATTCTTCAGTAGCTAAGGCACTAACATGAGAAACCTTTTCTCGTGCATTTTGCTTATAACTTTCAGGATCTTCTTTATATTTATCAATTTCTTGTTTCAAGACATCGCGATTTTGTTTTTTTGATAAAACAACCGCTAATGCTGCACCACCAATACCAATAATTGCTCTAAGTAAACTTGTTGACTTCGCCATTTTAATCACCTCTTTAAATTCTAACTATACCATACCCACATAAAAAGATATGAAACATCTTTGTATATCTTTTCTTAATTTAATGATGCCTCAAAACCTAATGCTTTAAAGTCATCCGCCGTCAATTTGCGATATGCACCAGGTGCTAATGACGTATCTAAAGATAAGTTTGCAATTTTAACGCGTTTTAAATATACCACTTCATTACCCACACTATGAAACATGCGTTTAACTTGGTGAAACTTCCCTTCTGAAATGGTTAAAAATGCATGCTTTGCACTGATAATTTGAAGTGTCGCGGGTTTTAATACACCTTCTTTTAAAGTCACACCAGTTTTAAATACAGTAATATCTGTTTCACTTATAGGATTTAAAGTTTCTACATAGTACGTCTTTGGCACATGTTGGTTTGGGTTCATCAATTGATGGTTAAATTGACCATCATTCGTAATCAATAATAATCCCTCAGTATCTTTATCTAAACGTCCGACTGGAAAGAGGTTGAGATGAGCATATTCTTGTATCAAATCAATCACTGTTTCATGTTGATCATCTTCGGTTGCTGATATGACATTCTTAGGTTTATGCATCATTAAGTAAACATATGGTTCATACTGGATACGTTGACCATCCACTTCAATGACATCTTGTGTCGGATCAATTTTTAATTTAGGTGACTTAACAACATGTTCATTAAGTCTCACCTTGCCTGTCTTTAACAACGTTTTCACTTCTGTACGCGTTCCTTGTCCCATTTGAGATAAAAATTTATCGATTCGCATTATAGAAATCTCAGTCCTAACTTGCGACGTAACTTATTAGGGATATCCCCTAAAAATTTATCTGCTAAGCGTGTACGCATTGTTATCGAACCATAGATGAGTCCCCCTACAATCACACATAGTATCGTTATAACTAAAGCGCCGACTTGTGAAGCTGGAGATATAAATAATTGAAGTACAAAATAGGTGATTTCTACACCTATCATCATCATAAAACCAACTAATAAAATTCGACACACATCAAAGATAGTATCTTCAAATTTAAATTTCGCATATTTCTTTAACACGATAAGATTACATAGGATTGCAAATGTCAAAGCAATACATGTACTTAAAATAGCACCTGCCGTATGCAATAAAAATACTAATGGCGTGTTTAAAATAAATTTAATCATTACAGAACCTATGACAATAAATACAGTAAGCTTTTGCTTATCAATACCTTGTAGCATCGATGCGGTTACACTTAACAATGAAATTAAAATTGCAGCTGGCGCATAATAAAACAACAGTCTACTGCCATCAAAACTAAATTCATAAAAGACGGTATACAGTGGTATTGCTAATGCCATAATACCTAAACTTGCTGGCACAGTAATAAACATTAATACACCTAAAGAGGTACGAATTTGCTTATGCATTTCTATATAATCGCCAGATTCATACGTTTTGGTAATATATGGAATTAAACTAATAGCAAAACCAGCAGCTAATGACGTTGGTATCATCACAATTTTATTCGTAGTCATATTCAACATCGTAAAGAACATATCTTGTAATCGCGGCGCAAAACCAGCCATGCTTAATGCGTTATTATGCGTAAGTTGGTCCACAATAATGAATAACGGAAAGTTCAGACTTACGATAACAAATGGGATACTGTAAGAAATAATTTCTTTGTACATTTTTCCGTAAGACACATCGATACCCGTCGTGTCAGATTCAACCATTTTTTGAATATGTGGTCGACGCTTTATCCAATACCACCAAAGTGTTAATAATCCTACTATCGCTCCAATGGCAGCACCAAATGTAGCAATACCATTTGCAAATAATACAGATCCTTTAGCGATATTTAAAACGATATAACTCCCAACTAAAATAAATAAAATACGCGCTATTTGTTCAGTAACTTCTGAGAGTGCTGTCGGTCCCATGGATTTATATCCTTGGAAAACGCCTCTCCATGTTGCGAGTAACGGGATAAAAATAACTACGAAACTTATCGTACGAATAATCGAAGTGATTTCTGCAACTGTCCAACCATCAGCATCATTAGTGTTGTTGGCAATTGTAATCGATGCAATTGTTGGTGATAGCAAATATAAAATAATAAATCCTAAAACCCCCGTAATACTCATAACGATAAAGCTAGATTTGTATAACTTTTGACTCACGCGATAGGCGCCAATGGTATTATATTTGGCGACATATTTTGATGCAGCAAGAGGGACACCTGCAGTAGCTACTGCAATGGCGATATTATATGGACCGTAAGCATAGTTAAAAGGCGCTAAATTATCCGCACCCCCTATTATTTTGTAAAAAGGAATGATATAGATAATTCCTAATATTTTAGTAATAAGTATACTTACTGTTAGAAGAAAGGTCCCTCTGACTAATTCTTTATTTTCACTCATAGTTCAACCTACCTAACCTACTAATTTCAAAAATAAATTATAACACAATATGGTTATTATACACGTAAAAGTATTATGTTAAAATCGTTATATCAAGAACAAGGAGAATTCACGCTATGTGCTATCAAACAATTGTCATCGGCGGCGGCCCAAGTGGCCTAATGGCTGCAATTTCATCAAGCGCGCAAGGGCAAAACGTTTTATTATTAGAAAAGAAAAAAGGCCTCGGTCGTAAATTGAAAATTTCAGGTGGCGGTCGTTGCAACGTGACCAATCGACTACCATATAATGAAATTATTAAACATATTCCCGGAAATGGTAAATTTTTATACAGTCCTTTTTCCGTTTTTGATAATGAATCTATCATCTCGTTTTTTGAATCGCGAGGCGTTCCTTTAAAAGAGGAAGATCACGGTAGAATGTTTCCAGTCAGCAATAAATCTGAAGATGTGTTACATGCACTTGTTGAAACGTTAAATCAGCAACATGTCACAATTAAGGAAGAAACAACCGTAACCTCTGTATCTAAAAATAGTGAGCAATGCTTTGAAGTTGTCACAGATGACCATCAAACATATGTCTCAAAATCATTAATCATCGCAACAGGTGGAACGAGCGTCCCTCAAACAGGTTCAACTGGTGACGGGTATCGCTTTGCTAAAACGTTTAACCACACAATAACAGAGCTTTTTCCTACAGAAGTGCCCATCAAATCAAGTGAAGCGTTTATTAAATTAGAAACGCTAAAAGGATTAAGTTTAAAAAATGTAGCGTTATCTGTACTAAAGAAAAATGGTAAAAAACGTGTAACACATCAAATGGATATGATATTCACTCATTTTGGAATCAGTGGCCCGGCTGCTTTAAGATGTAGTCAATTTGTATATTATGAACAAAAACAACAAAAGCAACCTTTAATTGACATGCATCTTGATGTCTTTCCTGACATGAATGAAACTGAATTAAAGGCGTACGTAACGACTTTACTTTCATCAACACCTGATAAAATAGTAAAAAACAGCTTGCATGGTTTAATTGAAGAACGTTATTTAACATTTATGCTTTCAAAAGCTGAAATCGACACAAATACTACATATCATCATTTAACATCACAACAACTTAATCAATTTATCCATCTATTAAAAAACTTTACATTTAAAGTAAATGGCACACTCCCTTTAGACAAAGCCTTCGTTACTGGAGGCGGTGTTTCGATTAAAGAAATTATGCCCGCTACAATGGCATCAAAGTTAGTACCTGGTCTGTTCTTTTGTGGAGAAGTACTGGATATTCATGGTTATACTGGTGGTTATAATATTACAAGTGCACTTGTTACTGGCTATGTAGCTGGCTATTATGCTGGATTCCATACGCTTTAATAAATGGCCTTGGACATAACTCCCCTGTTAATCCAAAAACCAACAAAATTCTTCGCATGATGTGCACCCCAAAAGTTAGACAAAAAATCTAACTTTATGGGGTGTGTTTATGTGGGTAAAAGATACCAATTCGAATTCTAGTTCGCCCCTCTAATTGTATTCAGAACTATCAAATATAATTGCTTTCTTGCTTTTTTATTTCCTCTACGATTAATAGTACCTTGATAATTGATTGTCCTAATTGAAATATACGAATACCAACGTATGCATTTAACTTTTTATTCTTAGAAAACTTTATAATAAATCCTCCGATGAATAAAGCTGTTGTTAGTCTTCCAAAACCAGGAAGAGAAAGAAGCATTTCGAATTCCGAAAGTTGTTGGACTAAATTAATCTTTTCTTGATTGTAATGTTTTCTTTCTTCTCGAAGATGTAAAAGGATATTCACTACGCATCTTACTTTATTAATTAAAAAATGATCTTTAGATACGCTCGGAGAACTTTCATTAGCTAATTAAATACGTTTGTCTCCATAGTTTTCAATTTTAATAGCGCGCATACCCTTTAAGGAAACTTTTGAGGCTGAGACACAGCGAGCTCGTTAATCAAAAAAACCAAAATTTCTCGGACGTGAACTTTGTGGGTTGTATATATAGTTTTCATGAGGGGAAGAATGGTGAAAACATCACTTTGATTGCGTCCTTACCCGAGACATCTGAGGCATTAAGCCGAAACTAAAAATCCATTTTGAGCGACGAAATCCAAGATATTTCTGCGCTCTAAATTAGTTGAGGTAAGGCGCCTAGAAAAGCGAGCATACTCCTTTAATTCTTTATATCATTATTAAAGTTAATCAGTTTGATAATACAGTTTTATTAACCAAGGGACTAGACAACCTATTTCTTTCAAACACTATAAAAAATAGCGGTGAAGAATTCTATCTTCATAAAATTCTTCACCGCTAATCTTAGTATGTTTATTTTTAAATACGTTTAAATTCTAAGCCTTCACTACCCCATGCATTCATACCACCTTCGATATTTACAGCATCGATACGATGGTCAATTAAATAATCTGCAACCTTTGCGCTACGTACACCACCTGCACAAACGATATAATACGTTTCGTCCGTATTAAATTCATTCAAATGATTAGGAATAGTGTTCATTGGGATATGCTTTGCGTTTGGAATCATTCCCATAGCTACTTCTTCATCCTCACGAACATCAATCACATTTACAACATCATGGCTTAATAATAAAGATTTTAATTCGTCAGTGGTGATTTCTTTCATTTCTGAACATCCTTTCATCAATCTATTTTGCTACAATATTAACAAGTTTTTGAGGTACGGCAATGACCTTCTTGATTTCTTTACCCTCAATAGCCCCTTTAATATTCTCATTTTCAAATGCAAGGCGTTCCATTTCTTCTTTAGAAGCATCTTTAGAAATTTCTAATTTTGCACGTACTTTGCCGTTGACTTGAACTACAATTTCAACCACTTCACCCTCGAGTAATTGCTCATCATAGCTCGGCCATGGTTGATAAGTAATTGTACTTTCGTGTCCTAAAATCGACCATAATTCCTCACCCACGTGCGGAGCAATTGGTGCTAACATTTTTACAAAACCTTCTACATAAGATTTGTTGATTTTTTCAGCTTTATAACACTCATTTATGAAGACCATTAATTGACTAATTGCAGTATTAAAGTTTAACGTTTCAAAGTCTTCAGTAACTTTTTTCACCGTCTGATGATATATTTTTTGTAATTGCGGTGTATCTTCGTCAACAACTTTCGTACTTAATTCATGCTGATCTGAAACAAGCAAACGCCAAACTCGGTCTAGGAATCGTCGAGAACCATCGAGACCATTTTCACTCCAGGCAATAGAAGCATCTAAAGGTCCCATAAACATTTCATATAATCGTAGCGTATCCGCACCATGCGATGCTACGATATCATCAGGATTTACGACATTACCTTTCGATTTACTCATTTTTTCATTACCTTCACCAAGAATCATACCTTGGTTAAATAATTTTTGGAAAGGCTCTTTTGTCGGTACGACACCAATATCGAAAAGTACTTTATGCCAAAAACGCGCATATAGTAAGTGTAATACCGCATGTTCTACACCACCGATATAGAGATCAACCGGTAACCAATGTTTTAATTTTTCAGGATCTGCTAACATTTGGTCATTTTTAGGATCGATATAGCGTAAATAGTACCAACAGCTTCCCGCCCATTGTGGCATAGTATTTGTTTCACGTCGCCCTTTCATTCCTGTTTCCGGATCGACCACATTCACAAACGCATCGATATTTGCTAATGGCGATTCACCTGTTCCCGAAGGTTTAATTTCATCTGTTTTAGGAAGAAGCAAAGGCAATTCATTTTCAGGTACTGTCGTAATTGACCCGTCTTCCCAATGAATGATTGGAATCGGTTCGCCCCAATAACGTTGACGGCTAAATAACCAGTCTCTTAGTTTATAGTTTACCTTCTTCTCGCCTAATCCTTTTTCTTCTAAAATTTCAATCGCTTTAGCAATTGCATATTTATTGTTTAAACCATTTAATTCATTCGAATTCACATGAATACCGTCTCCACTGAAGACACCATTTGTCAATTCACCTTCAATAACATAGTGAACTGGCAAATTAAACGTTTGAGCAAATTCATAGTCACGTTCATCATGACCCGGAACCGCCATGACTGCACCCGTACCATACGTAGATAACACATAATCTGCAATCCAGATCGGTACACGTTCACCGGATAATGGATGTTGTGCATAAGCCCCTGTAAATACTCCTGACTTTTCTTTCGCTAAATCAGTACGTTCAAGATCAGATTTTTTTGCCGCTTCTGACTGATACTGTATTATTTTATCTTTTTGAGCTGGCGTTGTAATTTGATTCACTAATGTGTGCTCAGGACTTAACACTAAAAATGTTGCACCATAAATGGTATCTGGTCGTGTTGTAAATACTTCAATCGATGCGTCACTGTTTTCAATACCGAATGAAACTTTTGCACCTTCAGAACGACCAATCCAGTTACGCTGCATATCTTTAATAGATTCCGGCCAATCAAGTGTTTCTAGATCTTCTAACAATCTGTCTGCATACGCAGTGATTTTTAAAACCCATTGTTTCATCGGACGACGTACAACAGGATGACCACCACGTTCAGATACACCATCTACAACTTCTTCATTAGATAATACAGTCCCTAACGCTTCACACCAGTTGACCGGAATTTCATCAATGTATGCAAGCCCTTTTTTATATAATTGAATAAAAATCCATTGTGTCCATTTATAATAATCAGGGTCTGTTGTACTCACTTCTCGATCCCAATCATAACTAAAACCAAGCTCTTGAATTTGACGCTTAAACGTTTGAATATTTCTTTTTGTAAATTCCGCCGGACTATTACCTGTATCTAATGCATATTGTTCAGCTGGTAGTCCAAATGCATCCCATCCCATTGGATGCAACACATTATAACCCTGCATACGCTTATATCTAGAGATAATATCTGTTGCCGTATATCCTTCTGGATGCCCCACATGTAACCCAGCACCTGAAGGATAAGGAAACATATCTAAAGCGTAAAATTTCTTTTGGCCTAAGTTATCTTTCGTTTTAAAAGTTTTATTTTCTAGCCAATAGGTTTGCCACTTTTTTTCAATCTCTTGATGATTATAATTCACAATCATTCCTCCTAATTAAAAAAACATCTCAACCCAATTATGTCTACAAATAGGGACGATTTTCACCGCGGTACCACCCTAGTTCACTTGTGTGCGCTTCATTACATAATGGATTGAGATGTCATTAAATTCATTTAGTATCGGCAAGTTCATTCATCCTATAACGTTAGTTTCCAGCACCACTAACTCTCTTTAGATATAACAATGAATTACTACTCCTTGATTTATTTTAAAACTATAAAATAAACCCTTGTCTCTGTATTGAAACATCACTTGAGACATGCTTCTCATACGATTCATTACTATCATATGAAATTTATAACGATTATGCAAGCTAATATCTTTACTTATCGATATAACATTTTCTTATCTATACGTCTATCAAAAATAGAGATAAATCCGATGGACACCATTAACAATCCAATCATTGAAAGAAACATCACTTGCATATTAAATACATCTACAAGGATACCACCAATTAATGGTCCGAACGCTTTGCCTACTGTAGATGCAGAGTTAACGATACCTTGATAGACCCCTTCTCTTCCTTTAGGAGATAAAGTATTCGCTATGGTTGGCACGGCAGGCCAAACAAACATTTCAGCAAAAGTTAATATCACCATACCAACGATAAACATTGTAAAGCTTTCCGCAAAACTTGTAATAAAAAAGGAAATGATGAAAATCAACACCCCAACATAGAGTTGCTTTTTCAGTTGACCTTTTAATACATAAATAATCGGTGAAATAAGGGGTTGTCCTAGCAGTATCAGCATACCATTGATAGTCCAAAGCAAGCTGTATTGACTCATTGAAATCCCAATTTCTTGCGTAAAGGATGCGATTGTTGTTTGCCATTGTACATATGCAATCCAACAAATTGCAAACATCACACAAATTAATAGTAATGCTTTAAAATGTTTTTTATTTTGTACATGTGTCATACCCTCTAACGTTTCCGCAGTTTTAACAGTAGCACGATATTCTATTTTAAAATTCAATAGTGCTACAAAAAAGAAAACTACATACATGAGTAAATTTGCTAAGAAAATATAGTTAAAACTAAGTTCAGCAACAAATCCACTTAACGCTGCTCCCACTGCGACACCAATATTTTGCGCGAGATATATAGCGTTAAACGTTTGGCGACCACCTCTAGGCCAAACCGCTCCCGCCATTGCATAAATCGCTGGTATAATCATTCCCCCACCAAATCCTAAAATGATAAGCCATAAGGGATACCATGGCCAACCATGAAAAAAATTCAACCCGGCCGTAGCAAACAAACTGATCCACGTACCTGACATAATGGTTTGATATCCACCTAAACGATCAAATAGTGCGCCTCCTAATAAATTACCCACGACCATACCAAAAGCATTTACCATCAATACAATTCCCGCTGTACTTAATGATTTCCCTAAAACTTCACTCATATAAATTGTATTTAATGGCCATAAAAAACTGGCACCCGTGATATTAATTGCCATTCCAATCACAAGCCACCAAATTTCTTTCGGCATTTTCATATGTTTGACACCTCTTCATTTCTTTGTCTTTATTTTTTCACTATAACACGACTACCACAAAATATGTTAAAATCTTGAAATACATTTAATTTAGAAAGGAAGTTTCTTCATATGGGTAAATACTTTCCCTATGCATTTGAAAACAAAAGGTATCACACGCTAAATTACCATCTGAAACAGCATTTTGGACAAAAGATTTTCAAGGTCGCTTTAGATGGAGGTTTTGATTGCCCAAACCGAGATGGTACTGTTGCTCACGGCGGGTGCACGTTTTGTTCAGCCGCTGGCAGTGGTGACTTTGCAGGAAATCGAGCCGATGCCATTCATGTTCAATTTAAAGAAATTAAAGAACATATGCATGAAAAGTGGCATGAAGGTCAATATATCGCTTACTTCCAAGCTTTTACAAACACACACGCACCTGTACATATACTACGCGAAAAGTTTGAAGCAGCCTTAAATGAAGAAGGTGTTGTTGGGCTTTCTATAGGCACGCGTCCAGACTGTTTACCTGATGATGTGGTGGCATATTTGGCTGAACTGAATCAACGTACCTATTTATGGGTTGAACTCGGGCTTCAAACCGTTCATCAAGAAACATCAGACCTTATCAACCGTGCTCATGATATGGCGTGTTATTATGAAGGCGTACAAAAATTAAGAAAACACAATATTAATGTTTGTACTCACATAATCAATGGTTTGCCAGGTGAAAATTATGACATGATGATGGAAACTGCGCGCGTCGTATCTCAAATGGATGTACAAGGCATTAAAATCCATTTACTTCATTTGTTAAAAGGCACACCTATGGTCAAACAATACGAAAAAGGATTATTGCAATTTATGACTAAAGAAGAATACATTCATTTAGTGTGTGATCAACTTGAATTATTACCTCCATCTATGATCGTGCATCGAATTACGGGTGACGGGCCAATTGATTTACTCGTAGGTCCTATGTGGAGTGTCAATAAATGGGAAGTATTAAATGAGATAGATGCAGAATTAGAGCGAAGACAGTCCGTACAAGGTGCTCATTATCATCCTAATCAGAAGGTGTTACAATGATAGTCCAACGTATTTTGCCATTTGCAAAATCATTAATCAAATCCCATGTTAGAGATGACAGTATTGTTATTGACGGTACATGTGGAAATGGTCATGATACCGAATTTTTAGCACAAACAGTCCCTAATGGTCATGTCTATGCATGTGACATTCAATTACAAGCAATTGAACAAACGCGTCAAAAAGTTCAATCTTATTCTAATGTCACAGTAATTCACACTGGTCATGAAAACATTACACAATACATCGATACAACGCATCGCTCAACAATTGATGCCGCATTGTTTAATTTAGGCTATTTGCCTAAAGGAGACAAGACCATCGTTACCAACGCGCCGAATACAATTAAAGCATTTGAAAGTATATTCGAATGCCTACGCCCAGAAGGTATCATAGTTTTAGCGATATACCCGGGTCACCCAGAAGGTTATGAAGAAAGCCAACTATTAAATGCATATTTTGAACAATTAAATCAACAACAAGCCCACGTTATTAAATATGAGTTTATAAATCAACAAAATCATCCCCCTTATATTATTGGTATAGAAAAACGGAAGTGAGTTAATGCCCTCACTTCCGTTTTATTCTATACATGTATTCAAACTTAATTGAATCATTTTACCATTAATATCAACGTTAATTAGGAACCATCCATAGATTTATATTTCGCAGCCATTTATGATGGAATTAAGTTGATTTTTTAAGTTATCTTGCCTATTTTCAATGGCAGTACATGTAAAATCAATAAGTTCTTGTTTATCTTGTGATTTGTTCTCATTAAAGTGGATAATCACAGTGCGTTCATCGTCTGAAGGTCGTTCTTTTACAATCCATTTTTTTTCGACTAAATTGTTAAACGTTCGTGTTCGTTTATAAGCTTTTACTTTGACATAATTGTCCATATCTTTTAAAGTCATAGAACCTTTATCCCACAACGTAAGTAGAATAAGAAACTCTTCTTTAGATAAATTAAATTGTTTGTCAATCTCATCAAAAATCTCTTCGACTTGCTTTTGCAAATTATCCAAAAGAACGATATCACTTACATCATATTTTGATTTTTTTCCCATGATTAAGCCTCCAATATAGATTATCCTAATTGATACAATAGTCATTATGATATGTGTACCCTAAACATTGAAAGCTTAATCATATCGTTAATTAATTATCGACTTTTAATTATTCAAATAAATATTCAATAGAATCTTGCATATCTTTTAATACTTTGCAAGATTTCGCAAATTTTTCTTTTTCTTCATCATTTAATGGTGTTTCAATAATTTTAACTGCACCTTCTCTATTGATTAAAGTAGGTACGCCTGTATACACACCTTCATGACCATATTCGCCTTCTAAATAACTTGAAACTGTTAATACAACATTTTGATTACGTAATATTGCTTTAGAAATGTGCATTAATCCCATTGCAACGCCATAATATGTCGCACCTTTAGCTTTAATGATATCATACGCTGCGTCTCGCGTTTGTACATAGATATCTTCAATTAAATGACTTTTAGCAGGGTCTTTTTTCAATTCGTCATAAAGAGATACACCTGCAATTGTTGCGCTAGACCATACTGGTACTTCAGAGTCGCCATGCTCACCAATAATGTTGGCATGTACACTTGAAGGTGCAACATTAAATGCTTCACTTAATAGATGTTTGAAACGCGCTGTATCTAAAATTGTACCCGAACCAATCACTTTATGTTTTGGTAAACCAGAATATTTTAATGTTACATAAGTTAAAATATCAACAGGGTTTGCTGCAATTAAGAAAATTCCATCAAAACCACTGTCCATAATAGAAGTAATAATACCTTTATATATTTTTGCATTTTTTTCTACTAAATCTAAGCGAGTTTCTCCAACTTTTTGCGGCGCGCCAGCACAAATCACGATTAAATCTGCATCGCCACAATCTTCATATTTACCTGCTTTTACTTTTACTGGAGACATCGCATACGGTGCACCATGGTTTAAATCTAATACGTCACCACGAACTTTATCTTCATTAATATCAATGATGAGCAATTCATCTGCTACACCTTGACTTACCATAGTAAATGCGTAACTCGCACCTACTGCACCATTTCCTACTAAAACTACTTTGTTACCTTTTTTTGACATACTGACACGCTCCTATCTACGTAGTCCTTTAATCAATTATGTTATATGTGATATTTTTCACATTATTAATTTACCATGAATTCTATTTGCATGCAATATTTTACATGTGATTGTCATAACCATGTCACTTATAACGTGACCTGATCTTCCACTACAAATCCCGCTGCAAAGACACGATTATTTAAAAAACTTAAAACATAACGCATTACCGCTTCACGTTCTATTTCATTGTGTATTTCATGCACCATCCCTGGCCACGCTTTATAATACATTTCATCGCACATACACTGTTGTATGACATGCTGCGTAACTGTTGTATCAGATACTGTATCTTTCGTCCCGTACATAACACATAACGGCAACTTAGGAAGGGTATCCAAGTGTTCTATTGTTTTCTTCATAGCTTGCGTCACTTGCTTATACCAATGATAACTCACTTTTTTTAACATTAATGCATCTTTTAATGTTTCCTCTTGTACTACTGGGTTCATCGTTAAATCTTCTATTTGGAAACCCAGTTCAAATTTTGCACTTTTCGAAACATCTCCGAGATGTGAAGTTACCAAATGTTTTCGAGTTTGATTGGTTTGATGAAACGCAAATAGCGGTGATATCAAAACAAGACCCTCTAGAGCTAAATCAAATTTTTCAAGAACATTGACAGCAATAAGCCCACCTAGACCAACCCCAAATACAAATGTAGGTAGGTGATATTCTTCTGCAATTTGAATCCATTCTAGCACACGTTCTTGATAGACATCAAAATGATCGATTTGTCCTTTTTTCGTTCTCGAACTTTGCCCTTGTCCAGGTAAGTCTCCCATAATGACATGATATCCATTTCGACGCAAATGTGTAATGACATAAGCATACCGCCCCGTGTGTTCTAACATATTATGTATTATCACTACGACACCTTTAGCTTCATTTTCTGTTTCCCATTTCCACATACTATTGTTCCTTCCTATTTCAGAAATCTTTAATTTAATCTTATCAATTCTTTACAAAATGTGCCATCAAATATAAAACGTACGTCTATGTCAATTTATGACAATAAACGTACGCCAAAATCATTCATCAATATAGCGCCTATAACAGCTCTTTGTAACGACATTATGCGAGTTTAAATTTGCGTCTAAAAAATGGAATGCGTGAAATTAACACTACAAGTAGGACTTCATAAAATGTAGGGAAAAATTTAGCAACTATCATTAAGAAAAATTGCCCGATTAAAGTCCCTTCACCTTGCATGGCATTAAAATTACCGACAATCCCTGCATCAATTAAATTTAATCCAATAATTAATGTAATAGCTATCCATAATTTTTTACTGAAAAACACGATAGCCAAGCCGATTAACGTTAATAAAATAAGCTCAAAAACAAAATATTGGAAAAAGGTATCCAAATCGGTGCCTAATGTGTAAAAAATCAAATCTCTAAACATTTAAAAACTCCCTTACATATGCTTAATACTATTTTAACATGGTATCGCCATTTTAAATTTAAAGTTATCGTTAAGATTTACATCTTATCGTTTACATCATTTTAACAATTCGGAAAGTTCATTGAACCTTTAACGTAGGTTTACAATCTCTTTGCAGCACATTTAAACCAGTATGCTAAGGTACAAGTAAGTCAAACTGTAAAGGAGTTAAAACATGAAATTTTTCCTAAAGTGTGCACTTAGTTTTTTCATTATTTTTAATCTCCCTATTTTTTCAGCTGCCCTACAAGAGCCTATTGATGCAAGTATACAGTTTACACGATAATTTGTTACTTTATTCGTATGTCCATATGAATATGATCCTCTGCGCCTCCCTTATTTTTATAGCCATCAATATTCATGAATAAATGTTTTGATGGCTATTTTAAGAAACGCTAGGGTAATTTCACACCCCCTACTCCCTCTCTTTTTCATTAAATTCTAAAAACTTTTTTGAAACCGTTTTCTTACACTATATAATCGTGATACACTATCACTATGAGCATTACAGAGACATGGGAGGAATCAATATGGGTTTAGTTAAGAATTTTTTTATGGCGTTATCTAACAATGCTTTTTTAAATGCGACGGCAAAAAAAGTGGGACCTTCACTTGGGGCAAAAAAAGTTGTAGCAGGAAATCAATTGCCTGATATTGTTAGCACGATAAAACGTCTGAATGATAAAAACATCGCTGGCACTGTAGACATCCTTGGAGAATTTGTTCACAACCGTCAAGAAGCGATTGACGCTAAAAATGAAATTTTAAAAGTAATGAAAGTATTACATGAAAATAAGCTCGACGCACATATGTCTATAAAATTAAGTCAACTTGGTATTGAATTTGATCGTGCTTTAGCATATGACAATGTCTACGAAATCGTAAAAACAGCTAAATCTTATAACAATATGCACATTAATTTCGATACAGAGAAATATGACAGTTTATTTGATGTAACACAAACATTAGATCGTTTAAAAAGTGAATTTACGAACGTTGGGACTGTAATTCAAGCATATCTATTTAAAGCTGACGTTCTCTTAGATAAATATCCTGATTTGCGATTGCGTTTAGTCAAAGGGGCATACAAAGAATCGCCACATATTGCTTATCAAACTAAAGAAGAAATCGATAACAATTACATAAGATTAATCGAAAAACGTTTACTAAACGCTAAAAACTTCACCTCAATCGCGACACATGACCATCATATCATTAATCATGTTAAAGCATTTGTAAAAGAAAATAACATTGATAAATCTAAATTTGAATTTCAAATGTTATATGGTTTTAGAACTGAATTAGCTGAACAAATTGCGAAAGAGGGATATCACTTTACGATATATGTTCCATATGGTGATGACTGGTTTGGTTATTTTATGAGAAGATTGGCTGAACGTCCTCAAAACTTAACACTTGCTTTTAAAGAGTTTGTTAAGCCAAAAACACTTGCAGTTGTTGGTGGCTTAGCACTTTTAGGTACATTGTTTAGTTATTCTCGTAAGAAATCCAAATGTCACAAGCAGAATAATTCGGCAGAAGAAAAGCAACGTTGTATTAAAACGTTATAACGAACAATTTTGTATATAACTGGCAACATAGAGAAAAATTAGGAGTGGGACATCCCAATCCCGTTCATTAAAAACATCCAACAACATTCATGAGTATATGAACAGTGTCGGATGTTTTTTATTTTTATTCAAAGATGTGGTCTTTACGAGAAGGATTTTGATGGAGTTAACATGTCATTTCATTTTGATTGATACCCCAAATCCTTTTATTAAGCAAATTCAAACGCTTCATAAAGACATCTACATATGTCATGTACGCATATTTCATACATGTTATATTTACAGGGTTTTAAGAAGATTTGCCATTTCAATTGCACCTACTGCAACTTCAGCACCCTTATTCCCTGCTTTCGTACCAGCGCGCTCAATCGCTTGCTCAATATTTTCGGTCGTAACGACACCAAAAATTACCGGCACACCTGAATCATCACTCGCTTTGGCAATGCCTTTAGCTGCTTCATTGCAAACATAATCATAATGTGTCGTTGCCCCTCTAATAACACAACCTAAAGTAATAACGGCATCATATTTGCCTGATTGTGCCATTTTCTTAGCAACGATTGGCAATTCGAATGCACCTGGTACATATGCGATATCAATGTCATCTTCCTTTACCTGATGACGTTTGAGCGCATCATTCGCCCCATCAACGAGTCGACTTGTAATAAAATCATTAAATCGACTCACGACAATCCCAATTTTTAAACCTTCTCCAATAAGTTGACCTTCAAATTTCATCATTTTACCTCCTAAATTAAATGTCCCATTTGTGTTTTTTTAACTTCTAAATAGTCATGATTATTTTCATTTTCGCATGTAATTAAAGGAATACGTTCCTTAATATCAATTTGATATTTTTTTAATCCCTCAAATTTCTCGGGATTATTGCTTAATAAATTCACAGATGATACGCCCAAATGTTTTAACATTTGGGCCGCAATATCATAATCTCTTAAATCAGGTTCAAAACCTAATGCTTCATTTGCAGAAACAGTATTATAACCTTGCTCAATTAATTCATAGGCTTTTAGTTTATTCATTAAACCGATTCCGCGTCCTTCTTGAGGGAGATAAAGAATGATTCCATCATGTTCTTGTATATATTGCATTGCTTTTTCCAGTTGTTCGCCGCAATCACAGCGTTCACTATGAAAGATGTCACCTGTGGCGCAAGCAGAATGAATGCGCACATTCATTTCAGGCTTAATGTCGCCTTTAACAATTGCCAAATGTTCTTGACCATCAAATTCAGACGTAAAACCCAACATGTCGAATGTGCCATAACGTGTTGGCAGTTTTACTTTTGCTTCTTGTTTAATTAATTTACGATTTACTTTTATATAGGACACTAAAGACTCAATTGTAATCATCTTTAATTGATGTTCATCCTTAAAAACTTGTAATTGATGACCACGTGCCATTGTCCCATCTTCATTCATAATTTCACATATAACGCCAGCTGGTTTGGCATTGGTTAATAATGCTAAATCAACCGCTGCTTCTGTGTGACCACGTCTTACAAGCACACCATTATCTTCTGCAATCAATGGGAAAATGTGTCCAGGTTGATGAAACGTGTGTTCATTCATTCCTTCTTGTACCAGGGCTCGTACAGTTTGTGTACGTTCAAACGCACTAATGCCCGTTGTAGATGATACATGGTCAATACTCGCTGTAAATGCTGTTCCGTTTGGATCTTTATTTTCATATACCATAGGGACTAATCCAGCTTGAGTAGCGATTTCTTTTGAGATTGGCGCGCATATTAACCCCCGACCATATTTGGCCATAAAGTTAATGGTATCATCGTGCATCCATTCTGTAACAGCTACGAGATCCCCTTCATTTTCTCGATTTTCATCATCTAAAACGATAATAGGTTTACCGTTTTTAAGTTCTTCTAAAGCTAGTTCAATTGAATCAAATTCCATCCTAATTCCTCCATTAAAATCCCGCTTTTAACAAATCATCGATTGCGAGTTCTTGTTTTGTTGTATTGAGTGCTTGAACGTATTTGAATAACATATCTGTTTCAAGATGCACAAAATCTCCATGTTTTTTTTGAGACAAAGACGTTGCTTGACGCGTTTCAGGAATTAAATGAATGTTAAAACTGGTTAGATGTTTCTCGAATACTGTTAAACTAATACCATCAACCGCAATAGAACCTTGCGGAATCATTTGTGCCAGTAGAGTGCTTGGCGCCTCAATTGTATAAATCCATTCATTCGCTGACTTTTGAATGTGAACTATTTTACTTTTACCGTCTACATGTCCTTGAACAAAATGACCACCAAGACGTCCTGTAGCAAGTAATGCACGTTCAAGATTAACGCAATCACCAACTTTTAATTGGCCCAAATACGTTTTATTTTCAGTGCCTAAAATGACGTCTACATTGAAACTGTGGTCATTGAATGCGGTCACAGTTAAACATGTACCATTCACACTTATAGAGTCACCGATGGACATGTCCTCAATAATTTTTGAACATGAGATAGTTAATTGAGTCGTGGGATTTTGTTTGCGGATAGAAAGAATTGTTCCGACTTCTTCAATGATACCAGTGAACATGTTGTCACTTCCTTTTCATGTGGATTTTCACATTTGTATCTATTAATGATGTCTCAACAATTTCAAATTGGTGGGTGTCACTAAGCTTACATACAGTTTCGGTTTGATAGAACTGATTTACGCCTCGTCCACCTATTAATTTCGGGGCTAAATATAAAATGAAATGCGTTACCATTTTAGATGATAAAAATTGAGAGGTTACATTTGGACCTGCTTCGACAAGAACACGTCCAAACCCTTTTAAATATAAATCCCTTAAAATATTGTCTACATCACAACATTCTAAATTTATCACTTTTATGTTAGAAAGTGAGGATTTTAAAGTTTTATTTTCGGTATAAATTAAAACCGGACTATCATTATCATGAAACATGTTAGAACACCAATCAATGTCACCTTTACGTGCCAAAATGACTCTAACCGGTTGCCTTCCTTGTTCAGAGCGCACAGTCAAGCTCGGATTATCGCACTTTAAAGTGCCAGAACCTGTGATAATTGCATCATGTTTATGACGTAAACGAAATACATCCTTCTTTACAGAGGGATTCGTAATCCACTGACTTTCAAAATGATCTGTGGCTTGTTTGCCATCCAAACTCGCGCTTACTTTCACAGTAACTATCGGATGTCCCTCTTGCTTGCTTTTAAAAAATGATGCATATAATTGTGCAGCTTTCGGGTGAGGTCGATAATCTACTTTAACCCCCTCCTGTTCCATCATATGATGACCCGTCGCAGGCAACGTAACATCGCGCGCTGCATAGACAACATGCGTAATTCCCGTTTCGATTATACGCTTTGCACAGGGTGGCGTTTTGCCAAAATGAGAACATGGTTCTAACGATACATATATCGTTGCACCTTTCACCTGGTCTGCGCCTGCCATATCAATTGCTTGGATTTCTGCATGACGTTCACCTTGTTTTAAATGCGCACCCATACCAATGATACGGCCGTTTTTCACAATGACTGCGCCTACAGGTGGGTTTAAACCAGTTTGACCTTCTACCATTTGTGCTAACGTAATTGCTTTTTCTAAAAAATGATTCACTCTTTCACCTCAAAAAAAACCACCCGATTGTCGATTCGAGTGGAAGGTAATATGAAAAATAGACATCACAAAATAAACTGATGTTCTATTATTTTTCATCAGCAAATAAACATAAACATGTTATGTTTGTCACCGTTATTCTTCCTCCCATCCAGACTTTCACTGTCGGCTCTAGATTCTCACTAGATCAGCCATAGTTAAAAACTATGGGTCGCAGGCTTAAAATTACTGCCGGTTGGGAATTTCACCCAGCCCCGAAAGAATATAATATAAAATTGTGTTGAGATAAAAAGATACTCAAGCACTTATGAATAAGCACTTGAGTCTATATTAGCTCAACAGATTTTATTTTACAATCATTTGGTTTTTTTTAGGTATTTTTTATTCATTCTTTTTTCTTCTTCTTACTTTTTTTCTTTTTTTTCTTCTTTTTCTCTTTCTTATCTTTTTTATGCTTCTTATCTTTTTTATCTTTATGCTTTTTATTTTCTAACTTTGTTTTTTTCTCGTTTGCACTTTCAATTGAAGTCACCTGTTGATCAATTTTAGGGCCATGTCCATGTTCTTTGTTTAAAGTATCACGGTCGTCTAATGTATCATACAAATTTTGAACCGATCGTACAGCTTGTTGAACAATAGAGGGTATACCATTTCTATAATAATTAACACCATTCGTTACTTGTCCAATTGCTCTTAAGTTATTTAAAGTGCCATATAATGGACTTATGACTTCGTTACTTGAAGGAACGATTTGAATTCCTCCCATTGGATGTGATTGAATGATTTGTCGATTTGCAATATCTAACAACAATGCATCGTCATCATCTAATTGACTTAAATGTTTTTTCGCTCCAGTTGCATTGATCACCACATCAGCTTTAATCGCCTCATCTTTATTTCTAAATTTTAATCTGAATTTACCATAATAGTGACGAATGTCTTCTAAGCCTGAATAAATTTTTATGTTTCCTGATTTAATTTCTTGTAATAATAATCTTGCAGTTTCTTGAGGCATTGGATTTGAATTTTCAACAAGATAACGTTGATATTTATGAATGAAACGCTCTTGATCTTCATGACTAAAACTGTTCCAAATCCAATCCATATTTTCTTTAATCACTTCAATGAGACTTTGCAATGCGCCGAGTTCTTTTGGGTGATTTAAGTCATAAGTCAAATCGCGTACAGAATCATATTTTCTACGTTTAAGCAGTCGTTGTAATGGAATATTTAGAGACTCACACTCTTTTTTAAATAAAGTTATTGCCTCATCTAAAGGAACACATCCCAAATTCTTTTGCTTAATTGTTTCAAAATTGGCAGTCGTTACGTATTGTAATGTCACATCAATCATGTCGCCACGAACGCTTGGTAATTTGCCGCTACGACTTGCAACGACAATCGGCTTTTTTTGATGATGATTTACAGCATAGCGGATAACATCTAAACTTGCCAATCCACTTCCTATGATTGCAATTTGATCCGTTTCCTTTACATCATCTAGCGTTCGATTGACAGGATATGGCGAATGAATATAGTGGTTTTTCCCTTTAAGATTGTAAGGGTCATTATAACTCAATGTACCTATTGTTAGAAAAACATAATCATACTTTTGGCATGAGGATAAATCGTTTCCTGTACAAACATTTATCGTTCGAGGGATAATCGCATCATTCACTTCTTCAATGTACATATGCGTCACTTCTTGAGTGATAACATGAATATTTGAGAATGACGATTTAAATGTATTCAAATAGTCTTTCATATAATGCCCAAATACGAATCTTGGGAGATATTCTACTTTGCCATATTCATATTCGTCATGCGCATCATACCACTCTTTAAATTCATTTATGTTATCTTGATTTAAAGAAATCATTGAAACGGGTACATTTGTTAATAAATCTTCACTATCATCTTGAAACGGTTTACCTTGTCCCATATTTACTTCATTATCGTAAACATCAACGTCCAACTGCTTAAACTTTTCAAACTTTACTAAATGACGCAACACACTGACGCCAGCAGTACCCATACCTATAATTGCGACTCTCATTTCAACCACCCTTTCTCCGAGTTTTCTTTTAATTTTACCCTAATCTTTCCAAGATTAATAATAATCGGATTAATTTTTAGCTGCGTGCCTGTGTGTTAAAATATACATATTATAAATACACTGATTTCGGAGTGACGCACATGTTAAAAAAATGCACAAAAATCTTTATATTGGTTGTCATATTTTTCTTTTATTTTGGCAAAAACAATAAAGCAGAATAACTATTGAATCATATAACGATAAATTATATTTAACTTTGAAAAGAGAAATATCATTGAATTCTTTTATTACCACATATAAAAAACGACTTTCAAAAATATTGAAAGTCGTTTTACTTATTATTCATGATTTTTACCATCTTGATGTTTTTGATCATCTTTATATACATACCAATTAAAATATTTACCCTCAGTTTTCATATCTTTATAAAAGTCAGCCATAATTGTTGCATTACTTTTAGCCCAATTAATATCCGTAGCGTACTGATGTTCTCCAGGATTACTAGGGTTCCATCGCATACTATAAAGTGTGTTTTGTTCAGGGTTTTTTAAGTAGTGATCATGTATAAATTCTGCACCACCATAAATTGCTTTTTCAGGTGTGTCCCATCCTTTTTTCTTAGCGTATTCCGCACCTGTTTTAATTGGATCTTCGTCAAGTGCCCCTACACCATAAAAGTTATAGTATTTTTTACCGTCAATTTCAACACCATTTGAAAGCTCTGATGCCACAGAGCCTGTTTCAAGTAAGGCATGGGAAATCAAATAAACTTCATTCACTTGTTTTGCTTTCGCAGCATTAAGAAAGTCTTCTGTATGATTTAATAATGTAGGGTGATTAATTAACATTCTCTTAATACGGTTCTCATCTATACCTTGATATTTTGATAAATCTAAAAATTGATATTTTTGCTTTTTATCATCCATAAAACTTGAGCTGTTCATCGCTTCTCGAATTTCAGTAGGAGAAGCGTCACGCCAGTTCGTATGATTCTTATTAGATACTTGTTGACTTGTATAATTATCAATTTGCTTTTTTGCAGCCTGTTCAAGTGTCACATTTAGTTTTTCAACACGCTCAACTTGCTTGACTGATTTAAAGAAAATTTGGTCTTTAATCATTGAAAAAAATAAAAACCCTGCAATTGCCGCTACGATGAGTAACACGATTACAGAAATCAATGAACCTTTTTTGTGCTTTCTCATAAACACACCTCTTCATTAAGTTGTTTCAATGGATAAATGATTCATCTATTAAACATTCACGCTTGAATACAAATTTTACCACCAATGTGAGACGAACACAATTGAAGATATCTCTTGTCATGAATTCATAAAAAAAAAGTAATGAATATGTAAAGAAATTCATTACTTTTCTTGACGATAATAATCCATCATAATGAAACTTGCTGCTTGAGACCGATTTTTATAGTAGTACTTTGTCAAGTCAATCGCACCTTCAATTTCTCCATCACGATACATCATTTCTTTTGTCATATTGTTAATCATGACGAAATCAGCTCGGTCACGAATGACATCTAAATCATCATTTCGCGCAAAGAAATGCTCTAAATTTAAATGTTCATAGTCCATAGTTTCCTCCATAACGTCCTTTTTTTGATAAATGATGTCGTTAAACGGGTAAAAATGTACCTATATATCAAAAACGTCTTATTTTTATTATCTTAATGTCGAATTTAATCTAAAAATATCATAAAAATGCAGGTGTCTCAATCATTTTAAACTGGTATGACTTATTTAACCGGTCAAAGTATGGCAAGGAGGCAATTTATGAATTTCAAAACATTATATGTAAAATATGAAAAGTTTCTGCATTATCTTCTAAAAAAGTACAATATCTCTTATAATTATGACGAGTACTTTCAAATGTTGTTCATTCGGCTATGGGAATTACAATGTAATTATGATGCCGAACGATCTAAAGATTTTCATCGTTATATAAGGACCAAACTTCATTTTTATCTCATTGATTTATTACGTCAACATTGGCGTCACCCTACTACAACAGAAATTTCGAATTTAAATATCTCTGTAATCCCCTCATATTTCTACCTTCAATTATCTTTAATTTCAAATCATTTATCCCCACAACAATGGACATGGCTAACACTACACTTAAATGGTTATAATCAAAGTGAAATTCAAAATAAAATGCAATGTTCCCTCAGTACAGTAAAAAACTATAAAAAACAAACGTTAGCCATTTTAAAATCTCACTTAGAATATCAATAGAAAGGAATGCATGAATGACTCAATTTAATTCACTTCTCTATGTAGAAACACCACTTGTTATGACACACGAACTTAATATTCAATTCCGCTACTTTAATATTCATTCCTCTATGTCATTGACCTCGTTTTTAAATACTTTAGTCAAATCTCATCATAAACATTTAAATACACAAATAGCGTTAGCCAGCAACATGTTAAATATTGGTCAGTTTATCCCGATTTACATTTCTCCAGAACTCATTATATGTCCGCTATTTCCAAAACGCTCCACCTATCAAGTATATATTAATATGACCGAAGTCATTGGGTTAACATCAATGAAAGATCGCACACGCATTCACTTCAAACAGAATCATCAATTCATTGCAGATGTTTCAATAACGTTTTGTTTAAAGAAATGGAAAGAGTGTCTATTATTACGTCAATTAATGTTAAGTCAATCTGTTTAGCTTGTAGTCAATTAAACGCTTTGTCAAAAAGCCATTTACAGGTTTAACTAAAAGTATAGTAGTTATTATCATACAGCCACTTGCAATAAGAATAAGAAAGACATGTTGCAGTTGTAATGAATTTGTAGGCGATATTAAATATTTAATCGAGGCTAATGACAACAACAATCCCGTTATAAAAAAACCTATAATTATTGTGTTTAAAAATATCAGCCCTAGCAATGTAATCACTAAATGTAATTGTGATTTTGGTTTAGAATTAAATATATGGCGAGATAGAAACAATATGACAAATTGATTTTGTGAGCGATATTGTGCTTTAAACGTTTCGGCATTGAATCCACTTAATTCTGAATTTAATATCTTTCGTTCTTTTCTGTTTAAGTACCATAATTGTTTCTCTATTTTAGCTTTAAACATCGGTTGTTCCATGATGCACTCCTTTAAGTTTAATTTATTTAAAAAGACTCAAACCTTCGTAAAAGATCGAAGTGTTTGAGTCTCTATTTTATCAAAACTGTTCGATTATAAAATACTTAAACCTGAGCTTTGAATATCTTTTGCAAACCCTTTTACTGTATCTACTGATAGTTCATCGATGTTTCTACCAATATTTGGGATTTTCTTAACGACATCACCAGGGCATGTAATAATATCAGCCCCAATTTCATCTGCTTGAATAACATTATACAATTCACGGCAACTAGCCCATAGTAATTGTACACCCTTCTTACTGTGTGTCACTTTAACAGATTCTTTCATTAGTGGTAATGGATCCACACCTGTATCAGCAATACGTCCTGCAAATACAGAAACATATGTTTCGACACCCTCAGTAACTGCTTCAGTAATTGCTTTTACTTGTTCAATCGTATAAACTGCTGTCACATTAAGTTTAACACCTTTTGCTGATAACTTTTCAATTAAAGGCAACATCGATTCCCCTTTTGTATTGACAATTGGTATCTTAACGAAGATGTTCTCCCCAAATTGTTGGATAATTTCAGCTTCTTTTTCCATTGTTTCCATATCATCACCAAAAACTTCAAATGAAACTGAAGCATCAGGTATTGCTTTTACGACTTCTTTAGCAAATTGTGTATAGTCCTCTACACCTGCTTTAGCCATCAAGCTAGGGTTCGTAGTAAAACCATCTACTTCTTTATTTACATACGCTTGTTTCATTTGATTGATATCTGCACCATCAGCAAATACTTGTACTTTTAAATTTTTCATAATGTCCTCCTAGATGTGAGTATTGATAGTTATGTTATATCATTTTTTAACATAGAAATGCTATATTTACGCTTACGAAAGATGAAAAGTATCCATTTTTTTAAGAAAATAAAATATAATATGATATGATATTAGTCGACAAGGAGGCACACGCATGTCAAAATCGAAGAAATATTTCTATTTAACTGTACTCTTATTATTAGTAAGCTTATATTTCAATGCATTTAACCCCCTATTACATATTCACTTTAATACTATTATAAAAATAATTATTGTAAGTGTGTTTTTGAATGCATTAATTTTAATTTTCACAATCATTTTTGCCGACAAAGCTATTAAACATTTACCTGAAAATAAAAGCTGGATTCATCGTGCATCTAAACGATTACCATGGTTTATTTTATGCGTTTTAATCCTACATATCATTTCAGCATTGTATTTGTTTGGTATTATTTAAGGTGTATTGGAGGGGATTTAATGGGATACTTATATATTTTTATCGGCGGTGCCATTGGAGCGTTTTGTCGTTATATACTTTCCTATATCCCCCAATGGTACGGATTCCCCATAGGCACTTTTTTTGCCAACATCGTAGGCGCTTTTTTTATGGGGCTTTTATTTTCAAATTCAATCTCTTTGTTTCATACGCATCCGTATTTAAAAAAAGGCATCACTACTGGTGGTCTTGGTGCATTAACAACGTTCTCTACATTTCAATTTGAATTATTTCACTTCCTGACAGGTGATGAATGGCTTAAAGGAATGCTCTATCTTATCTTAAGTAGCTTAATAGGATTATCGAGTTGTCTACTCGGCTTGAAGTTAGGGGCTAATGTTTCATGATCATCCTCCTCGTTATGATAGGCGGCGGTATCGGCGCAATGTTACGTGCGTTGTTATCCAATCTGATAAATAGATCGACCAAAACTAATTTTCCAGTTGCCACATTAGTAGTTAATTTGCTTGGATGCTTTTCCTTCGGCCTAGTCAGCCCGCTAATGTCTTCCGAAAGTGCACACTTTCATTTACTCATGATTGGTATACTCGGAGGATTCACTACATTTTCGACGTTACAACTTGAATTGTCAACACAGATACGACGTCAAAAATGGTTTCAAGTTTGGCTAATACTTATGTTTCAATATATTGGTGGTTTCTTAAGTTTGATTGCGGGTTATGCACTATCATATTGCGTCATCAGTTAATCACCATTGAAACACATAAATTTGCCATAGAAAATATAGGTAAACACTTTAACACCATCTCTTTTTAAATTTAAATACAAGGTAATGGGCTACGACACTTCTCCCCTGTTAATCAAAAACCAACAAAATTCTTCGTACTTGAATTTTGTTGGTTATTTATATATAAATTTTGTCTTTGTGCGAGGAAAGATGGTGAATTAAAAAATCGCTTTGATTGCATACACAGACGAGACTTCTAAGGCATTAAGCCAAATCCGATAATACCTTTTGAGGTAAAACACCTCAAAAGCGAGGCGTTAGGAACAATCAAAATAGAAATGATTTTTAAACCAGGCCCATTTAGATACGTGAACCCTGTTGTATGAACATTATCAGTTAATATTATTTACCATTAAACAGTAAAGGATCCGGACCTATTCTTTTATTTTCATTACACGCATTGAGTTGTGTCATATGCGTTTGTGATAATTCAAAATCAAATACCTTTATATTTTCATCAATTCGATTTGGCGTAATTGATTTAGGAATAGTGACAACGCCATTTTGAATATTCCATCTGATTATGACTTGTGCAGGTGACTTTTGAATTTCAGTTGCAATCGCCTTCACAGTCTCATCCTCTAAAATTTGAGCATTCATTAACGGCGACCAAGATTCCATTTGAATTTTTTGTGCTTCTAAATATGTTTTTAATTTTGTTTGAGTTAAATAAGGATGAAATTCCACTTGATTGACTACAGGTTTAATTGATGTTTCAGTCAATAATCGTTCTAGATGTTCAATATTAAAATTACTTACACCAATATTTTTTACCTTTCCCGCTTTATATAAGTCTTCCATCCCTTTCCATGTATCTATCATAAGGTTTTCATCTTGACCTGGCCAATGCATTAAATATAAATCTAAATAGTCTAACCCTAATAATTTTAATGACTCATTATAGGCTTGTTCTACATTGTCCCGACCATAGTCATCTAGCCATAATTTTGATGTGATAAATAAATCTTCGCGTTTAATATCAGATTCCTCAAGAGCTGCTTTAATACCTTCGCCAACTTTTTGTTCATTTTTATAAATCATTGCTGTATCAATACTTCGATAGCCATTTAATATTGCGTGTTTTACCGCTTCTTTCGCTGTTTGGTCGTTTTTAACACGAAATACGCCTAACCCAACTTGAGGCATCGTATTCCCATTATACAATTTGATTTCTTGCAAAGCTCTCACCCTTTCTTATTTGAATTTATCATATCGAAGTCCTCGCATCGCGTAAATCATTTTGTCTCAACTCCCACATAGACAAAAAGAGCAGGACATGTTCTGTCCTACTCTTTAGTCATTCACTTATTATTATGTCATTCTTATTTATTTTCTAAGCTATGACACGCTTAAATAGTATTAGTTAAATGATTCAATTTCATCCATAATGGTTTGTAAATCATTTACATCGTATTGGATACGGCCGTGAAATACAAATTTATTAAAGAATTCATCAAGTTGCTCAGGGCCCACCAATACTTTTGTGCCACTTTGCGATGCGTAATTCGAAATGGTAATATCGCCTTCATGTCTCGGATTGAAATAAAGAATCGCAGTTGGTACATATTTGAGATTAAGTTTTTGCTGTAAAGTCGTTGCCAATGTTTCGATAGACTGAAGCTGCGATGTGTAATCAATTACAGACAAAGCTTGTTTTTCATCATTTTGATCAAGCACAAGTGTTTGTGGTGATTGTGTATCTAAATTCAACGTTTTAAACACCTGTTCCATCATAGGATTTTCTTTGAATTGACTTTGACTTACACCTTGATATACATGTCCTTTTAATAATTCTGAATCAATAATATATAGACCTGTACGCGTTAGTACAAGATGACTAATGCGTGTTATCTCTTCTAAAGAATTCGTTGGCATGAATATGTTTGCCATAATGTGCATATCTTCAGGACGGATACGTTTTTCTTTTACAAGACGTTCTCTAATTCCTAACAAACGCATATCTGTAATATATTCACTATCATTTTTAGAAAATAATTTTAATGCATCAATTTCACGATTTTTTGATGATACCATTGCATCATATTGTTCTTTATGACGCGTATCTGATTTTTTCTTTTCAATTCGAACTTCTTCTAAAGCTTCTTTATGTTCAGCGTTTAATTTTTCTTCTTTAGATTGATACTGACTCGAATATGTTTCTTTAACTTTTTTCTTACTGCGCAATGCAAATAAAAACATGATAAGAAATAAGAATGCGAGCACACTCGCAACGATTAACCCAATTTGAATGGGATCTAATTGTGACATGGACATTGACCTACCTTTTCCTTCATTTGCTTTATTATAATCATTATATAAAAAAGCGAATAAAATCGCGAATCTTTATTGAGAAAATTTATTTAAGCGTTTCTACCGCTTCCTTTAAAATATCAATTTTGTTTGTCTTTTCCCAAGGGACATCAATATCATTGCGTCCAAAATGACCATAAGCCGCAGTTTGTTTATAAATCGGTCGTTGTAAGTCTAACATTTTAATGATTCCGGCTGGACGCAAATCAAAATTTTGTCTAACAGCTTCTATTAAAATGTTTTCCGACACTTTTCCTGTGCCAAATGTATCAATAGCTATCGATACCGGTTGTGCGACACCGATTGCATAAGCAATTTGTACTTCACATTTATCTGCTAATTCTGCAGCTACAATATTTTTAGCAACATAGCGTGCAGCATATGCAGCCGAACGGTCTACTTTCGTAGGATCTTTACCAGAAAATGCACCGCCACCATGACGCGCATAACCGCCATACGTATCAACAATGATTTTACGACCAGTTAAACCTGCATCACCTTGAGGACCACCGATAACAAAACGTCCAGTTGGGTTAATAAAGAATTTCGTATCTTTATCAATTAAATGATCTTCAACAGTTGGATAAATCACATGTTTTTTTAAATCTTCTTGAATGTCTTCCAATTCAATATCTTCATGATGTTGAGATGAAATGACAATCGTATCGACACGTTTAGGATGATTATTTTCATCATATTCAACCGTAACTTGTACTTTACCATCTGGTCTTAAATAACTTAATGTTCCATCTTTACGAACCGTCGTTAAACGCTTAGATAACTTATGCGATAAATCTATCGGCAACGGCATAAATGTGTCTGTTTCGTTTGTCGCATATCCAAACATTAATCCTTGGTCTCCAGCCCCAATATTTAATACTTCATCTTGATCTTGGTCGCGATATTCTAAAGCACGGTCTACACCTTGTGCGATATCAGGTGATTGTTCATCGATAGCTGTAAGTACAGACATTGTTTTATAGTCATACCCATATTTTGCTCGAGTATATCCGATTTCTTTAACGGTCTCACGAACAACTTTAGGTATGTCTACATAAGTAGAAGTTGTAATCTCTCCAGCAATTAAAGCCATACCAGTCGTAACAGTCGTTTCGCACGCCACACGTGCATTCGGGTCACCTTTCAAAATTTCATCTAAAATTGCATCTGAAATTTGATCGGCAATTTTATCTGGATGTCCTTCAGTAACTGATTCTGAAGTAAATAAGCGTCTATTGTAAGTCATATTAAGCTCCTTTTTATTTTATTACGAAGTTCTCTTTGTAACTGAGCCAATAAAAAAAGCCTTTCATACTCTTAAATAGAGAGAAGGCCTTTAACGTCCATTCGCTCTTATCGTTCAGACTGTATATGTCTGCAAACGGTTTGGCACCTTTCTTCTATAAAAGAAGAGGTTGCTGGGTTTCATTGGGTCCATGTCCCTCCACCACTCAGGATAAGAGAATCCGTTAGTCCTATATTACATAAATTTTTTAACAGTGTCAATTCAGTTTGAGTTTATGTAACACAAATATAAAACCGATACAGCAATCTAATTATTTTACTATTTTTCTCTCCAAATTACCTAATTTCAGTATGGATAATGAAATCATTGTGTTATACTCTTGAATTGTAAAGGCTTACATCGCCGAAATCACTATTGGAGGGATAAACCATGTCGTTTGATACACAAGCAATTGACGCTTTAAAAACCAAGCCTTCATCTCATTTTCAACTTACTACTACTGAACTCTACAACAAAATTTTAAAACGAGACGAAGCTGAACTCACAGAATTTGGGGCCATTAATGCAAAAACGGGCGTATATACAGGACGTTCTCCAAAAGATAAATATATCGTAGACAATCCTCAAGTCAAAGATGATATTGATTGGGGTACGGTTAATCAGCCGATTTCAGAAGAAAAGTTTTTAAACTTGTACTACCAAGTGATTGATTATTTGGACAGTAAAGATGAGATATTTGTTTTCAATGGTTATGCTGGAAGTGATAAAGATTCACAACTTGATTTAACAGTCGTCAATGAGTTTGCGTGGCATAATTTATTTGCTCAAAATTTATTTATTAAGCCAAGCTCTAAAGAAGAAGCTTCAAAAATCAAAGCTGACTTTACAGTTATATCGGCACCAACATTCAAAGCCGACCCAGACAAAGATGGACTACGGTCTGAAACGTTTGTCATTATTTCATTCAAACATAAAACCGTTTTAATCGGGGGCACGGAATATGCGGGTGAAATGAAAAAATCAATTTTCTCTGTGATGAATTACTTATTACCAAAACAAAAAATAATGAGTATGCATTGCTCTGCAAACGTGGGTAATAAAGGTGATGTTGCATTATTCTTTGGATTATCTGGTACTGGAAAAACGACTTTATCAGCAGACCCTAATCGTAAATTAATCGGTGATGATGAACATGGATGGAATGAAAATGGTGTCTTTAATATTGAAGGTGGCTGTTATGCCAAGGCCATTTCATTGTCCGCAGAAAAAGAACCACAAATTTTTAAAGCCATCAGATATGGTACGGTTTTAGAAAATTGCGTCGTGGATTCACAAGGATATGTCGATTTCGACGATAACAAATTCACTGAAAACACGCGTGCTGCTTATCCAATTCACCATATAGATAACATTGTCGTTCCGTCCAAAGCGTCACATCCAAATACAATTATTTTCTTAACAGCAGATGCTTTTGGGGTATTACCTCCTATTTCTAAGTTAACAAAAGATCAAGCAATGTATCATTTCCTAAGCGGTTTTACATCAAAACTTGCGGGTACTGAACGTGGTATTACTGAACCTCAACCCTCTTTTTCAACATGTTTTGGGGCACCATTCTTGCCATTAAGTGCGAAAGTCTATGCTGACCTTCTCGGTAATTTAATTGATAAACACGAAGTTGATGTGTATTTAGTCAATACAGGTTGGACCGGTGGTAAATACGGTGTGGGTAACCGTATTGAACTAAGACATACACGAAAAATGGTCAATGATGCGATTAGTGGAAAATTAAAAAATGTTGAATTTGAAAAGGATCATATTTTCGGTTTAAATATTCCTAAAAAAGTAGAAGATGTGCCGACTACAATTTTACAACCTATTAACGCATGGACAAATAAAGAGGCATATGAAACACAAGCAAAAGATTTAGTGGCACGTTTTAAAGAGAACTTCAAAAAATTTGGTGATGATACGCAACATCTTGAAGAGACAGGCGGCTTCAAAGGATAAGACAAAAGCTGTGACACATGACTGATTTCATGTATCACAGCTTTTACTTTTTTCAATCGTCTTCATCCATCTTTGAATATATGATAATACTTCTTGCATCGCATGTGGCTTCGGGACATGCCCTTCATCCATTTGATAATAAGTATCAAAGGATGCGCCAACGTATTTTAATCGCGCCGTTAAAACATGTGCATGTTGTATACCCACTTGCTTATCTTTATGACCATGAATAATGAGTATAGGCGGCGATTCTTTATGAAGGGTTTTTAACGCATTTCGCGCTTCATATGCAGCTATATTTTGACTCGGGTGTCCAATCATACGTTTTAGCATTCCTCTTAAATCGACACGTTCTTCAAACATCAAACGCAAATCGCTTACCCCACCCCATATAATAAAACTGTGAACGGGGATATGTTGAAAGGTTAATAACCCTTGAATACCACCCCTTGAAAAACCAATAATATGAATGAAGGCTTCTGGGAATTGCGTTTTTAAAATTGATGCTACGATCTCCACGTCATTCAAATCTTTTCCTGCAAACTCATCCCGTCCTTCACTTCCATTATTCCCTCTATAATAAGGCGCAAAAACGAGTGTGTGTGGTTGTATAAATTGAAGTAATCGGGCTAAACGGACGCGTCCCACCTGCCCTTTTCCACCTCTTAAATATATTATGATACGTTGTACAGGTTTGATTGGTGTTAAGCACAATCCTTTAACGTTCAAACCATCCACTTGGTAAGTCAGTTCTTCAACTTTGTGCGTTTGTATTTCAGTTGGCATTAACTTACGTGCTGTAAAACCCAAGCATCATCATCCTTTCCACACATTTTAAAATGGCTGGATCATCCAACAAAAAACTCTTATTTTGTGGAGGAATATTATCAATGGTAGAAAAACAAATCGGTCCCTCTGTCTCTAAATAATCCTGTTTCGATTCGAGTTCACTTACAACACATACAAAAACATCTTTAGTAAAGACCCGCTGTGCGTTTGTAACAGTATATTGCGCAATATAGTACGCCACTTCTAGGTGTCCACCTGTCTCTTCATAGATTTCTCTCGATAATGCTTCTATACTTGTTTCACCTTTTTCACACTTACCACCAGGAAATTCTATCCCCCGTTTACGATGTTTTGTAAATAGTAATTTATTACGATATTGCGTTAACCCTAACACATGATCCCCTGTAGGTTCTTCATTTGGTCCACAATAACGCAATTTTATATGTTGATTTTTCTGGTCAATAAACTCCAATTCCCTTTCCCCTTTACGAACTGTGTTAGAATAGATTAAAAATAATGAGAGGAGGTATTAGTTTGAGACATTTGTTTATTTTGCCTATTCGCTTTTATCAAAAGTTCATATCTCCACTAACACCGCCGTCGTGCAGATTTTATCCTACATGTTCAAACTATACCATAGAAGCCATTCAAGTTCATGGTGCGTTTAGAGGCATATGGCTAGGAATTAAACGTATTTTAAAATGTCATCCTTTGCATAAGGGAGGGTTTGATCCTGTCCCACTAAAAAATGAAAAGAAACATTAATCCGGCATTAACTGTTTTCGGTCAACTTTAGGTGGTGCAAATGTTAACACACCTTGCTGAAGTTGGCCGGACGTTTCACATAAATCGTGCTCAAAATAATACCCATGCGGAGGAATGTCACCTGCAAAATCTCCATATCGACTCAGCCACGCAGTATAATAACGGCTCAGTGCAGTTTCATACATCCCTCCTATAACCACTTTAACCCCTTGGCCTTGTAAACGTTGCATCGCTAATAATGTACGATCAATCCCACCTAGACGAAATGGTTTGAGAACTACAACTGAAATTGGGTAGGATTCAATTAACTGTAAAATACGTTCTAAAGATATAGCAGATTCATCGATTGCAACAGGCGGCACCCTCATATCTTCATGTAAACGCGTCAATTGTTCAAAAGGTTCTTCAATATATGCAATCTCTTCTTTCCATAACGCTTTTAATGTAGCGTCATCTCCTTTATTTAATGTCCGGTTGGCATCTAAACTAATTGGTACATCTGGATATATCGTACGTATCATATGGACTTGGTTTAATATATTTTGGGACCACTTTAATTTAAGTCGTGCAATATGATTCAAATTTAATACCCTTTGATTAAAGTCTCCATTTATCGTTTGAACCGGTTCCACCTTAAAAGTAGGCAAATCATGAAACATCGGATACAGAGCCATCATTAATGTTGCTCGTGCTGCAGGTACATGATTAAGACTTTCTAATCGTTCAATACAATCTTCAAAATGCGAAAATGACTCATTTTTAACTTTTATAAACCATTGCATTATGTCATTCTTAACAGTATCAATGGTTTCTTCATAATACCAGTCGGTTTCAAAAACATTCGCTTCGCCAAACCATTCTTTACCGTTTTCATCTATAAGGCCAACAATAAGTGTAGAGCGATAGGTCATTGCAACTTTCGGCGTAACAATCGGTTGTTTAAATTTGGGGTTAAAACTATAAAATTGGATGTCGACAATCTTCATTTTTCTACCTCTACCAAATGTTGACGTTGTAATTTTCCAGTACTTGTATAAGGCAATGCACTTACAATATAAATTCTTTTAGGATGTTTGTATTTTGCGAGGTGCACATTTAAATAATGATTTAATTCAGAAAGAATCGCTTCCCCAGTTTCACTCACAATATATAATACTGGTACTTCCCCCCAAATTTCATCTGTAGCACCAACACACATAGCATCTGAAACACCTGACAATGATTTCGCTTTAGATTCTATTTCAAAAGGATAAATATTTTCTCCACCACTAATTATTAAATCTTTTCGCCGATCATAAATCGTAATATAACCCTCTTCGATACTTGCGATGTCACCAGTATTAAAATAACCATCATCATCAAACATAGACGGATTGACCTCTTCCGGAAAAATGTAACCGTTCATCACATTTTCACCTTTCACATATAGTACACCATGGCCTTCTTTGTTAGCATCTTTAATTTTGATACGTTGATTTCCACTCGGACACCCCACTGTATTAGGACGCCGTTGCAAAACTTTAGGCGATGCGGTTAAAAATTGTGAACATGTTTCGGTCATGCCAAACGAATTATAAATTGGAAGTTGATATTTTAAAGCTTGAGCGATAAACTCTTCATCCAACTTCGCACCCCCTAACAAGATTTTTTCAATATTAAATGGTTGATTCAATCCTTCGTCCATCAATCGCGTTAACGTTTGTGGGACAAGAGAAAGGTGCGTAATATGTTTGTGTTGAATACATGACAATATCGCTTGCGGGTCAAATTTTTCTTTTAAATACACTGTAAATCCATATAACACACTTCTAATAATGATGCTCAGTCCTGATATATGATAAATAGGCAACACTGCAAGCCATCGTGATTCACGTGTAAATCCTAACGTTTCGTGACAGCTCTGTGCACTCGCCTTATGATTATTAAAAGTTTGTGGTACAGCTTTTTGAGGACCAGTTGTACCAGAAGTAAACATTATAGTTGCAATGCGATCCAATTTCAACGGCGGTCGATCTATACCCTTTACCTCAGGAGTTGTTTGAAATGTCGTAAATTCAATGATATGAAATTGTTCTGATAAAATAAGTGGCATCGTGGTAATAATATAATTTACCTCCACTGAATTAAGTTGGTTTACAATTTCACGTTGCGTTAATCGATGATTGATCATCACAATTTCAATACCATATAACCAAGCACCATGAATACAAATCAATGCTTCAATAGAATTATTTACATATAATCCAATACGCTTTTGTTCAAGTTTAAATAACTGAGCACCAACTACTTTCGCTTTTTGATAGAGCGCACCAAACGTCAAAATATGCGTATCTGTTTCTACAGCAATTTTATTTGGCGCTAAGCGCGCTTGTGTATCCAACCAATGTTCCATGTAGAAAACCTCCACCACATTCTTACATCTATTATAATGCTAATTTCAAAGACTTGCATGAGAATGATACGAATTATTCAGGTAGAAACCGTGTCTTAATCAAGATATCTTCTCAATGCGAAAAATCAATCATACCTTAACATAAATAATATGCTTTTATTCAATTAGATATTTTAGATTGGGGTAAAGTAATATAAATAAATTATTGAGGTGAATGATATGGAGAAAAAAGCACTTATTGAACATTATATCGATTTAGCAGCGTCTAACCATTTAAAATTGGCATTAACGCTTAACGGAAATGTGGTGTACGGGGAACCTTACACCTCTGATCATGGCGATAAATTTCAACAACAACTAAAAGAAATTAGCAATGACATACAATCAAGTTTAAAATCACCTATTGGTTTCAATCTTAAAGATGTCACTTTAATGTCCGGGGATAAAAGTACATCGCTACCGCACTTATTTATTTTTGTAGATGATATTACTGCTGTAACATTAGTAGATTAATCATTTATTGTTTCAATCGTTTATATAGTCAATGTTGACTAAAATAATCTATGTTCACGCGCCTTCAAAACATTTTTTCAAGTGACTTTTGAAGGTGTTTCAATGTTAAATGGTTTACTTACAAGAAGCTCAATTACACTAAAAATACTGTCTTAGCAATATGTTGAGCTTCAAAGATACCGCTTCACGCCTTCGTTGCATTGTGGCGTCCAAAAGGTTATAAATCATGACTGTTTAAAGCACCGTAATCCTTTAAAGTACGTGTTCACTAATGCCAACTTTTCTCATTCTATCTACGTCAAAATACATCTAAATTGAGTAAAATCAATGAATGTGTAACACAATATTTCCAACTCGTTATGTCTCAGTCATTTATAGTTATATATTATTACAATTTTATATATTTATTAACAACACCTTATACATAAAAAGAACTGAGACATATGAGCCCCAGTTCCGCTATCGCATCACACATCATCTTAAAGTATGTGCGACTTCAATATTATTGTAAACTTTTACTTTCGTTGTTTTGTTTATTACGCTCGTTTTTTTGTTGCCATTCTTTACGTGTCATAACATCATCTACTTGCATATTTACTTCTACAACTTCTAATCCAGTCATATGTTTGACTTGTTCTTTAATCATTTCAGTCACTTTACGGAAAATTTTAGGTGCTGATTCACCGTATTCTAAAATAACTTTTAAATCAACCGCTGCTTGCTTTTCGCCTACCTCAGCACTCACACCTTGAGTGACGTTATTACCATTTGAGAACGAACCACTTATGCTGTCAACAAAGCCACCTTTCATATCTAAAATACCATTGACTTCACGTGCAGCAATACCAGCAATTTTTTCAACCACTTCATCTGTGAAAGTAAGACTATTTTTGAATTGTGGTTCACTTTGAGCGTTTTTTTCTTTTTCTTCACGTACTTTATCATTCACACCTGTTTGTTCATTATAAGCTTGTTTGAAATTTTGATTAGCCATCTAAAACACTCCTTTTAATTAATAATTTTTATATTTTTCATCTAAACTAACTAATTCTATTTATGAAATTTAAGAAATCTTGCGTACGATCTTTAATATACCCTAATCCTATTCCTACTAAACACAAAAAGGCTATAAGGATAGTTTTCCAAAAACCAAGTGTAATAAATAAAATAGCTAAAATTAGAAATAAGAAAAAGCCAATGATACGCCATTGATATGCACGAAAAAAAATCGCTAACGTATCAACTGCAGCTTGGTGTGATTGGTGATTTTCATTATTATTCATGGAAACCCTCCTTTTTACAACTATACAACACGTGGCTCATTTGAACTTTTTCGTTGATCACGTACATTTATCTCAAGGTTACGCACAGGTATCTCCGCAAAGTGCTCCACACGTTCTTTAATATCGTTGCGAATTTTCTCATTGAGCGTTTGTACATTTGTTGTACTTGTTGGTACTAAATAATCTGCTTTGATATCAATGTAACTATGATTCTTCTTATTATAAAGCTTGGAGATTACGTTAGGTTGACGAATATCATCATATTGTTTCAACGTATCGTAAACTGTATTTTCGATAGACTTACGAGAAACATAGATATGACCGTCACTATAATCTTTATATAAACCTGGTTTTCGATGTGTCGGTTTAAATGCGCTAAAGAATAATATTAAACCGATTAAGATTAATAGCCCTGCCAATCCAATCAATAACGGTTGAAACCAATTGAATTGGTAAAAATAATTTTGATATTGTTTAATGGATTGATGATCTATGTACATAAATAATAGAAAACCAACAATCACAACAATCAACAAGCCTAAAATAAAGTTCTTCAATCTTTTCATTATTATTCTCACCTCCTGAAAACATTCACTACTCTTAAATCTACCCTTTAAAAAATAATGAAAAACCTAATATGATAAAATTTATTAAAAGTATTCAATGCCACGTCACGCTTTCTTGATTCGAAAATTTATTCTTCATTTTTTTAATATTATATATTTGAAAATGATAATCCGCGTAAATCAACATCATGTGTTGGCAATCTTCACATAGAAAAAGAGCGGGTTTTTATTTAGTCACTTTTATGTGAAATATCATAATTTAGAAGTGATAAAAATTTTGTAGATGAGCTAAAAAATAGGTCCTCTACTTATATTGTCAATGAAGCTTTCGCTCATCTCACTATAAGCATAGAACCTATAAAAAATATTAAGTTATAACTTTTGAAAGAAATTGTTCCTTTTCTTTACTAACTATTAATTCGGTAATTGTCCTTTTTGTTGCGACACAATCTTGTCCACCGTTTTGAATGCTAAAAGTGCTAGCGATAAATTTATTGTTAGTAGCAGAACTGTGAAATCACCTGTACTTGAACCTATTCCATTATTGAATGGCGTATTGTAAATAAAGTGCGCGAAATATGCTACCAACATCCAAACTAAACCTTGGATTTTTGATATGCCAGTATCTTTAGCAATTAGAGCAACGATACCGATAGCAAATATTAGTGTAAATACCCAATGTGTACCTCCAGCAAAAGCAATACGTTCTAGAAGTAGAGAAAAACCGTCAGCTTTAGCTTTAAATATCTCTTGGAAAGTAAAATAACAGTCCTCGATAATTTGGAAACCAAGACCAATAATCATTCCGCTCACTAACGCATTTTTCAAATCCATTTTTTTAAGGATCAGCAGTACAAGTAAAACTGCAAAACCTTTACCAAATTCTTCAGCTAACGGACCACTAATAGCGGCTCCCCAATCTGCTAAAATGGCATTGGGAACTTTTAAAATAACAATTGTTGTATATCCCACAATTGTATGGCCAATATCTGAAAAATAAACAGAAGCAGTTAAAGCCATAACCCAACTTAATTGGATTACTTTTTTTGAAATTTCAAAGCGTTTTGCTAAATATCGAGTGAGTAAAATTAATGGTATCGCATATATAGCAATGAGTGCAATATTGAGCAAAAACAACGGATACTTGTCTTCTAACCCATTCGGTTTACCAAAACTCTCATAAAAAATTCTGCAACCTGAGAAAAAACTCCATATTGCAAAAAGTATAAGTGCATGATATTTGTATTTGTTAAATAAATTTTTCATGATGTCCCTTTCCTATATGTATTTTGAAAAATTTAGAATAATACAAGGGCACAACGAGTAAATTCTATCCCGTGCGAGAGATGAGGGTAAATAAATGTTACGCATAGCATTAACGAATAATATAAATCCCCCCAACAATAACACACTTCGTGAATACTATATGATTTTCGTTTAAAATTTGACTTTTAACTTCCAATCATCACCAGTGCAATATTGTATTACTATAAATTCACTAACCATATTATATATACACACACTATAAATAGTCTATAAATTAATGTATTTTTAAGATTTGCAAAAGATATACTCCTTCAGATAACACAATGAATGCTTTCGGCATTTCCATACATATTATTCGTTGAAAATTAAACTTAATGAAAAGAATAAAAATTCTCATAAGGCTTGATTCAATGGTCAATCTCTTATATAAGGGTATACGTTACTTTTAATCATTTAGAATAAACCAATACAAAGCATCATTCGTTATCGATATGTGTGATTACATCAACTTTATCACAATCCCATTGATTTCCTGCTTATTCCTTTTATAAATTACTTCGCCCTCCTATTTTTACTGTTTATAGCTTCTTTTCAAGGAATAAAAAATGAATTCCACCCGCTTGAACGGGTGGATTTGATGTTGTTTTTCAGTTTTATTAATTAGATTACATTTAGAACAGATCAATGCTCATTTTTATTTTGTTTTTTCCTGACAAGCGTCTTCAGTTTTTTTCGATTCAATTTTATCGACTGATTTAATTGCTGCGATCGCTAAACATAAGTTAAACGTTAAAATTAATACAGTCACTTCCCCTGTTTTTGAATCAATGCCATCATTGAACGGTGAGTTGACTAAGAAATGCGCGAAAATACCCATTATTAACCAGAAAACACCTTGAATTTTACTAAATCCAGTATTTTTAGCAATTAGCGCTACCATACCCACTGCAAATAAAATTGAGAAAGTCCAATGGGTACCGCCTGCATGCACAATACGTTCAATTAAAGTTGCAAAACCTTCACCATTAGCTACAAATACGTTTCGGAATGTAAAAATACAGTCTTCAATAATTTGGAAACTTAAACCAACGATCATACCACTCACTAAGGCATGTTTTAAATCCATTTTTTTGAAAAGGAGTAAAATAATTAGAACCGTTAGCCCTTTGCCAAATTCTTCAGCAAAAGGGCCTGATACAGCAGCGCCCCATTGATTAATAAAAGATTGAGGTGGGTTAATTACTTTAATCCAAAAAAGCGCAACAAACAAATGCCCTATACCAGACAAATAAAGGGAGGCAGTTAAACCCATAATCCAACTTAACGTTACTACTTTTTTAGAAATTTCAAAGCGTTTCGTTAAATAACGCGCTAGTAGAATCAAGGGAATTGCGTAAATTGCGATAAGCGCTATATTAAGCAAAAATAATGGATACTTTTCCTCAAAACCATTTGGCTTACCAAAGTTAGTATAATAGAGTTTAAAACCAGAAATAAAGCTCCACACCGCGAAAATTACAAGTGCATGATATTTGTATTTTTTTAAGAATTTTTTCATGATGTTTCTATTCCTATACATAATTTTTTATTGAATACCAAAATTACAACATTACATGTAGGTAGACGATCTTACTCAAAAGACGAAAACATATCGACTTAATTTGAAATACTATAGTGAACTAAGCGACCGTCACTATCACAGTTATCATCTAATTACTCCCACGGTTTATAATGCGCATCTTTTTGTTTTAAAAATCTCCTTATGCACATTTAATATTCTATTAATCCTTTAATAATATTATATATCAATATACTCTATATACGTTTGTATTTAATATATTATTAAGGGTTCCGAAATTTATCTAAGTTAATCTTAAGCTAACGACTGACATACTAGCATTGCATAGTCAAAACTTATTTTGCCGTAGAATATGTTACCATTCTCAATTTGATCATCATGACAGTGAACGATTTAACTTAAAACCTTTACTATATCTTTGTTGTACATAAATGACTGACTATGATTACTGCAAAACCTAAACCATTAAATGATTAACTGATTGAATAACTATTCCCTTGGATGTTACGTATCTAATACAACGTTCACATTAGACAACTAGACACAGCAAAAAACCGTCATATCAACGTATATAGATACGTGATACAACGGTAGATTTACGAAATATAAGCAATTAACGGAGAGTGAGGGACATTTGATGCTTCCCATCTAAAACTATTTTGACTCGTGATTGGCACTTACAGCATAAATAAGTTAGGTTTAAATAATTTTTCTATAGTCTTTATTTCATCTTTCCTAACTTTATGAAGTTCTAATTCACCAATGCTTATAAAGTGTGTTATTTCAATATCTGTATAATATTTTACATCAATCATTCCGTCTCACCCTTCCCCTAAGTTTTATTTATATATCTAATTATTTACAGTTTAAATTGTTAATTTTTCGCGAACTTCTTTAGCTACTTCACTCTTATTTACTTTTTTAGTTTGAAGTATGACTCCCTTGTTATCGGTATATACAACTTTAATTATATCTCCTTTGATAAAGGACTTTAAATTTTCTTTCCCGTTTTCCTTATGTACATCTTCCTTCGAATACAAATTGATAATAGAGTTTGTATTTTTGACCTCACCATAAAAAACACCTTACTTTTATATTTCTCTGTAAATATAGAAGGTAACCGTAGTAGGTGTTTCATAAATAACAAAAAAACGACCGTTTAATTGGTCATTTTTTATTCGAGGTTACCTATTTTCTTTGCGCATTTTTTGTACGGCTATTTTATACAAATAACTTCATCGTTATGTTTTATAGAAACCATAATTTTTCTATCTAATTTTCTACGTGTCAATTTTTTAAAAAAATTTCATCAAACAGCCGTATTGCACATCCCATGCAGCTAATTTTTCTTCCTCAGTCATTAAATCACAACATTTTATTACGGTTTATTTTAATTGTATAGCTCTATCATTCTATCTGTATCCATACCCAGTCTCATAAATATCACCTCACACCAAATAAAGAACTTGCATTGCTTTTTGCAAACAAAAAAGAAAGTTACCAATTAATAATAATCGTTAAGATAATTTTGAATAAGGCGCTTTATATATTTCTCCATATAAACGTATTTAATGATAAAATATAAATATGAAGATTGTAATATTAAATTGCCTTTAGTACCATGATAAGATGAAACTCATTTCAAATATCAAAATCAATTGCAACTTACTTTGATAAGGAAAATCTAATGGAGTAAGTGCGTCAATTTATTGAATTTATTAAAAATCGCAAAAAGTAAAGTAACTTTTCAAAGGATGATGTAAATTAAAGTACGAAAGTTTATTAATCGAAAACGAAAACATAGATGTGGTTGAGACATCTTCCCTACCGCACTTTCAACGTGGATTATATTACGAGGGAACAATTTACACAAAAGAAAATATGAGTGTGTATAAAAAACATGAAACGCTTGCTGAAGAAATCGCACATCATAAAATTACATATGGAAACATCTTAGATCAGTCAAAAATTCTAAACAGAAAATTTGAAAATTACGCAAGACGAAAAGCTTACGAATCAGTAATAAGCATTCAAGGGATTATAGATGCTTACGAAAATGGAGTACACAACTTGCATGAGATGTCTCTTTTTTTGAGGTCACAGAAGGTTTTGTGCAAGACACTATAAATCATTACAAACAAAAATATGGTTTAATGGTTCGCTATAAAAATTACAATATTTGTTTTGAACCTTTAACAATATATAAGGACATCCAGGGGAGGAATTATGATGAAATTTAAATTGTTAGCTGGCTTAATGTTTATCTGTTTGGTACTTTTATCGGCATGTGGCATGAGCGAAGAAGATAAGGAAAAGAAATTTTCAGATGCAACCAAAAAGTATGTGAAAGATATTACTAAAACTTTCAAAAAGATTGACGAAATTAAATCTGAAGACCCTAACGTGATTAGCAAAGAGGCAAAAAAGGCTTCTAAAGAGATTGATAAATCATACAAAGATTACAAACAAGAAGTTGATAAAGAATTATTGAAAGATTATTATGATCGTGAAGAACTTGACAAAACATTTAAATATATTTATGAAATTTATTCAGATTTGTATATGAGACTTGATAATGTAGGGTCTATTGATGGCGTTTCTAAAGAAGCTTATTTTAAAATAGCAGTTAAAGACATTTATATAGCTCAAGAAAGTTTAGGGAATTTAAAAGTAAATATTGAAAATGTAGAAACTAGAAAAATTCTAGGAAAAGAGCAAAATAATAATTTATACAATATCCTTCACACTAAAGAGGAAGAACAAGAAGAGTTAATCAAAGCATTTGCCTTGTTGCAAAATAAAAATCATATTATTAACGATACAGATAAAATACCAAAACGAGATATGGTTAAATTAAATAAATACTCTAAAAACAACCACACTCGAACAGTGTCTGCTGCTGAATTTAATGAACTTGTTGACGAAGTTAATAAAAGATTGGATAAAGATTCACAGATTAGTCGTGTTGATGACGAAGTTAATGTATATGTTTACAATATTCTTATGGAAATAAACAATGTTTTGACTGAAGTGCATAATGAAGAAGTAGAAGCGAGAGATAATGCAGAGATGGCGAAGTACGAAGCAATGGAAGATGAAGCCGAATCTGATATAAATTCATCTGAATTTGAGGGTACATCAGAAGAATCAGACAGTGATAGTAAACAGTCAGCTCGCGAGGCTGAATTAGAAAAAGAATACTTTGACTTATCAGACAAAATGAACCAAGATGGCGTATCAGACACTGATTTAAAATCAATGGAACAACGTCAAAATGGAATTTTAGATGAGGTTAAACCCTATTAAGATTAATAATACTATTTTCCATCATAAAAAAAGTAACATATACAAAAAAACTAAAGGAGACTATTAAATGAAATTTAATAACTGGAACATTATCTTTGAAGGTAAAGATGACTACGATATATTGACTAACGATAATAAAATTATTTTAATTCAAAACTTTGAGAATGTGGAAGCAGCTTTAATAGTTAATGATAATTCAGTACAAATAAAACAAGTAGGTTATACAAACGACATAACTATTAAAGCTGAAACTAAAGAAATCGTAATTAATGTAGTAGACGTCTTTGACGAAGAATAACTAAATAATACTGGGTACCCCACGTACCCTTATTATTTTTTTACTTTTTTTGAGGAGGAAACAAAATGTATGTAACAAAACGTGGTAATAAATGGCAATATGACTTTAGATTAAACGGAAAACGTCATAGAAAAAGCGGATTTAAAACAAAAAAAGAAGCTATCCAAGCAATGAACGCAACATATAATACGTTGAACAAAGGCAATAATTTATCATCCGATATGCCGTTTATAGACTTTTTGAAAACTGGATTAAAATTCACAAAGCCCCCTATTTAACAGATAAGTCATTGAAAACTTATTATAATGCCAAAAATATATTCGAAAAAAAATTCGGTAATATGCCTCTTAATAAAATTAATAGAATGAATTATCAAGAATTAATCAATGATTACGCAGAAACCCATACTTCTGAATCTGTTAGGAAATTAAATTACTGTTTAAGGTCTGCATTATCTGATGCCTTTTACGAAGGTATGATAGCTAAAGACCCTACTTATAAAGTGATTGTGCAATGTAAAAAAGAAGCTCAAGCGGAAGGAGATAAATTTATGCAATTGTCTTATTTCTATAAATTAAAAGAGTTTTCCAAAGAAAAAGAACAGTTATCATATTTATTTATATACTTATGTATAGTGACTGGTGCTAGATTTAGTGAGGTTCAAAAGTTAAAGTATCAAGATCTTAATTTAACTGATGAAACTGTGCATATTAGAGGTACAAAAACTAAAAATGCAGATCGCATCATAAAAATTACTAAAGAAGATATTAAACATGTTAGAAAGGTTTTAAATAATTTCCCCAACAATATACAAGGTAATATATTTACAACTGGTGCTAACCTCATAACACATAATACAGTGACAAATGTTTTACAGAGGTTTTGTATAGAAAATAAGTTAGGTAATTACCACACTGCATTCCCTAAGACATACCCATTGCTCAATGCTAATTCATAACGGAATTTCTATATATTATATTTCTAAAAGATTAGGACATGCAGATATAACAACTACCCTATCAATTTACAGCCATTTGTTAGAAGAAACAAAAAGTGTGGAAGAAAATAAAACATTAAAAGCCTTACGTAGTATGTGATTCAGGAAATTTTGGACACAACTTGTGACCAAAAATTAATATTCATCTAAATTTGTGCCATTTGTGACCACATAAAACCAAAACAAATATTCACAAATATTAGACAAAATAAAAAAGAAACACTGATGTATCAATGTTTCTAAAGGTTTTGGTTATTCAAATATTAACAGATATTTTTAAAGTAACGGAGAGTGAGGGATTCGAACCCTCGAGACGCTTGTGGCGCCTACACACTTTCCAGGCGTGCTCCTTCGGCCAACTCGGACAACTCTCCAAAGATATAAACAAAAAAATCAGAAGCGATGTTTCACTTCTGATTATATGACCCCTACGGGACTCGAACCCGTGTTACCGCCGTGAAAGGGCGGTGTCTTAACCGCTTGACCAAGGGGCCATGGCTCCACAGGTAGGACTCGAACCTACGACCGATCGGTTAACAGCCGATAGCTCTACCACTGAGCTACTGTGGAACAATAAAATGGAGCGGGTGATGGGAATCGAACCCACAACATCAGCTTGGAAGGCTGAGGTTTTGCCATTAAACTACACCCGCATTTAGCGATATGGGCGGCTGATGGGAATCGAACCCACGAATGTCGGAACCACAATCCGATGCGTTAACCACTTCGCCACAGCCGCCGTGATTGAAAGTGGTTCAGGACGGAATCGAACCGCCGACACAAGGATTTTCAGTCCTTTGCTCTACCGACTGAGCTACTGAACCATATTAAAATGGCGGTCCCGACGGGAATCGAACCCGCGATCTCCTGCGTGACAGGCAGGCGTGTTAAACCGCTCCACTACGGGACCTAAAGTAATTGCGGGAGGCGGATTTGAACCACCGACCTTCGGGTTATGAGCCCGACGAGCTACCGAACTGCTCCATCCCGCGATAATGTTATTTAAAATCAGCTACCTTTATATCATAGCAATTATTGTAAGGAATGTCAACACTTTTTTAAATTAATTTTAAAATTGTAAATAAAATTAAATGGTGACTCCTACGGGACTCGAACCCGTGTTACCGCCGTGAAAGGGCGGTGTCTTAACCGCTTGACCAAGGAGCCACAGCGCTAAATCCCTTAAGGACTTTCTTAGTATATAGTCAGATTATTAAAAGGTCAACGCTTTTCCGCAAAGAAAATGTGTAATTTAGAACTCATAAGGTAAAAAGCCTACAATTAGTTTCAAAGTATTAACATTTCTTTATTTATCATCTAAAAAATCGCATACTCAATCTAATTTTTGAATAATTTTTTGTTTAAGGAAATTAAACGACTCAAAACCATCTTCCTGACAAAAATGTCCCCCTTCTTCTTTCACGTACAACTTTGCACCTAATACGTCACTGAGTTTTGCTGTATAAGAAAAAGGCACAATAGTATCATTTTTAGCTGCAATACAAAAGCGGTGGTTGAGTTTTAATTTTAGAGATTTATAATCAATTGATTGATCGACAAATTCATTTAATTCTGGCATATGCGGTAGACGATCTTTAAACCCTGAGACAAGTGCTACACCACCAATTGATGAAATGTCTGCATCATATAAAAATTTCAAGGTTGTTATGACTCCCAAACTATGTGCTACAAATAAAGTATCGTGATTGAGTTGTGTTACTTGCTTTCTCATTGCATCTAGCCATTCATCTATTTGAGGTGTATCTGGATTTGGAAATTTAATCACCTTTACATCATGTCCCTCAATTTCTAAAACATTTTTTAACCATTGAAACCAATGTTGATTAGGATCTGCATGATAACCATGTGCAATATACACTTGAGTCAATTAAATCATCCCCTTTTATTTTACAAATTAAAAATCAGCAAAACATTAGCATTAAGGCCAAGTCCTGCTGATATCATTATTTTTATGTTTGAATTCTAGGAATCAACCTCTGAACTGCATCTTGTGCTTGTTGGATACAGTCTGGTAACCCCACCGCTTCAAATGGCGCGCCAGTAATTTGAAGATGTGGATATTCTTTATAAATGTGTTCTTGAATACGTTTAATATTATGAATGTGACCAACATGATATTGTGGGCTCGCATCAATCATTTTATTGACAATTGTAAAGTCAGGTTCTCCATAAAATGTCATCATTTTTGACAAATCTTTTTTTGCGATTGCAATGAGTTCTTCATCCGAGCGCGTCTTCACAATATCATCACCAGGTTTTCCGATATAAGCCCTAATAAGTACTTTCCCTTTAGGTGTTGTATGTGGCCATTTTTTTGTCGTCCATGTGCAAGCTGTAATGGATGTATTACTTGTTCTAGCAATAACAAAGCCAGTCCCATCATGTGTATTTTTAATATTTTTTTCATCAAAACCAAGTACGATTGTTGCGACTGATGAAGCTTCAAGTTTTTTAAAATAATCAAAACCAGGATCTGTTTCAAACCATTTATGAAAAACGTGATGCGGTGTCGTCACAATTACCCCATCAAAAAATGTGGAGGTCTCATTCGATGTAACAACATTGTATCCTTTTTGTTCTCCAATAAGGTCTTTTACAGGGGTGTTATATTTAAATTGTACATGGTGGTTCATTAACCATTCTTCTAATTGTGAAATAAAGTGATATAAACCATGACGAAATTGTTTGAATTGTCCTTGAGGTCCCTCTGTATTGTGTTGTTCCTTTTGTTCCCGGTGCAAACGCACATTTTGCATCCCTTTCATAATACTGCCGTGTGTTTCTTCTAACGTTTTAAAATTTGGAAATGTACTCATTAAACTTAATTGATCGATATCTGTACCATAAATACCACTCAATAAAGGTTCAATCAGATTTTCTAAAATTTCGTCTCCTAATCGATATCTAAAAAATGCGCCTACAGAAATATCGTCCTTCATAGGAATTGGTTTGCGTGTTAAATCTTTTAATGCACGTATTTTCCCTTTAAATGAAATCAGTTTCGTTGTAATAAAAGGTTTAATATCGGTAGGTATTCCTAAAATAGAACCCCCAGGAACCGGATACAATTGATTACGTGCAAATATAAATGACTGTCCTGTATGATTAGTAATGATATCTTTTTCTAATATCCCAACTTCTTTTGCTACATCCGTCATTATCGTTTTCCGACCTAAATAAGATTCCGGACCTAATTCTATGGTATACCCATCACGTGTCACTGTTTTAATTTTACCACCCGGAACATCAGAAGCTTCATATATTGTGATGTCGACATCTGGATAATGTTTTTTAATAAAAAACGCACTTGATAAACCTGTAATACCTGCACCTATAATTGCAACTTTTGTCATTGATTTCACACCTCTAACCCAATTTTGAGATTTCGTCTACGATGGCACCTATGAAAAGTGGATGTGTATCTGGCATAGGCGGTCGATGATACATTGCCCCTAGCTCTTCACATACAACGCGACATTCATAATCGTTGTCGTAAAGGACTTCGAGGTGTTCAGCTACAAAACCTACAGGTGTATAAATAAAATGTTGATATTGCTTTTGATGATAAAGCTCACGTGTTAAATCTTGCACATCAGGTCCTAACCAAGGCGTACCTGTATTCCCTTCAGATTGCCACCCTATTGCAACATGCTTAATTGCTGATTGTTCTTTGAGCGCTAAAGCTGTATTTTCAAGTTCTTTTGGATACGGATCATTACTTTCTATAATCATCTTCTCTGGCAAACTATGTGCAGATACGATTAACATCGTTTTATCATGCTCTTCTTGAGGTATATTTGCTAAAATTTCATTAATTCGCATCGTCCAATATTCGATGAATTTTGATTGGTCGTAATAGTGTTCTACATGACGAAGCTGAATGCCAAACTCAGCTGCTTTTTTATCTGCACGCTTATCATATGAACCAATTGAAAAGTTTGAAAAATGTGGCGCAAGTACAACTGTTACCGCTTCAGTAATACCATCACGATACATGTCTGTAATCGCATCTTCAATGAAAGGATGTATATGTTTTAATCCGATGTATAATCGATACGTTACATCGGATTGCTGTTCATTTAATGTTTCACAAATTGCTTTAGCTTGACGTTCGGTAATTTTCGCAAGTGGCGAAAGCCCCCCAATTGCCTCATAACGAGAAACTAAGTCGTTTAACTCTTCCTCGCTAGGTTTACGACCCCGTCGGATATCCGTATAATATGGTTCAATATCACTCTTTTGATACGGAGTACCATAAGCCATTACTAATAAACCGACTTCTTTTTTCATCCAAATCCGTCCTTTTTCAAGTCTATTTTAATTTTTCCCCTGTATAATCATGTACAAATTTTGATACCCGTTGTAACGTTTCTGGTTTTACTTCTGGAAATACACCATGTCCTAAATTAAAAATATGTGTTCCGTGTGCTAAACCTTGGTCAAGTATCGGTTTTAATCTTTCTTCAATCACTGCCCATGGCGCCAATAAAATACTAGGATCGAGATTGCCTTGCACCGTTTTCTTAACACCTAATGCCTCTGCTTCTTTAATGGATGTTCTCCAATCTAAACCTAATACATCTATTGGAAGTGCATTCCATGATGTAATTAGATGGCTTGCACCTACACCAAATAAAATGACAGGAATATTAAACGCTTTGATTCCTGCAACTAATTTATCCATACACGGTTTAATATAGTAGTCGTAATCAGCTTGATTTAATGCACCTACCCAGGAATCGAATACTTGTATTAACTGTGCGCCAGCTTCAACTTGCGCGCCAACATAAGTGATGGACATATCACTTAATGTATCCATTAATTTGAACCACGTTGCTTCATCACTATACATTAAAGCTTTTGTCTTATTATAATTTTTAGAAGGTCCTCCTTCAATCATGTAACTCGCCAATGTAAATGGCGCGCCAGTAAAACCAATGAGAGGTACATTTAACTTTTCTGACGTTAATAACTTAATCGTATCTAATACATATGGCACATCACGTTTGGGATCAATTTGTCCTAATTGCTCCACGTCAGACATTTGACGTATAGGATTTGCAATCACAGGACCTATGCCACTTTTAATGTCAACATCTACACCTATAGCCTTTAAAGGTGTCATGATATCTTTGTATAGTACTGCTGCATCTGTGTCATATTGTTCTACGGGTAAGGCAGTTACATATGCACAAAGTTCTGGTTGATGTGTAATTTCAAATAGAGAATATTTTTCTTTTAGTTTACGATACTCAGGTTGCGAACGCCCAGCTTGTCGCATAAACCAAACAGGCGTGTGTTTGATTTGTTCCCCTTTTATCGCTTTTAAAATCGTATCATTAAACGGTGTAACCATGAGAACCTCCTTAAAAACTTCATTCTTATCAACTATAGCATATTTACTATATATACCGCTTACAAGGTACTCAAATGTCATAAAAGTTTAAAATCTAAAATTGTACTTTTACAATGTATTCAAATGGGTAATATAAATTGTGGTCTTTTACCGTAAAAAAAAGTATAATAAGTTCAATATTAAGGAGGGAAACACCATGAAACTATATATCACTTATGGTACGTATGGTTATATACACCAAATTCAACTTAACAATAAAGATAGAAAGTTACTGATTTTTTCATCTGATGATCGTTCTGTATTAATAGATGAAACTGAAAAAGAAAGTGTTTTCCAACAACCTAATGCTTTTCGTTCACTATCTCGTGTTGGAGACATTTCAGAAAATGATTTCCAAGCAGTCATTTCTATCCCCACTTCCGAAGACCATAAATATCAATTAGAAAAAAAATTAGATGCTTATTATCCTACGTTATCTGATTTTGAAGGATATAAAAGTTTTAGATTACTTAAACCCTTAAAAGAAAATGTATATAAAGTGATGTTTGGTTTTGAGTCTAGAACAGCGTATGAAGATTTCAAAAAATCATCCGTATTTAGAGAAAACTTTTCAAAAGAAGCTGTACGCTCTTTAGCGGGAGTGACAAGTGCACACAGCTCTTATTTAGAACGCTATTTCTATCCTATTTCGGAAGAAGACATTATAAATCAAGAACAATATGAATAATAACAAAGAGGAAACGGCGTGCTTGTCACACTTCGTTTCCTCTTTTATTAATCGCGCAATAACGTTTCTTGATATTTTAATTTTTTGATAGTTGCTCTTACTGTTAAAATCCCTACTATAAAAAAGACAACTACTGCATAGGCATATTGTAAGTTTGAAATCATAAAAGTAAGGCTTAATACTATGCCAACAACAACAACTGTGTGATATAAAAATGTTTGATATCCTTGTATCACCTTTAAATCAGATACCGGCCACACTTGTGGCCATATACCATAAGCTTCTTGTGTATAAAATTGCGACATTTGTAAAATGATGATATACATTCCTAAACTACCAATAATCAAACTAACAATAGGTTGATGTAACCATATCATTAAAGATGCGACAATTATACCTAATCGTAATGTTAAATGAAATGCATCTTTACCTCGAAGAAAGTGCCGTTTGAACAAATATAAATACATTGTATCACTCGTCATTTGCTTCGGTTTACGCAAAAATACATCCAAATATTTACGTCTAGAAGATGGCGCAGTTAACCCTTTTACATCTGTAAACATGTTTACAAATTTATAATAATTCGCTTGATGTTGATGTGCTTGGTTCACCATAAAATACCATGGAAAACGTTTTTTAGTATTCATATTTTTCAACAATATGATGAGTCCAATAATAAAAAGAACGCTTGCAAGCCCCATGTATGATTTGCCGTCTATCCAAACATAATAACCAGATAAAATTAATATAAATAACAGTAAATTAATAGACCAATTTTCCAGTCCATATAGATACCATTGCCAACGTAACATGAGTCCTAAAAAAGGTAAAAAGAGTGCTAAAATGATAAGCACAATAAAGTGTAACGTATCGTTAGGATATAAGGTATGGAATAATGGATAGAATATGATAAGCATAATGATGTGTAATGGTAAACGTGACAAATAACTAGATAGTACACAACGTTTCATATAATACATCATATTATTTTCAAATGGGAGTAAAAAAAGTTGGTCTGCTTCAAGCAAACGCGTTTTTAATGGAAACAGTGAAGTCAAACTTAATAATATTGACATAATTAGTAAATAGTTAATACCTTTTGGAATCGCACGCAACCATTCACCGTAACCTAAAATGAATGCGCCTAATAAAATGACAAGGAATACTGAAAAGTGACCATTAAAGATAAATTTATTGTAATAGCGTTTTTCTTCAAAGTCTTTTCGTTGTCTTGACCGATATAATGCTTTTACATTATTCATAATGACGCTCCTTGATGTGTCACTTTAATATAAATCTCATCAAGTGTGTGATTTGGCATTTGTGTTTGTTGGCGCAATTCATCTAAATCTCCCATAGCAACGATTTGACCTTGATCTAAAATGATAAATCGATCACAATACCTTTCAGCGGTTGCTAAAATATGTGTACTCATGAGTACTGTGCGGCCTTCATGTTTTTTTGACTCCATTAAATCGAGCATCGCTTGTATGCCTAATGGATCAAGACCTAAAAAGGGTTCATCAATAATGTATAAATCTGGATCAACAATAAACGCACAAATAATCATCACTTTTTGTTTCATCCCTTTAGAGAAATGGCTTGGAAAAATGTCCAATTGGTCTTCTAAGCGGAATGATTTTAATAGTGGTATTGCACGCGTCATTGCAGTGTTAACGTCAATGTTATATGCCATCGCAGTCATTTCGATATGTTCTTTCAATGTTAATGTATCATAAATGACAGGTGATTCAGGAATATAAGATAATCGACGACGATATGCTTCAATATCATCATTAATATTTATATTAGAAATCGACATTTCCCCTTCCGTTGGTGTAAGCAATCCTAAAAGATGTTTAATTGTTGTACTTTTACCTGCGCCATTTAATCCAATTAAGCCAACAATTTCTCCAGGTTTAAGTGAAAAGTTGATATTTTTTATAATCGGTGTTTTTCCATAACCACCAGTTAAATTAGTAACTTGTACAGTCATTATCCTGCACCTCCGTGAGATTTATTGTACATAAAATAAATAGATTTTGCTATTTATAAACGCTGTTGAAACGTTACAGAATGATGAACTAATGCTATAATGATTAAAAAATGATAGGAGCGAAAATAATGGCTGAAACAATTTTTTCAAAAATTATCGATGGCGATATTCCAAGTTTTAAAGTTTATGAAAATGACTATGTCTATGCTTTTTTAGATATCTCACAATTATCAAAAGGACATACCTTACTTATACCGAAAAAACCTTCAGCAAATATTTATGAAACAGACGCTGAAACGATGAAGCATATTGGTGAAGCGTTACCTATCGTTGCGAATGCGATAAAAGAAGCTTTCAATCCAGATGGCTTAAATATAGTACAAAATAATGGAGAATACGCATCACAATCTGTTTTTCATATTCATTTTCACCTCATTCCACGCTATAAAAACGATATAGATGGTTTTGAGTACCATTGGGAAACGCACGAAGATGTGTTTAATGATGAAGCTAAAGCTAGTATAGCGAAACAAATTGCAAATAAAATACAACAATAAATCGCACTACAACAATTTATGCATAAATATCAGTTATAATGGGTATGAAATATTAAAAGTGCTTCAGAGGAGGAAAAGTATGAGAGCCTTACAAATTACTTTAGGCCTTGCTGCAGGTGTTGCAACTGGACTTGGCGTCGCGTTAATGAAACGTGACAGTGGAACACGTATCGAAAGTACAACTGTAGAAAAACCTAAATCAGATTTAGAAAAAGAAATCAACAATATTAAACGTAGTTTCAGTGATATTTTAAGCTATGTGAATGACATTAAAACGGAAAGTCAAACTGTAGCCGGCTCAATTGGAGATGAAGTTAAAACAATGATTGGTGAATTCCAATCAGATATCGATCCTAATTTTAAAAGATTACAGTCTCACATTGAAAATTTACAAAATCGTGGCGAAGAAATCACAAATTTTCCATCCAAAAAGTAAATTTGTAGTGTTTATCAAAGAATTATTCGATATAATAGTATTAAAACATGATACGGTGAGTATCATGTTTTTTTATAGTTTGAGAAAGGAGCAATGCGCATGACTGATAAACAAAAACAAATTGAAAGTATCCTTTTCACTCACAAAGCAGCCATGCTATCTAAAGTGATTTGGAAGAATGCGGAACGCGATTGGCAAAACTGGTTACGCAAATCAGGAATAACAATGAATGAACACCTGATTTTAATGACAATATATGCATTTGGTCGTGTAACAATTTCTGATATTTCACGTTATGGTGTGATGCATGTTTCAACAGCTTATAACTTTGCTAAGCGACTTGAACAACAAGGACTTTTAACGCTTGAAAAAGACACAAACGATAAGCGTAATACTTATATACATTTAACAGATAATGGTAAGAAGCTCATCGAGGAAATATTTGAACAATATAACATCGATAATAATACTGTATATCAAGCTTCAGAACAATTTAGTGAAGAAATGTTCCATAAGCCTAACTTTAGTGACGCCCATTATTTAGTTGCCAAAATGCATGGCAAGGATTTTATCGATGATGTTAATGCTTGTCACAATCATTTAAGAAAACATTTGCTTGACGTTGAGTAATCGAAAGTAGATAATACAAGTTATCTATTAAAAGTTTAAAGGAGTATGCATGATGTTGAATTGCTCGCGCTCAATAGATATACACTCGCGATTTGGGCTACCACGTATTGCTTTTATTAGTTTTGTTACGATGGTTATTACATTTTTTATTAGTTTTGAAATTTTTCATTTCAATAATAATGTAAGGTTAACTGACGAACATTTTTTTCTATTTCTGGTCTTATTAATACTTTTATATCCTATTCATAAAGCGATACATTTAATGACAGTCATCCCATATGTAAAGTATTTTAAAATACATAAGTTGGTGCGTAGTCGATGGTTGCCGTTTTACAATATTTATGTGGATAAACCGATACGAAAATTTTATTTTTGCATTTGTTTATTAATGCCCTTAATCGTGATTACAATCTTGATGATTTTAATTGCAAGACAATTCCCAGAGTATGGACATTATGCAATGTTCTTACTGGCTTTAAACGCAGGTTACTCTGTCATGGATTTACTTTATTTGAAAATCATCATCTTTTCAAGACAAGGCGATTATATAGAGGAACATATATATGGCTTAATGATTCTCGAAAAAAAATAAACCATGTTAAACTTACTCTTTTCAATGTCAAATTAAATATCTTTTAATAAAATCTATTACAAAACGTAGTATTTAAATCTTAACCTTAAATAAGATTTAAATACTACGTTTTTTCTCGTAAAATAGTCTTAGATATACCCTTCTTCGTTGGTATGATACATACAATATGGTAATATTATCAGTGATAATTTAAAAATAAAGGAGCTAACACGATGAAGAAAGGTTTACAAAAAATGATTATTCCCCTCACAGCCAGTGCAGTAATTTTAGGGGCCTGTGGGAACGACACACCAACATCTAAAGATCAAACGCTCATTTCTTCAAAAGCTGGCGATGTAAAAGTAGAAGATGTGATGAAAGAAATTGGTAAAGATCAAATTGCGAGTAACTCATTCAAAGTGCTTTTAAGCAAAATCTTAAAAGATAAATATGGTGAGAAAGTAAATAATGATGATATCGAAAAACAAATTGATAGTGAAATCAAAAAGTATGGTGGGAAAGATCAATTTGAAAGCCTTCTTAAACAGCAAGGTTTGACAATGGAAAAATATAAAGAACAACGTAAAATGATGGAATACCAAAAAGCATTGTTAAATGAAAAAGTCGATATCTCTGATAAAGAAATAAAAGACAATACCAAGAAAGCCTCTCACATCTTAATTAAGGTGAAACAAGATAAAAATGATAAAGAAGGGCTTTCTGACGAAGATGCCAAAAAGAAAATAGAAGATATTAAAAAGCAACTTGATAAAAACCCTAAAGATTTCGACAAAATTGCAAAAGACGAATCTATGGATTCAAGTAAAGACAAAAATGGTAGTTTAGGTTATGTCGTAAAAGGTCAAATGGTTAAACCTTTTGAGAAAGCTTTATTCAAGTTAAAAGACGACGAAATTTCGGATGTTGTTAAAACAGACTATGGTTATCACATTATCCGCGCTGACAAACCAACTGATTTTGATAAAGAGAAATCAAAATTAAAAGAAAAGTTCATCCAAAATAAACTCCAAGAAAAACCTGAAATCTTAACAGATGCATATAAAAAGTTATTAGATGAATATAAAGTTGACTATAAAGATAGCGATATCAAAAAAGCAATAGAAGATAACATTTTAAATCCTAAAGCGTTAAAAGAACAAGCCTCTCAAGGTGGACAAGGACAACAAAATATGGGAATGTAATAACATTAATCTGTCGACAAAGTAACACGCTTTGTCGACATTTTTTTAAATCGGTCCTTCCTTATATGTATACCGTTTTCACTTAACTCATATTATAAATATATGTTTTCACACGTAATATATGTACACATTTATCGCTCCTTTTACATAAAAAAAAACAACAATCTTAAACTGATGTTTTAGATTGTTGTTTTCCCTCATTTAGTCTAATTTTTCAGGTTTATAAAATTGACGATTTTCTAAGCCAAATATACGTTCTGTAAATTGACCCTTCTCAATCTTTCTAAATGCTTTGTCAAACATATTCATTCGCGCATCGATGTTATCTATAAAATGTAATATTTCTGCTTCTTTAACATGAGGTAATTTAGGTGAACCGTATTCCAATTTACCGTGATGAGATAGAATTAAGTGACGTAATAATAAAACTTCTTCACCTTCAATGCCTAATTCTCTAGCCGCTTCAGCAACTTCTTCACTAGCTATTGATATATGGCCAAGTAAATTCCCTTCTAGCGTGTAACTCGTAGCGATAGGACCAGAAAGTTCTCTCACTTTCCCCATGTCATGTAAAATAATGCCGCTATATAACAAACTTTTATTTAATTCAGGATATATACCGCATAAGCTTTTTGCAATTTGTAACATCGTTAATACATGGTAACTTAAACCACTGACAAAGTTATGATGGTGGGAACTTGCTGCAGGATACGTAAAAAATGCCTCTTCATGTTTTTGGATTAAGTGCCGTGTGATACGCTGTAAATGCGCATTTTCCATTTCGAATATAAAAGATTGAAGTTCTGATTTTATATCGTCAACTGGCATCGGTGCACCATCAATAAAGTCTTGTGTTTTCAATCCATCAGCTTCTGTCGCAACTCGAAACTGATTGACCTTCATTTGTTTTCGACCACGGTAATTGATAACGTCACCTTTTACATGAATAATTAACTCTGGTTTTAAAGTGGCCATATCTTCTTTCGTAACCGTCCAAACTTTCGCTTCAATTTCACCACTTTTATCTTGAAGATGTAACGTCATATAATCTTTACCTTGAGCTGTGACCCCTTGTGTTGCCTTATGGACAAGGAAAAATTGATCGACGGCATCTCCTGGCTGTAGCTTTTCTACATTTCTCATATTAAAACGCCTTTCTCACTATTGTTTCTCTATTTTTTCAAGCGTAACCAATTGCTTAGATGGAATATGGTTATCCTTAGCGCACGTAAAATATAAGACTTGATACGCATCAGGTAATGTTCTTAAAAACTTCATCATACGTTGACGTCTCGTTGCATCAAAATGTACAAAAGCATCATCAATTATAATTGGTAATGAATAGTATGGCTTTAAGATTTTTATTAGACTTAAGCGTAATGAAATGTATAATAATTCTTTCGTTGATTGACTGAGCTCAATCGGTTGATACATTTGACCATCACGGTGTTTGACCATTACTTGTTCATTTTGATACGTCACTTGAACATATTGACCAGCGGTTAACGCATTGTAAATTTGCGTCGCTTCATCTACTACTTGAGGTAAACGCTTATCTTTAATTTGCTTAATATGTTCATCAACAAGCGCTTCTAAATAGCTTAATGCTGCCCAATCTTCTGCTGTAGCATTGAGTTGGTTGCGCAATAATTGATAACGGTGTCGTAGATGACGTAATGTGTCATCTGTTTCCATATGATTAATTTGTGCGTTTAAGTCGCTTACTTCACTTTGAAGTGTCAAATAACGCTGATTGTAATCATCGATTTGATTTGATAATTTTTCATAATCATCTTGTAATTGAGCAGTCGTTTTCTCACTTAATTTTGAGCTTTCATCATAACCATAATTTTGATTTTCTAGGTAATGTGTTAAATCGTTAAATCGAGATAAACGCTGATGATATGTTTGGTAATTATCGTGATGTCTATAATAACTTTCTTCATCAATTGCACCAATAAAGTTAAACAATTTTTGAATAATAGATTTGTTTTCATTTAATCTATGTGTCAAATGTTTGAGTTCTTTTTCAAGTAACGTGATCTGTTCATGATTTCGTTGATGCTGAATGCGATTACTATTTATACGCGCTATCCACTCTCTCACGTCATGAAAGAGTGCTTCGTTATCGGTTTCAGGTAATGCTTCCGAAACTTGTTGATGCGCCTCTTCATAAAAGGCTTCAATCGATTGACTTAATTGTTGTTTCTTTAATATTAATGTTTGTAAATGGGTATGATGCTCTTTAATTTGATGTATCGTCATCATCGCATCAATTAACAAATCATCTGATAGCTTCTCTGAAACATGCATATCCACTTTAGCTTGTTTAATTTTTTGTGTTACTTGCTGCAAATCAGCTTCTGATGCTTCCAATTGCTGAGCAATATGTTTTTGCTTAGTGTTTAATACTATAAATTGTTGTTCACGTTGATGGATTTGGTCTCTTAATTGATATTGATCAGCCAAATCAAATTTAAGATCATACTCTTTTTCTAAACGTGCAACTTCTGTTTCTAGTTGATTTATTTCTTCGGAAAAACGTTCCGTATGTCCTTCAGCTTTTGTTTTAATCGCAAAACAACCAATTACAAAGATAACAGCTAAAACCGCAAATACAATACTAAATAACATTGTTTGAGATACAAAAGAAAAAACTGCAAGTCCTACAGAAATAATTGCTAAGATAATCATTGCAATCCGTAAAGACTTTTGTTGTTTCTCTTTTTGATATTGTTCTGTTTCAAAAGCTTCTTTCATTTTCGTGAAAAGATTTTTCTTTTCTCTTAACTCTAACGCACGTTTATCATATTCTTTTTTCTTTGCAAAATTTTCATCTGACACAAGTTGACCTTTCAATTCTTTAATTTCTGATTGTGACGATTGCTGATCAACTTGTAAACTTTCATAACTGTGCTGTAATTGTTGCACCGTAGCGTTTAAATCACGCTTTTCTTTTAAGGCATCACTTAAATCACTTTTTTGTATATCAGAAGTGTCCACGTTAGTATCAATTTCCTGCCAACCAATATTTGACATTAAACCATCAATTTGACGCTCTGTATGTTCAATTTCACGCTCAGTTTGACGTAAATCTAATGTACTTTGCTTAATTGATTCTTCTTTTTTAGCAATGTTTTCAATGGATTGAATCAATGATTCGGAAGGTAGATATAATTGCTCATTTTCATGTGTTAATTGTTGGTACTTTTCATCTCGCAAACCAATATCTCGTTTTAATTGTTCCGTTTGGAATTTAGCATTTTCATACCGATCAATACCTTGCTCTGGAAATTCTAGTGGTTCCACATTGAGGTCCGCCTCTAAACCTTTCCATTCTTGTACTTGATCATGCAAAGCGATTTCTTTTTGTTTTGTTTCAAAAAAGCCAGTTAATTGATTCAAATTTGTTTTAACGTGTTCTAATCTTCTGGACGCTTTATCACGTTCATCAGTTAATCGTTGATACGTTTCTAATTTAGCCGATTCATCTCGTATTTGTGCTTCAAGTTGTTTTAATGCTTCAACTTGTCTATTGATTTGAGGATTTTGCCCTGACTTTTTATACAGTGCTTGTTTCTTTTGGTGAATCAAGTCGCGCATACCAATAAATTCTGTTGAACCTAAAGCGCCTGCTTGCATGAGATAATTTTGAAGCTGTTGTTCATTCATATTTTGGTGAATATCTTGTAATCCCATCACGCTAAATGAAAAGATATCTTGATATGTACGTTTATTAATAAAATTTAAGTTTTGTTGAAGCCAAGTTTCATCTTTAATTGCACCATTAGGTAAAAATACTTTCACATCACCTTGTGCACGTCCTTTAACACGTTCAACATCTACAAGTGAACCATCGTCCATCAATAATGTGACGCGTCCACCGTAATGATTTCCCATCCGCGGCTCTAAACGGGGCTCATTTTCACGTTTTGTAGGAAAACCAAATAATATCGAATGGATAAACGCTTGCAATGTCGATTTACCTGCTTCATTTTCACCATAAATTTCCGTAAATTGAGTGTTAAATTCAACTTTACGTTGGACAAACTGACCATAGCCATAAATTTCTACAGATTTTATTTTCATGGTTTAATTGCCCCCTTTTAATTCAGCATCGATAATTTCTTCAGCGCGTGTAATGAGTGCTTTTCGATCTAAATCTGTAAATTTATTGAGATACCGTGACGTTTTAGGATTCATATATAAATCACCTAAGGCACGTTCAAACACACTGTCTTGTGAAAGTATATCTTGCGAAAATTCTTTCATAATAGATGTTTTTTCAAGTTCTGTATAACGTATTGTTAATTTATCAATGAGCACAAAATATTGTTCATTTTCTTCATACTCTGTAATCATCTCATTAAGTTGTACAAGTGTTTGTGGATCTATCCGTTCATCTCCACTCACATCTAATCGCAAACGATAAAACGCACGTCCTTGAGGTCTCACACGTGCTTTGAACGCTTGTATCAATTCGTATAGATGATGTTGATTGATTTGCTCAGTTTCGATAACCGCAGATTCAAAGCGAATAAATTGCGTTGGCACAAACCGCGTGTGAAGTTCAACGTGGTCTCCTTCAACAATCAGACATCCTTTTTCACCCTGTTCATTAAAATGACGTCCTTGAATATTTCCAGGATAATGTATTTGAGGCAAATCATTTAATTGGTCACGTTTATGAATATGACCCAATGCCCAATAATGATACATTTTAGCATTTAAATCTTCTAAACGAAATTCTGTATAGCGATCAGACACACCCGATTTACTATATGTACCATGGAGAAGTCCAATGTTAATGACGTGATGACTCTCGCTTGTTGGGTAATCGTCAATTTTATTTTCATAACTTTCATTATGTTGATAACTGAAACCATGCAAATGCACTTTTTCGCCATTTTTAGTTATGGTCTGATACGTTTCTACTTTATTAGAAAAAACCGTTACGTTTTGTGGCCAATCTGATATTAATGCATCTGAAAGCGGATCGTGATTCCCGTGAATCACATAAACGAAAATTTGTTCTTTATTTAATCTTTCAAATTGTTGTTTCAAAAACACTTCAGCTTTTAATGTTCTATTTTCTGAATCAAATAGATCCCCACAAATTACGATAAAGTCGACTTCTTCACGTAATGCAATATCAACAATTGTTTTGAAACTTTCATATGCGCTATTTTCAACATCTTTAAGAATATTCGGACTTAAAAACTGTTTGGAGGCAAATGGGCTATCTAAATGTAAATCTGCACAATGCAAAAATTTTACCATGAATGCATACTCCTTTTTAAGAATCTTTAACAAGCCTTTGTACATGTATTGTATTCATTTATTTTATCATATTTTTGTTGATTTATGTGATGACTTTCTGATGCGAAAGCAAGCTAATTTGATTTCTAAATTTAAATATTTTTCTGTATCAAATCATTCCCAACCACATATATTACTATAAAAAACCAGGAAGAATACATGTCGCATTCTTCCTGGTTTTTTATAAATCTTAAATTAGTCAGCGTAAATTTCATCTAATGGTTTTACGATGATTTGATTAATCTCTTGGAATACTTGGCTCATTTTTTGCTCAGCATTCATTAATTCAGAAATATTTTGATCTTGTTCGATTTGTTGTGCTTGTTCTTGCGCTTTTTGTAAATCTTCTTCAGAAATTTCTTCACCTTGCATTTGTTTTTGTTGGAAACTTAATTGTGTTTCACGGAACTCATCAAATAGTTTTTTTGAATTTTCATCTGCGTTTACTTTAGCATATGCATCTTTAATTGCATTGTATTCATCGCTTTCACGTAATGCTTGCTCTAATTTGTTTGCATAATCATATAAATTTACAGCCATTGGAATCTCTCCTTAAGTTGTTTGTTAGAAGATTGGATTTACCTACCAATCTCACTCCTTGCTTACAATACCATATTTTTCGAGGTTATACAAAAATTGCAATCAATCCTTGGAAAAAACCAATAATTCCTCCTAAAATAAAGCCTAATAACATGATTAATTTTAATTCTTTATTAGCAATTTCTAGGATAAGGCGTTCAATATAGTCTAAATCAAAGCGATTAATTTGCTCTTCTACCATTCCTGAAATATTAATTTTTCTAAGAATTTGAGTTAAACGTTGCGCTAATGATTGAATAATGAAATCGGTTATTTTCAAAGTGCCCTCATTCGACAAATAATGTATGAGATTCGGTGCAAGTGTTCGTAATGGCTGGTGTGCACGTTTTGATACATTTAATTGGTGAACAAACGCAGTTACAAATTGATTGCAATAACTGTCAAATTGCTCTTTATGAATATACGTACTCAGCGTCGATTGTTTCATGGTTTCATATTCTGCTATGATTTGTTTTTTTATAATACGCTGTGCTTTGGGATGTTCTAAAAGACGTAACAACTCCGCCTGAACTCTGTTTACTAAATCATCTTTCGACATGAACATTAATAAAACAGAAAGAATACGACTCTTTTCATTAAAAAATGTATTTAACATCTCATAAATATCTCGATACCCTTTATCAGAAGAAAGATATTCACGTCCTTTTTGAAGCAATATTGTATCTAAATGAAACACTTTTCGATCTATAACATCCATCATATCATCAGGTAAAATATCTCTAATACGGTGTGACGAATGTTCTAAATATTTTCGCTCTAATTGTTCATTAAGCACGTCTGCAACCCAACGTTCACCTTGGTTTACTATTTGAATATTAAAAGGGTGTAGTAAGCGCTGTAAAGTTATATCATCGTCGTGTAAACGATTTATATATTGTTTTACCGTTTCTTTAATTGTTTCATGCATCGTTTGACTTTCCAATTTTTCACGGATTAAAGCTTCAGTTAGTAAATGTTCTTCCACAACACCACCAATTTTTGTCGCAATTTCTTCACGCCGTTTAGGAATTAAACCTGGTGTAAACGGAAGACGTTTACCTAGAAAATAATAAGGTCTAAATGGGTGGAAAAGCATTTTAATCGCTATCATATTGGTCACGCCACCAATAATAGCACCTATAATTGTCATACAAATAACGATGAGTAATAATTTCATTAAAGTATACTCCCTTACCGCTTACTTTTAATTAACGTATATATCCACTATTCTATCATTATAAACAAAAAGTAGACTCTTTAGGGGAAAGAGCCTACTTAAAAATTTATATAATTTATGCGCGAATAAGATCTTCTTTCACATTACGTTGAAAATAAGTTTCTGCTTCTCTTAATTTTGGTGTACCGAAAACAGGTTGCTTCTCAGTGTCTAAAATGCGGTACAGCTCACTGACTTTGTTACTTTGTAAAATGTAACCACCTTTAGTATCAATTGTATCCCAATATATGTCACTAATAGTAGAATAATTTGGATATGCAGATTGTCCTCGTGAAATTGTTTGAACCATTTCTAAAGGATCACATCCAAACGTACTGTTAAGGACTTCTGAATCTCTGAATAATGAACAAATTGATACACATGTTGTCCAGTTTGGTAAAACACGTTCTTTTTCTATTTGTACTAAAGTCTTTTTAGATAAGCCAATTGTTTGAGCCATTGTATCTTGCGTATATCCCGCTTCAATACGCACCATTTTAAATTTCATTTGAATTAAATCAGTAAAACTTTGTCTATCCATTACTATAACTACCTTTCTAGTCTAAAATTTATCCGCACACAAGTAATTGCAAATCTACACAATTCTTGAAACACAAATTACATATTAATACAAAACTCGAAAAATGAAAAGAGCGTTTTTGTAGAAACATTATAATTTATAAATAGCCACAATTGTCACAAAAATCAAAAACATCACTTTGATGAAAAAAATAAAAAATTGGTACGCCGCCTTGTGACACCGCCTTAATTATGCACTAAAAATCTTTAAGTTTAGTATGAATGCATTGACTTATCATTAATATTATTATTCAATAAAATAGAAGTAGCCAAAATATTTGTAAATTATGTAATGCATTTCTACATCAATTTATGAATTTAAAATGAATAGATATACATTTTGAGGTGAATTATGTTTTTTATTATTTTACTCACATTAATATTAGCATGTTTTATTGTAATTGGCGTCTATCAAAGTACGCATTGGATTTTTAATATTGGCGCTGCGTGCATTGCGGTAATTATTTTTTTCATAGATTTTTGGCTCAAAGGTTGGCATAATGAATCCTTTAAAATCATATTGATTTGTATCATCATTATTATATTTGAATGTTACCATTTTCAAGTTAAAATGCGCCGTAATCAAAAGAAGTAATACGTTCACTGTCAATAAACCGCTAAAGCTCATTGCTTTAAGCGGTTTTTTAATTGTTATTCGTGATTTCCATTTAAGGCAATTCCGACAGAAAAGTTGTGAGCGAATGTCTTTTTCTTCGAAGGTTTATATTCACGCATCTTTTTGATTCTCCTATTATTTACTCCCAAAGACGCGTGGGAGCTACATGAAGCGTGAAGAAAATAACAATGATATTTTGTCTCTTGAAGCTTTTACCTTTGGGTGATATCAATCACATTGTTTACTTTCATTGGTCCTATATACCTATAAACTTAAACACGCTTCTAAAATAAAAGGTATGCCAAAAAAGTATAAAAATAGTAATATAGGCGTAGCAATAAACATCATAACGAGTGCTAAAATAATACTTAAAACCCATGTATCTCGTCTCATTTTATCAAAAATACATAACATTGTAGAAATAATTAAAAAACTAAAAGATAATGCGTGTGTTGCAATAACGATATCTGCTCCTTCATAATTCAAAATATAAAAAGGATTCCATATCATGTATAGTATACTAAATAGGAAAATAATATAAAAAATAATAACAAGCTTTTTCAGATCCTCACCCCTCCCTAATACTTTTGTGCAATAACGTTAATATGTGCACATTTCTCCCATTTAGCCTTTATTAAATACATTTGAAGCAATAGATATAAAATTTTCCTCACGGTTTTTCAACAAAACGAATATATAAAGTCATTCAGATAGAAATCTGAGCTTTTCAAAAAACAATGGACTAGGTTTATACTTTCACCTAGTCCACAATTTATTACCTAAGCTTTATTAATTTACTAAATCAAGATTAATTAATGACGTTTTTCACATTTTCTTCTTACTAAGAAAGTAAATCCAAATATGCTTAATACTGTTCCTATAATATAAGAATGTTGTGCTGAAGAATGCCCTGTTTCTGGCAATGTTGGACGTTGTTCTGCTCTATGATTCGTGTGCGATATTGTTATACTTGCGTGTCTGTCTTTCGTTTTATGATGTCCACTCATTGATGGTCTTTGATTGTTATCTTTGCTCAAATCAGACATATTCGGTTTATTTTGAGGTGTTTTGTTACCTTTACCGTGAATATCGACGATTCCTTTATTATTCTCTTTTTTTGGTATGATATTATGTTTAATCTTAGGTGATTCTCCATTAGGTGACATAGGTGGTTGTGGCTTCTCAGGCATTTCTTCTTTAGGTTGTTGTGGTGTATTATGATTTGGATTGCTCTCTTCTTCAATGATAACACCTTTCGTCTTGCCACTTTCTTTAGGAATGGAATTTTCATTTATTTCAATCGGTTCATGCGCACCAGTTTTGATAAATGGTTTATCATCATTTGTGTCTTCTTCAAATATCATATTTTCGTGTGCACCGCGTTCAATGTGCAATTCTTCTTCAAATTCGATTAGATTTTGCTCTGTTATATAATCCGTCTTCATCGTATCTTCTATTTCTTCAATTGTACCTTGTGCATGGCCTGAAATTGATGGAGGTAACGTATTATCTTCATTAAATTCAAGTAAATTTTGTTGCGTAATATAGTCTGTTGTTACAGTATCTTCAATCTCTTCTGTCTTTTGGTAATGTCCATGTCCAAATTCTGATCCAGACTCTGTTATCGATACGATAGGTTTGGAATCATAACTTTCTTCTAAAACACCTTGTTGTGTATGATGTTCAGTTTTATAAGTATCATATGAAATTTCAACATGTTCACTCTTGCCATTGAAAGAACGATCATGACCGTTACCGTGTGCGTTGTTTGAATAGAATGTCACGCCATTCAACCACGTTAATTTAGTAGGTACATAATATCCATTAACAAGATGATGACCTGTTAATTCTGTAGCAAAACTCAAATCATTTGCATTTTCATGATATTGACCATCAAAGCGAATGACATAAGTTTTTCCATTTAAATTGCCTAATGTAGCTTTATATTGACCATTTTCTTGAACTATGAGGTTTACGTTTTTAGTTACTTCCTTATAATCATCTACATTAAAGTCCGCATATACACTTTGAGCCAAAGGATGTTTTCCAACATATTCATATATTTGAACATTTTTAGGACGACTCACATGTGTACCACCTTTACGGAAGTATCCCACTACATCAACAGCATTTAAATGTTTTTTATCTGGATTGATATATGCAATATGTGTAAATATACGATTGTCTTTGTCTAACCTATGAATACGTCCATTTACTTTTACACCTGACCCTGTTCTATCATGCACGCCGTCTAAATAATTTACATCAAATGTTTCTTTCGTTTCGACCTTACCAAGTGTCGCTACGACAGTTTGTCGGCTTCTATTTGGTACTGTTACTGGATTGAAATATAAATTCAAAGACAACTCTGCATTAATGTCTTTCTTGTAATTCACATAATCTGTAAAAGTATATCGTATTTTGTTATTTTCTAATACTTCTCCACGTGCAACTACATTTTGTTTATCTTTGATTTCAGGTACTTTTTTCTTAAATGCAACCCCTCGTGTATCTACATTGTTACTAATTGTAAAGTGGAAATGGTCTCCAGCTTTAATACTATTATCAAACTTCCATTTGTATTTTAATGTTACACGCTCTGCATTGTGCGGTGTAATATTCTTTTTGCCTTCATGACCTTCGATTTTACTTTCAACAACCGTTACTTTTTCCGTAACATCAGTACCTTTTATGTGGTGATGCGCTTCTTTTTGACTTTCAACGACTTTAGTTGACTGTGGTGCTGCTATCACTTTAGGTTCTACAGCTGTTGTTACTTTAGTTTCTGGTTTTACAATTGGCGTTACTCTCTGTTGGTCAGTTCCATACTGTTTTAAATGCTCATTATTATGTGCTTGATGTGTCGAAGTATTCTTGACATACTTTTGCACTTCGTTATTCGTGGCATTTTCTTTGTAAGCTGTTACTTGAGCGCTTGTTGAAACTTCTTCAACGTGATGCGCAACATATTGTGCTGATGTTGTTACTTGGCTTGTATGATATTCAGAAGCCGCTGCTTCATTACTTTCACTCATACCTATTACTACAACTGTGCCTAAAGCGATAGAAGCTGCTCCGATTTTATACTTTCTGATGCCGTATCTTTGTGTGTTGTTCATAGTATTTGTCTCCGTCTTCTTAGATTTTTGTATTAACTTCATAACCCGATATGCTTAAAACTACAGTAATAGCAAACAACTTCTAAAGTAGTTTTTGCCATTTGATATCTTTCACGTCAGTAATTATATAGCTCTATTTTTTGTTTTGCAATATTATAAAATTAAATTCATCTTAAGTATTTATTAACAATACACTTCATCTAATAATTGTATAAAATACTTCTTAAATTATTCTTAAACTGTAAAAATTATACAAAAACACTCTGGAATATTGGCATAAAAAATAAGCCGGCAAAGTACTCACTTTGTCGACTTTCACAATGAACAGTGCATCAAGAGAAATCGTTTCAAACATACACCTATAAGTTATTGGTCTAACTGTGTTTTAATATCATTATAATCGTGTACATCTTTAACCAACTTACCATCAATTTTAATAGCCGGTATTTCTTCAATTTTCTCTTTTTCAATTCTCTTTTGATCTGCTTTCATGTTTTTCCAAGCTTGACTGTTTTTATCTTTATATGCATTTTTGATATTACGCGTAATTTGATCATTTAATTTTAACTTGTCTATTTCTTTATCCAAAAATGCTTCTGTTAACCACATTTTACTAATTGGGCCTTGATGCTTAAAAATGGCAGTTTTGAATTCCAAATATTTTTCTGGTGCCATGTCTTTAACTGCATGCGTGGCAGCAGAACCTAATTTTGATTCGTCACCTAATATAGCAGCATTAACGTATGTCACAGTAGCTTTGTCTGTGTCAATATAAGACTTCGTTATTTTTGACATAATGTTTTCATCAAATTTTTTACAATATGGGCACTTAAAGTCTACGTATGCGATAATTTCATGTTTTTTCTCTTTGTTACCACATGCCCCTAAAAATCCCGCAGTGATTAATAATAATACTATTAAAAATTTATGAGTCAAATATTTCATTCTTATGTCCTTTCTATGCTGTTATCTTATAACATAATATATAAAATTGTATATTTATAGTCAAAAAGATTTTTGTAAAAATTTACCATTATATGGTAAATGGAATATTTATCATTTTTAAACTTTAAATCTTCATAATTAATGTATAATTCACAATGATTTTAATCATGGATCATCAATTTTTTACTTATTTATATATAAAAGCAACTGCGAATCATTGGATTTTTACTTTATTAACCACTGATTTTTACTTTTTCTTATTAGTGGCATCATCATCAATTACAGATAAATTCCCCTTATATCTTCAATTGTGATACCCAGTTCCTTTACGGGTGTATCCTTAGATAGAAAATTTTATGTTCCTTTCTTCATTTCTCATTTTAATGTCTCTTAGAAATGAAATTAGAATGACATTTTATTTGCAAAGAAATTTCAAACACACACCTTCAATTAAAGTGGAATTTACACCCGAGTAAGTATATGACACACAAATATATTTTGCAATACCTAAATGTTAAATGTTCCTTAAACATGGTTTAACATTGTGTTATTTCTATCGGTATAATAAAATTTAAATAATAAACTAACTTTAGTTAAAGTATTCATTTTAGAATTCTAATCTTTTATTATCAAAATACTTATTAACATTGGTGATCATTATGAAAGAAAAATACAAAAGGAATTTATTGTCATATCTGAATGCATTACCTTTAGCCGGACTTATATCAAGTTTATTTTTATTAGTTATGAATTTTTTTATTTTTAAAGTGACAGAAAATCTTTACATCGTCGCCCTATACTGTCTCTTACCTTTCATCATATTTTCCCTCTTATCAATAATCTATAAATGGCTATTTTATAAACAGCATAAATAAAAAATCGCGTGATCTCATGTTTTGAGACAACGCGATTTTTGTTATTCAACGTGTATATTCCCTTTTAATTTACAACCTTCTCGCTCAGATAAAATCACAGCACATGCGACATCACCTGTAATATTTACAGCCGCACGTGTCATATCTAGAAGTCTATCAATACCTAATATAATACCAATTGCTGCAAGGTTTACTCATACTGCAGTTAATACCATCATATGTATAACTGTATGTCGTCTATTTATAAATCACTATAAAAGTTATAATAAAAACAATTATAAGATCTAAAATATCAAATTTTCCGCTTGCTGAAAGAAGTATTTCTTTAACCACGTAGTTATTTTTTGCGATTTTACTCTGTTTTAATTTCCGTGAGATAAAAATGTACATATACTTAAACATTGAATAGACAATAGCTGTTATTAAAAATACAAATATGAAGTTTGTCATAAACATAACACCTTTTATTTCCATGTTTTAAATACACTTCTGCATTAGTAAAAGACATTGAAATAGTGTCCTCAATGTCCAAAAATATAATTAATAATATTCTCGCCTTTAATAATAATTGACGAATCATTATTCCAATCTAACTACTCCAAATCTTATGACAAACCTAATTTATCACAAAAATATATTTGTGTTCATTAATAAAGTTCATCTATATTATGAAGAACATATTTTGATTTATGTTTAATAATAAATGGTGTTTCCATTTAACACTTGTACTATTATCACAAAACATTCATCTTTTAAAAAAATGCACTTTTATTATTTAGCCAAGTGAAAAACGAGGCTAGACGTAAGTCCAACCCCGTTTGAAATATTCATTATTCAGCGTGTATATTCCCTTTTAATTTACGACCTTCTCGTTCAGATAAAATCACAGCACATGCGGCATCACCTGTAATATTTACAGCCGTACGTGTCATATCTAGAAGTCTATCAATACCTAATATAATACCAATTGCTGCAGGGTTTAATCCTACTGCAGTTAATACCATCGCAAGCATAATGAGTCCTACTCCAGGTACACCTGCCGTACCGACCGAGGCAATGACAGCAATTGCCACTACAGTAATTAATTGAAGTAATGTTAAATCTGCTCCCATCAATTGTGCAATGAATATCGTAGCAACACCTTGCATGATTGCTGTACCGTCCATGGTACTCACTCTATGTTGCCTTGCGGTCGACACAATATTTAAACCAGTCAAAGCCTATTCCCCTAGAGAAAATTTACTTGTACATCGATTTCATCAAAAACAGTTCTAGATACTACTATATCATTTATTATACTTTTATATATTTCGTTCAACTTTGTTGGATTACTGGAGTCATTTATCATTTTATATATATTTTGCCATCTATCAAGCCTGGTTAAGTTAGTTGAATTTGAAACTTTATCTATACTTTTATTTACTTCTAAAAGTTCATTTTCTTTAACATCAACTTCACTATTCTTCTTCTTTTTAATCTGAGCTGCTTCTTCAGCATTAAATAGACCTGCTAAAAATCCTTCTTGAATTCTATCAATTTCACCCTCTAGCTGCTCAATTTCTTTATTAATCTTCTTAGCTCTTTTTTCTAATAGTGCAACCTCTTTCTGATTATCGTTATCTTCTAATAATAATTCGAGTTCACTTTCTAACAATTTGATTGATTCTAATATCACTGATTCAACCAATTTAATAGGCACAGATATATATTCTGATTTATCTTCATACTTTGATTTTTTAATTCCTATATGTGTAGGTTGGCCTTTAGTATTATACGTATAAATATGATAGTGTTCGCCCTTTGGTGTTCGGCATAAACCAAATAAAGAGTATGGCACCTTAGATCTTGAGTGTGCTCTGTGAGGTACATTTTGAAAATGTTTAACTATTAATTCATGCTCCTCCATAGTTACCAATGCAGGATGCGTATTATACTTACGTTTCCATTCAGACTTGTCTAATCTTTTAAATGGTAAACCTGATGAATATAAATCATTTTTATTTCTTTTACTGCCTATTGATTTATTATACACAGTTGTACCAGTGTAGATTTCATTCTTTAATATTCTACTTATTGACTTGCTTTCAAATGGCCTACCACTTCGCTTAGTATAACCTTCTTTATTTAAATTCCATGCAATATCAACAGTATTATAGCCTTCAAAAAATAATTCTTTCATTTTAAGAAAAGCTTCTTTTTCCTTCTCATTAAATACTAGCTTTTTAGTTTTCTTGTCAATTTGGTAACCGAATGGTGCTTGGCCATACACCCATTTACCTAAATGTATTGATAATCTTCTACCTTCTCTGAACCTTTTTTTAGTTTGCATAAGTTCCATATTGCCAAAAAACATTTTCATTTCTAACATTTGCGCATGATCACTGTTGGTTAAATCATAAACCTCATAAGGAGACTCTTGAACAATCTTAACGTCATTATTTCTAAAAGTACCTAATATTCTATCTAAATCAGCACCTTTACCTCGTGAAAGCCTATCTAAATCTACAACTACTACAGCATCAAATTCACCTTTTTCTACATCCGATAGTAATTGTCTCATTACAGGACGGTCTTCTATAGAAGCTCCTGAACCAATTTCTTTGTAAACTTCATAACTCCACTCATTCAATTCACTTCTTGCTTTCAATCTCATTAAGTGGTTATTTAAATCCTTTTCACCCTCATCTGCACGTGATTTACGAGCATATATAGCTACAGTGTCAATCCTGCTTTCTTGCGTGTTTATATCATCATAGTACCCTTCCATGATATTAGACATTATCATCACTCTCCTTAAGTAACTTCTTCAGCTTGAACTTTATTTTGATACTCATAAAGTTATCCTCACATGCTTCAATGCTTTCCATATCCCATACTCTTTCAGTTTCAATATTCTCTCTTTTTCTAAAACGTTTTATAACACCTCTATCAACATTTAAGTGTTTAGCAATTTGGTTGTTATTCATATCCATATAGTTATTACGTATAAACTCTTCTTGCTCATGAGTTAGTGTCATATTGGTATGTCTATTTAAGCCTAATTGTGCAATTCTATTTAAGATTGCTACAGGTGTGCGTGTAGGAAATAATTTACGTAATTCTTCTTTAGTAAGGTTTTTATTTTCCTTTAAAAGATCATCCTCTTCTTTAGTCCACTTTTCTCTTTTTGTAAATTTAATAATAGAGGAGTTATCTTGCTTAAATGATTTGTATTTTGAGTTACATGATCCCTTGGTGCGACCTAGTATTTTACCAATTTCACTAAAAGACAAACCCTCATTATCATATAAATGAACTAGTTGTTGCGTTTCTTCTTCTGACCATTGCTTATATTTGCTCACCATTTATACACCCTCTTGTTATATTTTATCTTATTAACTTTAGTATAACTTATTTTATCTACTATTACTAGATATAAAAACAAACCCTTGCTGTAATAACAAGGGTTTAAAGTGTATTTTATGTATTAAATATGTTTAGATAATTGCTTAGCTATGTATTGAATATTTTCTTCTTTAATTACACTTTTCCATTTATGTTTAAATTTCTCGAGTTTGTTTCTATCATAATTAATAACTGTCATAATTTATCTTTTCTCCTTGAATTTTAAACAAGAGAAATTATTATCCTCTTGAGTAATCTCCTCTTGAATCTTATTCTGTAATGCTTTATTGAATATACTACATGCTCCATTACGGTACCTTGTACATTTTTGACACTTCATCTCAAATTTATTTCGAATAGAATTTGTGTCAAAGATACCATTCCAACCAGTTTGAGTTATAGTTAGCTCAACACGAGGGTTGTTAGGATCAATAAAAACTCGGTTAAATCTAGGTACTACCTTCTTATCATTAAGAAACACCAGTCCAGACTCTTCTATAGAGTCATTTAAAGTTTTAAGAGTGTTATCTAAATCTACATTTACTCTAGTTACATATGCGTCAATATTCATATAAATGTAGTTATCACGTGTATATTCAACATCCCAGTTAATATTTATAGGTAATGACATTTGCTTTTCAACATTAATCATTATGTCTTCCCTATTCTCTTTCCCTGCTTTTGAAAGTATTTTTTTGCCTGTGGGACGACCACCAGCAAACTGTTGTATGTATAATTTGTTTAAAGATGTAGGTAAAGGTAATGATAGTCTGCATGTAGGCTTATCCAATACAATCACCATTAAAGTATCTATGTAGGTTACCAGCTTTTTCTGCATCACTTAACTTACGGTTTGTATTAAATGATTTTGCATATTCTGAGTAGTCATCTATTTTAGGCTTCTTTTTACGCTTTAATTCTACATTTAATCTTAAATCAATAATATCCTCTTCAATATCTTTACTACCTTCATATGATTCAACAAATTTATAATCCACTGCGTTAATTTCATATAAATCATTATCTAATGCTTTTTCATCGATATCATCTATAAATTCAATCAATCTTGCTGCTAAATCTTCTTCATGGTTAAATTCGTTATTATTTGTTAAATTATTGTAGTTATTCATGTTTGTTATCCTTTCGACTTTTCAATTTGTGTTTCAATTTCACGTTTGATTAATGGTTCTGGTTGATATTTCTCTGCCCACCCTTTGGGTTTAAGAATCTTATTAGTAACAGGATCTAAAATAGGCTTGCCGTTTTCATCTAGTTTCTTCATATTTGCATTATGGATAATTTCAAAAACAGGTTTAGGGTTAACACCTGTTTCAACAATTGAACCGTAGTTAATATAGTTAATGTCATTCAAGGCATCTGTTTGGTGTAATAGAATTTCAGCTTCAGGAAATTCTCCCTTTTCAAAACATTTATATGCGGCCTTATGAATAGATTGGATTAAGTCATTAATTAATTTTGTAGTTTCTTGCGCATTGCCCGATACAGAAGCCCATAAAAATTCTACTAACTCTTCTATTAGATAATCCGAGCGTTCTTTTGCTCTATCTTTTGAAATTGGTGTTGGTTGGTTTGCAACTGGATGACCGAAAGCTTTGTGAAACTCCATTACATCAAAATATGGTGTATATGTATTTTTAGTTTTTGGTTTATAGTGTTTTAATCTGAAATGAGGCACCTTATTTAATTTAGTTGTTCTTGTACCTTTCTCCTTATCTTGTGAGACAATAATTTCTACTAGATGATATGCTCCTTCACGACCAACTACTTTTCCTGTTTCTTTTGTATCAATGTCAATAACAAAGCTTCCATTTTTGAATACTGTAAACATAAACTGTCTCCTTTTATTTGTAATATTTATATAGTTCTAAGATAAGTGATTGTAATTTTCTTTTAGTTTTAAATGCATACCATAAGTTAGGTATGCTAAAAGGGAGTTTCTTTAGCTCCCTGATAGCACGAAAGATATTATTTTCTAAGATGATAAATGCAGTTCGATCTAGTTCTTGGTTATCTTCTAGGTATTGGTATGCAATAAAAATCCCCTGTACAAATAGTTGTAATTCATCCTTTTTCATTGCACGCTCTCCTTGGATTACTGATTTAATTCTTCATCGACTAATTGCATTACTGCGCCCTGGCCTACTACAGTTTTGACTGCTACACCATCAATTAACTTAACCATTGTAGGTGTTGACATTACTAAATGCTCTGATGCTAAATCTGGATTTTCAATAACATCAATATAATCAAACTCAAATCCTAGTGTTGGTAAAATACCTTTAACTGTCTTACATGGCATACATGTTGGTGAACCGAATAATAAAAATTTTGTCATACTTAATTACCTCTTACTTTCTCTAATTGTTTATTTTTAATATGGTTAATAATGCTTTCAATTCGTTCAGAAAGCTCTTCCTCGTTAATATGCGTTGTTGTAACAATGTAATCTTCTTTAAAAGAATCGATATGTTTTTCAGTTTCATGATTTAAATCTTTATCACTGAAATTGTCATTTAATGTCTTCATTCGCTTAAGTCTAACTACATCATCACAATCAACTCTAATAATGTAGAAGTCATTATCTTTACAGAACTCATACTCATTGGGTTGTCTTAAATCTGTGATGATATTTATAAGATGACCACCGTAATATACAGTTCCGTAATAACCATTAAATTTATTAATTTCCTCAGCTAAATGATTAATCCATATATTAGGATTACGTTCCCGAAGGGTTTGTCCAAGCCATTGAAATAGTTCTCGTGGCTTGTTACCTTCATTGAATTCATCAGGGTAAAGTTTTCTTGCATATGTTTTAAGAGCATCACCGAAAGCATAATGTTTAACTGCTACATCATGAGCATCGAATAGCTCAAAAATTTTCTTTGCTACTGTATCTTTTCCACTTCTCATTTTTCCTGTAAGAGCAATATTGATTTGAAAATTGTTAACTTTTGTAATAACTGGATATGTATTTTTCATATTTATCTCTTTTCTTGTTATATTTTATCTTACTTAATGAATTGAGATAACTTTAGTATTTCACTAAAGTCTTCCGTTTCTAAAGGCCTAATAACTGCTTTTGTATAGCTTGTTTGCTTTTGACTAAAGAAATCAGAGTTCTTAGTCTTAGTGTCTAAACCATTTAATACAATAGAGCTAAATTGACATTCGTCTTCATCAAAATATGTATCCAACCCTAGATTCATTAGCGCCTTATTAGCGTTGTACCTTACAAATGCTTTAACATCTGCAGACAATCCTATTTTATTATATATAGAGTCTGTATATTCACATTCATTCTCATATAATCTTTCAAGCAAATCTTTAGCAAATCCATTTAATTTTTCACGTTGTGTATCATCTAATTTATACTTATAAATTTCTTGAAAAAGCAAACCGATATAAACACCATGAATGGATTCATCTCTTAGGATCAAATTAATCATATCCCCAGATTGCATTAACTTCCCTTGTCCATATAGGTATAGTGGATAGTAAAAACCTGAGTAGAATAAAAATGATTCTAAGTATACTGATGTAATTAATGCTTGGCATAATTTATATTCATCAACATCAACTGTAGGCGGCGTATCAATAGCTCGATAATAATTACTTACAGTATTAGCTTTGAATTGAAGCTGTGGATTTAGTTTAACCCATTTAAAAATATCTTCACGTTGAGCTTTAGTGGCCAAAGTTTGAAAGATTTCACTATAACTCGCTGCATGAATACCTTCCATAGCACCCATAAAGGATAATAAAGCCTTACGTTGTGATTGAGGAAAAGCTTTCATAATGTAATGCATTCCCTCTTCAGTTTGCTCCGTGTCAAGTAATGTTAAGCCGCCAAGAACCTTCATATAAACGTCTTTTTCATCGTCACTAAGCCTTTCCCACGAAGGCAAATCTAATGGAATACTTAACTCTTCTGGTACCCAAAACTGTCTCTTGTTTTGATCGTAAAAGGTTTTAGTAAAATTATCGACTGGACTATTCCAATCTACTGCTTCATATGTATGTTTTATACCTGACATGATAAACATTCCTCCATTTGTGTTCTTTTAGTTCGCATATAATACATTGTTTTAATGCCTTTGCTATATGCATATAAATGAAGTTTGTTAATATCACGTGTTGTATCTGTATCTTTCATAAAGTATGTAAAACTGATTCCTTGATCGACATGTTTCTGAATTGTAGCTACCATATCAGCGATGCTTCGTTGGTCAAAATCATAAGCTTCTTTATAGAAGAACCAATTCTCTGCACTCAAATTAGGAGCTGGAAAATATACTTTTGATTTACCTTGTGGTCGCTCTTCTATACGCTCTACAACAGGTAAAATACTAGCTGTAGAATTTTGAATGTAAGAAATAGAACCTGTAGGTGCTACAGCCGTTATATATGAGTTATATAAGCCATATTTTTGAATATCATCGGATAATTTCTTCCAATCCTCTTGAGTTGGGATATGATGTCCCTCAAATAAAACAGCAATTTTATCGCTAATTTTTGGTGGCTTTTGTTCAAAATAGTCCTTCAATTGCTCTCCAGAAGCATATTTTGATCCTTCAAACCCGTAATATTTCTCTCCTGTTTCTTTTGCGATATCCATAGAACGCTTTAGTCCATAATATTTAACCATTCTAAAGAAAGTATCAGCAAATTCTAAACCTTCTTTTGAATCATATTTAATTTTGTTCTGAGCTAAATAACCATGTAAGTTCATTGCACCAAGGCCAATTGAATGTGATATTTCATTTGCTTTTTTAATAGTAGGAGCATTTGCAATATTACTAATTCTTGATACTTCATTTAAAGCATCTATTGATAATGCTATTGTTTTACCGAAGTCCTCTGATTTCATGGCATTTACGATATTTAATGAGCCTAAGTTACATGAAATGTCTAGACCTAACTTATCTTCTAAACCGTAATCAGTGTGTTCTGATACCTGGCTATATTGTAAAATTTCCGAACAGTTACCAGTAACGATCCCATTAAAGATTAATGAATGATAATCTTCTTGTGTCGTATCATACACGTCTTCTTTTCCAATATACTCAATACTTTCAATTGTAGCTGTAAATCCATGTTTAGGAGTTCGGCTATTAGGCTGGAGTATAGAATTAAACGCTAGAACTTTTTTTACATCTTTCTCTTTTAATTCAATACTTTCAAGAAATTTATCTCTTGATTTTCTATCCTGAACGCTTAATTTATAAATATTGCTTACTTTATATTCTTTTAGATTTCTATTTGAATCTGGAAGCAAAGAATAGGTTCTTTCTGTTTTATAAATAGATGAGTAAATCCCTAAGTTTAATAATTGCATTTGAATATCTTTCAAAAATTCTTTTGAAATTGAAACTAGTTCATATGACATAGCTTTACTTTTAGCATTAGCATTCACAGTACCATCCATTTGATATAAGCCTGAAAGATAAGAAGAAATAGTTTGTTTATTAGCTTGCTTTAGTATGTATGGAAAACTGATTTTATTTTCTTTATTGAAACCATGCTTATTTAATACATCTCTTAATACTGAGCTACTTAATTCTAAACGATTCATTTTTTCATTATAAACAAACTTTGGCTCACGTGTAGCTGAGTGATGCAAGTCAATTTCTTTATTGTGATACCTGTCTATTACATTATGTATCATCTTTTCTAATTTATCTTTTAAAGACTTCTTACTATCATATAGATAAATTTTTGGAGTTCCTCTATCTGCAAAAGTGCCATCTCCTGCGATAATTCCCATAATGAAAGCAAGCTCGGGATCGTGAAAACTACCAAATTTACCTTCACCAGATTGAATAAGTAGCCTATCCCCAACTGATAATTCATTTAGTTGTACTTTTGAAACTGATTTATCATCATTTTGCTTATAATATTTATGCCATTCAGTAGATTTAATTGAATAACCTTGCTTGGTTTTAATCTCAAAAACATCTGCTTTTCTAGAAGTAAGTTGCATTGGAATTGCATTGACAACTTCAGTGCCTTTTTCTCTAATATCATAATTTTTAGTACGCTTATCAATAACAACTTTTAATTTATTTTGCTTATCGTATAGCTCTTTAGCTGAGAAGTATCCATTATCAGTTAGCAATTCAGTATCTCCAGTAACACACAAGTTAGAAAATTTAACTTTAGATACATTATTATTCGCATGAACACGATTTACGTTGTCGCTAAACATCAAGTATGGATAACCACTTTCAAATAATGTTGACCCGATATATGACATCAACTGTCGAGGATTGAATTGTTTCTTTTTAATTGCGGGATTATCTACTAATTCATCGTACATTTTTGTAATATCCATCTCATCAAAATGGGTACCATACACTTGCTTAACATTATGAGGGTAAAACAAGTATCCCATTTTATCTTTTGCTGCTAATTCAATAAATTTATCAGGAATTACCACTCCTAAAGATAGTGTCTTACATCTAATATCTTCGTCTCCCGAAATACGTTTTGTATCTAAAAAGTCATAAATATCAGCATGAAAAGCGTTAAGATATACGCTGAATGCCCCTTGGCGAGAGCCTAATTGATTAATCCATCGAGCCGATTGGTCTAATGATTTCATGAAAGGCACAACACCAGATGCTACACCTTCAATGTTTTGAATTGATTCACCTTTAGCACGAATCTTTGATAGATTAAGAGAAACACCGCCGCCTAATTTACTAAGCTGTTTTGCATATCCTTCAACAGCATTTAAGTCGTTTAAGCTATCGTCTACTTCCAATAAGAAACATGAAACATAATTACCTCCACGTTTCTTTAACAAGTTCATAAAAGTAGGTGTTGCAGGCTGATATTCTTGATTGATAAGTAATTTTGCATAATCAAATGCTTTCTCAATATCACCATCACCTAACACGATTGCGTTAGCTACAATACGATCCTCGTAACGTTCTAAAATTCTTTTTCCATCATTAGTACGTAATGCGTATCTCTCATAAAACATTTGTGCTGCCATAAAAGATTCAAATCTAAACTTTTTATTGTATACATATTTGTATAGCTTTTTTAGATCCTTATACGAATACTTTTCAATAGGTTCTTTCTCGTAATAATCATTCTCTACTAGGTAATCTAATTTCTCTTTTAATGTGTGAAAAAATACAGTATTCAAATTAATGTTGTTCAAGAAGTAATCTTTAGTTGCTTCTTTATCTTTTTCAAGCTTAAATTGACCTGTAATATTATCTCTTTGTAACATCTGATTATTCAGTTCAATATAATTCATCGGTACCTCCACTATATATTTGTACTTTCATAATAATCTCTAATATAAGAAATTAATTTATCAACATCATTTTGTGTTCCATACATTTCAAATTTTCCAATTAAATCGACGTTATATTTATTTGAAATCTTATCTCCAGAAACAGCAAAGTTACTTCCCCAATTTCGATTTCCTGCAGACATAACTGCTATCATATTCTTATGATTATTTTGTAGGAATAAATTCACTTCTTCTGGAACCTCTCCTATATTGTATGTAGGTGTCACTAAAATATAAGGATTATCAATAATAGTATTTTTATTGATATTAATTATGTTGAACCCACTTAATTTATTAATAAACTTCTCTGTCTTTCCTGAGAATGAGTAATAAGCTATAATCATATCTTTATTCTTGTTATATTTTATCTTTCTCATAATAATTAAAACTCATTTCTTCTAGGTAGTCTTCATAGTTAGTGATTTCTTGGTCATAATTTTGTCCTTCATCATTTGTCTCAAGGTAATCAAAAGTTGCATTTGCATAAAGTAATTCAAGGTTTTGTTCTTGGTTGTACATTAGATACTCTCCTGTAAATTAATTATTGTCTATATTTTTCATGTCTAAATGTCTAAAATTTCTACTTTTAAAGTATTTTTGTGCAAATCAGCATAGTCAAGCAAGTATTTTAAATCAACGCCATCAACTTTAAAGCCATCGGCGTCAAATTTACCTTGTAGCGATTTCTTGAACATGCCTTCAACCATTGGTTTAATTTTATCTACATCAAGTCTTAATTGTTCGTCTAAAGTTATGAATGAGCTATATTTAGTGGATTTAACTTTGTCTGTAAGTTGAATCACTATTCTTCCATCTATAGCGTCTAGCTCTGCTTGAACAGATAATACCATCTCTTTAAAATCAGTGATTACATCATTTAAAAGATTTTCATCACCTTTTTTAATACTCTCTTGAATATCTGCTAACACACTGTATGCTGTAATAGAAGCTATATTAGTAGCTTTAATTAAAGAGTCAATATTTTTCTTCAAAACATTGTATTCCAACTTTACAGGTTGATTATACGTATTTATGTTTACTCTTCTAAAGATGTTCGACCTTAAGTCAGGCGCATCTAGTCGTATTAAATACTCTTGATCACTAATACCTGTAGCTTGAATATCATATTCTCCCCAATCTTCAGCATGTAACTTTTCATATAACTCTCCTAATGGTGACTTGTCTTGTAATGTAGTCAGAAACCAACTTATAGCTGATTCCTCATTATCAAACCTTAAACCTTCTTGAGTATATAAAGCCATGAATTTTCCTCCTATTTAATTGTAATTGATTGATTAGTTTCTAAATGAGCATAATCAATTTTAGATGCCTCTTCTTCACTAAGATTTTTAAAATACTTTTTAAAGCCTTCTTTATCGACTGTTTTATTAACTTTAACTTTCAAAAACTTATCAGGTAACTTCTCTTCGTTTGTAATTATCATTCTCTTAGTTTCACGTTTTGATACAGTGATAGTTGGGGTTTCGACTTTCTTTTTATCAAGCAAATTCATATGAATTAATAAGTAGTCTATAAGGTTATCAATATTTTTTTGTTTCTTGTATTTTAATTCTTTGATTCGTTTTTCATGAATCTTGATAATTTCTAAGTCATCTTTCAACTTTTGAATAAGCTTTCCAGTATTAGCAATCTTTTCTTCCGATCCATCCTGAATAGCATCTAACGTATCTTTCACATCCTCATATTTAATTTCATCATCATCAATCATGTTTAGTACATTTTGATATGATGCTGAGTAATCGTAAAGTTTCATTTCTGACATAAATACCTCTCCTATTGAAGATTGACATCAGTTCATTTGATTACTATAAACATAATAATACTTAAACAAACTAATGTCAACACTTATTATATTTTATCTTTCTTGCTGTAATAAATTGTTAAAGCAAAACATGCTAGTAGTAGGATAACATTAATTATTTCAGTAATAATGATGAGCATACTTGCATTAGTTAGATACATCGTAATTGTTAATAAAGTTATTCCTGCGGCAAACAAAATAAATAAGCTAGGGTTAACACCTTCAGATGACTTAACTTTAACAAAATGCTTAATCTGAAAAATGTATGCCATTATAATCCATATTGAAGCAAATATTTGTGATATATAAACATCGTTATAAAACACTAATACATATACCAAAATTACGTAAGTTAGAGGGAGCAAATACATTAATATACTTCTTTCTCGGTTATGTAAATAATTGAACCATAATGCAAAACAAAGTGCTATAAACGTATTAATAAATTGCCCCATGTAAACATACCAGGGTGCTTCTCCCGTTTCTAGTAAATTAAATAAGCTAGTAAGAGTGGATGCACCTACATAAAACCAAAATAATAATGATACACCATTACTTACTGTTGTTTTAAACGTCGTAATAATTTGTGGAATATACGCAATGGCAAAAATTATTACCACTGCTACATTTAAATAATTAACTATTTCATTCATTATTTTCCACCTACAATTACTCCAGAACCACCAATTTCAATTGGTTGTTCACCTTTCCATTTATCAATTTTTTTCTTCTCAATTAATTGAGATGTTAATGAATCATTTAAAATTTTATTTGCTCTAGCTTCACCTTCTGCCTCAATTTTACGCTTTTCTGCATTGGCTTCAGCAATCTTTTTATCTGTTTTAGCTCTCTCTAACTCTTGGTTAGCTTTTACACGTTCATCAATTGCGGCTTGAGTTGAACGATCTGCTTCAGGGCTTGAAATAGCGATATCTTCAATAATAAATCCTTCTTTACCTAATCTTTGTTGCAAAGTCTCAATTGTATCCTTTTTAATATCTCCAGCCTTAACACCAAAAGTCTCAATTACAGAGTATCCAGCAACTGATTGACGCAATCCATCTTGAACTCGTGTACGTAAGTATCCGTCTTCTAGTTGCTCAATATCCGCATTTCCAAACTTATTAAAAATTGATACCACTTTCGTAGGATCAACGTGATAATTGACACTAATATTCATTGTTAAGTTTTTACCGTCAGATGTAGCTACGTTTAATTTTTTATATTCTTTTGTCTGAGTACGAATTGGATAGTCTGTTGTTTTAGTCAATGGAGATACAAAATGCCACCCAGCATTTAAGGTGTCTTCTTTTACTCCTTTAGTGCTATACATAACAGCGACATTACCTTGTGGAACTTTTTCTACGCATAAAAATGCTAAAATTGTAATTAATAAAGAAACAATAATTGATATAACCTTCATTATATATTTTCCTCTTCTCTAATAGATTTAATTAATTTATTAACTTCTTTCAACTCATGCTTTAGCTCGTTGACTTCAGCATATTTTCCAATAGTATGCTGTCTTTGTTCTATTTCTTTCTTTAGTAGCCCTTTTTGAACTTCTAAATTTAACAGCTCCATATCAGTTTCCCAACGTTTCTCTTGAAGTTTTTTTCTAAGTTCAAACTTTTTATATTTATGTTTAAGTTGTTCACTAAAGCGACTAATAAATAAATTTACAAGAAATACGAATACAGGTAGCAGCAAGAATAAAAATAATAATAATTTCATCTTTATCACGCCCTCTTATGTTATCAGTCCCATAAAATGAGCATATAACCAAATTTGAATTCAATCTTGAAATAACGTTCTAAATAATAGATACTGATTAATTTAAAATCATCCTCATTGCCTCTGATTTGTATACTAAATTTACCTTCTTTTGCGGCTTCTTGAATTTTACGGTTGATATTTTTAATATCATTAGTGTACTTATCTTCAATACATTTCTTTGTGTATTTATTCATATTAGTAGCTGTAAACTCATTTTCTGGAATAATAAAATTACTTCCAGATACGGGAATATTTTTATTCATAAAAACCCTCCATTTTACATATTATATTTTATCTTAATATAGTGTTTTTAAAACTTTGTCAATAAAGCTTTCTAATACCTTAACATTAATAGAATTTCCAGCTTGTTTATATAATTGAGCATCTGTTAATGATAAGTTTCCATTTTTATATGTATCTGCTAGCGCTTTACGTGCTATATAAAATTGCTCATCATTGAACCCTTGAAGTCTCCAATATTCAAGAGGTGTTAAACTTCTAATAGGTACATTATTTTGCAGTAAAAACCGTATATCTTTGGCATTAGACATTTTAGAGTAATCCTCATGCTGATAAAGTAGGAAATTATTAGTTCTAGCAGCCCTACCGCTTTTGGCTACTAAACAACCAGCTAAATCTGTATGCCTCAAAATTGTCATGCGTCCACAAAAATTGGGATTACCGTATGCCAGTGTTTCTGCAATATTTTTAGGCAATATGTATTTTGGGTCTACAATAGTTTCCATATAGTCCGATATGCATTTTTGATAGCTTTTCACAATATTTGGAAACTCAAACTGTCCTTTAATCGTGCTTACTACAAACACCCTTGGTCTACTTTGCGCCTCTCCAATATCCCTGGGAGATATCACCTTATACGTAGATTTATAACCAATATCTTCTAACTCTTTTATGTATGTATCAAAATTATGTTTATGTTTCTTATTCAGTACTCCTTTAACATTTTCCCAGATTACAATCTTAGGTCTACATTCATTTACAATCCTAACTGTTTCCCACATAAGAGAGGATTTTGTCCCACTGTCTTTATCCCCACCTTCTTGTTTGCCTACCGTGCTGAACGATTGACATGGAGATCCATGGAAAAGTAAATCAATATCTTTGAACATAGTCCCGTCAACATCTCTTACATCCAATAAATTTTTACTTTTATCATGACAATGATATAAATACTTAGGATTCAAGGAGAGAGCTTATTTGAAAAAAGTTAAAATGTTAAGTTTATTTTCTGGTATAGGGGCACCAGAAACAGCAATTAAGAATTTAGGATATGACTTAGAAGTCTTGAATTACTGTGAGATAGATAAGTATGCCTCAACCTCATATCAAGCTATACATAATGAGGATAAAAGTAAAATTTATTCGTTTTTATCAAGCAATACTTACTACAAGTTATAATCAACTTCATCTCATGATGATTATTAAGATTAACTAATTTCCAAAATCTTCTAGCCTATTTAAAGTTTCTTCCCAGCTAATAAAACCTTCTCCATTAGTTAGTTCTAATACCATTCCATAAACAAACTGGTTAGTACTATATTCCGCTCTGTCAGGATCGTTATAAGGCTTGCCGTGCCCCTGTCTAATATCTGAGCAATAACAGAGTACTGGCTTATCGAGAATAGCTTTATGATATTCAACTTCATCCATTAAATTATAATACGAATCTGTAAGGTTACCTTCGAAATCAAATGCAACTGTATCAGCACTATCTTCTAGCTGTTTAATAGTTTCTTTAGCATGTTGTTTCATTCCCAGAACAATACCTAGCTCTGCAATAGTGCCCAAACCCTCATTCAATACATCGAACACATAGATATCTGATTGCTCAATCGCTTTAAAATCATTCTTTAAAATTCTTTCAGCCAATCCCTCTTGAACGGCATTTGACTTATCATTAATTGATTTATCTTGATGTGGCGAATAAGGAGCTACTCCTTTAATTTCTGATACTTGCTTATGTTGCTTCTCTCTGTAATCAACCATGGCTTCATTTAAAATATGTCCAGCCATGTATACTATTTTCTTATCATTGCACATGTTATATTTTATCCTTTCTATTATCAAAAACTTATGTATAATCTAATGTGAATTCTATTTAAGAGCTAACCAACCCATTGAGACGTTTCTTTATAATCACTTATCTCAAAATAAACTCTTGATATATTTCTATATTCTCCTATGTATTTAGGCTTCAATGTCTTTTTATTACGTAATCCTAGAAGCATTACCTTCTCTATAAGCTTTTCAAGATTAAATTCATCTAAGCTTTTTATGTCGTATCTTTTCGAAACATAATCTAATCTGTTCCAACGCTTATGCCCTATCTCACCAAATGTTATGTATAGTCCCTTTTTAGCCATTTTAATAGCTAAATCAAAACAGTCGTATGCACTACCAAATGGATCTAAATCAATAAAATCATACTTATGACCTTCTGAATAAAGCTTGCATATTAACTTATGCGCATCCATGTTGTAATCTGCATCGATAGTCTTGTCTTTATCATTTGTTGTTACTTTAAAATCGTTATATGTATTCTTCCAATAAGAATTAACTCCGCAAAATAGGTCTAATACTCTTGCATTTTTAGGTAATTCACTCGCTACCTTAGAGTTCATTCCATATTTTTCTTCCAAGTGATGTTCATTATATGTATTTGTTTCAGTTCTCTTCTTAAGCCTTTTTAACTTAATTGAAATTGAAACTTCTGTTCTATTTAAAGCTTTTGCAATCTCACTAACAGAATGGCCTTTTAGCTTCTTCTCCACAATCCATTCCTCTTCTTCTTTAGTCCATTTTCTAGGAGCCGATTTAGTAAATTCTGTCTTAACACCTTGCTCCTCTAAGTTCCCATCATAGACCAGCAAAATTTATCACACCCTCATAATTAATCAATTATTGATAACTAATTTATTATTAGTACTTACGTTTTAACTTTAATTCTAAGTTCTCTAACTGCATTTTAAGGCGCTCATTTTCTTCTTCTAACTCCATACTTTTAATCCCATCCATAGCAGCACTATTAAAATCCATAATATCTAGTCCATCTTTAACAAAATATTCAATATCATTTGCAAGTGTTTCAACTTCTTCATAACTAGCATTTTGAACCATTTTTCTTAGTTCGATTGAAATGTCTTTTAAATTCTGAGGTCTTGTGTAGGTATATTCAATTGTCATATGTATCTTCCTTTATGTTATATTTTGTCTTAATATGTATTTTAATAACCTCTCCAGGTTAGTTGATTGTATTCTATATCTCCGTTTTTTCTTTTAAGGAAGCCGAATCTTAGAAAATCATGAATACAAACTTCAAACACAGTTGTATCATATTCTTTATTGTAGTACATCTTCTCAACTTCAATATCTGAAGGTTTAATCACACTTAATTTCTTCATCAACATTTTTAATTCTGATTCTGGTAATTCCCATTTATCTTTGGGTAATTTTGCAAATAATTTACCTTCTTCGTTGATCTCGCAAATAAACTTTTTAATATCCATGTACTCATGAAACGGCACAGCTCTTCTCTCCAAATTAATTACCTCTCAATTCATCTAGACTTTTCTCATGAGAATTTACTTTATCTAATAAGTAATTTATTTCTTCTTCAAGTTTCTCTTTATCAGTTGTCAATTGTGCTATTATCTCCTCTGAAGCAATACGAGACTGAACAAGTTCTGTAATGACGATAGCCGTTTCTTCTGAAGTTACCTCTTTTTTTGATACTTTATGTTTAGTATCATTCATAATAATATCGATTATATTAAAAGTATCTTTATCGTTGGTTAACTCGATAACAAAACTAGGTAATTTAATTGATTTGTTTTCCATTTGTCCATCCTCCTATTATTTGTAGGCGCTAAATGTTAAACCTTGTGTATTCAATATTTCATTAACTGATTGAACGTCATATTCGTCAACAGTACGCTCTTTTGTTAATAAAAGGCTTTTAGATAGTTCTTTACCATCACTAATTACAGTGACTGTCATATATGTATATTCATCTTCACTTCTTGAAAAATTCATAAATCCAATTTCGTAATTATCTTTATTTAAAATGTATGTTTTATCGTATCTAATTTCTTTAATCATGTTTATCACCTATAATTTTTGAAGTAATTCATCTGATTTAATACCAATGTATTCTAATACTTCATCCATTCCCTCACCTGATAGCAACGCTTCTTCACACTTATCAATAAATATAGTTAATTGTGTTGCAATATCTCTATGTAGTATGTAAAAGTTCTTCATCTTTTGTTGTTGATAATCCATCGCTTTTATTCTCCTTATTCCATTTAGAATTTTCTTTAAGTAAACCATGCGCACGTAACTCATCATTAAGACACTTAATTTTTCCATCGTCATCATAATAGATATTAGCTAGATATCTGCCAAACGTATCAGACTTATAGGTTTGAATATATACTTCTAAACCAAATATCTTATCTATCACAAATTGCTTAGCTTCATTATAAAGAGTTTGTCCACGCTCAGGGGTGTCTGTATTTAGTAATCTGAGTCTACGCTTAGCTGTGATATCAAAACCAAAATTTAAATTAACATCTACTGTATCTCCGTCAACTACATTGATACATTTTCCTTTAAAAATATACAAACTTTCTTTCAAACCATTAATATCCATGTTATATTTTATCTTCCTTTACGTTAGCAACTAGGGGACATCCCCTAGCTACTGTGAATTATCTTTTATAAATTTGTAAATAATCGTTGATCCTTCTTTACTATTATCGGTTACAGTTTTATCCATTATCATAACGTTAGCAATACTATCATCATAATCTATTTCAAAGTTTAAATAGATTAGATATTTTTCAGTGTCAATTGTAGCTTGTTTATCATATCCTTCAGGGGCTGCACCTGCTCTTAATTTATAAGAGAACTCTTCAACTTTTTCATCTCTTACTATTCTTAATTTATTTTCATCAATTTCAAAATCATCGATTTCAAATGGGTCTTGATCCATATATTTAGTACCACCGTCATTAAGCCATTTCCCCTTTACATGAGATCTAGCTTCATTAGCTTCAGCTTCAAAGTCAGGTGTTGAAAAGTGTCTATCATAAGTCAAATAGCCCATTATTCCTACACAGATAACAATTAATGCGATTAAAGCTATTTTTAAATCTTTAGGTGTATTTCTGTTTAATCTCTTCACTCTACCGTCTTCCTTTAACTGTATATTAATTACACGTTAATTATACATTAAGAGATTTTTTAATACAATGTTATGTTATACTTTATTTTTCTAATGATAAGAAATTTCTTCTTTATCATCTCTTATTTGTTTAAAAGTAGGAAATCTTAAACTCTGATTACCATTTTGGTCTTTAGATAATTCAAAATAGCCGATTTCAGCAATTTTACCTTGTACCATATGTGGATTATCCCAGTACAATTTTCTAAGCTTATCAGTAAAACCAGAGCCTACTTTAACTGTTCCATTTTTGTATTCGCAAATCAAGCTGCCTAACTTATTACCACGCCTGTGTTCCTCTAGACCAATTACTTTTAAATCCATTGTGCAAAACGTTTTATATTTAAGGAGTGACTTTGTACGTTTAGTTTCGTATAATGCATTGATATCATCTAACATAGTTCCCTCATAACCGTTTAATTCTACATCTTTTTGAATTTCATTTATACATTGAATGTCATCACCAATATATAAGATTTCAACAGGTTTTATTAGCTCGTTATTAATAATATCACATAAGTATTCTAACCCTTCTCTTCTCTCAATGAATGTAACTTTAGATTTTCCATTCATAAACTCTTCCAATGGCATTTGGTCAAATAGAATATATTCTATATTAGTTTTATCACCTTTAGTGCGTAAAACTTGCGATGTTTTAGAAAATAGTTCATCACTTTTGTGATTGTTTTCAGGATCCTTTAGAAGTAATTCACCGTCTAACATAATTGGAACTTTCATCATCTTGTACAAACTTATTAAGATTTGTTCAATTTCAACTAAGCCTTTATATTCTTTTCCGCTTCTACCACGCAAAGTTACGCCACTTTCATCAATTAAAGCTATACAACGATGACCATCTAATTTTACAGACTGCGCATAGATAGTATTCGGTTTAAGTTCACCTTCGAATTTACTACCTTTCCGAACATCAAACTTGAATATAAACCCTTTACCAAAAACCTTATTAACTGTAACCTTACTAATACCAATTGGATAGTCTTTTATTATAATGCCTTTGATCATTGCAGCTATTTCATCACCATATTCTTTTTTAAATTGAGAAATAACCCCTTTTGTATATGCTATATCTTTATCTTTTCCAGAATTATTTATCTTTAGGTATTCATATAAATCTAATAAATTAGCATTTTCTACGCTAATTAAATTAATTGGCTTACTAATCTTTCCTTTAGATAACCCAGTGACGATTAAATCATCAAACAGAAATTTTAATGTTTCTTGTAATAACTTATTATCTTTATGTGCCCTTAAAATATTCTCTTTACCTATTTTACTATTGGTATTTTTAATCTCTTGTAAAATACTATAAAGATTCTTTATCTCCATTTTCTCTCTCCTCTAGGTGTATCTTTAAATTATATGCATCGATTTCTAACTGAGGAATCAAAGCGTGTAATCTAGATGATTTATAATTATAAAATTCTAATTCTTCTTCTAATTCTTTATCATATGTATCTTCTAAACTGACTTTTAGGTTGTCAATAGTGAAATCAACCATGTCTAAATAAGGTTTTAATTCATCGATGAAATAATTGATAAGCTTTAAATCATCTTCATCCATTATATCCATACTAGTTACTTTAAAATCATCTACCAGGCTTTGAGTTTCCTTTACTTCGTTATGTTCCTTTGACATATAATTCATATCCCTTCTTATTGTATTGCTTATATATACCACAATATATCAGGGATAAACATGTTATAATTTATCTTTCTTGTGAATTTAATTAGCTGTCCCTTCAAGTATTGCGATAGCTTCTTTACTGAAATTATCATACCAACTATTGCGATTCATAAATTTTTGAATTCTTCTTTGACGTCTATTTTTCAACTTATTAAGTAATTTATAACCACCTAATTCATTGAAAGATTCCTGAGTCTCATATTTTCTTTGCTTCCATGCTCTTCGTTGTTGTAAAACTAATTGCATTTCTTTCGCTAATTTCCATCCTTCATATGCATTAATATTACGTGTTTCTAAATCATGATAAAGTTCACTTAGAAGAGAATCAAATTCTCCTATTTTATTATTGCAAAGCTTAATATCATCACTTAGTTCTTGTAAATATTGTTCTGTAGTATTAACCACTGAAACTCCTCTCATCTTATCTCTCCTTTTCAATATTATTTAACTGCAATACATATTATAATTTATCTTTCTTGAAGTGTCAATCATTTTATAACAATTCTCTATCTAATTTATAAGTAATTTCTCCATTATCCCCCACATAATCTATTAGTTTAGTAGTAGTAGACGTATTGGAATCAGCATACTTTTTAGCTACAAACTGATTTCCTCTTCTAAACCCTGAAATAATTAATAAGTTACCTTTAGAAAACCAACTTTTTTCAATTACTTTACCATCTCTTTTGATAGTTTTATCATAAGCAGAAAAGTTACCTTGGTATTTAACAGGTACTACAGAACCATCACTAGTTAAAATTGTAACAATATGTTTGTTGGGATCTTTAGCAATTACTACGCCTGCAATATTTAGTATTTGATATTTAGGCATCTCTCTACCTTTAAATTTAAACTTATCAACCACTATTGGATTCTCAGGTAGTTTACAATAGCTACTAATGTTATACGTCTCTTTGTTAACATCTGCCAACTCATGATCATGGTAGTAAAATGACAATGTTTCCATTTCCCATTTAGAATATGAGCCTAAAGCATATTTAATCCATTGATCATTTAACAGATAACTATGGGCAATTTTGAGAGGCTCTTCTGTTTTAAGCCATTCTTTTAGGTCACCTATTTGTTTATCAAAGAATTTTTTAAACTCTTTTTCATCTACCTCATAATAATTATTATGTACTTCGACAATTCCTACATCTCCACATAACTTATTATATAATTCCATATTATCAACTCGAAATATTTTATGCTTCGACTTACTATTACCTGTTTGAACTTTTCTAAGTACATTTTTATTAAAAGATTCACGTAGCATAATTAAATCTCTTTCTTTTCGATCCTTTAAAATATCAGCTTCGATTAACAATTTTATATTTTGCATAGTAAGTTTATCTGGTAGTTTAGTTATATGTCGGATTACGTCCATCATAGCACTTTTACGTGATTTACTAATATTATCCAACATACCAGACTTAACCATAGCAATCAGATGCGTGTTAGTTATTAGATTAGTATCATAAAGTTTGGTTAAAACATCTTCAACTGAATTATAAGGTCTATTAGCAATGATATCTGCGACTATCTTAGAATTTAATGATTTTACTGGTTTGAGCCCATAGATAATTGCATTATTTTCAACATCTGGTGTAAATGCTAAATCTGATTTATTAATGTCAGGTAGTTTTACCTCTACCCCATATGATTTAATCTTTCCAATACCGTTTGCAATCTTTGCGTAGTCAATATCTTTACTATCTTCTGAAATTGAATCACTATCAACATTTAAGCATGCTGTTTGCCAATAAATACGTGGAAAGCTTCGATTAAGTTCTAAATTTTGAATACCGATAATAGAATAAGCTGTAACATGCAGTTGTGAAAAACTATAGCTCATCTGCATTTTAAATTGAACTTCCCAAACGTAATCAAGCAATTCTTTGCGTGTTCCTTGCTCAAAACCTCTACGATAAAAGAGTGATTTTATTTCGTCTAAAGCCGCTCCTTTTGGTTTTGCAATGACTTTTCTGAGCTTATTTTGCTCTAAAATGTCGAAATTAGAGATTTTTGGATCAGCTGAGAGTGCCATCGACACCTCTTGTGTGATGTTTAAACCAAAATCATGTAGTAAATGCTTCTCCATAACTTTAATTTCGTCACTGTTTAAGCCCCAATTTTTCATTTCGTCATACCATAATTGAATATTTTCTTTATGTCTTATATATTTATCGATTGGCTGTTCACCATCTTCAGATTGTAACCGCATGAGTGAGTTGGCAGCACAAAATTCTTCAAATGAATTTGGACTAACTTTAATTACACTATTGCGACCAATCTCTGTTGAAAATTGGAATAAATCAGATATGTCGCCTTTAGATGCCATATCAAAGTATTCTTTATTCTCTAAATCTAGATTTTTAGGATGTAATAAATCTCTGAAGTTCTCACGCAACGACTTGCTATCATCTATTAACCCATCTTTTGCAAGTAAATCTAAGGTTTCTCTAATCCTCGATAAGTTCTCGACACTTAACAAATCAAATTTAACTCCTCCTGTATACTCAGAGTCTGATAAATTAAACTGTGTAACATGTGCAGAACCTTTACTAGCTGTCATAATTGCATTATTTTTAAAAGCTTCATCATTAAATATGATTACACCGCCAGCATGAATGCCTCGTCTAGTGGTTAATCCTTCAAGTCTTGTTGCAACTTCAATTAATTTAGGATGCTTTTCCATCTCTCTTCTAAATTGAGTGTCAGGTTTTCTCCCCTTTTCTTCATTACCATACAAGGTATCATTAATACTCCATTGACTACCTCGCTCAGTTTTAATAAATGAGCCTAAGTATTGTCCTTCTGTATCAGGAATACCTAATCCACGACAAGCCATTTTTATAGCTGATTTAGCACCTTCAGTTCCATATGTACAGACATTAAGAACTCTATCCTCACCGTAGTGGTTCTTTAAAGCATGTATAATCTGCTGACGTTTACTACCTTCACAATCGACATCGATATCAGGTATACTTGATGCTGCATCAGCGCCTACTTGCACTCGTTCGCTTGATAAATGACGAGTGTGTGGCATATTGTAATAATCTAAGGGATTAATTTGAGTAATACCTAACAAGTAATTAATCAGAAATCCAGCTCCAGAACCTCGTCCAGAACCAACTAAACTTTGCCCTCCACATTCGTCATCTTGCCACATGATGTTAACAATTTCACGACACGTTAGATAATATGAAGTCATTGTTTGGTTAATCTTTTTACCAACACCGATAATCTCTTTCAATTCTTGGTTAATTCTATCAAGTATCTTATGGAATTCCTTACTTGAGATTCCATCATAATGCAACTCATTAAAGTAACCTTCCTCTATTAAATACAGTAAATATCTGTCATCTTCATATTCCGACTCTGCTAAATACTTAATGTATGTATATTTATCATAAGCTGGCCTAAATATATGCCTGATTTGAAATTCAGGGATAGTAGATTTTGGAATTACGGGATCCAATTGTAAGTCATATTCTTCTACTAAGTCATAAATAGCACATGTATTCAATAATGCTTCTTGTACTACTTCTCCCCCTAAATAATCCATTTGTTTTTCCATCTCTTGTTTAGAGTGCATATAACAATAATAATAGAATTCATCAACTTCACGAAACCCACTAGATTCTTTAGAATTCAAGAAAATCTTATGTATTTCTCTATCTCCTGGTCGTGCATAATGGGTGTCATTTGCTAAAACACATTTTAACCCAAACTCCTTAGAGAATTTAACAAGCCATTTATTACAATATTTTTGCACTTCAGACAAGGCTGGTTGTAGTTCTAAGAAAAAGTTGTCTTTCCCAAAAGTCTCAATACACCAAGTAATTTCCTTCCGAGACTTATCAATCAGATTATCCCTACCAGATAAATTGCCTTCATTTTCCGCTTCCATAGCTCTAATTAAAGGAATATTAACGTTAGATCCTACACAAGCAGATGTTGCTATCAATGTATCTTTATATTCATTACTATGTACTACTTGTCTTAAAAATTCTTTAGTAGTTGGTGTGCGTTCCATCAAACCTGTAAAGAATGAATTTTTCCAAGCCTGTGATGATAACTTACTTAAAGCTTCAAAACCTTTTCTATTTTTGGCCATAAGTATAAAATGAGGAAATTTAGTAACTCCACTTTGATAGTTATCCCTTACTTCCTCTAAACTATCTACCAGATAAATTTCATTTCCGAAGATTAATTTGTCTAAGGTTTTTAGCTTTCCCTTGTTCTTAAGGTTATTTAAATCCTTAAGAATTTGTACCGAGCTTGCAATAGATTCGTGTTCAGTAATAGCAAGTGCACTATAGCCTAACATGTCAGCAGTTAATAATAATTCCTCTGTTCGTGTAATAGCATCAATCAATCTAAAATTGGAGAAATCTGAGTGATTATGTAATGCACATAATTTCAATTTATCATTCATTTTATCACCTATATTGTTATATTTTATCTTACTTTAAAATTAAAAGTTTTGATTTTTGAATTTAAGTTTTCTGTTGGATAACCTAGCGCATTACTAATATGCTTAGAATTTGCTACTTCATAACACACATCACTTTCATGAACATGACCGAAAATATTAATAGGAGCTATATGCCTCTCAACTATACACATATAAGAACCTATAGACCCATCGTTTAAATGTTTATTATGACTATAAGTTCTAACCAATGGATAATGAGAAATAAATATATTAGGTCTAAAATCACTTATAACAGTGTTATAAGCATTAATATCTTTATCATTATATAGTTTTGGCTCATGAGAAATATATTTCTTATCATTCATAAAGCCATTGTAAAAACTTATCTCCTCTTCACCTATAGGTAGGCTCGTCATAGTGCAACCTGCAAATCTTACTCCACCATATTTCTCAGTCACGTTACCTGTGAAACTACTAAAGAATGTCACATTGTTTAATTGGCTAAGTAAGTTATTTAATTCGAATACTCTACTTAAGCTATCATTTCTGTATTTAGAACGTTGACTTCTAGTAATTAAGTAGTAATCGTGGTTTCCATTTACAAAAAACACCTTTTTAAAATGATTGCTAAATTCTTCAATAACCCAATAAGTTACATAGTTATAATGTGATATGTCACCAGCAATTATTAAAACATTTTTATCGATGATATAACTATTTTCAATAAGACGATTGATAAAAGCTTTAACAGATTTCTTATGTTTTTCATAGCTTTTGTTATTCATAACCCAGTGATCGATATGTAAGTCATTTATATACGAAATATTAATCTTAGTAACCCCCTCTTGATAAAATATTTATTTTATTGATAGTTCTGCGCTTTTTAAAACATCTAATTTACCATAATCCCATGTAGATTAGCTCCTTTCAACCAGATTTTATATCTGTAATACTTATTATATTTTATCTTACTTGGTATCGTCAAGTATCTTCTTAAATTTTTATTATTTTAATAGTAGTTGGTTTAAAATATAAATTGTGTTATAATCACTAGTGAAATCTATTAATGTTATATATAAATTTCTAACACTTTAATAGATTGAATTATTATAATACGGAGGGGATTTAATGAAGAAAGTTTTATTTAGCAAATCTTTTTTAATTGCTTTAAGTCTTGTCATTGCGTTCTTTAGTGTGTTTAGTGCTCCAGTTTCAGCAAAAACCTCTGATGACCATTTAAAAATAATTCAAGAGTCCTTAAAGTACAATGTTCAAACTGAGAAATATGTGTTTAATTCAGATCTTGCTAAGAAAAAAGGGTTAAATGATAAGCAGGCTGCAAATTTAAAAAACTTTTTTGAAAGTATGAATTCGAAAGAAATTAAAGCTTTTAATAAAGAAATTGGATTCGCACCTGATTTAAAATCTTTAGAAAATAGCAAGAATCCGCAAATAGCACCAGTTCTCGCTGGTATTATTGGAGCAATCGGTGGAGCTCTAGCAGCTAAACTAATGGATGAAATAATGAACTATGGAATTGCAAAAACTTGTCAGAAAAACAAAGGTAAGAATGCAGCATTTGACGATTACTGTAAAACCAATGGTCATATCTAAAATATGAGAGCTGCGAGGTGAGATATCATGAAAGCGGCAAATATTATTTCTAGTTTTTATTTTTCTTTAGCTTTCGCAATATTTTTTGGAGCAATGTATACGCCTTTGAACTCCTTTGTCCAACCACATTCATTTGGCGAGGTAGTTATTGCGATATTAATTTATATTCTTAAAGTCTTAGTGTTTTTTATTATATTCAAATTAATATTCACATTAGTTGCTCATATTATCCGAAAGCAAGTTAATAATCAACATTAATGATAAGAGTGGTCTTCAAGACCGCTCTTTTTTAATAAGATATTTCACTAGATTTGATTAAATACCTATAATACAGTCTTACTTAAGAAAATCAAAAATCATATTCATTTTATTAAACTTATATCAGAGCATAGTAAAATTAATAATAACAATTTAAATAATAGCCATTAATTACATTTAATAAAAGAGAAGTTAAATGATAACATCAAAACTTGGAAAATGTTTTTATAAAGCTTATAAATGTATTTTTCGCATTAATATAATTTGTAACTCCAATCCTTAAATTAGGAGTTAGTACGTACAAAATTTTATGTCCTCTTACAACTAATTCAATTTTTTGAGAAGATTCATATCCAAATTCTTGCGTCAATATCGCAACATAATCCCCTTTCATTAAATACAAATGTCCCTTCCTTACTTCTTCAGGGTTTTTATTAGGTACGTCTTTTCTTTCTATTATTTGTAAAGGTTTAATAACTTTCCCTTCCCTACTGTATATATTACTTATTTTAATATCATGATCATCAGAACCTATAACAAAGGCAATATTATTAGGTTCTGATAAAATCAATTCTGCTATGATATTTTTTCTTTTCTCGGAAATAAACTCATTATGAACAATACTTGTAACTTCTATAGGAAATGTTTTCAAAAAGTATTTTCTAACATCTTCAGGACTACTTTTTAATGCGTGCTTGTAGCCATCAGTTAAGGTAGAGTAAACATTTATCTTCAAGGTAGTATTTTTATCATAAAACTTATATTTAATAAATAAAATTATATAAACTATGGCCATTGATGAAGAGATTACACCCCCAATGTTTATAAACCAATCCCACAAATCCATCACCCCTCATTAAATAATTAAATGTATCACTTATAATACTTATCGCCACATATAATTATACCACTGTCTAAAATTAATACTATCTAATAGCAATAAATATTATCAAAAGTTCTAAATATAGTAAAAATAAAAACCACCCATATTAGGGTGGTTTTAGCTTCTATTCATATATAGCAGTATAACTATTAGTTTCTTTTTTTATTTCGCCATTAAATTTATAACTAATGCCATTTTTAGAATTAATCGTATCTAATCCATTTTCTTCAATGTACTTTTTAATTTCTTCTTTAACATTTGATTTACCAACTTTTATACTTACAGTTTTAAATGTAGTACCTTTACTATCTTTTAACTCAAGTGTAGTTTCTTGTTGTTCAGGTATATAATCATCACCTGATTTAGAAATGTAATAGTCTTCAGATACAAAATCTATGTGTCCCTCAGAAGTTGATATTTCTCTTAAACTTGAAATCGTGTAATTAAAAATGGGATTACACAAGTGATCATAGATTTCATTTTTTGTACGACCATTTTCAATAACCGTTGTATTTAAACGTTTTACAAGTTTATACCCTTGCTTATACTCTTGAGTCTCTTTAAATACACGTTGCGCTTCTTGAAACAATTCATCTTCGTTAACTTTATTTCCAACTTTATATGATTTATTTAATTCCACTTCTTTCCTCATATTAGTAGGTATCAGAGTATCAGAATTACCAGAACGTTTTTTGAAAGTTATCTCTTGAATTAATTTAACATCCGTATTTTCACTATATTGGGTTTTAGTCTCATTCACTTTCTTAGGTTTAATTATCACATCACCAGAAAGTCTAAATTGAACATTGCCCTTATATTTGGAATAGTCATCAACTTTGAAACCTTCTTCACTAATAGTATAAAGAACAGATAAATTATTATAATGCATTTCTAATTTAGTGTTTTTTGTAAAACTTACGAACTCATAAGCATCATCACCATGAGCTTTTAGTGTTTGTCTTACCTTATTTTCCAATACCTCTTTATTAATTAACTCTCCCGCATGCAATGGTATTTCTAAGTATTTTGGATAAGCTAAGAAATTACTATTTTCGTCCACAACCGTAAAGTGAACTAATAAATACGTACCTGGTATTTCTTGATAATCTCTAGAGCCAATATCATCATACTCATTTGCTAAAGCGGAGTTGTTTAATGGCAATGAACCCCCTACTGTTGTCAACGTGATAGTACAAATTGCTACTGATCCTAAAACTTTTTTAAACATAAAACGACCTCTCTCCAAAAGTAAATTTATATATAATTAAATATATATAACCCTAATAAAACATTTATGTTCTAAAAAACAATAAATCGTTTATAGAACTAAGTATGTCCGATGGCAACCAACCGTTAGGACTTTGTGAACTAAATCACTTTTATGTTTTTATCCTATTAGTAACAAAATGGCATACCAATAGGCTTTTTACATTATTTACCTTAAATAATCCTTAAGTAAATATTAACTAACCATTAATAAAACTATAATTTTATCTTAAATATTGTTAAGAAATAATTAACAGATTAGAATTATTGTAATTAAGTTGACCGATATTTAAACAAACATCGGTTAAACGTTATTGTAACTTAATGAATACAATTGTTAATTTTGTTATGAATTTTTAATTAAATCTAATTACCTTATATTCTAAAAGTAATTATTGATTTCACAATACTTTCTCTTGACTCATTTTTTTGTGTACGAAATTCTTATTTCATATTAAGCCAAATCATCACTATCTCTTTGCATGGTTTTACGGATAATTATTTCTGTCACGGTAGCATTAAAATTTATTAGTTTTGGATGAATAATGTTTTTAGAGAAAAAAATTACCTAGTTAAACCAATTTCAATACATTTCGTTCTTTTTATTGATATTTTTAAATAGTATAGGAAGTCTAAATAAAAAAATTATATTGATTTGTCTATTTATCAATATTATTTTGTTTTTAACCTTTCAAGAACAAAGGAGTGGGTTAAATTGAATGTAGTGAAAAATCTTCAATAAATTATGTATAAGCTTGTAGTGTGGTGGTCATTTAATGAATCTTAGATTAACTTTTAGTTTTTCATTATTTTTTATTATAATTATTACAAGTTTTATTGTCTTAAATGATAGGCACAATAATTGGGCTTGGGATATTTTAAAAACTGAGAACCAAACTTATCAAAAAAACAATTTGAAAGTTGCTATATTAGATAGTGGCATAAAAAACAAAAGAATAAATGACGAGTATGTAGTTAAACGATACGATGCTATCAAAAATAACAATCAATTTGTTACTTCTAGTAATCACGGCTCCCAAGTGGCGAGTATAATTTCCTATGGTAAATCTTCTAATACACTTATTGGTGTCAATAAAAATGTTGATATTTACGATGTTAAAGTTTTAGATGACAATTTAGTAGGTACTCCTGAAGACATAGCTAGAGGGATTGAATGGTGCATAAAATACGACGTCAATATTATTAATATGAGTTTTGGAATACAAAAATACGATCCTGATTTACATAAAATCATTAAAAAAGCAAATGACAAAGGTATAATATTAGTTGGTGCAGCTGGGAATAATTTAGATAACAACAGTGACTTTCCAGCTCGTTTTAAAGAAGTGTATTCTATTACAGCAATTGATAAGGACAAACAAGTTTTTCTCTATTCCCCAAATAAAAATATTGATTTCAGAGCCCCTGGTGTAGATGTGTATACTTTAAATGGAGAAGATAAAATTGTTAAAGACAGTGGGTCTTCTTTTTCTGCTGCTTATTTTACATCTTATTTAATTGCCAATGTTGATTCCACTAAAAATTTTATAGATACAATAAAAAATTACCCATTAAAATATAAGGAGAATGAAACATGAAATTTAAAATTTTTGTTAGCATTTTAGCTTTTGTTGTAACCTTTATGTACGGAGGCGTTGCTGATGCAGCGGAAGTTTTAACTAAGAAGGATATAGAGAATGAAAAAACACAAATAAATGATAATCATGTTCATGTTAATTCGTACTCAACAACCGACTCTAATATAGTTGAAAATAAATACAATTCTAAAGATTTAACAATTGAAAGTATAGTAGAACATAATGAAAACACTGATACTATTACGGCAGATGCTAGGTTAAAGGATAAATACGGCAACGATATTGACAAAACTTTTGATATCAAATTTACAAGATTAGTTAACGAAAATGATTTCTCTGCTGAATTTATTGATAAAAGCACAGGTGATAAGATTGTATATGATACTCATAAGGTCAATGCTTCAGTTTGGCCAGTAGTTGGTGTTTTAGTTGGATATTTAGCTAAGCATGGTATAAAACTTGCTATAAAAAAATATGGTAAAAATGTTGTAACATCTATGATTCGTACAAGCCCAAAGGTTGCTGTTGAAGCTGCTAAAAAGTTAGGTTATTCTCCAACAAAATCTTATTCACACGGTAAAAAAGTGTTTAAAAAAAATAAACGAGGTAACCCAATGTATATAACTCCTGACGCCGATAGCCATAGTGGCGGAGCTTGGAAAGGAGCTAGCAGTATTAAGAATTTGGGCAGTAAAAAAACACGTAGTGGCACATATGATGCTAATTTAAAGAGAATTGGTGATTAAAAATGGATATTCAACTAAAAAATCTAATAGTTCAATTCGACTTAAACAGTGAAACTCCTTATTTTCAAGTTGAAGATAATTACAAAATAAGATTTGATATTGACTCGATTCAAAAAAGAGATCTTGAAGAATTATTTAGATTAGTGTTTAAGTCAAAGGTAAATAGTTCTTTTCTATCTAAGATTATCTCCCCTTATAATAAAAGAGAGGTTACTCGGATTGGATGGTTTGTTAATATAAAAAATTGGAGCGAAAAAATTCATTGCGATGATGAAAAATATATCATTTCCAGTATAAATAATATTGATATTACAGAAGCGTTGAATTATTGCATGTATATCAAAAATAGTCAGATTCAGCCGTTTATAATTTTTTATGATGATAAATCTTTATTAAAAATTGGCGTTGATACTATCGATATAATCAGTGCTTCTGAAGAATTGATTGAAATGTTAAAAAATCAATTTGTTTTTTAATTTATATATTATAAAACACGATGCATTTTTCGGTATCGTGTTTTATTTTAACCATTCACTCCTTATGCCCTGCTACTAATCCTTTACGTTCTAAAAGCGTTCCACTTTTGGTTAAACTGGTTGCTCTCATAACTATCTCTTTACCGTATTTAGCTTTAACTTTATCAAGGGCATAATCAATCATCTCTGATTTATATTCTTTTTCACCTTTAAATAATTCAAGTTGTTGTATTGAGGAGCTTTTGAAATTGTTAAAACTGACACCTATCGTTCTATATAATCTTTCTTCCTCTAATCTTTCACTTATATGATCCAACAATTTTTCAATTATAACAGTGGTGGATTTATATCCATTCTTTTCTGTAAATTGTTTTCTAATACCACCACCGTCTGCGTATCCTACATTGACAGAAATTGTTGTTGGATAAACTCCTTTTTTTCTAGTTCGATAATAGACATCCTCTACTTGTTCACTTAAAACCGTCTTTAATTCTTGTAATTTATAATCTCGCATTAGTATTTGACTCTTTCCGAGTCCTTTATTTTTTATCTTATGAGGTTTTCTAATTAAACTTTCATCTATTCCATTTGCATGTAAATGCAGTTCAACTCCTATTATTCCAAAGTCCCTTTTTAAATACTCATAAGGATACAGTGCCAATTGTCCTACCGTGAAAATACCTCTTTTATTTAACTTAGCAGCTGTACGTTTATTGATACCCCACATCTCTGTAAGTTTATCTATTTCCCATAGTTTGTTTGGAACATCCTCATAACGCCATTCAGCAATGGCATCATGGGTCTCCTTTGCCTCAATATCCATTGAGACCTTTGCTAAAAACATATTTGACCCTATACCTATAGTACTTTTTATACCTGTATTTTGATAAATTTCATATTGTAATAATTTGGCAAATTCTTTTGGAGTATTAGCAAACAAATGATATGACTCAGTTATATCCATAAAGAATTCATCGATGCTATATTGATGAAAATCCTCATATGGAACATATTTTAATGCCACTTCTGATATTTTATTTGATACTTTCATATAAGTTATCATCTTCGGATTTGTAATATAAATGTCTCTTCGTTGAGGGATTTCAAACAGACGAGACCCTGTCTTAATGCCTAACTTTTTCAATTCAGGTGTGGCTGCTAAGACAATAGAACCCTGCCTTTTTGTATCAGCAACAACTGCTAACTTTGTTTTTAAAGGATCTAAATTTTTGAGAATACAAGAAACACTGGCAAAAAAACTTTTTAAATCAACACATAAAATATCCCTTTGCTGACATTGAAAATAATCATACATTTAATTCACCCCACCTAATTAAAGTATTTTCATTATAGAACATATGTTCTCATATGTAAAATATAATTTTCAATCAGTCTTATTTTGATTTTAAAGTAAAATATTATATAATCTGTAGTCTCAAGATCTACTAAAATTCTCAATTAAATTGTTCTGAGATAAATATGTGCTTCATTAATATTTTATTTAGCTCTTGTATTTAATATCCTCTCATCTTATAATTTGATACTCAGTTAAATATAGTTGATAGGCAAATAATTTTTAAACCGATAATTTACTCAATTAAAATTCATACTAGTCTTTATTTTAATAAAACCATTGTAATAATCACTACTAGAGGTGTGAGTATAAAAACATTAATTAAAATCATAACTAAATAAAGCATCCAATCTTTAATAGATTTGTAGTTAATCATTAGTATAGTGAGTGATAAAAGTACGATTGCAAGATTCATTAATAAATGAAATAAAATGATATCACCAGTATCATAGGTATATATAAAATCAGGGTCTAAAAGCAAAGTAACTAGAATAGTGAAATAAGCGGCATACATTAAATATATGATTTTTATAATATGTATCTCCTCTCGACCTTTAAGAACATAAAATATATTTTATTTCTCAACTTATATTTTATGTATGTTGTATATTGATTAACTAAATATTAACTAGATCAGACTGTTTAACTATTTTATTAAAATTATTAAATGGTATAATAAGTAGTAGACATGATTACACAATTTTAAAACATTACTAACATACCTCCATCCTCCCTTCTACATTAACCCGATTATAAACAAACATATAATTGATATTCTAAAGCTTAATCATTAAATTGATTAATTCCCTAAGTATAAAATTACCAAAGATTACGCCTTATTCTATAAATTTTATATAGATTTAAGGTTTTTTAAGTTTATTTAATTTTGTTTTAAAGACTTCTTAAATATATTTCTATTATATTATTAGTGAGGCGGATCATTATTTAGTTTAACTCATAATTTATTTACATTCTCTGATTCCATAATAAATCACTTCTAGTTAGAAATTTAAATATCATAAAGCTAAGCCTTAATTTTAATAACAGTGTTTAAATAAACTAAATTATAAAATTACTTCCGCCTCTTTCATTTAATATAGAGGTCTTAATCCTTAGAAAAGGTGGTTAAAAAATGAAAACTTCTTATTTTAGTAAAATTTTATTAACTTCTTCAATCGTTTTAACTAGCATAGGTTTAGTAGAACAATCCATACCTCTAAGTAGCAATGTTGTATTTGCCTCGGAAACTAAAGAATTCACCAATTTGAATGAAGCGACAGAATGGGGAAACAAATTAATTAAAGAAGCTAATTATAGTTCTAGTGATAAAACGGCAATTTATGAATACACTAAGAACAGTAGTGTTCTGAACGAACCGCTTCGTAATAGCAATGGTTTAATAGACAACTTATCCCCAACCCTCCAAGACAAAATTCGTAAACTAGATAGCGTTATTAATAAGACTAGTACACCTGAGCAAATTATAGTTCATAGACTCCTTAATTTAGACTATTTAACAAGCATAGATGGTTTTACTGATGAAGATTTCCATAACTTACAAAACACTAATGATGGCAAGTACGATAAACAAATTGTAAACAAATTACACAATATGATGAACAGTAAAATTTATAGAGAAAATGGATATTCAAGTACCCAACTAGTTAAAGGCGCCGCCTTAGCAGGAAGACCTATTGAATTAAAAATAGAACTACCTAAGGGTACTAAAGCTGCTTATATAGATTCTAAAGATTTAACAGCATACCCTGGCCAACAAGAGTTACTTCTTCCTAGAGGCACAGAATATGCTATAAACAAAGTTTATTTATCAGATGATGAGAAAAGAATTATTATTGAAGCAATTGCTTTTAAAAAATAAAAGGAGAGGATTAATTTGAAAAACTTTATAATCAAAAGTGCGACAGCTACTTTGTTACTAACAAGTGTTGCTAGTATCGCCAATGTATACACACCTTTAAGTCATGTTCACGCTGCAGAAACTGTAGTAAAAGAATACAAACAGACTTTTCCTAGTCAAGAAGAATATAATACCAAAGGCAAGTTGTACAATATAGCTGATATCAATTTACCTTTTCCAGTAGAAAATGCTGAGGTAATTTTTGAGGATGGTTCATCTATCAAATTCGATATGAAGACACCACCTGGATTTGAGGAAGAAAACCAACCAATAACCCAAAATATTAAAGAAATTGTATACAACGGTGCTGAAAGAGGAGTTACTAAAACTATCCAGCTTAAGGATTTAGATAACTTAGATCCAAAGTCATTCACTGCATTCTACCATTCAATATTCTTTGAATATCCTACTGGAACTAAAACAACATTGATATTAGAAGATGGTAAAGAAGTTCATTACACAATCGGTGACCCATTAGAGTCTACTGGGATTGATAATGATGAACGATTAATAATTAAAAAAGCAATTATAGAAAAACCTTAGATATATACGTTTTAATGATAAATACTCTTAAATTATTATTTTAATTTTCTGATAAAAATGGAGTGGTTTTACATGTTTAAAAAACTTATTAAAGTACTTATCCCCTTGTTACTCTGTACTCCCATTATAAATATGTCAATAACTCAAGCTAACGACGATTCTAATAGATTCCCAATTCTCGTAGATACTATAAAAGATAAAAGAGCAAAATTAACTGCCAGATATGAACCTAACAACCATACCTATTGTTCGGCTATTATTATTTCTCCAACTTTAGCTTTAACAGCAAAACACTGTCATTTAAATAAGAGTAGTAAAGAATACTCTGGCACAATTTACCCAGGGCAATCAGGTATGAGTACACCTTATGGCCATATGAATATTACTAATTATATACCCAATGATGCTAACGATATTGCAATATTAAAAGGTAATGAAATAGATCAATCCAACGACTACAAACATTATATGAAAGATGCTCATATAGATTTAACACCCTTTTCTAAAGAGCAAATTAAATCATTAAAAGGTAAAGAAGTGTATACCTATGGATATCCTTATAATCAAGGTGGTCTTAAACAATACAAAAGCACAGGAATCATTACTAATTATAATCCAGTGACTGATGAATTAGAAACAACATTACCAGCTGTTGAAGGGCAATCAGGATCAGGAGTATTTTTAAAAGATAATAATCAATTTATCGGAATATTATATGGCAGCTATAATACAAATCAAGGTTTATCAGGAAAAGTTATGACAATTAATGAGAGACTTTATAATTGGATAAATACTTATAAAAATTAATGATTGAAAATAAACAATGGAGGTTTTTTCATGAAAAAATTGCTTTTAACTTTATCACTTGCTTCATTAGTATCCCTATTCCCTAGTGATATCAATGCTCAACCTGTAGAAGATAATAGAGTATTAGATATGGATGTATTTGAAGGAAATAGTTTGTATACTAGTAAGTTTGAAGGCACTAGCTATTGTACAGCGGTTTTAATTTCACCTAACACAGCTTTAACAGCTAAACATTGTGAAGGCGACAATTTCAAATCAGGTCAAATAGGAACATTATACCCTGCAAGATCAGGCGCCTCAACACAGGCTGGTAGTTTACCTATTACTACTTACAATCCTTATCAAGGCGATTATGATATAGCTTTATTACAAGGTACAAATCCATCAAGTGATATGCAACATTATATCAAAAAAGGAGTTAAAATTAGTAAAGAAAGAGATATTAATAATTATAAAGGTAAAGAGGTATATACTATAGGTTATCCTCAGGATAAAGGAGAAAATTACCAATATAAAACTTACGGTACGGTTGAATCTGTAGAAGGAAATAAAATGATTGGTACCAATATTAAGACTTCACCTGGTCAATCAGGTTCTGGACTATTTTTGAAAAATACTGATGAATTAATAGGTATTTTACATGGTGACGGAAGATTTACAGCTATCGACTCAACAATTCGTGACTGGATTTCTAATAAAACCAACGTTGAAATAAATTAATATATTCAATTTAATCATGGTTAATACATTAGTTTTTAATTCAAACAATTTATCGATTGAAGCAGCTTAAAATAACACTTTTAGCTGTAAATTCACAAGATATTTTTTAAATTACTCTTAGTGAAATTTGCATTTTTCACAACAGATTTTAAATTAATTTTCATCATTCAAATTAATATCTAAATAAATGTATTTTTGACAGTTTGTCAAAATGAATAAATAAATTTATAGAGGAGAAATCAACATGAATAAAACATTACTAAAAAAAACTTTAGTACTTTTAACACTTGCAACTGTTGCGCCTATGTCATTACAGGCATTAGAAACCCCTATTAAAAATAATATTTATGCTAGCGAATTATCAAAAGAAGAGCATATTGAGAAATGGAATAGTTATAATAAACAAAGTCCTTTAGGACAAAGTTATTTTTCAAAAGTGAACGATACTACTCAAACACCTTATCAAGCTGTAGGCTCCTTGTTTATTAAAAATAAGCCTATGTTAGCTACTGGTTTTGTAGTTTCACAAAACAAAATTATTACAAATTATCACGTCGCCAGAGAAGCTAAAAATAATCCAGAGAATGTTAAATTTAGACCTGGATTAACTAAAAACTCAGAGGGCAAAGTAGAATTGCCTTTTGGTGAATTTGAAGCAGAGACAATTGATGAAGCGCCTTTTGGAGCAGGAATCGATATAGCTATTATTAAATTAAAACCTAATAAAGATGGTAAAAACATTGGAGAAGTAGTTGAACCGCTTAAATTTGGAAATGCTGAAGCAGTAGGCCCGCATCAGGTTCTAAGAGTTGTAGGTTACCCTAATAACACAACTCAGTTTTCAATGTACAGTCAAAAAATTGAAGTACATTCAACGAAGCAAGGACTTAAATACTTCGGTTATACAGAGGAAGGTAACTCAGGATCTCCAATATTAGATGATGAAAATAACTTAGTTGGAATTCATGCAGGTAGAGGTGGATTTGATGATGGCACAGAAATCCTTGTTGGTCATCGCTTTGAAAAAAGTTTACTTAAAGAATTAAAACAAAAAATAAATAATTAATAAATTTAGAGGTCAAGTAACTATAGTTATTTGACCTCTTCCTTATGGTCAGTGATTATGCACACTATATTTTCCATAAATAGAATTAAACTAAAATAATTTTTATTTTTTAAAGAAAATTTTTAGCACAAGAAAACCATTAAGAGTATTACTTGTATTTAATTTGATTCTTCGTAAAAAACATTCTGGATTACCATCATTGATAGTAAAACTTGCATTTGATATGTCTAACTTTTCTTCAATATAAAATCCTCTATTAATGGAATTTTCTAAAGTAAAACTCTTGTTTTTAATATTAATATATCTTTTTGTAATCATTCTTATATATTTTTATATTTTATCCTTCTAGGAAGAAAATTAATTGCTCTACTAAAATTTTACCTACGCTTAAGAACTTCTATATAGTTCCTACAAATCTTCCAAATTAACCATAGTAATAATTACACTAGGAAATCAAGCATAAATTGCAAAGTAACCATTTAAAACTCCTTCAATATAAAATATGTCTTTCATCATTTCTTTATATGTTCAAATACAGGTTATAAGTAACAAACAGTCAAATAAGCGAAATCAAATAAATATTTCAGAAACCATCTGCTAAAAGGGTAAGCCTTTGTGTTAATATGTATATAATAAAACTTTTAGGTGGGCAAAAAAATGAACTTATCTATATATTTAAAATTACGAAAATGTGTAAAACAAGGTAAAATTAAATTGAATTCTGATTATAAGCATTATGATTATATGGTTGATAACAAATGGATAAAACCTATAATTGACGATTATAAAACTGAAGAAGATGAAATGTTAGTTTTTTTTACGCCAGTTTATGATGATTATGTATCAATTACTTCTGAAGGTAAGGATTGTTTTTTTAAAGCAAGAAATAAATTTTTATTTTGGTTTATCGGCATATTTATAACGATACTATCATTTATTACACCTGTTATAAAATTATTTCTACCTTAAATTTTTAATACATAATAAAAAATCTATATAATGAATAATAATTCGATATCTCAATAAACAGCACCTACATCACAAAACTTGATATATATCATTGTGAGTCTGCTTTCTTTATAACTTTTAATAATAATTTTACTGATACCCCCTATTAACAGCTAAAAATAATATAAATGATAATATAGTTATAACTGCTCCAACATCTCCTGTAAATAGCAATAATTTAAACAATTAAACACTTTCTAAAACACTTGCATTTATGATATTTGTAAGATATAAGATAGATAGTAAATAATCCGTTATTTTTAGTTCGGTGAGAGGTTTTTATTGTCGAGAGATCTTGGTATACTGTATAGAATTATAAGCCATGCAAGAGATATGATTTGATTTATAAGGTTATTGTTTATGTCCAATACATATAAATCCTAAATGATATTGGTAGGGACGCCTATAATGAATGATACTAATACAGAGGCTATAATTAACATTATAGGAATAGCTACAAATAATCCTAAACCTTGCTTCGAATACTCTAATGTATTCTTTCTTAAGGCTTTAGAAAATGTTTTTATTCATCTAATATCTACTATAATTATAAGTGAATACTTTATTTGATATCTTCACTATTTAAAAAGTCCATAGAATTTTCTTTATTGATAGTTACTTCAAGTTCTTCATACTCCTCATTATATTTATTTTTTTGGTTGATGTTATAGTTATCATTATAGTCATTAAAATCTACATAAATTAATTCATTTGTTTCATCACTATAAACAATATTTATAGCTGTAACATCCGAGTATTGTGTAATCATTTCATAAGCATTTGTATCATCACTTTCAAAAGAAGCTTGTTTAATAAATTTTGGTTTATTAATTAGAATACTAAAATAAGCGTAATGTAGGTTTACATCCATTTAAGAGATATGATAACTCTACTTTCCGTAACTCCTGCTATGTGAAACATAATTACGTCTTTTTCTTCAAGTCTAACACTACCACAGTTCTCTAATACCAAGTCTATGAATTTTAAATTTTTCATTCCATATCCTCCATCTATTATCATATTTTCACTTTTTATTTATATAACTCTTTATTTATGATTGTTATCCTGATGATTATCTAAAATACAACCCATTTCCCCCTTTTTGATCCTCTATTATATTTCATCTGATAAAAGCTCTTTCCATTTATTCAGAGTTTTGTTTTATTTAATAAAACATGTATTTTATCCATACTTCTTTTTGTACGTACCTATCAATTCTTCAATAGAGTGATAGTCAAGTGCTAAATTAATTGGAACTAGTACAAAAGTTAAAATATCATCATTAATTGGTGACTTTTTTGAAATTAAATATGATAGATCCTCCCAAAAAGCTTTAAATACCTTATTATCCTCCAAACTTAGCGGAGTCTCTTCTACTTCCTTTAAAAAATCATTAGATTCTGATACTATTTTATTATTAATATGTACATTCATTTTGTTAGCTATGCTTAAACCACACGCTAACATGTCTGCAAGGTCATTTAAGAGTTCAGAACCATTGCTTTTTACTTCCCAAAAATTATAAAATCCTAAATTATCAAGCCACTTAAAGAATTTCACAGCATATGCAATTTTTAAGCTTTCTAAATTTATTAAATATTCTTTGCTCTCAAATTCTTCTTGTGTTTCTAACAATTCTTTTAAGTTTTCAATAGTTAATTCTTTCATCATTCGTCCCCTTTTATTCATTAACTTTTAATTCATAAATTGTAACTAGATCAAAATCATCGAATCTTTTTGGATTACCTTTGACAAAAACTTGCCCGCTTTGTGCTTCATAACCAGCTTCTTTTAGACGTTTTATCAATTCTTCTTTATAACGGTACACTTTATTTTCTCTATAACTGTAGTTATCTTCATAAGGCTCACAATTATCATGTTCTGCTTGGTATAGAATCATCTCATTTCTCCTCCATATTTGCGTAGAATTTGATTTCCATTTTATTACCATGTCTATCTAAAATGACCATTTTTTCATATAATCCAGCTGATACTAATTGCGAGACTTTTACATTTTTATTTAACATTTCCCACATTTGAAGATACTTTTCTATAGGTAAACTCATTTATTTGATCCCTCGTACTTTTCTTTTAGCCTTAAATATGCTTTGTATTCTTGCTCTTTGCGGTATTTCTCTTCTTCCAGTCTTCTTTTATTTATCTTGTAATCAAAATATTCTTTTCGTGCTTCTTGGTCGACAAATGGTAGCCTTGATACATCAAATAATCCTTCAAATTGTATTTCGTCATCTAGCAACATATTTATAAATCTAGGAAGTTTAATCTGATGTCTTTGAATGGCGTCAATATCTGCTAAATCTTCATTCTCTTGTATATCTGTATTAATTCTCAAACAGTGGATAAACACCTTCTTACTTTCGGAAACAAAAATTATAGCTGGTAATTTATTAAATGAATTAACGCTTAAGTTTGCATGAAATACATGTGTTAAAGTTTCTCCAGGCAACATACTCATATATTCAAATTTATATTCAGGTTTAATAATTCTTTTCTTTATTTCTGATTGAACTTCATACGGTGATTTCATTTACTCGTCCTCCTCTTTATTTATAAGCCAGTACGTATAATCTAATCCGTAATGTTTCGCAACATACTCAGAAAGAGTAGTAACGTTACGGCTTAATTTAGCGTTTTGTTTGCGCACTCTTATATAATCTGCAACGAATGCTCCAGCTAAAAGAAACCCTAGTAAATGCAGTACCTCCATCTAATCGTCCTCCTTATACATCTCTTTTATAGTTAAATTCAGTTATTTTAAATATCTCGTTAGGATTGATTCCTAACAGCCTAAAATACTTATCATATACTTCTATGATTTCTCCTTTCATTTGTCTATTAAATAAATTTATTGGCGCATCATAACTAAAATACTTTTTACCGTTGTTTAATGTGATTGTTGCTTGATAGTCTGGGAACATTCACTCGTCCTCCTTGATTAGATAAATTGGTCTAGTGATAAAATCTATAATGCTAATAACTGACTCATCAGACAGCTCATAATGCGTATCTCTAATATCTCCCACCAATTGCACAATTTCTAAACTTTCGTTTGTTTCATGGTTATATACTTTATCTCCTACACTAATACTCATTTACTCGTCCTCCAAAAATTCAAAATATCTTTCAATCTCATGCTCGTTAGCAAAGTAATATCTAGGTGTCTTATGGGATTTAGGATTAATCCAAATAATGTAAATAGGTATCCTTTGAAATGATAAAAATCCAGTTAATAACACTTCTTCACTTTCACTGAAAATTTCAAAAAATTTTAATTCTTTTTGAACCTCTTTCACATTATCTTTTGTTACGCATACAGCTTTTAAGTTTTTATTTTTGATAACTGGGTGCGGTACCACAGTTTTTAATCGTTTCCATTTCATTTACTCGTCCTCCTTATTATTAAAAGATTCTAAATCGTATAAAAGGTTTTCAAATTCGTTTGTGCCATCTAATCTGTCCATTTCACGTAACTCAAAAGCCAGTTTATTACGTTCGATTAAGAAATACATTTCCTCACTAATTTTAGCGTTCTCATGCACTAATATATAATTACTTATTCGTCTTTTCTTCCAGTCCTGCCATATCTTTTTAAAATCAACTTTAACCATAAAAATTTAACCCCTTTTCAAACTCAATCATCAATTCTTTCAACAATAATCTGAAACGCTTTAATTCCGCTTTAGATGGTCTTTTATCTTTGTAATACCATCTGCTTTTATCAGGATTTCTTTCTTTCCATTCTTGATAATCCATTTCCAACTTTATTAATCCTTTGTACTTCTCCATTAAGTACGTAATCGTTTGTTGTGTGATTTGTTCATCTTTCATCTTTTAGTACCTCATCTACCTTCTTACGTAACCCTAAATACCACTTATTATGACTTAATGACAGTTTATAGTCAGTATAGAGAGTTAATAACTCCACCATGTAATTGAGTTTGTTTCTATACTCGTCTCGTTGTTGACGTAAACGTTCGACGTCTTTGATTAGCGAGTCTCGTTCCGATTTGTAACTAGTCATCTTATGCCTCCAAAAGCAATTCTGTATTTTCATATATATTACCTACTACTTCAAATTCTGTTAGACAGTGATGAATATTCTCTTCCTTATGTCTCCACATAATTGCAAACCCTTCTAGACCTAAACATACTATTCCATATCGATTTGTTTGAGCGTCCTTTACAAAGTCATCCTGATAAACTTCAACGCCGTTTTTATCTTTAACTCCCGTTGATTGCATTAGAGTATAATTAATAAATTGATGTAACGTTGGATCATGTGCCACTAAGATTTCAGATCCCTTGATTTGAATGATTAATTCATTTGCCTCGTACATTATTTCTAGTTTTCTATCCCATACTCTAAATTTCGGTATCATTCCACCATCTCCCCATTTCGCCATAATAACGTCATCGTACAGTCGTCGTTGAGCATGTAAAAGGCTTTAGTTGGACGATTCTGATAAAGTTCATTTATATTTAAAACATGATTTATGCTTTTGTTACTATAGGAAAAACTAAAAGATTCTCCCCTTACATTTTTATACACCTCTATCAACTTAGGGATAAAGGTTTCTTCCGTAATTTCTTCTTCGACTTCAACTTCGAAAGTTTCATTAAATGCTATATATTCTTCAGTATTAAAGTTACCCTCAAGTTCAAAATGGACTTCACTTCCATCGCTGCTACGAAAAAACATATTCTCTATTTCGTTATCCCACCCCCACTGAATCAGTTCTGGTAACGTCATTTGCTTTTTAACTTTATATTTCATCGATTAATACACCATCTTTCCATAATAATGATGCTGTCATATCTTCATCAAGTATATAAAACGCACTAGTAATCGGTTCCTCAATATAGTGTTTACGAGTTCTTATTACATTATTTATGCTTTCATTTTTATAAACTCTAGAATATTTGATCCGACTACTAAACTCATACACTTCTAAAAGCTCAGGTATAATTGTGTTCTCATCAATTTGGCTTTCTGTTTCTACATTAAACAATTCATCAGGGAAATTAATTTGGCATTTTATTAAACCACATTCATCTACAGATACTCTATCTCCTTTCTTATTTTCAAAATTATTACCTAATACTTCATTATCAGTAATACTGTTAATAAGTTCTGTTAGTGTCATTAATACATTCTTTTTTACCTTCATTCATATCATCCTTTATATTATATTTTATCTTGTTTCACTAGTGTTTTAGCTTCTACTCTTTCATTAAAACGAATAAAATATTCATCTTCACTCATTTTCTTACCATCATAACTTGAATAAAGGTGGCTTATATTCTTCTTAGCTCTAGTACTCCAATAGTCCTCATAGTGGCGTTTAGCTTCATGCAAGGTAATTAAATAAGTATTTCCACTTTTTCTGACGGTTGTCTTTTTGAAAATGCCTTTTTTGAAATCTTGAATAACAGTATTATGTGGTAATTTAAAAACTATTTCTACTTCTTTAAAAGTCATAACTTTCTTAAGTATTGATGAATAATTACTACTGCCGTTTAGGATTCTGATGTATTCATGAAACCTATTCTGGTGTTCCCAGAGCAACCCTGTGGATCCTCTTTTAAAATTTTTAGTATTAATACTCACCCTAACACCTCTCTCCAAAATTATTTTGTTATATTTTATCTTTCTAGATAGCAAAACTTTTTATAAAAAACTACCACTGACAAGTTTAAAGCCAGTGGCTGGATTAAAGGGTAAATAAAAAGTTGTAATATTGGAGCTCAATATGGGAATTGCACCCATGTTATTTAATAATAACCTACACTAGTAAATGAGCATAAATAGGGAGTAGACGGCTCCCTTTTTATATAGACATTTTAATTAATTTACTAAAGACTGATTACTCGAAAATATCGATAACAATTTATATCGATACAAGCCAGTAATCACTCTGCAATTACTTTTTGATTACCTTATGACTAAATTATAATACATAAGCTTAAGTATGTCAATAAATACTTTCAATGTTATATTTTATCTTTTAAAACGGCAATTCATTTAAAGAAATATGTGTATCCAATCTGTCTTTTGCTGGTATTAAATTAAAATCTTCTATCATTAATTGTGGTGTGTTAATACCCTTGTATGTATTTACAGATGCAGTAGCTATTAGATTAATATATGACGTTGAATCAGCCATGGCAATTTCACGTTTTTCATCTTCGCTAATTCTAAATTTAATTAAATCTACGCCTTGTATATTCAATTTTAAAGTATTACCAGTTTTACCTATAAAATTAAAATCTTCTTTCTTTATATAAATATCCTTTAAATAGATTAGCGGTTCATCGATACCATTGCACCACATATTTTTATATTCTGCTAGTTGATGAATGGTTGGTATGTCAATATGGTTTGACCACTCAAAATCAACTTCATATTGAACATTGTCTAAATCAACATCTATTAGTTTAGCTTCTAGTTCTTGTTGAATGTTTAATGCGTATTCCGAATCAAACTCCACACCAAAAGCATTTGCATGGCCACGGCATGTGAAATATCCAGTATCACTCAAAAAACGATTCAGGTCTTCAATCGGGGAATTATTCAAGTTTCTTGCCGATCCTTTAAACTTATCCCCTACTTGAGTGACCATTAAAACAGGCCTATTATATTCGCGAACTAACTTCATTGCTACTAGTCCGTTCATTCCACTATCTTTAACAATCCCAGTAGAATTTACTATAAGTATTTTATATTTATCGGAACCTTTATCTTTGATGTGAGCTTTAATTTTCTCCATAATTTCATCTTCTTGCTTCTTCTGCCTTCTTTTAACTGACATTGCTCTTAAATAAGCCTCTTCGACTATGCTTTGGTTCATTTTCTTACGTTTGTTATACAATTCATAGTCAAACTCACAGATTCCATGAATTACTTGTTCTAGTTCTTCAACCTTTCCCATTCGAAAAACAGAATTAAAAATAGGAGCAACATTAAACCCAATGTCTTTGGCATTTAAATCAGTATTTTCTTCAAGGTTGCCATTTTTTTCTACAACTTTTTTTAGCAGCTTACTATTAATATTCTCACTTTTTAGGCCTGAGCGCATCATAAAATATGCACCTAAATCTTGTGAGAAATCTGCCCTATCTGCAATCAATCCCATAGCGGCCAAATCTTGTAAATCTGTTGGGTCATCACAATTGTTTTCATTTAGATAGCCTTTACAAAATAGATAAGACATAGCAGAACCAGTTAATGCTTTATTAGGGAAGGAGTCAGAAAGTTGATTATTTATAATTATAGCAGGTGTATCTTTTTGGGGAGCTAGGTGATGGTCGACCACTAAGCAACTGATTGATTTACTATTTAATTCTTCGTGTTGCTCAAAATCGCTAGATCCTGCATCTGGTACTATTAATAAATCTCCTTCACTTAAAACACATGTAACATCTTCCATATTGATACCATGACTTTTTCTTCTAGGTAAGATTAAATTAATTAAATCCTGTTCAACATTACAATAATTAATTAAGAACTTATAAAAGATAGCAGTACTAGTCAACCCATCAAAGTCACTGTCGACTATGATACCTATATTAGATCTATTTTTAACGTGCCTATTTAGTAAATCTATCCCTATATATATGTTATCCAACAACTTATAATTAGGCATTAAATCTTTACTTGGTTCTAAATAATACTTAAAATCACTTTTCTCAATCCCTCTGTTAGATAGTACTTGTTTAATCACATCACTATATTCTGAGTTATTAATGTTCTTAACTTTCACTAAAGAATGCCCTCCAAATCTTTCATTGTAATTAAATGCTTGTCTACTTTCATCATCTGTTCTAATTCTTCTTTTGATATATCTAGAGGACTTTGCTTCAAACCTAACCTACCACACGTATCAGTAAGATGATATGTCCTACAATATGGTGCAAAATGCTTGGCAATTCTCATAACTTTTTTCATATATTTTTCATAGTCTATGCCTTCGTTAATAAAGTATTCCTTATCAATAGCTATAATAAGTTCTTCGATTCCCAAATCTATAAGCAGCCTAGCTTGATACCTGCTTACATTACTCCCACAAATAGCAACTACAAAATTATCATCTCCATAATATGAATCAGAAAATAAACATGATTTTTCACCTTCTACTATCATTGCTTTCTTTTTTCTCTTTATCGCCTCTTTGTTTTGATGTAATCCAAATAATGTATATCCTAAGGGGTGATTAAAACCTTTGTCTCCAATATAGGTGGGTCTATATTTAGCTTTTTTAACCGCTTCCTTATTCCAAACACGACTTCTAATACCTACTAAATTACCTTCTTGATCTCTATGAGGTATTATAGTTTCACACATTTCTGAGTAAAATCTAATATCATATTTATTCATAGTATCTACGGTTATTCCTTCTTTAAACCAGGCGTATGGATATTGCTCATCAAAATAATTTATTATAGACTCGTTAATTGTCTTCAATTGAGGAGATACAGGTGTTTTTTTACTAATCTTCTTTAACCACGACCAATCGTTAATGAGTTTTACATTAGTTTGAACACCCTTAATTTTGTTATTTAGATTGATATTTCTTCCTAATATGTCAGATATCTGTTTTATACATTGTCTGAATGTTAATTTATTTCCTCGAGTTAAATTTACTTTTTCTACTAGGTCATAAATATCAAAAGAGCCACAATGTGTATAACAATAAAAAGTGTGAGAATCAGGATAATAGTACAGCTTGTGAGATCCATTATTGCGATTATGACAAATTGTCTCTGCAACTAATTCTCCATTATTATTTATATGATAATCTGCTTTAAAATATGTAAATATTTTTTCAATATCTTCAATTGTTAGTGATTGTTTAAATTCATCTTTATCAAACATCTAGTTAACCACCTTCTAAAATGGCAATGAACTCAAATCTTCTTCACTGTCTTCATGTTTTATGTATAATTCTGTAGGTTTTACTTTAAGTATTTCATCTTTATCATTAGTCATAAATAAATCTTCCATACGCATTGTGTCAAAATCTACATGTAAATATAACTTACCTTTATATTTAGAATGTCGATTTTTATATATGTGCCAAATCATATTAGGTTTTTTGTTAACGCCTTTTATTTGTCCTAGAATGGTTTCAATAACCTTCTCATCTTCTTTAGTAGGTCTAGACATTATTAACGCTTTAGTAAATTTATCCGCCATATTTTTGGCTCCCCGTAAAACGTTTTGATCTAGTTTTTTACTATAAGTAGCATCACCGTTAACCTGTGTAGATGTAGATAGGTGGAATTTATATTCTTTGGCCATTTCTGCTAGACCTGCTGCAAAGATACCTAGAATCATATCTTCACGTGTTGTCATACCTCTAGTTTTACTAGCTATATCCATCATGATTTGAAAGTTTAAATGTATATAATCGAAGAATACATAATCTACATCATATTGAACTACGTACTTTTTAATAATTGCGTTAATAGTAGTAGGATCAAACTTAGGTACATATTCAATATGAAAACTTTTGCAATCATTGAGGTGTTTTATTGATTCTTCGATGACCTTTACTTCATCATTTGATAAATCATAATCCTTAATTTTTTCTTCTTTGACCCCTGATATATATGCCCAAATGGTAGGTTCTAATTCTTCTTGTTCCATCTCGGTTGTAATATATAAAACTTTTTCTGACTGCCCTTTATTATCCCATTGATTAGTTTCCCAATTAAACCATTTATTTATTGCTAAATCGGTTGCTTCTGCTAAAGATGTACGTGATTTAAAAGTATTAGTAGATGCTGAACGTAACATAGATGCCCCTAATAGTTGCCCTCTAAAGATACTATTTTGTAATTTTCCACACGTTGTTACACCATACTGAGGCGCTTCTTTAAAACTAGCAAATAAATCTAATCCATTCTCTCCCGCTATTCCACCTTCAGTCTCATATCCTATTTTAAATTTATTAGCAAATTCGTTAACTATTTTTTCATAGTGTTCTATGATGTCATCAACAGTAAGATTTTCAAATCTGGCTTGCATTGTTGCATTAGTTTCTTCGTCACTTGTAGTATGATAGATATCATGTATATCAAATCCTAATCTATCTAGTTCACGTAATAAAGTAAACTTTCGAATTCTCGTAGCATGTCTGTGATAGGACTCAGGATTACTTAAAGTTTCTGATATATGGTATAAAAATTCCACACCATCGTTTTGACTAAATGTTTTATATACATCATCATAATGGCTTAAAAATTCATCGATTACTGGAGGTGTGATTTCTTCTCTCATACCATCAATAAACAAATTATTTATAGCCGAATAAATGATGTAATAAAATTTACTCTCATTACTAGTATAAAGATCATCTTTATCTAACTGAATTTTACTCTCTTCTATAAGAGTAGGCTTTTTCATTAAGCATGCTAGTGCGCTACACACACTTGTGTTAGGAAATAAACTCATATTTTAATTCACCGTCTCTATATGTCATTTAAATTAAATTTACTCTTCTTTTTACTCATGTCTCTTACTGGTTTTTTAATAATAACTTCCTTTGGTTTAATTGATTCTTGTTCTATGTTTGTTTGAGATATTTTTGCTAGATTTTTATAAAACTCAGCTGCTTCATCGTATATGTAGGGTACTATACCTATTCCTCTTGCTTTATTAGTAGAGTTATTTTTAACATTAAAGAAATATTCTAGAGACATTTGAATCGCTTTATATCTATAGTTATATGGAGCATTATGCAAATCCTTTATTTGTTTAAAAATTATTCCATTAGGTTTTTCACAGTCAAAAAGATCGCAAATGTACTCAATCAAATCTTTATACTCTTCTTTATCTCTCTCTTTAATTTTTAATTCTTCAGTTTTCTCAGCGTCTTGATTTTCTTCATATTCAATACGACATGAATCATGCCAATATCTATTTCCAACTTTAACCATTAGTTCCCGATTATCTTTCATGCCACACAACGGGCATTTAACTAGATTAGCCATTTATTTCACTTCCAAATAATTTTAAAAATAAAGCTCAGTAGCACTAAATAACTACTGAACTTATGCATAACTTAAATTTTCACTTTGGATTGTTAAAGCACACGATATTGGATTATTTTATAAGTTCTAAATGTAAGTTATGCATACAAGTTTCAAGGAAATCTACTCAAAAATTTGAATAATGTTATAATTTATCTTTTAAGGTGTCAATAATGATTGAAACTGATTCAACCTGTTTTTCTTTAAGGTCACTTACTTTAGTTCCTTCACCGAATGTATCTGACATCAATTCAGTGAATTCTTCCAATCTATCCGCTTCCATATATTGTTTACCTAATTCAGTTAATTTATCACGTAACTCATTAAAATCTAATTCTTCTGAACTAGTGTTAGCGACATAATCATCATAAGAAATAACATTTTCACCCTGCTCTTCTTGACGCTTGATACCAATCTCAAGAGCTTTTTCTAAATTTTCAGCTGTAAATGGATCAATCTTATTTGGCATTAAATCGAAACGTGATCGTGCAAAGAATTCAGGCGTTTCACGAACATAACCTGTTGATAAGATAACATTTCCGTCTTCGTCTACACCGTTAGTATTTAGATAAACTACTACGTCAGCAAGATCACGTACAATGCCCATAGAACGCTTATCACCATCTGGTAAAATTTGATTTGTATCATTATCTCTTGTTTGATGTCCAATAAAGATAACTGTATATCCTACTGATGTTAATTTATCAATTTCTCCCCAGAATTCATCTTTATATTGTTGCCATAAGCCAAAACCTCCATTACCTGATGCGATATCAGCAGCTCCATGTTGATTTGCAACATACCGTTGGCAATAAATAGCTGCAATATCAACAGTGTCAAAAATGATAGTGTCATATAACTCACGAGCTTTATCAGTGTTGTTACCTGAAAATTGTTTATTCAACTTTTTAAAGTCTGACCACTTTCTAATGTAATTAAAAGGGATACCCGAGATAGCATTTAAACCTTTTTCAAAACCTAAGTAGAAAGGTTTACTCATGCGAGCTGCTTGTTTGGTTTTACCCGATGAATTTTGGCCATAAAGTAAAATTGTTTTCCCCTCTAAACCTTTTGGTACCGCTGAAATTGATGGATTAAAAATATCTAATGACATATGTAAAATTCTCTCCTTTTGATTGATAGTGGGGCTTTCACCCACTCTGCGTTAAAATTGTAATTTTATTTCAAACTTTTATGTATGTTTTTCTATTTTTACTTAAAACGGTAAGTCATCTTCACTAATAGTCGGCTTTTTAGATGTTGTATTTGATGTAGCTACACCTTTTTTTACTTCAGTAGTCTTTTCTTTTGTTTCAGAAGATTTAACTTCTACTTTATGGTCTTCATATTTTTTCATAGATGTTTTCATTTCTTCTGGAGTAATGAATGATGGGTCATCTTCATCTTCAACTGGGATAATTCCTTCAACTAAAATTCGATTGTCAATTTCTCGTTGAGTATCCACTATTGGCTTACCTACTCCAGCTGGATTTGGTCGCTCTACTTGTACAACATTGTATTTGTTGTTCCAAATCCCACTTATAACCAATGTCATACCTTTTTCTGCATTATCTTCTGCCCACTCTGCCACACCATATTCATTATCTGCATACACTTCAAACGGATGTGCTTCTCCACGATAATCAATTGTAGCCACTTTAAATTTCACTTGATCAGTCTCGTCTTCATTCTTATCCATTACACGTGCTGGTTGAGATACAACAAAAGTTTGAACAGTAAATTCTACACCGAATTTATCAGAACTTACTTCATCTACACGATTCACGAAACGTGCCGTAACTTGTGCAGTTTCTTGTACTTCGCCTTGACGATTCTTATACATGTTGTTCTCTAACGATCCATTAACACGAACAACTGTTGGACTTTCTTCCAGTTTCTTTTCAGCGATGTCTTTAATAGAAATATACTCATCTTCCATGGTTTGAATAGCCTTAAATGATTTATTATCTTCTTTTTTACCGTCACGCTCATAATATTCAACAGCCATCATAGTTGCACGATGAACTTCACCTTCACCAGTTTTAATTTGTAGGTTAGCAATTTTCATCGGTACACCTTTTTTAGTTTTTAAATCACGTACTTCTAAATCTTTTAATTCTCCTAAGATTGATACTTTATTTTCAAATTGTTTACGTTTTTCAGCCATTTTATTATCTCCTATTTTACTTGTATTATATTTTATCTTTCTTAAAGCAATTTTAATTTTTCTTGTAAATCTTCATCTTCTAATGCTGAGACCAAAGAATTATCTACTCTGTTAATAATAACTTTTTCTTCATATCTTTCATCATTATATGTATGAATAGTTTTCTCATTGGCATCTTCTTCTAATTTAGGTAACTTAGGCTCATCTAGTTCTAAGTTACTTAATCCATTAGGTGAGAGCAATGGATCATTTAATTTATCGATTACAACCTGCTTATTGTTTTGGTCAACAATAGCAGTATCTGTATTACTAAACGCATTCATAACGTTTGCGATATCTTGATTATTTAAACCTGCAAACATACTTGAAGTAACTTTATAATTCGAGGTCACTATAACATTGCCATAGGCAAAATCTTGCTCATTGACTAACATATTAATTGATAAATGACTATTAACAAGGTTTTTACCACCTTCATAATTAAATCCCGTATCATCAATAATGTTCTCATTAGGGTTACTCATCCATACTAGATAATCCCCTATCAATCGTGATATGACATCTGTACCTATTTTTTCTTGAATAAAAACTTTGGGATTATTAATCTTGGTAACTTCAACCTCTTCAAATAATTTTGGATTTTTCAATCTGTTAATAGAATCGGTATTTGGTTTAATGATTAGAAATTTCATATCATTACCCCCTACAAAGTTTTGAAACCTGTAGAGATTACAAATTCTCCATAGTTCTCTTTTACACTATTTATTTTCTTGAATTCTGTAATGATTTCATCAACAGGAGTAGAACTAAATTCACCATTGCCTTTAGCTTTAATGATTTTATCGGCATACCCAACAAAATCAGCTATGTTTTGAATTTTGTTAACTAATTCTAAATCAAATTGCTCTCCTAATGAACTATTAATTTCATCAGATGTTTCAACATCACTAACTTGGACAATCTCATCCTCAGTCATGTTATAATTCGTTTCATCTATTGATGAAACAAAGAATTCACGTTCTTCATTCGAAACATAATAGTTTTGTTGATTCTCATTAAGTCCTAATAACAATTCTTTTTCAAGTAAAATTTTTATTTCACCTATTGCTCGCTGCCTCAATTCTATTAATAGCTCATAAGCTGATCCTTCGAATTGGACGATACTGTTATTCACAGTCGCATTAATTGTGTTAATGTCCATAACATTTTCCTTTCAACTAAATTAGTTCAATATTTGATGCATACTCTTTATCCCTAGTAGTCTTAGGTGAGTTTACATCAATATCAAATTCAAAGACGGTTAATTTACCATCTGGTTTGCTTAAATCGAAGCCTACTATGTGCTGACGTATAACCTTGTACATAGCCACTATAGCTTCTTCTTTAATTTCTTTAAGATCCTTTTCTTTAAGTTTGCCGACATTTTTATCCCGGGTAACTCTTACACTATAATGCGCCAAAGCATCACCTCTATTTGATTTTTACAAATACAATATTTGTAATTTCATAACATAACTTACAATAGTGATTATACTATCAAATTACAAAATTGTCAAGTGTTATATTTTATCTTTCTTAATACCCTAAAAATTTAGGGCTTGTTTACTACCTCAACGTTATATATGTTTTTTAAAGCTTCTTCATATTTTTTTAACTCTTTCTTGATAGTAAACGATGTTGACTGCTCATTGACAAACAAGTTAAATCTTTTAATAACTTCTAATACGTCATAAAAGTCTAATTTTCCATCTTTAGACAGCAAATATAAATTGTAAATAAAACCTGAATTATGAACTGTTTTAATACTTCCTAAACTGTCATTAGTTATACTTTTAAGCTTATTAATTCTTCTATATATAATCTGCTTATCAATTTTTTCTTCACTAGTGTTTTTCTTTAAATTGATGTTGCGAAAGATGTGCTTCCCTTCAATAAATTCACTATATTTAACTTTACCATTGGAATCTCCGTTATTTAAATAGTACGTATCTTCATAATAAGTTTTCTCTAACTCAATAAGTAATGATTTAGGAATATCTAAATATCTTTCTTTATTATAACCGTTAACTTTTTCTCTTAGTTTAATGTAGTAATATTGTTGCCCACCTAAAACTCTTGATGGACTTGTTTTAGCCTCTTTAACATCATCAATTGTTAAATTAGTAATTTCTTGATATTCAAACCCGCCCATTCCATGGTAAATAGACAATATAATTGCCCTATCACAGTGGTTATATAGCATATCAACATTTATATTAAAATCTACTTCAGATAAGTATTTACTTTTATATGCTTGAAGATAATTATGCATTGTATCATAAGTGAACGTTTTAAATAAATTAATGTTAGAGATTCTATCGCCATTCTCGATCGCAAAATCTACATACTTTCTAGCAACATTAACGTACGTTATAAGAGTATTTCTACTTGATGTGTTTACTGAATAAAGAAACGCTTCAATTTCACTATCAGTAAAATTATATAAATCTTTATCAAACAACTCTTCACTTCTTTTACTCTTATTAAAAAGAGATTTATAAATTTTCCTTTCATAATCAGATTCAACAGAGTCAATAAATGATAGTTTATAAAAATTGTTATAATAACTCATATGACACCTCTAATCTAGTTCCTTCTGCAATTGCTTTAGTTGGTTGTAAGCTTCTCTCTTGATAGTGTTTTCCGAAAGATTAGTATCAACATTTAAGTTAACCTTGTTATTGATCAAAGCTTTATATAATTTCTGTAAATGCTGTAAGTAAGCGTCAGTATCTCTATTAAAATCCTCAACATATTCTTTTAAGCAACCGTAAATAAATAATTGAGTGTTCCAACTAGAAACTTGCTTAATTTCATTTATAGATAATAAAAGTTGTGCTATTTCTTCTGAAACTTTAACTTCTTCACTGCGGTTTTCTACAGTGAATAACTCATCTATAAATTCTGCTAATTTCTTAAACGATACTAATCCAATTGAGTAATTTAATCTGGCGCCAGAAGTAATTAATTTTTCGAATTCAATATCTTTAGCCTTGATTGCTTTAATAATTCGTGCACCTCTTGATTCTTGTTGAAGTTCTGCAACCCTATTTCTAGACCATGGTGTAGCTTTACTATGCTGCGATTGCCAATTTATTGCTTCAGAAGTTGTGAAATTACTAAATACTACGTTAAATTCAAACTCAATCGAAGGATTGATTCTATATGCATTCTGAGCTGCTAGTACACGGTGAAAACCATCTATAACATCTATTCTAGTTCCTTCTGTAATAGTTAAACTAAAGTCATTAGGATCATATACCAACTCATCACCGTCATGTGAAGTCAACGGCGCAGCATTAAAATAAAGAGTACTTTCTTTTAATGCATCTTTCAATAAAAGATTTTCCATTTCTTTAATATTTCTTCTATTTAAAGTGGGATTTTTTACAATTTTATTAGTTCTTATTTCTAGTTTTGCCTCACGTTGAATATCGAAATTGTAATTAATAATACCTGCATTTACGAATTCCGATATTTCTTTAACTGAGATTTTAGTTGAATATACTGTATTTACTGGTATACAAGGTTGAAAAGTATAAGGAAGTTTGATAGCATCCTGTTGATTATAAGCATGGAAATCATACTGTTTAATTTCATTAATTTCGCCTTTAGTGAATATTTCATCAATGAATTTTTCCCTATTCATGACCTCTAGTGCCTCTAGAACAAATAGGCTTATTAATCTTATATCCGTCTTTTCAAAAAATTTTTTATCGATATTTCTTGCAGTGAAGGATCTAGTGACACCAACAGGAATCTTAAATTTCTGCTCTAAGTTGTCTGTTATTTTATTGATGTATTCATCAGTATTTTTATTTTTAAGTTCAGTAATTAAATCTTTAAATGCTTGTTGTTTGTCCAAGCTGACCACCTTTTCTTTTTGTTAAAATTTGATTTTTGATTTTTCGGTTTTATGATTTACTTTTATTGTTTTTATATGTTGTTATTTTATTAAAACTCTTTTTTGGAATTGCTCTTCAAAATATTAATCTGTCACTAATAATGACATTAAAACCCGTAGTACTTTTACTCAAGGTATATCAAAAACCAATCTAAAAGTTATATCTATTAGACAAAACCAGTATATCGTATCATTTTTGGTACACCTCAAGTAAACTATAAATTGGAAGAAATGTCTACCGTAACCGTGAATTTATTATATATTTTGTTTTATTAATGCTTCCTTTAACATAATATTCATAGCTTCTGGCAAATCTTTAAGTGCTTCCAACAATTGATCCTTAGAATAATCTGCTAAATTAACGTCACTACTGCTAAGTTTTTGTTGTTTAGATATAGCACCTTGAAATAATTTTTTATTATCATCTAAATAAATTTGAGTTGTGACAATACTTGAATGACACCCTACTTCCCTTGCAATTTGAATATCTTTAGTAGAGTCGAACGCATAATTAACTGCACCCTTTTTAAAGCTATGAAAAGTAATATTTCTATTATTCCACCCTAAAGCTTTCTTAGCCCTTTTCATCATTTTGTACCTAAGAGCACTGGAGAAATTAAATATAGGATTATTGTCGTCTTTATGATTATGAAGGTTTAAATTATCAAATATTTCATTTGCAAATTCTACAGATATACTTTTAGTAAACGACTTATTTCCTTTATCTATTCCTTTTATTAAAACCTCTTTATCTTTCCAAACAAATGACTGAGGAGTCAAAGTATTAAGAGCTTCTGCTCTTATACCTGTATCAAATGCTAATAAAGCATAATAGTACTTAGCTAATGCCTCTTCTCTTTCATTATCTCTAAACCATTCTATTATTCTTATTGCCTCATCATATGACAGTACTTCATAAGAATTTTTAGTGGCTTTTAATTTTGTTATAGTATTAAGGCTATTTAAGTTAATATCATACCCCAAATTATATAAGTATTTAGCGAATTCTTTTAATACTGTTACTTTTCTATTTATTGAATTAGGTTGTAATTTAAATTTTTCAGCCAAAGTATTTCTATATTCGACTAGCTTTTTTCGAGTGAGTGAATTAACTACAGCATCAATACGCACATTGGCTGATCCTAAATTGCTATTACAAAATTGTAAAAGGTCTTGCTGATAAGCTTTTTTAGTTGCAGCTGAATTAATACCAATTTCGCTAACGAAATCATTAATTGTTTCATAAGCTGATGAAGATCTTGTAAGCTCACTAATTTTTACTACATTTGATGACATAACTTTCACTCCCTCATTAAGTTAATTATAATCACTTTATCTATATTTATATTATAATTTATCTTTCTTGAATTGACAATACCTTTCCCCGTGATTTTTGAAAATTTCTGTTATATAGAGTAATTTCCCCGTCTAATTTATTATTCGCTGTTATATAGGAATTTTTAATTGTGATCTCATCAATCTCCATTCTATGATTATTTATACCGAACCCCGATGAGACAACCTCCCACCAAAAGCGTTATTACTTATTATATGTATAGTAAAGCCATAAACCAGTATATAAACCACTTAATAACAAGCAGAAAAACACTATTACAATTCGTTTGAAACAGCTTATACCACCTTTAAAACCTCGTTATAAAATCAGTATTTCATTTTACCTAGGGGTATACCCTGATTGGTTAAACCCCGTTAAAACTCAAATATGAGCTTTTGAGCTTGTATATTTATTAACATCGCTATGTAATGCTAATATCTAAAATATTTAAATTTAGAGTTATACATTTGTATTAAATCTTGCTACAAACGCTTGTGTGTAGCACTATATACGCTGTTATCCCTCCCTTGTAGGTAACTACGATAATTTATTTAACGCTATTATAATAGCAATTACACGCTAAATAATGTACACACGATCGAACATAAAAAAACAGCCGTCATAAACGGCTGGTAAAGTATTATAATAGTTTCCAAATTGTTTGGACATTATCGAATATATCTTTATGGGTTATAACCTCGCATGAATACAAATTTTTAATCAGTTTTTTTAAATCTTTCAATATATCAATTTCATCAACTGAAAAGTTAATAACACAAGGCAAACCACACATAAAGCAATTTTCAATACTCTTTCTATATTTAAGTATTTCGTTTTCATAATTAAATAAGCTATTAAAGTCTTTTCTATCATTCAAGTTTTCAAGTGTTAACCCGTATCTATCATAGTTATCAATTAGTTTATTGATTGCCTTTTTATAATTAGGCGCCTTAATAATATCAAACTGTAACGATTCAGCATTGTCGAATGACTGGTAAATATACTTATAATCGTTATAACTTTTAAAAGTCTTCGCTTTTATGTTTATCTTGTAATTGTAGTTTTGCTTGTAAGCGTCGGCGTATATAACTCTATGATAACTATCATTTTTAAAATCACTGATAACTTCCCAATTAATATATATACGCTCTATAAAATTTTTAGTATTATCAATATTTTTTTGCGCTCTTTTTATTGTAAAATATTCCATTTTCTACACCTCTAAAAAAGCGGCCACCCCTCTACCGCTATGTTTGTTATATTTTATCTTTCTATAATAAACATTTTATTATTTTTAGGATAATCGGAATCGTTCACAGCAAGTACACTATCAACAAGATAATTGTCATAAGCTAGTTGGTTAACATCAATATATTGTTTGACTTCATCATCTAGGTTATAAAAATCGAGAAAATTGCACTCTTGTAATAAGTATTCGCCGTACTCTTTCAAATCTTGGAATATCTCACAATCATAAATTTTTTCAATCATCTTATCAAATTCGTTATCGCAATTATTATAAAGCTCATAATCACTTAATGATTTCACTATAAAATCATACTCGCTTTCTAAATATGCACTATCTAGCCAATTATGACCAATTTTTTCAAAAATACTTGTCATAACCTTTGCCATATTATTCAGCTTGTTTAAATCTGTAGTATGTTCGGACATAAATTGCGGCATATATTCCCAATCCGATATAAAGTATTCTTCATAAATTTTACCGATTCCGATATTATTTAAAACTTTTTCAAAGTCTTTTTTTGATGCTGGTAAATCTAACCATTGGCCAATTAGTTCGCCTTCATTGTACTTCCCTAAATTAGTTACATATATACGTGATTTTTTCTTATTTTCCATTTTTAACAACCTTTCTTTATATCGCTTTGCGCATTAGCTCAAGAATCGTAATTTGAACAATTATTCAGCGAATACGCAAAGCAAATTTTATTTACCTTTTAATCTTAATTAAAGTATAACAATTACCTTGATTACTTCCAACAATTGTTATATTTTATCTTAATAATATACTAATATTGTCATGCTACACTTTTAAATTTCAACTTCATAACTAGCGAAATTAAAGCCAATACAATTCCATAGCCCAGTTTTGTTATTTTTCACTAAATATTGAAATTTAATTTCATTTAACTTTTGTTGTTCTGACACCTCTTCAAATCTTTCAAAGGCTCTTAAATAGTTATCAATAATATTGTAGGCCTGATGTTCATTTTTAATTTGCTTCTGAAAAATTAATCTTCTATCAAGTAAACCATAATTTGAAACACTTAATTCATAACAATTCAAATATAAAACATGCTTTTTAATGTGTATCACCTCTATTATTAATATTAAGGTTTTATTTAGTTTAATTCACCCAGGGCGAACCCACTTCTATATTGGACAATAACATAATTGTTGAAGTGATCCCGTGACACTTGTCCAATTACAACACCTATATACTTACTTTTTAAAATAACCCGTTTTAATTGTTTTAGGTTCCCTTTTACAATCTCAATATCACTTCTTAATCTATAATCTTTAATAAAAGTCTTATTGTTCTTTAATACTAATTCACAAACTGATTTTTTTCATATCATTTAAACTCTGTATTCTCAAATAATTCAATAGCATAACCATCAATTAACAATTCTAAAGTATAGCCGTTTGGGTCTATAAGTTCATATTGATAGTGTGCTTTATTATCTTTGTTTTCTTCTTCAAGCATTTCAAAATTACTAATAGTGAAAATAGTGTTATTTAAATAATTGTCTTCTAAAACTGGCACATTATAATAGTGTACATAATTATTATAATTGCCCGCATCAATAATTCTTACTTTATCGTTAATTTTAAACATATCCTTTTATCTCCTTTAAAATTCGAAATCACAATATAATTTATTACCTATCGTGTAAAGTTCGGCATAAGTTAAAAATACATCTAGCATTTCTCTTTGCTGCTCTTCATGGTTCAATAAATCAAAATTTTCAATATCTTGATATGCAAACTCTTCAAATCCAATTCCATTCATATAAGTTAAGATTTCTTTTAATACATTATCATTAGTAAGATGTTTTTCATCGATTGTAGCAATTAAATTAGTTTGACCGTTTTCAATTGAAATTTTTAAATCTTCGATTGGGTCATCTAAATATGAGTGTACTTCGATATATTCTATCTCATTCTTAAATTGATTTACTTTATTTAAAATGTTGATTTTATTCATTGCCATTGTCCCACTTTCATAAATTATTTATACTTAGATTTCCATTAAACCCTTTCTTTTTTACCATCCGTGAGAAGTTGTTAATACTTTGTTTTCTGATGTTAAGAAATGACACGATGCATCCCACATTTCAATTAGGTCATTTCCTAAATCTTCTAAATCTATATAATTAAATAAATTAGGTGCGCCGTTATAGTCGTCGTTCACTTTATCATATAAGTTATACCAGCCGTGACAAATTTCATATTTTGTGAAATCCTCTATTGATTCAAACAAATGTATTTCGTCGTTTTGCCAATTTCCAGCGCCTACATCATTTATCAAATCTTTGTAGCTTTGTAAGTCGCCTTTCTTTAATTCTTGTGAGTTGCTAAAAGTTTTTAAATCGTAATCCATTTCTTGCGCCTCTTCTTATTCTTGTTATATTTTATCTTTCTTTGAAGTTTTAAAATAATTTGTTTCTAAGTTCTTTACTTGTTAATGCTCCTAAAAATCCACACCCACAAGCCAAAGCTATTATTTGATACCATTCTAATATAAACATGGTTGTCACCTCCTATTGTTTTAGTTTATGGTCTATCTTGTTTCAAGTTCAGTTAATACCTTATTAAGTTCTTGCTTTGATTCATCTAGCAAATTGTAATAGCCATCACATTCAGCTATGTCAATCTTTTTAGATAGTGCTGAGGCTTTACGTTTTAATGTTTCAGTCGATAAATATTTGATGTCTTTCATTTTCTCACCTCATTTATTACCTTATCCTTACTTATATTATATTTTATCTTACTTGATTAGTAAAGGCTACAGTTATCATTTAAGTGTAACCGTTCACCTTTATAGTAAAGTTGAAATTTTAATTTTCCCCACTATTTTTCAATGATTTTTGATACTCATAGAGTTTAATAACCGTTCTAAATTTCGCATCTTCAATGTGGGTTCTACCGTTTTTTAAATCCTGAACAGTCTGATAAGGTAAACCCGTTTCACGTGATATCTGAGAGCTTTTAAGCTCCTCAAATAAATTTTTTATTGTTAGAATGATTTCATTTTTCATAATGTCTATTTGAATGAACCGAATCGAAATTTTACAAGTAAAGCCATAAGCAAATTAATAGAGCTAAACCGATAATGATTGAAACAACATTTACTATGATGTGAATAATATCAATGAACATTTGTTTTGTCATTTTGCATCACCTCGAATATAATATATAGTGAAGTAGGGAATTAATTCCCTACTTATTAACCTAATAGTTTTAAGAGTGTGGCAAGGGCTATAATCATGTAGATAACATTTCTCACAATTTCCGTTATCTCTTTATAGTACCTTGCCTTTTTCTCTTTAACCTCAAGGGTTTTAAGTTCCCTTTCAATTCGGTTCATTCGGTGACTGTCCTCCTTTCAATGAGTATAACTAATTATAACACGATACATCGTGAAATACAATGCTTTTAACTTATATTATATTTTATTTTGCTTGGAAGTTTTACACTTTATACATAATTTGTAACAAGTGTAATTATAGAAATAATCAGCATTATAATTAACCTTAATTCATTTGTATATGTTAATGCATAGATGATAAATCATTATCATGTGTTAGTGGTGTAATTAGGTTGTAATGTGCTTGCTATTACTTACCTTGCTTGGTTAATCCCCTATTATGATTGTCTATGTGTATATTTATGTAATTGATATTGATGAGATTGATTAGTATTAACGTGTGCTTGTGTGACTGATATTGATGTCATACGTGTTTCATGTATGGCGTTTATTATCATAATATTAATTTATGTGCGCATATCTATAATACGCCTTAATCAAGTTATAAACGTTGTTCACTCGATCGTGTATAAATGAGTATAGTTTATTAATTAATAGATATAAATGTCTATTAAGGCAGTTATAAGCGTAAATAAGCCTAATATAGATATGTATATTATTGTGAGTGTGTGTAATGTTGCATGTATGTATATGAGTATGTGCATAGTGTACATGTGTATGATTGCATGTGTAGTGATGTGATTATAAGTAATTGTATATGTGTGTATTGATATATGTATATGCTGAAGTGTTAAGCAATAAGATGTGATGATATATGTGTATATGTATATAGATGTAGTGTGATGATTATGTGCGTGAGTGGTTAGGATTGAAGACATGTGAGCATGTGAGCGTGTAAGGTTATGAGGTTGGAACAAATGGGAATGTGTGAGGGTTTGGGCATGATAAGGGTTAAGGGTGTAAGGTTTCGAATTTCTTTGTTTTGGATTTAGTTTATGTGATTGTTTATTTTGTCGATTTGATTTGTTGAATGTGTTGGGTTGGTTGGGTGTAAATGTGATTATTGATGTATGGGATTTGATGCGTTGGTTTGGGTGGGTTATGTTAGTTGGTGTGATAGATTTAGCATGTGAGAATGTGTGAGATTGATATATATGTGATGTGTGGTGTGTGATTGGGTGGATTGGTAGAGTGTGAAGAATGTGGATAAGTTGGGGATAATGTGGGAACAGTTTATATGTTTATATTTGTGTGAATATGTTTAAATGTGTTGGTTTTGAACAGTCGTGGAAAATTACCGCGTTACCTCAATTCTTGCTTAAATTTCAGTAGATTTTAAATAAATTATGACACCTATTAACTAGTCATATTACATAATATTTTAAACATAATTAAACATTTAACAAAGTTTCAACAGTCATGCAGTGGTCACATAATCAACGGGCTATATATTCGGGCGTTCATATAACAATGATTATCTAAACGCCTTTTTTACAAGTATTTTTGTTAGGGGGGTGAGTTTAGGATTTCGGAACGTGCTGAAGTCAATTTTTGCCCCCAACTGTCCAAAAATCACACCTCACATATTTTCCATTTTTACCCTTCATCACCAATATCCACAAATTTACCCTCCATCTCATCACACTCATATTTCACCTTCCAAATCACTCACATTTCACCATCAATTGCCCCTTGCATACCTACCTTCAACACCCCTTCAATCCTCCTAATACTCCATAAATCCACCACATTTTCACCTACATATTCCTTAAACTCCTCATCCTTCCCCCTGCACAAATCCCCTTATCTTTATACTCCCATTTACCAATATTCATGCCATTTTCACTCAGATCACACAGTAAACAAAATTAAAGTTTTAATAAAAAGACGTTTTTACACCTAGCGATAAAATCGCTATAATTATCCGTTATCAATTTACCTATTTTTCCTTATCACCCAACTTACCTATCCTCATATCCCTTTTTCATACTCACAAAATTAGTGTAATATTATTATCAAATAGAATTATTAACTTTTACCCTTGAATTTCAACCTAAAAAGAACTGTTTATTAGACTCTGGATCTATTGCTAACTCACATAAAAATTCATCACAGTCATCAAGATTTAAACACCTTATAAACCTATATATGACAACACTTTAAGTACTCATTATTAAAATTTTAATAAGCATTTTCAATCGCTAATTATCAACTATTTACTTATAAATCTATTCTTTAGTCATAAGAAATCTAAAACTTGACAAATATCTTTTATCATGTTTTTGAGACAGTTGAGAATCACTTTCTGTTCTAGACGTTTTTCATAAAAGACACTTAGGAAGAAAAAACAGACACTTATGAAATGTGACACATCAATTAGACGAAATATGTTATTGTGCCATAGTAATCAAAATTAAAGGAGGAATTAATTTCTTATGAAAAAAGGAATTCTTAAATGTGCAACAGCTCTAATTTTGACTACAGGAGTTGTGTCACATGCAACACCAATTACACATGCAGCTACTCAAACAGATCAAACAGGTAAAGTTAAGGTTGCTAAAATTAATGATGCCCAATTTAAAGTAGCAATTAATAAGTATGCAACTGGTAAAGTGGTTGATGGCAAGGCTACTATCACAGACAAAGCTACTAATAAGTCTGTACAATTACCTACTTCTGTTAAAACTAAAGATGGCGTTAAAGCAAATGTTGCTTACAAAATACATAATGGTTATATTGTCGGCGATGTAATTATTCCATATGATAAAAAAATCACAACATATAGCACTAATTGGAAAAAATGTGCCCTTGGTACAGGTGGAGGGGCTGTTACAGGTGGAGGCGGAGGTGCCTTATCTGGAGCAACATATGGTGGAATGACTGCAACACCTATTGGAGTAGGTGCTGGTACTGCCATAGGGGCAGCAATCGGCGCAGTTGGCGGTGGATTAACTGGTGCTGCCACTTTTTGTTTTTAAGACATGAGTTACGTTAAGTTTATGACGATTCTAGCCATTGGGATCGTTCTTATTTCAATAGCAGCTCCTATTTTATTTGGTCTTATGGCTATCTTTTTTATTGCCCCACCTGCTATTATGTTTTTCTTGTATTTATTTAAAGACACCTTGGGTATCAGCACTATCTTTGATAAAGAAAAGGATAATAACAAATAATAATTTTAAGGCAAGTTAACCATCATGTTTACTTGCCTTATTTATTGAAAAAGCCAACAAATATAAACTTTGTCGACTTCAAACCTACTTATTTTTTTATCTCTATATTTTTTCTTGTTGAAGTAATTTTCTATTGCTATAAGTATTCCTAGCGAAATCAATGTGAACATAACTGTTGCGATGTAATGATTATTCTTTACTAAATATTGAATCATTAATATAAATAAAATTAAATAGATTGCTTTTACTAGATACTTGAATTTAATCACCTACTCATTCATCTAACATTTTCTTAATAGAATCATAATCATAAACATCTTTTACTTTTTCATCATCGATTTTTACTGTAGGCACTTCTTTAATATGATCCTTGTCTGCTCGTTTTTGATCACTCTCAACTTTATCCCAAACTTTACTATGTTTATTTTTATATTCTTCTTTTATGTTATTTGAATCTTTATCGCTTAGACCTAGTTTATCAATTTGTTTATCTAAATTTTTCTCATTAATTTCTTCTTTACCTTGTTGCTCAAAAATCATTTGATTAAATTTTAAAAACTTATTTGGAGCCTTTTCTTTAACTGCATAAGATGCTGCTGCACCCAATTCAGAACTCTTGTCTAAAAAGGCAACATTAACAAAGGTAAATTTCACTTTATCTTTCTCTATGTAGTCTTTTGTCAATTTAGGCATAATTTTTTGTTCAAAGTCTTTACAATGAGGACAATTGAAATCACCATAAACTATTACTTCATGCTTGCTTTGTCCACATGCACTAACTAATAAAGCAAGCATAATTACTGATATGTATAAGGAAAATGATTTAAAGTATTTCATGCTATTACCCCTTTAGAATTATTTTAATCTTATAAAATCATAATATATTATTAATGTTTTATAGTCAAAACACATTAATAAAGCTGATTCAAATCACTTATTAATCCTTAATATATTTTTTCATAATAACTATAATTCAATTGGTTTACGACTACTATTGCACACACTAAAAGATTAATGTATCATGTAAATAGGCGTTATATGTATAACGACTACCCTATTTTTCTTTTTATTCTTACATTTTTTTCTTAATTTCTCTGATTAATTTTAGTAGTTAGTCCCTTTATTTAAAATAATAAGGGGGCTAAATTTTATTTTAGATAACTTAGTCTTTTATTGAGAAGCTTTCTAACAAGTAATATTAAGTCATCTTTTAAAAAATCTTTACTTATTGGGTAACCCTTGTTTTGTTTTATTAGAAAATTGCATATGTAGTTGGGAGTTAGTAATATACTATGAGTCTCTGTGTATTCCATACGATCCTTATTCCATTTCTTTAGACAGTAATTCAGAGTTAAATCTTGTTCAGTTTTTGAAAAAACATAACCAGTAACCATAGCTTGGTAACTACTTGAACCTATTGTCTTTTTTACTTCTAAACCGACGATAAATCCAAACCCTCTAAAAATCCAATCATACTCTTTAATATTTTTCATAATATCTCCTCCAGGAACTCTCAAATTATCTATTCGTGTCAGCTATCTACTTTAAAATCATTTCTAAACCCTCTCAGACGCTCTCTAATCGACAAAAAATATTTTTTGGACAAATACTATTCAAAAGCATTATCGTTGTGTGAGCAGCCTCTATGTTGTTATTTTAGTTTTGTGTTATATTTTATCTTTTTAAATGTCCTCTATAACTAAATTTAAGTTATATCAATCTCATAATTAGTGCTTTTCATAACCCTATACAATACGTTTAATTCTCTATATTTTTATAGATAAATAACTTTTTATTGTGTTAATAAGTCCTCTGACAAGTATAAATCTATTGCGCTAACCCACTAGCTCTAAGCGAAGCTTGAGCATGTGGAAAGAAACTAGCAAGGAACGTTAGTGACGAAGCGATGTTTCTAAGGTCTAATAGTTTCTAATTTCTTAATAGTGTTACTAAAAAACACTTATAAACCATTGATATATAAGGATTTCTAAACCATTTATATTGATAACTTTTACCATAAGGGCTCCAATTTTATACGCACCTTTTGTTTGAGAGTACTTTGTTGCACATAACAATATATATATACTTGTTGACTCTTTTTAGGTACGTAAAAAATTAGGGGGTTTCTTAATTAAATCCTGCAAACCCTTTGGCAACAGTAATTTAAAAGTTTATAATTGGCACTCCAATTTCAAAAATACACTACTTTTTAACCCACCATCTTTATCAGCTTTGGCTATTTGTACAAGCTCATATTTCCCTTTAGTATATTTTTTTAATTCAATATGAGACTTTTCAAATGTTTTTATAGAAATATTCATATAGGCCGCCAATCTTTTCCTTGACGTTCTAAATTCAGTTTTGGTTTTAACTATTTTGTTACAGATTAGTTTTTTTAATCTAGCTATATAAAAAAATGTGTTCAAACTTAACTCGTTATTTATAAAGTCTCGTATAGTTTCATAGTTAATGCTTATATATTTATCAGCTTTTACATCTATAGGTGGCGCAATTACCTGCACGCCTCTACCGCGCTTACGTGTTATACCTTTAGTATGTCTAATTGGGTTAATAGACCTTAATTGTCTACTTGCATAATCATATATAGTATCTTTTGCTACTTCATCTGATAATTCAGAAGCCATATTGTATCTAATAAAGTATTCACGTTTACCTTCATTTTCTTTATATGAAAAGTTATATGAAATAGGAAAGTCTCTCTCATAGCCTATAAAATGGTTTTTTTCGAGATATTCTCCTTTTTGAAAAACTTTTCGTAATTCGTCGGAAAACCTTATCCCCATAACCTGACATATAACTTCCAAATTTATATGATGTTTCCTATATGTGTAATAAGCCTCTCTATACGTTAATATAATTCCTATATAGGCTACTAATATGTTTGCTTTAAACCTGTGTGTTCCATCCACAGTATCAAGATACTCCATAAACTCATTAGGAATAAGGACTCTATGATTAGAATCCCTATTCTTAAAAATTTCTTTTCTCAAAGTAATTAGCTCACTGTCTTTAAGTAAAAACTTATAATTCTCATTATTTTTCATGTTATATTTTATCTTCCTTGTCTATTTTAAAAATTCACCAATAAAGCATTTTCTTGTCTTACCTTTATCTGTTTTTATTGCATAATGTAACGCTGAAGTTTCTGCAAACAGAAAACATTTACTAATAGTTCTAGTTAATGCAGTATATAAAAATTGTTTACTTAATAGCATATAGTCATTGAAAGATAGTGCGATTATCAAATTTTTAAAACCACTTCCTTGTGATCTATGCACACTAATTGCATAACCGAGATCTAGCACACCTATTTGATTTTCATGCTCATTCTTAACAAAATAAACAGGTTTTTCAATGTCATCAAATTTTATTAATAAACCATATCCCTCAACACAACCAACAATTTTACCAAAAGTGCCGTTAAAAACTGCAACTTCTTTAGTTTCTATTTCTTCAAGTGTTAATAGCCCATTTGTAAGTGCCTCAAAATCATTTTTATTCATACTTAAAGCTCGATAGTTATTCCCTTGTTGAATTACCCTATCATTCTTTCTAAAGTTGTATTTAACACCCTTAACTGTATCTTCTGTATCGCTAATCGGGTTCATTAAATTTTGTAATTCTACATTTAACTTCTGTACCGAAGTAGAGCCTTTTTCCTTAAGACCAACTATAACTTGTAAGTCTTCATTATTCATATTTGGGTTATTGACATAGCTTTTTACTGTAAATAAAATATCGTCAAGTATTTGTGTTTTATCTTGGTACAAAAAGGCAAACAAATCTTCATTTTCACCAAGCTTTTGTAAACCAGTATCATTATAATTACAAAATTGCTTTCCTTCTCTTACCAGGTTAGCAGTACTTAGAGTACCTGAATCTTTCGCTTGTCTATGTACCTGAGTTAACGTTGTATTAACAAATTCTGTACTTGTTAGTAGATAATCAAAAACCGCCCCTCTGCCGATAGCTGGTAATTGTCCACTGTCCCCCACAATTATTAATTGAGATCCGTTGGGTAAAGCGGAAATCAAGTCTAAGAATAATCTATTATCAACCATTGATGCTTCGTCTAAAATATATGTGCCTTTAAGTAAAGGATTTTCTTGATTATGTATGAAACCACCTGAGACAGGATCAAATTTTAGCATCCTATGTATTGTACTTGCAGCCAAACCATTTTGGCTTAAAACATTTGCTGCCTTACCAGATAAACTACATGACATATTGTAGCCTTCTATACATGATACTGTTGCACGTAATAAACTTGATTTCCCTGATCCTGCTTTACCATCTAATATGAAAATACCATTTTTTAAAGAGTTTTTAATTCCCTCAATTTGCTCTTTATTAAACTTAAAACCTTGTTTATCTTGTACAGACTCTATAATCGCTTCAATGTTTTTATCAATATTAAAATCAAAATTATCACGTAACCTTCTCAAATGTTTAACTATTAATTCTTCTTCAACTTTATACTTTTTAAGTGAAATGACACCTTCACTATAATAAATCTGTTTATTAGACATTATTTTGCTAAATACATCATCCGACACTTCTTCTATATCAAGAATGTCACATAAGCTCTTCTCAAAATCGTCTATTTCAATTTTTGTATCACCATATGAAACAAGTTGTTCTATAACATACAATGACCCCGCTATGATTCTTCTAGAGTCACCTTTTTGGATTCCTGTCTTCAAGGCGTAGTCATCAACTCTTTTAAAACCAAACCCTTTTACATCAGTTAATTTATAAATATTTTTATCCGTTACTTTAATCAACATTTCAGGGCTCCCAAAATGTTCAGAAAGCTTGACCACATTTGAAACACCAACACCAAGCGATGATAATTTAACAATAGCTTCACTATATTTATGTGCGTCAGCCAGTTTTAACTTGATATTTGTGGCTAGTGCCGTCTTAATACCTTTAACAAGTGTTAAATCAATTTTATCTTCCAAAATTCTATTAATAATATCTTCATTTCCAAACTCTCTTATAATTGATTTTGCTTGTTTAGTAGTAAGTATTTCATGCAAAAACCTTTCTTGATCTTTTCCATCTTTTAAACCGTCAGATTTTACTTCTAAAAATGTATATGTGTCCATCTGTCGCCTTTCATCATAGTCTTCTTTAAATCGAATAGTGTACGTTTTACCTTCTACTAAAGCTGGAGTATTACCAACTATAGTGAAATTATTATAAACTGGATGAACCTTAACATGAGTATTTGGTGAATTATTAAACCTAAATCCATAAGCACCATACATACTGCCCTCGTTATAAAATAACTGTTTTGTTACAATAAGCTCCTCTTCAAATTCTTTAAAAGTTTTTACCATACAATCATCCTTTTCTAATATTTAACAAGATAAATTATAACATAACAAAAACTACTTGACAAGAAAGATAAAATATATTATAATCGAATTATAAATTCAAAGGAGTTTTAGGAAATGTTTATTACAAAAGAAAACATGAATACAAAAGCTGAAGAGCTAGGATATAAATTAGAAGAATTAACTAATCTAAAAAAAGGCGAATTCATCATGGTTCAAAAATATATTAAGATTCGTAGATTAGACGAATATACATGGATGATTATTAAAAAAGCAAAACCAATTCCATTTAAGATTGAGCGTGATAATAAAAAGCGTAAAATATGGAGACAGTTTATGAACTGTTGTAATTATTCCCTAAAGTATGGAGAACAAAGAGTAGAAGCAATTGCTAAAGGAATTGATGAAAGTGCTATGATTGAGATCGTAAGTGACCATCAGTTTATTTCTCAACAAATTAAATCAACTACTAGCCCATTGTCTGAAGATAGTGGATTTACTAAAACGTTAGACAAAATTGCTGATTATATACTATTTACAAAATTCGATAACGAAATCCAAGAAGAAGAGCATAAAAAAATAAAAGAAGACTTAAAGAAACTTGAAGCAAGTAAGAAAACTGAAAAAATCAAAGACCTCTTAGAATTTAAAAAAGCACAGCGAAAGAATACACCTTACTCAAAAACTAAACGGCTTTCAAGTTTGCCTAAGCACTACAACATTAAAAGTATAGATGATGCAATTGCGAACGATAGTGGTATGTATAAACCTAAAACAACTATCAATTATTCAAGAGTAGATAAACAAATGCAACGAGGAGTATTTGATGAATCAATGGAGCAATACTGGGAACGCTACTCCCCTGATAAAAGAAATAATATCCCATTTTACTCACATGACCCTATTGAATACAAAACGTTTGCATTTGAAATAATGAAGCAATATCTAAAAGAGATACAATACTTAGAGGAACAGCCATTTACTCCAAATAGAGGGAAGGTTATTTCTAACTTAAAAAGCGAAATGAGAACATCGCTAGAATGCTTAAAGAAAGTTATTAGTTTTACACCTACAGCTGAATTATCAGAAACAATACCTGAAGAGTCTTGGAATTATTTAAGCCTACGATCAACTGATGTGTACAAAGTATTATTAAACAACTATAGTGATCTTTGCGCTACATACGAGACACAAGTTGACACTAATATGTGGTCTCTATTAAGGAGCTTTGAAGATTTGGTGCAAAAAGTTAAATGGGATAAGCTTGAATACATAATTATTGATTTAATGTTGAATCAAGAAATTGATAAGCATACTGAAATACAAAAAATCTTACAAGATGATTATAATATTGCTATTGATAAATCAAAACTATCTAGGATAATTAATAAACGTATTCCAAAATTACTTCTGGATACGTATGAGCAACAATTAGAGGATTGGATATGGATTGAAAGAAGAAAAGGAAAGTATAAAACTTGTAAACAGTGTAAAACTGTGAAGCTTGCAGTTGATAACAGATATTTTAGAACTAACAAGTCTTGCAGCTTGGGTTTAGAACCAGTTTGTAAAGCATGTAGAAATAGAAAAAATCAATAAATCTTGTGATACGTGCAACTTTTGCTTCTCTCGTAGACAATATAGGTGAGAGGACTACTTACAATCGTTGAGATTCCCTTTTAGTTCTTCTAAGAAAGATAAAATATAACATAATTGAAGGTTACCACTTGATTGGCTGAGTAACCTTCACATATACTTTTTGCCAATCAAAATTATTCGGGACTTTATAGGAGAGATTAAATGACAAAGTTATCAAGAAAAATTTTAGTAAAAGAATTACAAGAGCAAATGGCTGACTTAGGTGTTGAATTATCTTTAGATAAAACACGTAAAGTAGTTCTAGCTTTAGAAAGCACTATTGAAGAGGCAATTTTAGCTGCTGAATCAAGTGGATATGATTCGTTCGGGTTTTCATTCGGACAATTCAAAATTCAAGATATTCCACAAAAATCAGGAAAATCTGCTTTAAATGGTAAAGATTGGACTGTAGGCGCACACAAACGTGTTTCATTTAAAGTTTCATCAGTACTTAAGCAACAACTTAAAGATGAAACTATTAAACCTATTGTTTAACATAAGGAGAATAATAATGGCTAAAATTACTAATACTATTAACTTGAAAAACGCAATTATTGACTTACCTAATAATACAATTACAGAATTTACTAAAGACTCTGAAGCAACCTATAAATTATCAGATATTCTAGACCGTTTCGCTGAGAAATATGTGACAATCACTATCAAGGAAGATACAGAGCTTTATGCTGGTGAATAGATGAATATGTTTCGTAAAGAAAATGAGTCATTTGCCGAGTATCAGTACCGCCTCTATGAAGACAGAGAATCACTTGGCTTAAGTAATCAACAAATTGCTGATTTACTAAATCATGAGAATGGTACTGACTATGATGAATCAAAATATAGAAAAGAATATCAGATATTTAAAAATGTTTGGGAGCCTATGTTTAAAGAACAACATCAAGCTACCCAACCAGAAGAATTTATTGAAGAGCTCACTAAAGAGCAAATCAAAATGAATGAAAAAAATCGTGCTATTACTAAGATGCTTCAAGATCAAAGAAGAGAATATCGAAAGCTTTTAGATTTTAGTGGACGATTTGAACATCTTAAAGATGAAATAATTAAGAATGTTGAAGCCCTACCTGTTAATCCATCATATCCCAAGCCTGAAATTATTGAGTCTAATGAAAAAGAATTAATTGTTTTAATGTCGGATTGGCACATTGGCACTGAATACGATGGACGTTTCGGCAAATATAATATCGACATTGCGAAAAAACGAATACGTTATTATATGGCTGAGGTTTTAAAAGAAATTAAAGAAAATAAACATAAAACTGTACACTTAGCTCATTTAGGTGACGGTATCGGTGGAAACATTCATGTATCTAGTCGTGTAGCCGCTTCTGAAGATGCTATACGACAGCTTATGATACTTTGTGAATTGTTAACAGAATTTGTATCAGAAGTAGCAGCAATTACACCTAATGTTAACGTATATTTCACCGTAGGTAATCATGGAAGATTAATTCCTAATAAGGATGCCGTAAGATCTAACGAAGAGAATTTTGAGAAGATAATCTCATGGCACCTTAAAGCAAGATTATCTAACTTTGAAAATATTACATATCATGATGACCAAGATGGAATCGTTGAAGCTCAAATCTTTGACCAAAGTGTTATTTTTGGCCATGGCGATTTAGATAAGCAGCTTAACGGCTCAGACAAATTAAGTCAAATGCTTAATTACGTTCCTCAATGGATTTTCTTAGGTCATACACATCATTCTTTTGAAAAGAATTTTGGTATAACCACCGTAATTGTTAATCCTAGTGCTATCGGTCATGACGCTTATAGTGCTTCAGGTAGATTTGGAGGTAAGGCTGGACAAAAATTAATAACTTTTGAAAAGTCAATCCTAGGTGGTATAAACCATTCTGTTAAGTTAATTAACTTTAACTAACACAAATATAATTGGATCATATGGGTTAACTCTCAGAGAATGACCCCAAAAAGTTTTAGTTGATTTAGTATATTTTACGGCAGCGCCCTCATCTTTTTTAAAAGACACGTTCTGATATGAGGGGATAAAATTTTCAAAATGGTTATCTCTAAGTACTTTACAACTAGACCAGTTGGCTTAGATGATTATAAAGAGCTCAAATGCCTAGAAGTTGGTCGTTTCTTAGCTATCTTTATAAGATAGGAAGTTTGGGGCAACCATTTTGATATTAATACATTTTGTTATAACAAAGCGTCTTAAAGGAAATAAACTTTACGTTTGTAAGCTCTGTTATGTATGTAATAGAGCCGAGTTAAGCTTATACAAATGTATAAGATAATTTTGGGAATATTAAGCTGATATTCTATGCGTCAATTATTAATGGCGACCATTTTGTCTTGTTATGTATAAGTTGAATTTAGTTATCAAGGTAGACGTACTAAGATAACTCTCACTTATGGACGCATCAGTGAGAAGTCCAGTTTTAAGAAAACTTACATACTTTAGATGCTTGAAGTTACTGGTTACATGGCATCTATTAAATTATTTATAAACATTGAAAACTGAGTTAGTTATTAAACTAGCTTAGTTTTGAGTGCTTATGTGCTCTCTTTCTTTTTCTATTCCATGACATTCCCTTTTTATGCCGACTCAATTGTAGTCGGTGTTTTTGTTGGTTGGATGAAGGCTCCCCCTTTCCCTCTCCTTCCTTCATCCACCGAACAAAGATTAAAGCAAAGCAGGTGGCTATATGGCTATAAGGTCAAAAATGAAAGAAGTTGTTAAGACATGTGCTTGTTGCAATCGCAATCTTGTAGCTGAAAGAAAGAATTTCTTATCAATCAACGGATCAAATCCATTATTCAAAGATAAACTGTTTCCGATTTGTCGTGAATGTATAAATGAATTGATCAATGAACCTATTGAAGGTTACGGAAACTTTATGAAAATCCTTATGGGTCTAAATGTCCCATTTAAAGAAGATTTGTTTATTGAAGTAGATAGATATAGAACAGAATACATAAATCGCATTACGAGAAAAAAACTACAAGAGACTTTCCTCGATTCAGACAGATTATTTAATACAAAAGAAGCAATGCTTACTGAAGATTCGATAGATAAACTGACCCCTGAAGAGTTAAGAGATTGTCAACTATATTGGGGTACTGACTACACTGAAGATGAATATATCTTTTTAATTTCTAGGTATGAAAGCTACTGTAAAACGTATGATGTGGATAGCCCTACGTTTGAAAGTATAGTAACACAAATATGCCAATTAGAACTCGATATTCGCAAAAAACGGTTAAAATCGTCAGACACATCTAAAGAAACAAAACTTATTTTAGAACTAATGAGGAATGCAGGTATTGCCCCTTCACAAGAAAAAGAAAGTAAAACTAATGCTAATGAAACCTTTGGAAACTGGGTTAAAATATGGGAAAATGAGCAACCAGTTCCTGAAGTATTACCTGAGTTTAAAGATGTTGATAATATTGAAAAATACATTCGCAATTCATTCTTGTCTCCAATGTTAGCATCACTTGAAGCTGATAACCCATATGAAGAAGAATATCAAGAAGAAATAGATAAATATGGTATTTCTGAAGAAGAACTTTTGGGATATGAAGGTGAAAAGTAATGGCATTTAGTACAAATGATGGCACACACAGAAGTCAATATCATCATAAAGTGAATCTATTTAAACTCAGACGTAATCACCGAAAAACAGAATCTAAGTCAGTTTTGGCAATGAAAAATATTGCAATTTGGATAGCTTATTATAGAGAAAACCCACATAGATTTGTATTAGATTTTTTAGGCATAAACCTTAGACCATTTCAATGTGTACTTTTATGGGCAATGATACATCACCACTACTTTGTATTCATTGCTAGTCGTGGTCTTGGAAAGACCTTCTTATCTGGCGTTTATTGCGTTACTAGATGTGTTTTATACCCAGAAACCAAAATAATTATTACAGCCCCAACAAAATCACAAGGTATTAATGTTCTTGAAAAAATAGAGAATGAGATGATGTCTCCTCTTCTTGCTAGAGAGATAGAAGATATAAATACTGGAAACCAAAAGCCAATGATATCTTTTCATAATGGTAGTTGGATCAGAGTTGTAGCATCAAACGATAACGCTCGAGGTCATCGTGCGAATTTATTATTAGTTGATGAGTTTGTAAAAGTTGATGCAGATACAATTGATACCGTCTTCAAAAAGATGCTTACATCTCAGCGTGAGCCTAAATTTTTAAACAAACCTGAGTATAAAGATTATCCTCGTGAAGAAAATATGCAAATGTATTTATCTTCAGCTTGGATGAAAGCTCATTGGAGTTATCAAGCCATGTGGAACTATACAAAACAAATGTTAAGGGATAAAGCTAAAGATGACTTAAAATCTTTTGTTTGTCATATCCCCTACTTTACAGGTGTGAAAGAAAAGCTTTACTCACACAAACAAATGAAAGCAGAAGCTCAGCAAGATGGATTTAATAAAATGAAATTTGCAATGGAGATGGAAGCTAAATGGTGGGGAGAATCAGAATCCGCATTCTTTAACTTTAACAAGATTGATGCGAATAGAAAACTTAAGCAAGCTTTTTATCCTCGTGAAGTGATCGAACAAGTTAACTTCACTAACCCAGAGAAATCACCAAAAGAAAAAAGAATTTTATCGGTTGACGTTGCACGAATGGGTGGTAATTCAAACGATGCTTCAGTATTCAGTTTAATACGCTTAATACCCAAAAATAAGCAATATGAACGACAATTAACTTATATGCAAGATATGGAAGGTGTTGACTTCCAAACCCAAGCAATAAGGATTAGACAATTATACGATGATTTTGATTGCGATTACATCGTACTTGACTTGAAAAACGTCGGAGCAGGTATTCTAGATAACCTTCGCATTCCGTTAATGGATGCCGAAAGAGGTATAGAATATGAACCATTAAATGTTTGCAATAACGAAGATTTAGCATCTACATGTAAATTTCCTGATGCACCGAAAGTAATACATACAATTAGCGCAACTAATGAAAGAAACATGGAAATGGCTAATATGTTAGCCGACAATTTTTTACGAGGTAAATTCCGATTACTGATACGAGAAGAAATTGCTGAAGAATTAATGAGAAGTAGCAGCAAACTTAAATTTGCACAACTGAAAAGCAATATTCAAGCTCAATTAAAATATCCATTTAGACAAACGGAATTGTTTATAAATGAAGTGATGAACCTTGAACAAGTTAATATGGACGGTGGAGCATTCAAACTTGTTACCTCTGGTACTGCACGTAAAGACAGGTACTCATCAGTGTCTTATGGAAATCAACTAGCAACTGAATTAGAACGAAACCTACAACACTCCACAAAAACTACAAACTTCAAAATGTTCGGCACAATTAGAAAGCCTAAATCAATTATATAGAAAGGTGTGAAGATTTTCTTTGGAGGACAATAAGAGAAACTTTCAAGAATACTTCAAAAATTATTCAAATGTAAAAAGCGTGCCTTTATCACGCCACAACCTTTCTTCTTTATTTCGCACATCCCGTACTTCACTTGATGACATTTCTGGTTCAGATTTAGCAAAATGGTTACAAAATCCTAACGCTAATTATAGGCATTTAATCAATTTATCTAGATTGTTATATAAATCATCTGGAGAGTATAGAAGTATGCTAAATTACTTTATTAAAATGGCACGCTTCTATCATGTTATAGATCCTATACATTATGACACTAGCAAGTTAAATTCTAATAAAGTGCAAAAAGATTTAGCCAAAATATCGCTACAGCTAAATAAAATGAATATTAAGCATGAGCTTGCAAAAGTATTTAAAACTTGTGTTATTGAAGATATTTTCTTCGGTTATGAAATTGAAGATGGAGATAATTATTTTATTTATAAGCTTGATCCTAATTATTGCAAAATAATTGGTCTAGCAGATGGAATGTATCTCTTTGCTTTCGATCTAAAGTACTTTGAAGGAAATGAACACCTTTTACAAACTTTTCCTGAAGAGTTTATAAGAGCGTATAAAATCATGAAAATCAACGGTGGAAATAATTGGTTTGAACCAGACTTCAACAAGTCTGTATGCTTTAAATTTAATGAAAATGACCCAGAAATTTTTCCACCCTTTTCAGTAATGTTTGAACCATTAATAGAATTAAATGATTATAAAAAGCTTAAAAAAGCTGGAGCGAAAATTAATAACTATATGTTGTTACATCAAAAAGTTCCAATGCATGATAACAGTAATAAAGATTATCAAGCTGATAACTTTGCCATTTCTCCAGAAGCAATGGAATACTTTAATGCGATGGTAAATGATAGTTTACCTGATGAGATTGGTACCATTGCTTCACCTATGGAAATTAATCCAATCAAGTTGGACAAAGATGATAAAAATGACAAAGTATTAGAAGCAACAAGAGATGTCTATAATTCATCTGGTGTTTCGTCGTTCATTTTTAACAACGATAAAAACTCTACTGGTGGATTACAATATTCAACTCGCAAAGATGAATTATTAGTTATTGGTTTTTATCGCCAAGTTGAACGTTGGCTTAACAGAAAGATACGATTTGGAAATCTAACAGTGAAAAATCAATGGAGAATATCTTTACTTGATGTAACTGGGATGAATGAAGACAGATATCTTGAGCAATTAACAAAATCAGGTACTCTTGGATTTGCTGTACGTGGAAGGATTGCTGCCATGCACGGTCAAGATTATCACACCCTACTTACTTCACTTGAACTTGAAAATGAAGTTTTAGATTTAGACACAAAAATGATTCCTTTAGCAAGTTCACATACAGGTGGTATAAATCAAGCAATCGAAAAACAACAAAAAAATGAAGAATCAAAAGGTGGAAGACCTCAAAAAGATAGTAGTGAATTAACAGACAGTGGCCAAGCAAATAAAGATTCATCTGACGGCAAGGCACCTGATAAGTCAATTAAAGGTGGTGAAAAATCAGATGAATAACTTTTCAAACTCTATTTCTATGTCAACCCAAGTGCTTAATGTATTTGAAGATGCTCAATATGATATTAGATTTACCAAAGTAAAAATATGGTTAATGCATTTAGGCGAGAATAGAAACGGTTCAGTTTTCACTAGAGAAGTAGTTGAGAATGCCATTCCTACCCTAGCCAATACACCAATCATGGGTAGCATCGGTTTAAACAATTATGGAGAAGAAGATTTCTACGGACATGAGTCAGATCTCGAAATTACTGAAGATGGTGAACTTAAGTTTATTAATAAAACTATTCCATTTGGTGTAATTCCTGAAAGTAATAACGCTAAGTTTGAAAAACGTATTGGCGACGACATGATTGAGCGAGAATATCTTACAGTTGAAGGTATTTTATGGAACAAATGGGAAGATGCCATTAATCTCATTCATGGTAAGAATGGCGTGACTGGCCAGTCTATGGAACTTTCTGATAATTATACTGGCTATTTTGACGGTGAATTATTTAAGTTTGATAGCTTTGAATTCTATGGTGCATGTTTATTGGGTGATGATATATTACCAGCTATGAATAATAGCACTGTTGAATTAAAGTATTCAGTTGATACTAAAAATTTCATTGATGAGAAAATAAGAGAGTTCAATACTAAATTTTCATCAATTGAAGGAGGAACAGTATTGGAAAAAAAGAAAACTAATTTCGACAACGAATCTACTGAAGATTTTGGTTTAGATCTAGATAATGTCGAAGAAGGTTTAGAAATTATTGAGAGAAATAAATCAAAAGAAGTCGAAGAGACTAGTGAAAATAGTGACTCAGATAATGAATTAGAAGAGTCAAATCAAGATGAAGAAGAGCAAGACGCTAAAGAAGAATTACATGATGAAGAAACAGAATCAAGCGATGTTGAAGAAGAACAAGTAGAAGAAACTCCTTCTCCAAAAGAAAAGGAAGTTCCAAAGAAAAAACCAACTAAAAAGCAATCTCCTCAAAAACAAGATTCTAAACAAGATACCCCTACTATTTCAGACAAAGTTGTAGAAACTATCAATAACGATGTAGAGACCCTTGATGAACTTGGTAATGTTCATGACAAGATTCGAAAGGCGCAAGAAAATTTACCAAAACCTTCTGAGTTAATTATTGTCGGGGACGCAAAATACTCTGTTGAAGATATTCAGGAATTACTTGAGAAAGCTAAAAAGCTTGATGAAGTTTCACAAGAATTTGCAGCTCTAAAAGAACAAGTTCATACCGAAAAAGTACAATCATTATTTAATAAATATTCAGACCAACTTACTTCTGAAGAAATCAATACTCTTAAAAGTAAATCAAGTGATATCACAATTGAAGAATTAGAAACACAAATTTTTGCTGTGATTGGTAAAAAATCTTTTTCAATTAAATCACATAAAAACAATGAATCTGTTTCAATCTCTAAAATTGGATTAAGTTTTAGCAATGCAAAAGCTAATACTCTAGATGCAATTTTGGAAGAATTATAATATATCAAAAATATCGGAGGAAAAATAAATGGCTAAATTAAATTTAGATCGTGTTTTAGGACACTACGTTGAATCAATTAAGGCTGACAAAGAATATCATAACGGTGCTTTAGTAGGCAAAGGTGATTTAGTTGAAGGTGAAGACCGATTATATACAGCTAAAGAAGCTACTGCTGAAAATCATTATTTAGTATCTACGCCTGAAGTTGATTTTACTAATTCAAGTAAATCTATTGACTTTAAAAATCCTTCTGGTTCTGTAATGCGAGCTCACCAACTTGAAAAAGGTGATACTTTTACAGTTGAGCAAGCTTTACATACAGAATCTTTAGAAGCTAAAGCTCAATTAACTATTGAAGGCGGTAAGTTTGCAGCTGGCGCTGGTGACTATGTATTAGAAGCTGTTACAACAATCGGCGCAGATCGTCGTCCAGCTTATCGTATCCGCAAAGTAAAATAATTTAATCAAATCGGAGGAATACATAAATGACTTTATTAAATGCTGAATTAAAAAAAGTCGCAATCGCTGCTGGCCGTGGTGATGCAACAACTAATTTTTCTAACAATGATTTATCTAATACAATTCGAGAAAAAATGATTGAAGAGTTTGGTACTGATACTCTTGATTATCGCACATACCGTGCACATAAAGTGCAATTATTCGAATTTATCGAAGACACTATTGCACCTGTAGTTAATGACCGTACATCTGAAGTGTTTGGTCAATTTGCAGAATACAAAAACCTCGCTTTTGGGGATACTAATAAATTTATCGTAGAAGATATTCAATTATTCCCTGTAGCTACAATTTCTTTAGGTAACGGTAACGTGTTACGTAAACGTTTGGATACTGATGAATTGGTTGTTCCAATGCATACTATTGGCGCAGGTGTTTATGAAGAATTAGTTCGCTTCTTATCAGGTCGAACTGACTGGGCTAAATTAACAACTCGTTTAGCTGATTCATTTGTTAATGACATCGCTCAACGTATTGCAGAAGCGCTCTATGGATCTGTAGATAAATTAAATTCTACATACAAAGGTAACGTTTCAGGTAAAGATGAAGACGTTAAAGCAAAAGTTATTGAAATTGCTGACCATGTTGAAGCCGCTAACGGACAAGCTATTATCGTAGGTACTAAAGCTGCTTTACGTAAATTAAAACCTGAAGTATCATCAGATCAACAAAAGGGCGACAAAAATGTATCTGGTTACTTTGGCCATGTTGACGGATACGAAACTATCGCTTTACCACAGTTCCATAAAGCTGGTACTGATGACTTCGGTATTAAAAATGATGTTATCTTTATCTTACCAAACACAGATGAAAAGCTTGTAAAAGTTGTTCAAGATGGACATTACATTGTGCGTGAAGAAAATGGTTCTGAAGGTTACCGCACTGATATGCAAGTAAGCTTTGATGTAATTACTCGTGCTGGTGTTGCAGTAATTACTGGAGCTAAATATGGTGCTGTAGAATTAAGCTAATAAAATAAAAACTATACATAATTCAAATTTTTAAGCTCCCTACTCTATGGGAGCTTTCTTTAATTTCAAAGGAGATATAATATGGCTATTCGTAAAAATGAAGATATTGAAGTTGAAGAAGTTAAAGCTACACCTAAAAAAACAACTCGAAAATCAACGACTACTAAACGTGCCACTAAAAACACACGTCCTAAGGTTGATTTATCTAAAGAAGTATTAGTTATTAATATGGCACAAGCTTCATTTACATATGCAGCAAAAAAAGGAAATGGCTACCTTGATTTAGGTGAATATTTAGACTCTGATTATATGACTATTGAAGACTTACAAATCATGAAAAACTCAGCTCGTTCCGTTTTTGAAAAAGGTTGGTTATTTGTTGACGATGAAGAAGCCGTAGAATTTTTAGGTATTAAGAAGTATATGAATAAAATTGTTTTACCTGAAGAATTGGAAAACATTTTTGAAATGAACCCTGCTAATCTTAAAGTTGAATTAGCTAACTTTTCAAGTTCAATTAAAGAAAATATTTATCAAGCAATGAAAAAGCGATATGAACAAGGTGAATTATCAAATGCTCATACTATTAGAGCGATTGAAGACTCATTAAATATTGATTCTAGTTTATCAGTTTTAAACGTTTAAAAGGGTTAGGAGGAATTACTCTTGACTGACTTCAATTTAATTTATGACAAATTTTTATCAAAAATCACAGATTTCTCTTATGCACAACTTGAACAAGAAGTTTTAGAAGAGGATTTGAAGAATAAATTACTACAAGCTCTAGCTTACTTCCCTCAGTTGGATGAAGAAAAAACTGAAACATTTGAGAGTATGTTCGTAAATGAATTAACAAACGTAGAGCAAGAAATTATAGCAAATCTAATGGTTATTAATCACTTGGACAAATTTATAATTTCTGAAGACAACATGAGAATATTATTAAATTCAAAAGACTATAAACAGTATTCTCAAGCGACTTTATTAAAAGAGCTTAAAGCAACTAAATCTGAATATCAGTCTGATGTTGATGCTATGATGAATGCTTATAGTTTTAGAAATAAGTTTAGGATGTCCAAATAATATGAATTATTTTGATAGGTATAAAAAAATTAATACGCCTTATGGTACCACATTAAGCTCTCATGTATTAGAAGCTAGTAAACAAAGTGCATTACGTTCATTCCTATCTTCCCCTACTCTATCGAATGTAGAAGTGAATGGAGAAGAATCTTTGGCGGTAGTTAGCGTTTATCAAAAAGATTTTTATGATAGAACATTCTTATTTAAACCAGATGCAAAAGAAGCAAGAGTTGGAAATTACATCAGTCATCGAGGTTTTACATATTTAACTCTTAAATCAAACGATAACGATATATATCCTAACCTACTTGCCAAATTATGTAACGAGGACTTTAAACTTCCGACAGGTAAGAAGAGAGTTAAGGTAAATGGTAGAAATGGCAGTTTTACTTATCGTGATGAGTATACATTCAAACATATACCTATAGTTGTAGATGTTAAAGGTTACTCAATCGCTGACAATGCAATCTTACCATTAACAGAAGGTCGAGTAATTATTTATTTAAGGTATGAAGAAGACTTCTTAAAATTCTTGAACCTAAACTATGAATTCGAAATATTTAATGATGCTTATAAAATAACTGATATTCAATTAGATAAAGTTATTGACCATGAAGGTTATATTGTACTATCTGCACAGAAAGCAGTTGAGGTTGAACATGCAAATAAAGTATAAGGTATCCAATCGTGGAGACATTAAACAAAAATTTATTAATGTAATGAAGAATGATGAACATCTACTAAGACTACTTCATTACAACCCATTAGATGATAATGAAAATTTTGTTGATTTTACTGATGAGAATTTACCAAATATTACAGAATTACCAGAAGACGAATACGACGAAATCATATTTGACCATATACGTACATCACAAAAAACTGATGATATAGAAGAATATAAGAAAACTGTTGTATTTGTATATTATGGTAAATCAAAAGCTAAATTTGGTAATTATTCTTTAGTCGATCGAGAAATTATATTTCAAATTCTATCTCATAATGACTTTTCTTTTGCAGGTAGAATTGAAGAAATTTGTGATAGATTAGATGCCCTTTTCGTTAACAAAAATATAGCAGGTTTAGGCAAAACAAGGCTTGCAAACTCGTTTCCTCGTGAAGCTCCAAAAGAATATTTAGCTTATGAGCAAAAGTACTTAGTAACAGATAAGGCTTGGTGATTTTATGCTAGATGCCAATATTATCGCCGATAGAGCTGTCTTAGGCTTACCTATAAACACTCCATACGGTGAATTCAAACCGATGTCTATAGAGGAATATATGAGACGTGTTCAATCTGTAGCGATACTATCATACGGAAAAAAGAAACTACTAGCTGAACTTGGTAAAGCATATAAAGCAGAAAACCCTCAAGCTAGTGATGAAGAAATACATAGCATGCTTAAAAATCTATATGAACTCCCCTTCTTGCAACTCATGTCAGAATACTTTACTGAATATTTAATACACTACATCATTCTTTTAAGATTTTGTTTATTTTACGACCTAAATCCTGACAATGACCAAGACAAAGAAGACGAGTGTTTACTTAAGGTGCGTGATTTCATTATAGATTTGTCTAATGAAGACTTTGATGAAATCAGAAAAATTCTTATGACTTTAAATAATCAAACAGAGAAAATAGCATTCTTAAACCCTAAGATACAACGAGGGCAAGATAAGAAAGAAAAATATTTTAGTGGCGGATCTGAAGACGCTCCTAATCTATCGACAATGATTACAACTTGCGTTACATATTCTGGTATTGATTTTAGCGTTGTTGCCAAATGGAACGCATTTCAATTACAACATGCTTTTCAAAGAATTGCACAAATAATTAGTTATGAAACCTCAAGATTGTTTGCCACAGTGGCTACTGACGTTGAAATTGAAAATTGGACTAAAAATATTAGCCTTGAACATGAGGAAAAAAATACAGATAAAGAATTCAACGAGTTCAAAAAACAACTTTCTGGTCTACGCAATTCTAAATAATATATAAAACAATTACATAGGAGGAACATAGTTTATGTACTATATCCAAGACGTTGCTGACGTATTACTTACTCGTAAGAGTGATGGTTTTAAAATTGCTACAGGTACTGCTCAATCTACAAGTATCTCTCAATCTGTAGATGAAGATCAAATCAAAGGCGGTATCGGTAACCGTACATTATACACAATTAAATCTAATAAAGAGTTAGAAATCGAAGTTAAGGACGCCGTATTTAACCCACAATGGTTAGCTGCTACTCAAGGTGTTAAGGTTGAAAACGACCAAACTCTTAAAGTTGAAATGGTAGAAACTGTTGAGATTGGTGCTCAAGGTAAAATTACTATTCAAGATTCTAAATTCACTGGTAAAGGTGTTTTTGTAGATTCTAAAGGTGATAACCATGAGGCAGATATTAAATCAGGTGTTGTTACAATTGATAAAGTAAAAGACCAAGCAGGTAAAGAGGGTCAAATCGTTTATGAAAAAGAACGTAAAGGTAAATCTATCTCTATCCGTGCTGACCGTTTTGCTGAGAAGTATAAAGCTCAACTTAACACAATTATTTATGAAGCTGAAACAGAAGCTATTGTTGAAGACTTATTCGTAGTGTTCCATAACGTAACACCTTCTGCTGAATTTGAATTAGGTTTAGAAGCTGGTGAAGCTTTAGCTCCAGAAATTAAGTTAGTTGCTTCTGCTGATCCTAAGACGAAAGAAATTGGTAACTGGTTCATGTCTCCACATGAAGAAGGAAAAAAGGACTAGAACCGAAGATGGAAGATGAGGAATCGTCACCTTCTGACCAAGATTTAAATGGTGATGACGACTCAGAACCTGAAGTTGAATCTTCGGTAAAAATTCAAGGGAGAGTTAAGACTGTAGTCGTTGATGGAACAGTTCAACTTTCAGTTACACACACTCCTAAAGAAGCTTCAGTAACTTATGATTCTTTACAAAAAGATATTGCTACTGTAAATGAATCTGGTCTCGTTACAGGTGTCAAAGAAGGATTGGCTACTATTACAGCTACTGTTAACGACAAGATAGATAAGATTACAATCAATGTAAAAGCTAAACCTGAGGAAGAGCAAGAAGATCCACATCATGAAGAGCGTTTAGAGGAGAACTTAGCTTCTCACAGTGATTCATCTGATTCTGAGTTAGAGTCTAGTGTATAAATTTTAGGGAGATTAAGTTCTCCCTTTTTTATTTTCAATTTTATAAGGAATAAAAGGAGAGTTTTATCATGAAAAATGCCGATAAAAACACAAAAAATTCAAATAAGAACATCTTAAATATTGCTGAGGTTGTTGATAAAGCATCTAAATATGATGAAATTCAAGATTACACACTAAGTAATGGAAAAGATATTCAATTCTACCCATACTTCTCACGTACAAAAGTTAAAGAGATTATTGAAGAATTTCAATCATACACACAATCAGACGACAAAGATGACCAAGCATTTATGGAACTCATTAACAAAAATGACTTTAGTACAATCCTGTTTTGGTATTTCTTATGCGTTAAAAAATTCACTCACTTCGGTGAACAAATGAAAGAATGTAAGCAAGTTAAAGATTTAGCACCTTATTACAATGCTCTACTTGAAACAGGTGTTTTAGAAGAAATCATTAATGATGTATTTATTTATGATGAATTAAAGAAAATTAACGATATGTTTGCCAATGATTCGGCAATTATGGTTAGTGCGATGGAATTCTTGAATACATATGAAGATAGTCTTGAGGATGCTCGCTCAAAGTTTAAACAACAATTCAATAAATAAGTAGTGATTTGAATGGCTAAAAAAGTTTTTAAAAACCTAAATGATTTAGAACAAGCATTTAAAGCTGCATTAATTGATGTTATTAAAAATGAAGTGTTTGAGGTAATACGTGATGAACTAATTGATGAAGTCGAGAATCGTGTATATTCGACTTACTCCCCTACTAAATATCAACGAAGAGAATCGCAAGGCGGTTTAAGTGATCCTAAAAATTATGCTATAAGTACACCACGAATAACAGATAAAACAGCTAGATTTGTTATTGAAAACATCACAAAAGGTAATGGTTGGGATGAATTTAACGGCAGATTAATCAATGATTTGATTGAAGGAACAAGTGGATTCGCTGGTGACCCAAATACGAACATGCCTGCTAGACCTTATACTGAATATGCTTATGCAAATTTAATATCTTCAGCAAGCAAGAATGAAATGAAACGTGCACTTGTAGACGGACTACGAGTTCATGGATTTAATATAACAATTAAATAATTAGAAATGAGGTTATTTACGTGACTATTGTAAACAAAAATATGTTGCGTGAACGAGCTAAAAAGTTACCTGATATTACAGATGAATTATGGGAAAAAGTAGACCCTGTTTACAAAGAATTAGTTGAAGAATATTTAACTTCTGTAGATTTATCAACTCAATCAAAAAAGCAATATCGTTCCGCTTTAAGACAATTTGGTTTTTTCTTATATGATAGCTTAAATAATAAGCCACTTTATAAAATTAAAAAACGTGACGCTATGCGTTATGTGAACTTTCTTCGAGAGCACAGAAAAATGTCCTCCTCTGGCATTAACCTAAAAAAATCTGCTATTTCTGCTTTTTGCCAATGGATTGAAAACTACATCGCTGATGATTATGAAGATGAAAATGGAGTACTCGTTTTCGAGACTTTTAGAAACTTCATGAAAGGCTTACCCCCTGTTGTTAAGAATCAAGTATATCAAAAGATTAAAATTACATATGATGAATATCGTACTATGATGGAAGCATTAGAAGATGATGAAAATTATCTTGGCATGGCATGGCTAGCTGTGGCATTTAATGTAGGTGCACGACGTGCTGAAATTATTCAGTTTAAAACTGAAATTGTAGATTACGAATTTAATGATGAAGGCGGATATGTTCTTAGTCATAATTTGCGTGGTAAGGGTCGAGGAGAAGACGGTAAAGTTCTTCAATATATGATCAATGAAGAAGCCCTCTTATATCTTAATCTATGGCTCGATAAGCGTGGATATGATAGTGAATACATTTTCACCGTGGGTAATGAAAAACGCAATCGTCTAATGGGCATAACATGGGCTGACTACTTCTGTGAGAATGTCCTATCCCCTATTTTAGGAAGACGTATTAACCCACATATCTTTAAAGCAAGTTGTATTACATACCTTTTAGAAGAAAAAGGTTTAGATATCAAACTAGTTTCTAAATACATAGCTCATCATGAATCTGTAGAAACTACTCAAATATACGATTTACGTGATTTTGAAGACGAGCGCAAAAAGATATTCACCTAATTCTATTTTTGAATTCTCACGACAATATAGTTTTTCGTGAGACTTGAAAGATAGAATTTTTATTTTATGTACGTGATGCAAGGAGTGAAAAAGTAATTGGCAGATTTTAATATAGGAATTTTGTCAACGTTAGATGTTGATTCAAGCTCCTCACAACAGTCGATTAACAAAACACTTAAAGATATCGAAAAGAATATCAATAATATTAGTGTAGGTTTAGAAGTTAATCAAAATAAAGGTACATCTGAGAGTGCTAGAAAAAGCGCAAACTCAGTAGTCGATACAGTTAATAAATCAAGTCAACTCAAGATAATTAAAGTTAATCTTGATGTAAACATTACTCAAAGTAAATCCAACATACGAAAAGCCATCTCGAAAATTTCAAATGAAATGGCTAAACAAAAAGTCAAAGTAAACATTGAAGCGAATGTTGATACCACTTCTGCTAAAAACGCTGGTAAGACTTTAAGTAATGCTGCTCAAATGGGAGCAGATTTAAAAAATAGTTTAGGTAGTTCCTCAACACTTAGTGATGGGCAAGAAAAGTCTAAACTACAAAATTTAAAAGCTACAGTAGTAGATTTAGGTAAATCATACCAAAACGTTGGAGCACTTAAATCTGAAATCAGTAAAATTACAAATGCTAACTTGCGAAGTGAAGTAAAGCAGATTAAAGATGCAGATGGTGCTTTAAAAGCTTATCGTGTCACTTTGCAACAAGTCAGTAATACAGGAAAAGCACTAACCAAACATAATTATGATTTTAAACCTAATGATGATGGTTCTTTAAGTCTACAAAAAATAACTGACCTTAATTCTATAGATAAGGCACGTAAGCAAACACATGACCAAATAGTAAAATCAATTCAGTCCGAAATTGCTGCAATTGATAAACTGAATGCTAAAGCTAAGCTTACTACAGACCAAGCCGATTTGCTAAAAAGCAAATATGCTGAATTAAGTAGATTTAAAAATGCTGGTGGTATTCTCGAGTCTGACCAATTTAATCGTGTAAAAAATGAAGTGAATGGTACTTTAAAAGCATTTGAAGAACAAAATTTAGCTCTTCAACATCAAAAAGCCATTCAAAAAAATATTGCTAAAGAGATAGACCGTATTAATAAGTTAAACACTCAAGGTAAAATCAACTCTTCTCAATCTAAAGAAATCCAAGGACAATTGCAACATCTTGCTAAAATGTCAAAGGTTTCATTTATTGATCCTCAACAATTTGAAAAAGCTAAATCAGAAGTAAACAAACTGACATCTGAGTATTTAAATCAAAATAAATTATTGAGACAGCAAGAATCAATAATGGCTCAAATCGAACGTAGTGAACGTAGACTTGCTGATTCTATAAATAAACGTGCTACTGGCCAACTTAAGAAGGAACTAACTGGATTAAATTCTGGCGGCTTATTTGGTAAAGATGCTGCTTATCAGATGAATAATATTCAAGGGCAAATTAGAACTATAACTGCCGAAGCTGAAAGAGCTACTCGATCTCAAATGGGATTTGTAGAATCATTTAGACAAGCAATGGTAAAATTCCCTATCTGGATGGGAGCCTCTACCCTATTCTTTGGTGCTATCCAAAGTGGTAAAACATTTTTGAGTATAATTACTGACATCGATAGTAAGATGATTACTTTAGCAAAAGTTATGGGTGACGATGCAGACTTAGAATCTGTATTTAATAGAGCAAATGATGCTGCGCAACAATTTGGACAGACAATCAGTGGTGTTCTAGATGCCTATGCAGAATTTGCACGCCAAGGGTATAACGAAAATGACACAGCCATGTTTGGTAATGCAGCTTTAATCGCATCTAATGTTGGTGAAATTGATGCAAAACAAGCTGCAGAGTATTTGACTTCTATGTCGGCTCAGTGGGAAACACAAGCCCATGATGCTATGAGACAAGTTGATTCACTCAACCAAATTTCTAATGAATATGCTACGACTGTCGATAAACTAGCACAAGGTCAAGCTAAAGCAGGTTCTACCGCTAAATCAATGGGGTTAACCTTCCATGAGACTAATGCAATTATAGGTTCATTAACTGCTAAAACTAAACAATCTGGCGACGAAATTGGTAACTTCATGAAAGCAGTTTTACCTAAACTTTATGTAGGTACAGGTAAAAATACTATTGAAGGCTTAGGAATCGACATGAAAGATTCTAATGGCAATTTAAAAAGCGCAATTACATTATTAGAAGAGGTTTCTCAAAAAATAAAAGGTATAGATAAGGATCAACAAGCCGCAATTATTCGTGGATTAGGTGGAACTTATCACTACCAACGTATGCAAGTATTACTTGATGATTTAGGTAAAGCTAATTCGTTATATAAACAGATAAAAAATACTTCTGAAAATAGTGCTGGTTCGGCTATTGCCGAAAACCAGAAATATCTAGAATCTGTCGAAGCTAAAATTAATAAAGCTAAAGTTGCTTTAGAACAGTTTGCACTGGCAATCGGTGACGCTTTTGTTAAAGCTGGTATGTTAGACGGTTTACGTATTTTTACTAACCTACTGACTGGATTAACCCAAGCATTACAAAGTCTAGGTACTACAGCCCCACTTATAGGTACAATTGGTGCAGCATTATCTTTATTTTCTAAAAATGTAAGAAGTGGCTTTGAATCAGCTCGATTAAGTGTAGCAGACTTTATAACTCAAGCAAATGATCTAAAGAAAGTAAGACAAAATATTGATGGTATCTCACAAGTTACTGCGGTACAAGGAGCTAAAGGTAAGTTCGCAGATAACCAAACGGGTGCCGCATCATCATTAGTATTTGATACTGCAGGCAGATATGATAAAAATGCTTCTAAAGCCCAAGCAGCCACAACATCCACCATCGCCTTGTCTAAAGCACAAAAAGATTTATCAATTTCCTCTCTCTTATCTAGTAACGCATTGACAGCTACTAATATTAAAATGACTGCTACTACCGCTGTTTCTAGAGCTGCAACTGCTGCTATAGCTGGATTGAAGATGGCATTTAGAGGTCTCCTAGCTGCTACTGGTATAGGACTAGTAATAACAGGAATATCTTTTGCACTTGAAAAATTAATAGGAAGCGCAGATAAAGCTTCATCTTCTATAGAAAATTTTAAGATGCAACAAGAGACCCTTAAACAATCTATTGAGAGCATGGGTGGCACTACTCAAATTAAAGAATTGATTGATGACTACGACATGCTTCAACAAAAGATGAATAGTGGTAAATCATTTAATACCGAAGAGGCTCAAAAATATAAAGATACAGTTTCCCAACTTAAAAATATATTCCCTGATTTATCATCACGTGAAGGTCAATATGGAACTGTTCTAAACGCTAACAGTAATATTCTAAGACAGCGTATAGATTTAATGCAGCAACAAATGCAAATTGAAAAAGAGCAACTTGATATTAAAAAGCAACAAGAAGCTGTTGAAGCTGCTAAAAATGCACGTGAACAAGCAGATAAATTACAAACTGGTGGTTTTTGGAAACCAAACCTTGAAAACGCACTTCATGCTAAAAACATGACAGTTGGCGGTGCGATACATGGTGATGATGCCGCACTTGATAGTAAAATACAAAAGGTAAAATCATTAACTGATGCTCAAAATGTACTTAAGCAAGTCAATGACAGAGTTGCACAAGCAGAGCGAGATGGCAATTCAAAAGAAGCTAGCCAGTGGAATCAAAAGAAACAATATATACAAGATTATATTAATAAGAAAAATGAAGTAGCAATGCTTGAACGTGTTCAAATTGATGCTGAAGCTACAAAATTTAATACTCATGTTAATAACATGAAAATGAAAAACTATGAGTTAGGTGCATCTGGACAAAGTGTAATGCAGACATTAACTATGTCTGTACAAGGTATGATTACAAGTGGTAAACAAGCTGAATCAGTATTCAATCAATTTACCTCTTCACTTGCTCAAGACAAAGGCTTTATCGCAAAGATGCAAAGTTATGAAAATGCACTTGATAAATTTAAAAATGCCAAGTCTGATGCAGAACGAACAGACAGGCTTCCTCAGCTAGAAGCCGCCTATTCAAAAGTTAGTGCCGCTATTCTAGATGCAGCTAGAAGTGCTAACATGAGCAAGTCAGAAATCAACCAACTTAAGCAATCTCTTGAAGGAAACATTGAAGCAGAAGCAGGTTATAATGCTGAAGTTACAAAAGGCGGTAAAGTTACGCTTGATTTGACTAAGAAAATGAAGCAAAACTCTGGCGCTGTAGATGAAAACTCTCAAGCTAAAATGGATAATGCTGATGCTACTGATAGAATGAAAGAAGCCAATGAGGAAGCTGCTAATGCCATGCAGGAGGCAGCTAATAAACAAGAATTACTTGGAAAAGCACTTGGCGAATTAGATGCGGGTAATCTTGGTTGGGATACAAAAACGGATTTAGTACGTGAGTATGGCAAAGAAGCTGAGCAAGCAATGCTTAATGAAGCGTCTATGCGAGACTTCTTAATGGCTAAATCTGACGAAGAAAAAGAAAAATACATTTCAGACCAACAAGAAAAATATGCCACAAGCGAAGAGTTTTATCAAAAAGTAGCTGGACGAGGCACCGAGCTTCAAAAGCATATGATGGAACAATATGGAATCGATACTACTAACTATGCTGACATGAAAAGTCTTCAAGACGATATTAATAAAATCTATAATGAAGGCACTGCTGAACAACAAGAAAAATTAGTTAATAGTATAGCAGATTCTTACGGAATTGACTTATCAAACTTTGGTACCTTGGGCGAAAAGAAAGATGCACTTGAAAATCAATTAATGCAAGCCCTAGGAAGCAAATGGAATAACTATATTATTGCTATTGCTGAAACTACTGAGGGCATCATGTCATCACTTAAAGATACTGCTTTAGGTATGATTCCAGGGTTCGATAACTTTGCCGATGGTTTAACTGACCGTGTTAAAAGTGCTGCTAACAAATTGCAAATCAATGCTTCTCAATTAATTCTAGATAAAGACGATAAGTGGAAAAAATATGCAGATATCACCGCTGGTAAAAATGGCGGCATAGGTCAAAGTTTAGACGATATTAAAAACAAAGCTTATGGTGCTTCTAGTGGAATGGATGGTTTAGGCCGTAGCGGCTCTGGTGCTGGTAAAGGCTTAGACCGTGCTAAAAAATCAATGGATGATGCATCAAAAGAAGCTGAAAAACTAAATAAAGAAGCTGAAGCTGCAGGCATTACTGTTGAAAAGTTATATAAAACTTTCACTGTTACTACATATGTTGCAGACGAACTACAAATGGCTCTAGATAAGGTTAATCATCAAATTGAAAAACAAAAGTTACACACTCAAAAGTATGCTACTTGGTCACAAAAGTATCGAGATTCTTTAAAAGAAGAAAATAGATTAATCGATGAAAAAACTAAAAAGTTAAATGAACAAATACGCTCTATGCAAGATCAAATTGCAGCTGGCCAAGTTATAGAATATGGGCTAGTTGATTCAAGTGTTGATGTCCCCTACTACCGATATTCTGCAAATGGTTTAAGTGGTGGAGAATATGGTTCTATATCTGGATTATCAGGTTCTTCTAATCAAGCTAAGGTTTGGAATTACCTTAAAGCTAGAGGATTATCAGACCACGCAGTAGCTGGAATTATGGGTAATATTGAGCGTGAATCAAGATTTAATCCCGCTGCTAAAGAGCAAGGTGGTACTGGTATCGGCATAGCACAATGGTCATTTGGACGTGCTAACAACCTAAGAAACTTTGCTAAACGTAAAGGTAAAGCTTGGTCAGATTTAAATACGCAACTAGACTTTTTATGGCATGAATTAACAACTACTGAAACTAATGCACTAAGAGCTTTAAAAAGTTCAGGTTCTGTAGTTGCAGCTGCTGATGCGTTTCAACGTAAATTCGAACGTGCAGGAGTAGTAGCACAAGGTCAACGTAATTCTGCTGCCAAAAAATATTATAACCAATTTAAAGGTACAGGCAGTAATAAAGCTATAAAAGGAATGGCTGGTAAAAGTGTTGTAGCAGATCCTACAGCTTACTTATTTGACTCTACTTTTGGTAGATATACTAAGGGCGGTTTATCAGGTGCTCATTATGGCTTAGATATTACGAGTGCAAATATTAATAATTCAGCAATCCGTGCTGCTAAATCTGGTGTTGTTACATTCAAAGGTTGGACTGGTGGAGGTAACACTATATCAATTTTTGACGGTAAAAATACATATACATATATGCACATGATTAGACCTTCTAAACTAAAAGTAGGTTCTACTGTTCAAGCTGGGCAACATGTAGGTAACGTTGGTTCAACATTTGGCAGAGGTGGACGTAGTACTGGCCCCCACTTACACGTACAAGTTAATAAAGGACGAACTCCTACTGGTACTTTCATGGATACATTCAAAGGTGCTCACGCCGCTATTGATCCTAGATTAGGTGGATATTTGAAAGTATCAGGTGGCGGAAGTATAGATTTCAATAATCTAAGCACTGGCTCAATTGCTACTGGTTCTATTGATGCTGCAATGGCTGATGACCTTAATAGAATTCAAGAAGAACGTTTAGCCGAAATTGAAGCTGCCATAAATGAACATAATGAAGCTGAAAAGATGAAACAAAAAGTTGATGAGCTTCGTAAAAAGCTTATGGACACTCAACTTGAAGCTATCAGAAACTCTCAAGCTAAACGTGAAAATCTGTACAACATACACAAGTCTCACATTGAATCATTCGACCGTTCTAGAGAATTACAAGCTGCTAAATCTGCTAAGTATGAATATCAGCTAAACAAAATTGAGTTTGAAAAAGGCAGAAACACGGCGGCTTGGCGAAAGAAAAATGAAGAATTACAAATTTCTAAAGAATTAGAGCAAAAATGGGAACAAGATAAAATCACTTATATTAATAAGGCTCTCAAAAGCAATAAAGACGGCATTTTCGGTAGTCAAACTGTTTACAGAGATGAAATGGAAAAAGCTAAGCGTGAAGCTGAGCAAAATATTCGAGACATCGCAAATGGTGTTATGAGAGCTAGAGGTGAAATAGCCGCTTCATTAGTAGACCAAATAATTGATGATTATAATGATGATGCTGACAAAATCCAACGTATTATAGATGGCTATAGCAAACAAAAGAGTCATTTAGATGCTATGGATGTAGAACAAGCTACAGAACTTGTTAGGCTTACAACTGAGCAACACAAAGAAGCTAAGAAACGTGCTGACACAACACAGTTCTACATTAGTCAATTAGAGGAACAATCTAAAAAAATTGGTAAAAATGCAGAATTACAAAAGCGTATTAAATCACAATTAAATGAGATGAAGACTGCATATGATGATGCTGCCCTATCGGCACATGAGTTTTTAAAAGAAGCTGCTGAAATAGACATTGAACGTCAATTAACTATTAACTTACGTAGACTTAAGGATTTCCAAAAGGACTTACGTACTTTTGAATATAATGGTGCATTTATTTCTTCTGAATATCAGATTGATTTATTCAGAGATAACCAAGAAAAAATGATTAAAGGTTATGCAAAAGAGCAAGAGGCACTACGTAAGAATAAGAAAGAACTTGAAGACATGTTGGAGCTTTATAAATCTCTTCCTTCTCAAGCTCAGAAAATAAGAGATTCCATTGACGAGGTAACTAATTCGCTTCAAGAAAGTAACAAGGCTTTACACACTGTGCGTTCTGAAATGGCAAATGCGATGATCCAATCAATTAAAACAATTTATCAGAAGCAGCTTGAAGTAGCTACTAAAGCTTATGATGATGAATACAAGCAATTCGAAAAGATGATAAATAAAAAGATTCGATTATTAGATGATGAAGCTAAAGATGAGACCTTCCAAAAAGACGTCAAGGATAAAACAGAAGCTCTCAATAAAATTCGTGAAGAGATTGCTAGTCGCATGGGCGATGACAGTTTAGCTAACCAAAAGAAACTTAAAGACTTGCGTGAACAACTTCAAAAAGGCGAAGAAGAATACGAGGCATATTTAAGAAACAAAAATCGTGAAGATAAGAAACAAGCTTTACAAGATGAATTACAAGACAAGAACGACCAATTACAGCAGCAAAAAGAAGATTTAAATAAAGCCTTTACTGACTTACTTGAAGACACTCGTAAGTACAATGAAATTCAAGAAGAACTTATGAAAGGTCAAGTTGATAAGTATAAAGTTATGGTTACAGACCTATCCAAGTTTGTTTCGGATAATATGAAAGATATCGGTAATTCTATAGGTCAAAACATATTAGACGCTATAAATGAAACATTCAAAAACTTAGTTGATGTAGCAACTATTCTTAATGAAAACAACAGCTCTGGTAATATCCCACTTCCTACATCTAACCTTAAACCGAAGCCATTAAGCGAGGCTACCGCTGCGGCTATTAAACAACTAAACGCATTAGCCCCTTCTGCTATACTGAATGGTTTAAATATTAAAGATGTTATGAAGCCTAAAGATATTAATAAAGCGATATCTAACGTTACAACAAATAACAACACTCAAGCTAAAGCTTTAGTTAACATAGAAAACTTCAATGGATCTCAAAAGGAAGTAGACAATCTTGTTAACAACCTTGAAACCGCCCTACGCAAGAGTGGTACTTTATAATGACAAGGAGATGAGTATTAGTGAGGGATATATACTCAATGGAATACACTGAGTTAAGTAATGCGCCCCACTTCATCTTTAACGGTCAACATACAAAGGATTTCTTTGTAATGAATGTTCAAGCAGACTCAGGTTTGGCAAAAGAGACATTTTTGCCAGACCGAAGCTTAATAGTAGAAAAAACTAGATACAGCGATAAAAGTTACCTGCTTGGTTTCAATGAAGAACCTTTGAAATTTAAAATTAGATTGTTATTCGATGAACATAAATTACGTCAATTAGACTTAATGGCGTTACGTAGATGGTTACACACCTCTACCTACAAAGAATTAAAGTTTGATACCAAAGAGGAAGCCAATATGCATATAGTTGTGTATGCGATGGTTACAGGAGCTTCCGAGCTATCACATAATGTTATAAATGATGGTTATGTTGACTTAGAATTTACTACCAATAGCTCTCGTCGCTATTCGGAAGTAATGGAAGAAGAATATGATTTTACACGTAGCGCATCAGAAAAAATACGTGATGAATATAATAGTGAATTTTCAAGCCTATCATTGACTTCTAATAATATAGGAAAATCTTTAAAACAGTATGTAGCTAGAACAAATTATGCTAACGTTGAAGAATTTTTCAAGGATAAAAATAAAGATAAGTTACCTGATGGCTGGAAATTGGTATATGGAAGCTTAGATGATATTCAGCTCGATGAAAAAGGTAAATTAACGCTTAACAATGTCCAATTGCGAAAGCGATTCAATGGTAATTATAAGCGCAATTATTACATGAGAGCTCATGGTAAAGGTGGAAAAATTCGAATCCATGAGAATGATTACAAGATTGATGATACCCCTGTTCACGAATTTGTATTCAGAAGAAATCTCATGGGACATTCAGGAACTTTTGATTTAGATAGTTCTAAAGATGGCATAGGTGAAGGATGGACTAAAGTCGGTGAAACAGGTTCATTTGAGATAGATAAAGATACTGAATTTCAGTTATTAAAAAACCACGGTAAACTTTCATCCCCTATCAGTATTATAGACGGTGTAAAATACGTCATGATATCTGAAGATAGAAATAAGAATTCATCTATTACAATTGGAGCAAATACTAATACCAACACATCTAGTAGCATTAACAGAATGAAGTTTATTGGTTCCAAATCTGACAACTCTATAATTATATCTTCTAGTAATAATAATGATGCAAAGTTATCTTATATACGTGTATATAGCGTAAATGATAAAGAATATGAAGAATTCGATAACTTAAGTGATGATGAAGTGCTTGTAAAATATCCATACTTTGATTCACATGCTTATATAGAGTTAGATTTTAGAAACACTAAGGGTCACATTGATTATATAGACTTATGGGAATTAAATGACCTTAATAAGTCTAAATTAGATAAAGGCACACCTATTGAAAAACTTGTGTATTTTGAATACGGCGATTATTTAAATATGCTAGAGAAGTACAATGATAAAGTAGTTAACATTTATAATGAACTGCTTGAATCCTTTGACAAACTTAGTAAAGTTGAAGGCATTAACATCTCAGATTTTCAGGATAAAATTGATATTTTATTTAATGATTTGAGGACTGAAATTAGCTCACTAGTCAAAGGTGACAACATGAAATTGTATCAATGGGATGATATACAACCTCATTATAAGCGCTTTTTGGAGTTTGCAGCACGCTCTCAAGAAATTAACAATCAAGTAGCCGATTTTATTGAAAGGAATCATCGCTTAATAGATGGATCATATGAGATAGGCGCTGATAAAATTACAGTTTTCAACTATGGCGACAAAGCTGTATACCCTACTTTCTTATTTGAGTCTAGAGACGGTTCAGATATTATGGTTAGGAATCTAGATACAGGAGAACAAACTATAATTACAGATAATATTAGTGGGGAGCAAATTAAAATGATTGGTTCTTCAGAGCAGATTTATACATCTAGACCAGCACCCTACTATAAATATAATTCACATGATGATAATTTTATCAGACTTAAACGTGGATACAATGACCTAGAGTTTTTTGGAAACTATAGGTTAAAAATTACATATCAATTTGTTTTATTATAGCCATGGCTTTGTGCCGTGGCTTTTTTATATAAAATTAGGAGGAAAAACAAATGGCTTTAAATAAACATTTTACTTATGATTTTGAAGATAGACCTAAACCTAAACTTTGGTTATTAAAGCCAGACTTTACAAGAATTGAGCGCATAAGTGGTATTACCAAGCTTCAAGGTACCTTTAAACATAATAATATTAATCAATTATCATTTCAGGTTGCTCCTGTTATATTCGATGAGTCAGATCATGAGTCAAGAACTAATTCGATATATAACATGATTAAAAACAAATATATAATTGAATATCATTATAACGGGTTCAAGGATTTATTAGTAATTGATGACATAAAGAAAGTTTCTAATGAATCCGATTCTATTCAAGTTGTTGCTGATTCATTATGTACTGAACTTAATAAAAAATCTGTTAACGAGATAGAATTATTAGGTACTGAGCTAAATGAAATGATTAACAAGATATTTGAATCTTATGCCCCTCTCTGGTCTATTAAATACGTTGACCCTAAACTACGTGAAGTTAAGCGAGAATTACAAGCAACTAACTCGACTGTAATGGGGTTAATTGACCAAGTTAATACTCAATTCGACTCTGTAGCTATTTTCAATAATTTGAGTCGTGAAGTCTCGTTTTATCATAAAGATAACGTTGGTACTAACCGTGGTTTACGTATAAGAGAAAATAGTTATTTAAAATCATTTGAAGATCAAACTCTTTCCAAAGATATTATTACAAGACTCTACCCGTTCGGAAATAACGGATTAACTATTCAAGGCGTTAACCCAGCTGGTACAGATTATATAGAAGACTTCTCATATTTTATGCATCCTTTTAAACGTGATGTTAACAGAAATGTTATTAAGCATAGTGATTACATGTCTGATAATTTATGTCATGCTTTATTAGACTATAAAGATTACTATGACTCTAAAAAAGAATATGCAGAACAGCTAACCAAAAAATATAGTGATTTACTTGGAGAATTTACTCAAGAACAATTTAAGTTAAATCAACTAAGCGCTATTCTAGACAGACAAAATCAGCGTAAAGAAATTTTAACACCTAAATCAGAATACATTGACCTGGGCATCAAGAAGCAAAGTTTTGACATCATTGTAGAAAAATCATCTTATTATGTACTTATGATTAAAAATAATGGAAATTTAGCTAGAATCAAGTTTCAAGGTAATAGTTATGACATTCAAAAGAACGACTGGTTATACTTAAAAATAGATTCTGGAGACTTTCAAGATGCTACTAAATACAAAGAAAAATTAACTTACAATATAAAGGCTTTAAGCAGCAATGTAAACTTACACGTTGTTTTAACAAGGTCATCTAAGGAAGATTTTGAAGATGAGAATACTAAACATATCGAAGAAAAGTATAACTATGAAAAGTATAAAGTTCTAGTGTCTAATCAGTCCAAAGCACTAAGCGTTGTTGAAAAACGAATGAAAGTCTTAGAGAATGAGAAAAAATCATTAATAGACTCTATGCACCCTAAAAATTTCTTATCTGAAGAATTATACAAAGAACGTGAGCAGTTTGTTTATGGTGGTATTTGGCAACAAGAAAATCACACTGAAGCTAAAGAACTATATGACGATGCTATTATACAAATGAAGAAGCAGAAAAAACTCAATCGACAATTGACCATAAGTGTTGTTAATTTTATACAATCTCTTGAAGATAAGCACAACTGGGATAAGTTAGTAACTGGAGATATTATTACTTTCTCTAATAAAGTTTTTAATGAAAAACTAAAAGCATATATCACTGATATGACTATTAATTTTGATGACAATAGCGTAACTCTTACTGTTAGTGATGTAATTGATTATAAAGACATGAGTGAAAAAGTATCTGAACTTATCGCTTCAACCGCTTCAAATGCAGGTCAAGTTAACTTTCATAAGCAACAAATACGTGACCAAAAAGGTAAGCTAACTAAGATGAGCAAGCTTATTCAAGGTGAATGGGATGCTAATAAAAAACGTATTATGGCAGGTAATGAAACTGTCGATATTGGCTCGCATGGTGTTAAAGTTGTTTCAAACGAGAACCCTAATGAATACGTAATAATGGTTGGTGGCGTTATTGCAATGACTAAAGATGGTGGTGAAACGTTTAAAACTGGTGTTACCCCTAGCGGTATTAATGCCGAAATGGTCATTGGTTCTATGATTATTGGTGAAACATTGACACTTGAAAATGAGTCTGGAACTGTAAGATTTGATAAAGATGGTTTAACTGCTAACGTTTCTAATTTTAACCTTCTAGCAAATGACGGTAATGATTATTTTGAAACACTGAAAAATCAAATGCGTGAAGAAAATAAAGTTCAAAATGACATAATTAGAGATGAGTTTGCACGTAAAATTGATGAAGCTATCAGTGAAGCAAATGATGTGGATTATATCGTCGAAACAACCTCAAAAGTTCTACAAGAGACCTTTAAAGACGGTATTATAACTGATGTTGAGAAACGCTTAATTGAACAAACATTATCAAATCTCGAGAAAGAAAATGCTGAATATATGCAACAGGTCGATTCGGCCTACAATAGTCCATATATATTACTAGATGACATTGTTAAATTGGATGAAGCTGTACTTATTTACAATGGTTTATACCAATCATTAGTTATGAATATAAACGAGACTGTTAAAGATAAAGAAATAACATCTCAAGAATCTAAAACTGTTAATGAGTCGTTAATTCAGTTCAAAGATGAAGTTAAAGAATTAATGCTATTGGTACAAGAAATTCTTGAACGCACAAAAGAAAACCAATTGAAACAAATAGTAGAAGATTCTAAAAGCTATGCTGAACGTATTCAAGCTGATATGAAAGATGAGATGAGCGATCTCAAAACTTCTATTCAAAAAGCTAACGACTTAATCGAGCAGTCATCAGCCGACAATATTTTTGATTCTATTGAAATTGAAAATATTAAAACAGTACTCATGATAATATCTAGTGAACTTGGTGATATTACTAATAGATATACAACAGTAATTCAAAATAAACAACTTGATAAAGAAGATAAAGCCCCTTTAGAGACAGCATATAATAGTTTATTCAACACCCACAAAGCTTTTATAGAATATGTTGAAGATATGATCGAAGATGGTAAATCTGATGATCAAGAAAAATTTAATTATAAAACTAAGTATCAAAACTACAAAAATCACTTAGCATTATTTGAGGAAAAGTATACTGAAGCCGTTCTTAAAATCTCAGAAAATTATTCTAAAGACAATGAAGGATATATTTTAGGACAATTTAATAGCTTAAAAGAAGAGATTAACAATGACTTAAAGGACTTAAAAGACAATATTGGTGAGATAGAGAATGTTGTGAGCGAATCGTTTAAAGACGGAATAATAACGTTACAAGAAAAATCTAGATTAATGGTACATCTTGATATGTTAGATCGTGAATTTAAAGATGTTGAAGAACAATATGCTACCCTAATGAGCAATAAATATATTAATGATGAAATTCGTCAATTAGTTAGCAATAAGCGTTCAGCATACACCACTACTCACACTAGGCTTAGAGAATTAATTAATAAAGTCATTGCCGATGAAAAGATTGACGCTCAAGAAAAGCAAGATGTAACTCAACTCCTAAACGATTATAATAAAAAACTTAGCGAATACACTTCTGCAATTACAGATAGCTTAGCTATAATGTCAGTAAACGCAGCTAGTGATATTGCAGCCCAACAAGCCGAAAAGTTTAATGCACTTATTTCACAAGTTAATTCAGAAGTTGAATCATTGCAAAAGCAAGTTGATGGTGCTATAGAAACACATTATGTATCACATAAACCAACGCTTAGTAATAAACCTGCTAGTGAATGGACTACTAATGATATAAAGGATGCTCATATTGGGGATTATCTATTGGATACTAAGACTGGGCTAGCTTATAGATTTATAAAAACAGAAAATGATTACACGTGGCAATTAGTAGAAGACCAAATTATAACTAATGCATTAACAAGTGCAAAAAATGCTCAAGATACAGCCGATGGTAAACGACGAGTGTTCGTTAGAGAGCCAAAACCGCCCTATGATCCTGGTGATATATGGACTCAAGGAAGACTTGGTGATATTTTAGTTTGTAAGCAAGCACGTACTTCAGGGCAAGTATATGTTTCAAGCGATTGGATTAAAGCTAGTAAATATACTGATGATACTGTTGCAAATAAAGTACAAGCTGATTTAGACGCTTACAAAGATAAAGTAAGTAAGGATATTGAAGGTTTAAAAAGTTTAACATCTGAAATTGATAAAAAAGTCCTAGATGCATTTGAAGATAGATTAATTTCTATTGAAGAAGACAGCTCTTTAAAAGCTATATTAATGATGTTAAATGTCGAACGCAATCGTATCAATAAACAAGGTGAAACTATTTCTAATAACTCACAATTATCACGAAACCTTAAAACCAAAGTCTCACAGAAATTAAGAGTTTTATTAACTAACCTAAATAATGTTACTAACTTAATTAAGAATTCAATTTCAGACAAAAAAGTAAGTGAAGAAGAAAACGCTTCTGTACAACAATCTTTAGAACTTTATAAGCAATCCATTTCAGATTATGAAGCAACTATTAATGAAGCTCTTCAAGATATTATTGCTAACACTGCAAAACAAGCTGGTCAGATAGTACAAGAAAGATTTGACGAGTGGAAGTCTTCAGAATTCACTACGACAGCAGAACAAATAGCTTCACGAGTTAGCGGTACTCAATGGCGTGATTCATATCTTCCCGAAGTAGAGTCTAAATTACAAGAGCAAAACACTAAAATTGAAGCTAGCAACTCATTTATCCAACAAAACAAAGATAAAATTACTCATGCAGTAAGTAAAAGTGAATTAGATGCTCAATTACAAAAGGTATCTACTTATGAAACTACTTACCAGGTACAAAACAAACAAGCTCAAGTTTTAAGAGAAGTTAATGGAAATGAGTTTAATGATAACTACTCTTATGAAGTAACAGCTAAAACAAGATCCAATACTACTGTCACTGGAGCAACTGCCCTATTTACTAGTAAGGGCACAGGTAAAGGATTTAATTTAACAATTATAGATGAAAAAGGCACGAACACTGTACATCCTCTTTTCGAATTAAATGAGCGTGGTAAACCAACAATAAACCTTTATCAATCTTATAGTAGAACTGCAGATATAGATGTAATCTATACAAAGTATCTAGGTACTACTACTAATTATGAACGTTTAGATTCTAAAATAGACCAAACTTCAAATAATATTACTCTTGAAGTTAAAGAACTTGCTTCTAAAAATCAACTCAACAATTTGATACCTAATACCGACTTTGGTTCAGATGAACTGGGTTGGACTGATAGTTATAGTTCAAGTAGAAATTTTCGTGTACCTAAACTTTCAGAGATGAGTATTAACTCAGATGAAAACCTGCTATTAGATAGTGGATATAGAAGTAACTTAGTTGGATATAATGGCCAAAGTCATATCAACTATAAATTAGCTAAACCATTGGAACCTAATAAGAAATATACATTACAATTTGAATACGAATCTGATGCATACTTGAATGGGTTAACAGTAATGCCATCGGCACCTCAAGGAAATCAAGAGAGAGTAATATTAAATAGAGATGAAAAGAATGTGCTTACATTTACGGCAAATTCTCAAAGCAAAGAATTAAACATATATTTTGGATATATTGGCTCTACTATCTCTAACAGTAAATTATCAATTCTAAGAGCGACTTTAGTAGAAGGTGAAAATGCTCTAGATTATAGAGGTAGTAAATCACATAGAGTTGCAGAAATGACTTTTTCTAATAATAACAGTTATCCTACTTTCTCTACTCCTTTTTCTATGGTTGGTAAAAGTGCTGACTATGCAGTTGGTGATATTTTAACCTTCTCAACATACATCTACGTACCGTCAAGTGCTAAGCCATATTTAAATGGAAATATTTATATTGAAGTAGCAACTTATGAAAATACTAAACAGATAAGTAATCCTTATTTCATGAGAGCTAGCATAGCACCACATGAAGTTAAATATGATGAATGGTTCAGAATCTCTTGCACAGGTACTGTACCTTCACAATCCACAAATGGTGAAACTAAATATTTAAGAGCATTATTAAGATATAACGGAACTTCTTCTTATGCCAATTCAAACTTAAAAATATACTATGGTTTACCTAAATTAGAATTCGGTTCTGTTGCGACTCCATGGGCTAAAAATAAGTCGGATTCATTAGACATGGATCATATAACTTCCAGAATAGCAATTAACCCTGAAAGTATTGAAATGATTACACGTAACCTTAGAATAAACACTGATATGACAGTTATTGAAAATACTAATGGCAACCTCACATTTTCAGGCGATACTCTTTCAATTACTGATAAGAGTAACAACGACTCCCTTACCCTATCACCTAAAGGCATTACACAAATTAAAGATGGAGTTACCAAACTAGAAAATGGTTACGACATGAACTCAGCTAATGTCCAGGCTTATGAACCTCAATTTTATTCTACAAACTATGTTGCAAGCGAACCGACTAACGCTAAATATAATAATAAACCTCATGTAGATATATCTGTATTTACAGGGGTGTATGTATTAGACTGGGGCACTTATGACTATGGTAAAAGACATAAGCAGTTAATAGAAAACGGTGGTACATTATGGGCTCGTGTAAATAGATATACATACGACTATACTAAACGATACTTAATGATTGAATTATCATGTATTAATAATGTTGCTGATGTGACATTACATTTAAGATGGAGAACTACTACAGGTGGTACTACATTGCATGAAGAAAAAATCAAATCAACTTCCTGGGTAACCCCTACTATTGTTATAGATTTAGAGAAAAAATTAGGTATGAAACCTAATAATAAAACTAGAATATTTGAATTACAAGCCGCTCTTACGGGAGCTAAAGCTACCTTTCACGCAGGCACTTTTCGTATTAAACGTACTGTGTTAACAGATATTAAACCATAAGGAGAGATATATTATGACTTTAAAACCTATCAAAACATATGACTCATTAGTAGATCAAGATGGCTATTACATCATGGGTCTCTCAGTACTAGCTATTGGAGTTAATACTATCGATGAAGATGGTCAATTTGGACGTTGTTCAATCGGTACTGATAACATGTTAGAAATCCCTTCTATTACTTTTATTATTGACGATAATATTCATGAGCAGATTGATGATTTACGTGTTAAGTTAATCGATAATAAATTCCACCTTGTCCCTAGAGAAGGATATGAATTTAAAGAACGTGAACTAGAAACACCTGAGCAAAGAAAGATTAGAGAGTTAGAAGAACAACTAGCTTTACTAAGAGCAAAACGATAACAAGGAGATATTTAATTGAAACAACAAACTTCATTAGAACAATTAGAAATGTCTTTAGAATATATGAAAGATAAATATTACAAAGCGCTTGAAACGATTAAAAGACAAACTGACTACACAATCGAATTGGAAATTGAAAATCAGGCTTTAAGTGTGCAATTAAATAAGATTAAAGAACAGTCACAGGACTAATAATCCTGTGGCTTTTCTTAATAATAAGGAGTGTTAAATAGTGCCTAAATTTGATAATACATATGTATTAAAACTTGATGTAAAACAACAGAACCCTAACCCACAAATCAAATTTGTACAATATGACTCAGCTTATTTATATATAGAGTTGTATGATGGTGGAAGAAGAATGGAATTGAAAGAAGGAGAACGTTTTACTGTAAGTATCGAGCATGTTGAAACTGGCACACGTAATACAGGCTTAGCCCATTATGATGGGAAGCAATTTGTAGTTTATGAACTTCGACATGCAGATATGAAACTCACAGGCACATATAAAGCACGATTTGCTTCTTATAAAGATAGAGAAAGAGTTACATCGCTTGTATTTAGATATGAAGTTTACGAGGACTTTGAACAAGTTGGCGATAAAGAAGAGCTAACTATGTTACAGGAATTATTTAATGAAACAGAAGAAAATGGAAGAGTTACACAACGTCAAGGCGAATATGCTGAAGATCGTGGAGACTATGCGAACGCAGCTGGTGACTATGCAAACACTGCTGGCGACAGTCGTATGATGAACTGGATTCCCTATGTAAAAACTATTCAAGAACGTAGTGAGAAATACCCTAATCCAAATAACGGAGATACTTTGTATGTTATTGAAGAAAACAAAGTATTCAGGTATGACGGTATTGATGCTCTAGATTGGGAAGATATAGCTGGCTGGGACACTTCTGTAATACAAGATATATATAAAACTAAAGAAGATAAAGTAGTAGTTAATAAACTAACAGATGATTTAAGAGATGAAATGAGAGCAATTACTGTTGGTGCACGTAATTTACTAGGTGGAACAGAATTCGAAAAAGATTTTAAACTAAAACAGCCTAGTAATGGATTTGATGCATCAACTGATTTAAGTCATAAAACAGTCAATATATCCCCTAACGACTCTTATTTATCAAGCTCTAGTTATTCCCTCGAATTAGAAGAAGAAGTTACACCTGATAGTTATGCTAGTATCACTTTTAAAGCAAAACCTTTAAAAGAAAATGGCACATTTAAGTTTAAAATCGGAAATTCTGAGTGGTCAGAAGAAATTAAATTAGACAATAATACTAATGATTTTAAAAAGTATAAGTTATCGACGTCAACTAAAGGTTTATCTTCAGAAAAGAAAGTTATCCATATTGCCCATAGTGTTGGATTAACTATTCAAGCTAATTCCTTAAAAGTTGAAGAAGGAAATCGTCCTACTACATGGACACCTTCATACAATGATGTTTACCAAAAGATTAAAGATTTAGATGTTAAGCTAACTCAAAAAATTGAAGACAATTCTAAGACTATTAAAAGTAATACAGGCCGAATTCAAATTTTAGAAACAGAAATGAGTACTAATGTTGTAAAGAAATCTCTTTTTGAACAAAATATGAAAGATAATGAAGAAAAGTTCTCAAAAATTACTCAAACAGCTAATGAATTTACATCTGAGGTAGGTAAAAAAGTTGGCGCCGAAGAAGTTAAATCACTGATAAATCAATCAACTGAGCGTATAAAAATTAAAGCAAATAATATCGATTTCAATGGAGCTGTATCATTTAAAAATACATCAAATAAATTAGATCCTAATGCTTTCCTCAGTATTGATAATGGTTCATTGCGTACTCGTGGTTATTATGAAAGACAGTGGCGTGATGGTAAAAATAGAAACCGTATTCAGGAAGTTAACTTGTCAGATGGTATGTTACGTATTAGTGATCCTCAAGGAGCATTAATAGACTACCCAGAATTGGCTGACACTATTAGCCCTGACAATACAACTTCCTCTACATGGAGGTCACTATATTATACATCTGACGGTATTTCAACCTTCCGTGATGGTTCAGGTAAAATTTCTGACCCTCAAGGAAGAGTGATATCTTCTGGTACAATAGAATTCTTTTCACACGCTTACTCAAAAAATCGTGGTGTTACTATCTATTCAGCTGGAGGTGCTATTGGATTACAAGCCACAGGCGGACAAATTCATGTCGACGCTGCTGCTACAGTATTTAATAGATCACGCCAATCTAATGTAGTCATTAAACCACATGAAAACCTTAGAGCTGGCACTAATGAATTCTCATTTGGTGTTAGTACAGATAATTCAGGTAGATTTGTATATGGAGATGAACAGTTAGGATTGGGCTCAGGTTTAAGATTTATGAAGTCTAAGGTGCCTACTATTTACGGCCTAGATGCTAAAGGCGATCCTTCTGCCAACGTAACACTTAATATCGGTAAGATTCAGACCGACAGTATTACCACACGTAATGGTAAGCATTCAGTATATTTCAATGGCTCTGGTGGAGGCACATTAAATACTACGTCAGCCCTTACATCAGGTGGTATTAAATCTAGTGGTCATAATTTTTATGCTGGTGTAGATGGTGAGTTTTGTGTAACTGATAAACGTGGATTTAATAGTGGTAAAAAGATTTCTTATAAACCTATTAAAGCTAGTAAATTAAACTCTGTTTCTTCGAGAAAATACAAAACTAATATTGAAGATTTAAAAGTTAATTCTCTAGAGTTACTCAAGAAAACTGACATCAAACAATATAATTTGAAGTCCGATTTAGAAAATAATATTAAGAAGACTAAATATGGCGTTATCCTTGAAGATGTAGATGAAGTGTTACATGAAGGTGATGCAATCGATGTGTATACTATGACATCTTTATTGTGGGATGCAGTTAAAAAACAACAAGCAAAAATTGAAGAACTTGAAAATGCTATTTCAAAGTAGAGGGATAAACTACTCCCCTCTACTTTTTTAATACATAATTTTAAGGAGGCTAAGCATGTGCAAAGCTTAGAGGTTAGAGTCTCTGTTGTTGAAGATGACATCAGAGACGTCAAATCAGATTTGAAAGAACTCAAAAAAGAAATGTCGGAACAAGATGAAAAGATAGAGAGAAAGATTGATGAAAAATTTAGAGAAATTGAAAATAAAATCGACAGAAATAATGATGTTCAGACCTCTAAAACAGACAAAATAGCTGATGGAATAGATTCAATCAAAGACGCAATGCACAGGCAAGAACTAACTAACCTTGACCTTAATAATAAAGTCAGTGCAATTACGAAAGACCGAAACGATGAGGTGAAGGAACGTAATAAAATGAAATGGGGAATTTACGGGATTGGTTTCTCCTTAGCCAGCTCTTTTATTTTCACGTGGTTGAAAATTACTCTAGGGTTTTAAATAAATTCTTGAACCCCTCTTTAAAGGAGGTGAAGAACAATGTTGAAATTCGCTAACCGTTATTCCCTAATTATGGGCGCAACTTTCTGGACTTGTTTTTGGTTTGGAATTTGTAAGTAATATTACTGGGTGGTTGATTCCACCCTTTTTATTTTGACTAAAATTGGAGTGAATTTAATGGAAAAATCAATGATTATTAGAACTACTCTTTTTATATATGCAGCAGTAAACCAACTTTTACTGACACGTGGCTATAGCCCTCTACCTTTTGTCGAAGGAGATATTGAACAAATTATTAACCTAGTAATAGGAATTTATTCGTCATTTGAAATTTGGCGAAAAAACAATAACTATACTCCCGAAGCTAAGCGTGCTCAAGAAAAATTAAACAAATATAAAGCTGAAGCAAAATACGCAAAAGCTACTGGTGGAACATTGTCTGTTATTAAAGATCAACCACTTGGAGCAGATATTGATATACGTGAAGAAAACTACTAATAAATGCTCGAAAGGTAGATTAAATTGAAGAAATCAAACTTACGTAATAAACTTAACTTCGCAAACAATAATAATTCTACATACTTACAAATTAAACAAGGCGATCTATCACCTATTCTCTTTAATATAGACCAGTTTGTAATTGCTGGGAAAGATAATGTCGAAGCAACTTTATACCTTAAGTCAGCTAAAAGTAAAAGCGTTGCCTATCAAAAAACATATAAGATAACTTCAAGCACACTTGCCGTGATTATCGATGTTGTCCTACCTACAGGAGTATATTTTGTTGAATTAGATATTGAAGGTAGAAAATACCCATCTAATGACTCTATAAAGCTTGTAATTAACCCATCGTCTTCAGTAGCACCAAGTGAGTTACAAGACCTTTTTACTACTGAAAAAATCACTAATAACATTATTAAAGAAGCCCTTGAAAAAATTGACGGAGAAATTAGAACTGCCAAAAAAGAAGTTGCAGTAATGTACATCGATAAAGTTGATACCGATGATGAAAAAACAACTATTAATTTTTCTGGAGGTCGTACAATTGTTATTCCTCATGGGAAAAATGGTACAGATGGAAAAGACGGAGAAAAAGGAATTAATGGTAAAGATGGTAAATCTATTACAATCGTTAAACAGGAACAGAATAGTGACTCAATAAAGCTCACCTTTTCAGATCAAACAGTTGTTACTATACCTAAAGCAAAAGATGGTGAGCGAGGTCTTAAAGGTGAAGATGGTGAATCACTTCGTATTCAACATGTTCAGAATGAAAATAATGGAGACAGAAAAGTATTTTTTAACAATGGAGATTCAGTAATTATACCTAAAGGTGATAAAGGTGATTCCGTTACAATTAAGGCTGCTATTTCTAAAGATGACAGAGTTTCTATTGAATTTTCTGACGGTAATTCTATTGACATTTTATACGGGAAAAATGGTAAAAATGGCGAATCTGCATATGAAATTGCATCAAAATATCATAATTATGATTCTGAAGATGCTTGGTTGAATTCCCTAGTTGGTAAGCAAGGAGAACCTGGTGTCGATGGTAAGGCAGGCGAAAAAGGTTTAGATGGTAAAGATGGAAAGTCAGTAAGCATAAGCTCCGTAGACTATAACTCAGACGAAGATAATGTCAAAGTTATATTCTCTGATCAAACATCAATTAGTATTCCAAAAGGTAAGCAAGGGGCAAAAGGTGAAGAAGGTGCACGTGGGCCTCGTGGATACAAAGGTAAAGATGGAAGTATTGTAACAATTAACCAAGAAACAGGCTTTTGGGAAATTGACGGCGTTCAAACTGAAGTAAAAGCACGAGTAGAATCTGTAGAAAAAATTGAAATCGATGGTGTTAATGGTCTTGAAGAAAGGTTACAACAATTACTTCGTGACGCTAAAGTTCAAATCGAAAGCTTAAAAAACAACGACATAAAATCATTATCACAAAAGCTAGATTCATTTGAACCCAAAGTTAAAGAAGAAAATAAAGCCTATATTGATAAGAAAATCGAAGAATTAATCGATAGTGCTCCCGAAAATCTTAATACATTGAATGAGTTAGCTACTGCTTTGCAAGAAAATCAAAGTTTGAGTGCTTCGGTAGTTCAACAAATATCATCTAAAATTTCTCAAGAAGAATTAAATCAAGGTTTAACAAAAAAAGCAGACAAATCCCATAAACACAATATAAATGAAGTAACTGGCTTGGACGATTGGTTGCAAAACAGTAAAACAATATTAAATGAAGAGTATAATTCTCAACTTCAAAAATTTAAAACTGAAGTTAGTGAATCATATGCTTCAAAAAAACATTCTCATGACAATAAGTACTCTCCCCTTTCACATAGACATGAAATTGATGATATCACAGGATTGGAAGAACGATTACTAAAGATTTCCCAAGGACAAATTGGTAAAGATGGTAAATCAATTACTATACAAAGCAATCTTGTAGATTCTCAAGGAAATACACAAATCACGTTTAGCGACAATACTAAGATCACAATTCCTAAAGGTCAACAAGGTGAACGGGGAGCCACAGGCGAACGTGGTCAAGATGGTGCTAAAGGTGATCGTGGAGAAGATGGTAAATCAGTAACAATCCAAAATGTTGAAGAAACTACCGTAACATCTGGTGGCAGTTGGTGGTGGGGTTCTTCTACTACAACTAAGGTTATGCGTATAACTTTTTCAGATGGTAAAACTGCTGATATTCCATTTGGCCAAGACGGGGCTAAGGGAGAAGCTGGAGCACCAGGTAAATCTGCTTATGACATCGCAAAAGAAAATGGATATTCTGGTAATGTTAGCCAATGGCTACAATCGCTTAAAGGTAAAGATGGTACCGACGGAGTTAAGGGGGAAAATGGTAAGGATGGTACAAGTATAGGTATTTGGACAGGAACACAATCTGAATATAATGAAATATCTTCTAAAGATTTCAATACCTTATACTTAATTAAGGGGTGATAAATTGGAAGCAAATTTTAACGGAGTCCGTAGGCTTATTTATAAAGGGAGAGAATATGACAAAATATACGCTGGAAACGTAAAAATATGGAGTAAACCCATCTCATTTGTTGCAAAACCCCTTCCTAGAGGCCAAACACCTGATAAAAATATAGGTGGTACAGCTCAATGGACAATTACTGGTGTTAGACCAAATAGAACATATCAAGTACAAATAACTGGAGTACAAAATGGTGTGCTAAAAGCCTCACAGGTAAAGCTAGGTGATAGCGAATTAGCTTTAGCTGGTGCAAGTGGTGGCACAGTATTTACAAGTATCACCTTCACTAACCCTGAAGGTATTTTATACATAACTATGAGCAATGTATTTACTGGTAACCCTGAGCTAACAATTTCATAAACTACTAAGTCGACTAATAATTTAGTCGGCTTATTTTTTTACAAGGAGGAAACAAATGAAAACTCAATCTCAAATAAATGATAGACTTAGAGCCTACTTTAATAAAACAGTTGATAGCCCATATAAAGTAACTAAGCCGACAAGTTATGACAAAAGATTTGCTCCTATGGAATATGGAGCTATCGACTTTGATAAACATTACCACGCTCAATGTGCTGATCTAGTTGTAGATTTTGCGTATTGGCACTCTAACGGTAATGTAAGATTACTGGGTGATGCTAGAAATTTAATTAATAATGATTTTAAAGGTTATTTTAAACTTGTGCCAAATACTAAGGAATATCTTCCTCCTGTAGGTGCTATTGCTATTTATAGAGAAGGTACGCCAGGCTATGAAAAGTTTGGTCATACTGGTTTAGTGTATGGTAATGTAACTCAATCCACATATACAATTCTTGAGCAAAACTGGAATAATAAAGCCAACCTCCCCCCTCTTTTGCGTCAAGATAACTATTATGGATGTACTCATTTCATTGTGCCTATCGTTAAAAGTAGCAATGATGGTACTAAAGTATACAAAAAGAGACGTATTTTATTAGTTGCAGGTCATGGACTAGGATATTGGTCAAATGATAGTGGAGCAGCTGCAAACGGCTATACAGAGCGTGATTTCATAAGAAAAAGTATTGTACCTCGTGTAGCTAAACATTTACGTGCATGTGGTCACACGGTTGAGCTATATGGTGGAGAATCTATGAACCAAGATTTATTCCAAGATACACGTTATGGTGATATGGTTGGTAATCATAGAGATTATGGCATGTATTGGGTTGCTAATAAAAGATATGATTCAGTAACTGAATTTCATCTCGACGCAGCAAGTCCACAAGCTTCAGGCGGCCATGTAATCATTGGTTCGGGTCTAGCACCTGATAACTTAGATAAAGCTTTACATAAAACTATTTCACAGTTCGTTGGTACTATTAGAAATATCGATCCACGTAATAACCTTTTAAATGTTAATGTCGCTAAAGCTACAGGTGTAAATTATCGATTAGTTGAACTAGGATTTATAACAAGTTTAAAAGATATGAAAAACATTGTAGACCAAATTGATGGATACTGTTTTGGTATTGCTGAAGATATTCATGGGGGCAAAATTGTTAAATCATCTTCTCCATCCACTTCAAAGCCTAAAAATATTATTAATAAGATTATCCCTTCCAAAGCGAAACCCGCTGGAAAAGCACAACCCGTATCTAAACCTAAACCTAGAACTGAATTTGCTTGGTCAGGAGTATTTACAACATTTGCTAGAAACAGTCAACCAATTGTTGTTCGTAGAGGCGTTGGGTTAAAAGCCACTCAAGTTGATAGTAGCTCTTGGATTTATCCAAATCAATATGTGGATTATGACAGATTGTACAAGAAAGACGGATATTGGTGGATTAGATTTACGTATCCTACTAACCCATCAGCTGGTAATTTCTATATGCCTATAGGCAAGATAGGAGCTACTGAAAAGATTTTAGTGGATAAAACTTTATGGGGAACTTTAAGCGTTAAATCTAAAAAATAAATAATATTAACACATAGCAAAATTGAATAGATTATTAGCGTAAGTAATTACGTATTTAATGTCCTCAATGCATTATTGACATTTAACTCTCCAATAAGAAAAACCCAATTTATTTTTAAATTATAGTAAATTATTTTTCCTAACTATTACTATTAAAATTTTTATAATTTAACTATTTATATTGCACCTAATATATGTTAAAGTATGTTTGGAGGTGCAATATGAATAAAACAATTAAATTCATAACTTTTTCTATAATTTTCTCTTTAGTTTTGACATTCGCAACTTCTGGATTTGTTGAGGCAAAGGAATACCCTACTGAAGATCAATTGAAAAATGATCCTTATACTATTGAGCTTTCTAAAGATGAGATAGCTTCTGAGAAAAATATTGTTTTTGATGACACAGACGAAGCTGTTATGATACCTAGAGCACTACCTTTAATACCTTTTGTTGGTGGTGCTGTCTTTAGTATTTTAGCTAAGCAAGGTGTAAAAACTTTTATCAAACATATTTCGAGGCATGCCCTTGAAAGAGCTGGTCAAAGAGGTATAACTAAGCACATGATGGCTAATACCATCAAAAATGGCGCTAAATACACTGACAGAAAAACAGGGGCAAAAATTTTATATGATAGAAAAACTGGAACTACATTAGTAATTAAAGGCAATAAAATTGTTACTACTTATATACAAAAATCACCTAAAAAAGTGTGGAGAAAGGGTCATTAGTTTTGGATTCTAAAAATATAATTTTAAAAGATGCTTTTTACAGTAATAGCAAAAGCTCTTTAACTTTAAAACCTTTAAGAAATACTACTGACGATGAAGAAAAGATTATTTATTACGAGGTTATTGTAGAATTTGAAAATCAAAAATTTAAAAGTGAATTAGCTATATTCGAAGAAGACATTGAAAACCTAAAAAACTTTGAGTATACATTTCCTATGACTGACTTCTATTTTATTGAGCCAGATATTACTTTCACTATTTTAGATTATGAAAGTGAATACTTAAGCTTGTATGTTAATCTCGATTCCGGATTAAGATATAGTAATGAATGTACTGAATCAGGTTTATCAGTTAGACTAAATGTTACTAAAGAAGATATTGATAGATTCATGAATAAAATTATTACAATAGATAATATATAGAATATAAATCAGGTGAAGATTAACTCCACCTGATTTTTTTGTATTTATTCTACATACATATTCCCTTTTAATTTACGCCCTTCTCGCTCAGACAAGATTAATGCACACGCTGCGTCACCTGTAATATTAACCGCTGTACGAGTCATATCTAACAAGCGATCAATACCTAAAATGATACCTATTGCAGCAGGATTTAACCCAACAGCTGTTAAAACCATCGCTAACATGATAAGACCTACTCCAGGAACACCCGCAGTACCTACAGAGGCAATAACTGCAATTGCAACTACGGTAATTAATTGCAATATAGATAAATCAACACCTGATAATTGTGCAATAAACACTGTTGCAACACCTTGTAAAATGGCTGTGCCGTCCATGTTCACTGTTGCGCCAAGAGGCTGTACGAAACTCGCAATTTCAGGACGAACCCCCATACGTTTCGTACATTCCATAGATACAGGTAATGCGGCGTTTGAGCTTGAACCCCCAAAACCTACTGTAATCGCTGGTAAAAATCCTTTAAAAAATTCCATTGGGCTTTTACGTGCTAGGAATTTAACTGCTCCTCCATAGACAACAAAGAAGTGGATAAATAACGCAGCTAAGACGACGATAAAGTATAATCCGAGTTGTCGTATTGCACCAAACCCTGCTTCTGTAAAAGCATGCGCGACTAAACCAAAAGTACCAATTGGCGCAAAAACGTTCATAATCATAGAAATAATAAACATGAGCACTTCGTTAAATTGTTCAAAGAATTTATGTACAATTTTTCCTTTCTCACCAACCATCATAATTCCAATACCGATAAAGATAGCGAAAGTGATGATTTGAAGCATATTCCCTTCTGTCATAGCTTGTACTGCATTTTTCGGGAAGAAATTGATTAAAGTTTGATCAAAAGTTTGATTCATTGGTGAGTCAGCACCAGCTTTTTGACTGTCCAGTTGCTTTTGATACGTCGCAACTTCTTCGCCTTTTAATAAATCCGAATGTCCTTCACCAGGTTTAACCACTAGAGCAATAATCATTGCTAGAGTAATCGCAAGCGCTGTCGTAGTTAAAAAGAAAATCATTGTTTTTAATCCTATTCCACCTAGTAATTTAGGATCACCCACACCAATTACACCGAGTACAATAGAAACAAATACGACAGGTACAACAAGCATGAAAATTAAATTCAAGAAAATTTGTCCAATTACATTCAGAATATACTTGTCAATTAACTTAACCCATTGTGCCCCTTCAAAAAAGTTTAATAATGAACCTAGTATAATACCTACTACCAAAGCAATAACAATCTTCATTGTTAATCCTTTAAACTTCATAATATATCCCCTCTCTTCTTAATATAGTAATTATAATCTGAAAATTAGGAGAATAGCAATACGAATTTTCTTTGTTTTCGGTTATAATTTATCTTTTTAATATACACTTTTAAACCAAAAATTGAGATAAAATAATACTTTTATCGCTAAAAATCATAAAAAAACACCCCTAAACAGTTAGCTTAGGAATGCTATTATGTATGGTTTTGTCAAAGTTTAATATATTTTTACTTTTTAGAACTTTTGACGGATCATTGAGTTAAGTTTGCTCTCTTCAACTTTTCTAGCAATTATAGATGCACTTTCATTTACAGCAGTTATTTCATTTATGTTAGTTACCTTTAATATTTTTGACTCCCCAAACTTATCCCTTACCATAATCACTACGTCCGCCACATTATATATATCCAGATTATTAAATGTCGTATTATCAAACATACCTTCAATTTTAATTAAGTTTTTCATAAAAGTTTATTCTTTCCCTTCAAAAATAAATTGAAATATATATTCAATACCGCCTGCGAACTTTCTTCTTTTCTCCTAACTATAAACACACTTGTTGAACCCCTTTATAGTCCATTTTTTAATCATGGCAATAGAAGCTATTTATACTCTGGCATTAGAAAAAAATACTCGCTTAGGTAAATCCACATCTTCCAGTTGTATAGTCTTGTTGCTAGTTAAAATTATAGCATAACGCAAGGTAATTGCTAACTATTATTTGACCCATTATATAATTTATTTTATTAGTTGATTCTTTCAAATTGAACATTAACATCTTTAGTGTTTTTCAACACTAAACTCTCTCCATACTGATTCCTAATAATTGTTACAATGTCGAATACGTTACCTTTTTCAAACGAATACTTATCCTTCTCATTTACTGTGTTATCAGTTTTTACTGTAAGTTTATATTGTTTCATAAAGATCCTCCCACCATTAAAACGCGAACGTGTGTTCTATATTTATATCTTACCCTCATACCAAAAAAATGTCAAAGATTTTCTAAAGATTATAGAATATGTAGCTATTTATTGTTATATTTATAATGAGTTGTGCACATAACTGATGCATTTTAATTATTATCTTTAATGTAAAACTACTCATCGGATATTATATTAAAATAATTTCTTTTTGTTGTACGACTGATACATATTAATAAAAAGGGATGGTTTTAAGTGAGGAAATTTTTTCGAGTATTTGTAATCTTATCAATTTGCTTAATTGCTTTGTCAGCATGTGGTAATGACAAATCATCTAAGAAAAAAGAAGACGCTAACAAAGATAAAGATGTTAGAGTGACGCTTGCCGATGTGTTAAATGATAAGTCAGAACGTAAAATCATGCTTGCTCATGATAAAGGATATTATGAAAGTCCAGAAATAATTTGGGCTGGTACCATTGGTAATGGTAAAGTTGAAGCTCATCCTTACACTAATTATGATGGGTTCACGGTTGGCGATGTTATTGATTTATCAATGGACGATTATAAGAAAAAACTTAGTGAGATAGATGAAGAATATCGTCAATATGGAAAGAATCCTAAAAAGAAAATTGATTTCAAACCTGTACCAGCAAAAGTACTTTTACTACAATCATGGGATAAACAAGATAAAGCTAAAGCTGTCGGCCTCTATCATGAAGGTGAATTTTATGATAAAGATGACGAATATGAATTAATAGGTCGTGGATACGATCAAGTTAGAATGGATGTACCTAAAGGTTGGTTAGGATTAGCTATGCAAGAAGAAGATAAGAAACAACCATATTTTCTATATGTGGAAGCTAAAGATAATGAAAGTTCATTCGAACTAGACAATATTGAAAAGACTAAAAAGAAATATAAAGATGTAGAAGTTTATAAAGAGAAATAAATAATAAAGGCTCATTCCATAGTTGGATGAGCCTTTTACTTTTGGGTTTTAATTTATTATGAAGTTTGATAAAGACTGTCACATCAAGGGAATAAGCCATTTAAATATTGTTGCAGACCACTGGGTGTTTAAATCCAGTACCGTCCATATTCACAGTCGCGCCAAGAGGCTGTACGAAACTCGCTATTTCAGGACGGACACCCATACGTTTAGTACATTCCATTGATACGGGTAATGCAGCGTTTGAACTTGAACCTCCAAAACCAACTGTAATTGCTGGTAAAAATCCTTTAAAAAATTCCATTGGACTTTTACGTGCTAGGAATTTGATTGCACCACCATAAACCACGAAGAAATGAATAAACAATGCTGCAAGTACAACGATAAAATATAGACCGAGCTGTCGTATTGCACCAAATCCTGCTTCCGTAAAAGCATGTGCCACTAAACCAAATGTCCCGATGGGTGCGAATACGTTCATAATCATTGAAATAATATACATGAGCACTTCGTTAAATTGTTCAAAGAATTTATGTACAATTTTACCTTTTTCTCCAACCATCATGATTCCTATACCGATAAAGATAGCGAAAGTGATGATTTGAAGCATATTCCCTTCCGTCATAGCTTGTACCGCATTTTTAGGGAAGAAATTGATTAATGTTTGATCAAATGTTTGATTCATTGGTGAATCTGCGCCTGCTTTTTGACTATCGAGTTGCTTTTGATACGTTGCAACTTCTTCACTCTTTAACAAATCAGAATGACCTTCACCTGGTTTTACAATTAACGCTAACACCATTGCTAATGTAATCGCTAGAGCCGTTGTCGTTAAAAAGAAAACCATTGTTTTTAATCCTATTCCACCGAGTAATTTCGGATCACCTACGCCGATTACCCCCAGTACAATAGATACAAAAACAACTGGTACAACAAGCATGAAAATTAAATTCAAGAAAATTTGTCCGATAACATTTAAAATATATTTATTAATAAATGTAACCCATTGTTGACCTTCGAAAAAATTAAAAAGCGACCCCAATGTGATTCCCAAAATTAAGGCAATGACAATTTTCATTGTTAAACCCTTAAACTTCATAATATATCCCCCTTTTCCTAATAAACATATTATAATCAGAAAATTAGCAAAAGAGCAATATAAATTTGATTAAGCATCATTAAAACGCAAACGATAAAATAATGTTATTGTCATAAAAATGATTAATGCGTGATTAAATACTTTATACGGATATGCGCGCAAATATTTTAACCCGATACCGTGCTACATCTATTTATGAAAAATTAAAACGCCATTCATTTAATGGTAAAAACCTAAATATTACTTTTCCAACAATTTGATCCTTTCGTATTAATCCCACACCCTTATCTCTACTATCTACACTGTTTTCTCGATTATCACCTAGGACTAAAAAGTGATTTTTAGGTATCGTACTTCCCTCTGCACCATTTATATCAGATAATATAAAATCATTGGTGAGTTGATTGCCCAATTTATTCTTTTTATTCGTGTCTAAATAAGGTTCTTTGACTTCCTTATTGTTGATATATAAAACATCATCTTTGTAAATAACTGAATCACCTTCTTTAGCAATCACTCGTTTTATAAAATCTTGATGTTTTTTTTGATGAAATACTATAATATCTCCATGTTCAATATGATTAAATGTTTTAGATATTTTACTCACAATTACTCTATCTTTATCATCAAATGTGGGATACATAGACAATCCACTAACATTATAAGTTACGAATAAATATTTCATAATTAAAAATACTGCAAGAACAGCAAGTAGTATTGAAATAATCCACTCAAACGTTTCTTTTTTCATATTTTCACCTTTTGCCTTATCATTGTTGTTAATTTAATAATGATTATGACCTATATGTTTTATAACAATACAAGCCATATGTATAATATCTCGTTTTTTCTATCTACTTTAAAATTTATATTGAATGATATGATGCCCTTGTTTGTATTCCTTTTAAAAGGGATACAAATAATGAAAACACTATTTTCATTATTAATATTTTCTCTATGCCTATACTCTTTTGTTCAAAATTAAATACATAACCAATTTATAATATTATAATTAATGATTATAAAAGTCCATTAAAAATCCCTCTCTATACAAATGTAATTAGAGAGGGATTAATAAGACTTATATCATAAAGCGAAAATCATACTTTTTATTTGTTGGGATGAATGTGTAAAAGCATCTATTTCCACTTACTAATATTAATTTTTAGAATCTTTACGGCGTTTAATAAATGCTGTTAATCCTAAAAATGCTAACAATACGCCTAATAATGTTGTAGGTTCAGTTGATGTTGATTGTCCTGTTTCAGGCAACATTGTATGTCTATTTTTTTCTTTTTCTGCATGAATTGGTCGATGTGGTTTCATCATAGATTGATCTTTAACAGTTGGTGGCGTAATCATATGATGATCCTCTTTCATTTTAGAACCTTTAGACTTTTCAGATTTCATATCCTTTTCTGGCATAGGCATTTTATGCTCTGGTTTTGGCTGTGGTTTCTTCATCTCATCTTTATGTTCTGGTTTTGGCTGTGGTTTCTTCATCTCTTCTTTATGCTCTGGTTTCATATGTTGATTTGAGTCTTTTTCAGGTGTAGGTTTATTCATTTCACCTTGCGGCATTGGTACGTTTTCTTTATCCTTAGGTGTCATTTTGTTGTCATTTTCTGGCTTTGGCTGTTGTTTTTCTTCACCTTTAGGTTGTTCTTTATTTTTTTCCTCTTCCATTTTTGCATCTTTTATGTCTGATGTCGCAGAACCACTACCAGTCACATTATCTTTGAATACATTAATTTGGTTACTCCAAGCAACGTGCGCTACTTTTTCTTCTGTAATTGGATTTTTAAAACCTAATAGTTGCGTTTCAAATTTTATTGTATTCGCATTTTCATTAAACGTACCATTAAATACAATAACATATTGTCTATTTAATGGTGTCATTTCAACATTGTATCCGTGATTACTTTTGAATAATTTTCCATCAAATAAATACGTTACATCTTTAAAGGCAGCACCATTTGAAAGATTATAACTTAAACTTGGATTTACAGTGCCCTTTCCTATATATTCATATATTTTTACAGAAGGATCACCTTTGAACACTTGTCCATGTACTAACATGCCAGATAGCAAGCCACTTTTTGCCGCTTCTGTTTCACTCGTAACAAATGTGATATGTTCAAATGTTTTCTTTTCTGGATTGATATGACTAAAAGTCCCATTCACTTTTACACCTTTTTGTGACACGCCTTGATCATACTTCACATTTATATTGCGTTCTGTTTTCATAGAACCAATCGTTGCAGTTACAGTTTGTTTACCTTCATTCGGTACATTTTGACGATTGATATATAAATCTAAATTTAATGTCGCTTTTATATTTGTGCGTTGCGTTACATAATCTGTAAATGTATATCTAAATTTATGGTTATCAATGAGTTTACCAATTGCTACAATGTTCGTACCTTCTTTGATATTAGGAAGCGTTCGATTATCAACAACTCCTTTAGTATTCACATTTTGAGAGATGTAAACATCTACGTAATCTCCAGATTGAACATCTTTTCCTAATTGCCATTGATATTTTAATTTTAATTTATCGCCTTTATGTGGGTTTACGTGTTTCGTATCGCTTTTGTCCGCATTCGCAGAGTGATCTACCTTGATTTCTGCCGAACGTACGGTAACTTTTGACGAAATATTTCTTTTATCTACAACAGATTGTGATTTTTTTAAAGTGTCTACATTTTTACCGTTGGCTTTAGGTTGACTTGTATTATTTTTTTGTAATTTTGATGAATTAGATATGTTAGATGTAGATGAATGTTGCTTATCTTGTGGTTTTACTTTAGGAGTTGCGTTATCTTTGTTTACATGCGTTGAAGTGTCTGTTGGCTTTGCAGTGTTTGGCATGTTTTGTTCTGTGGTAACTTGATTTTGCGTACTTTTATCAACTTGAGTTGATGTGTTTAAAGCGGGTTGTGATACGGTTTCATTTTTTAAATTTGTATGCATTTCTGTTTTCGAAGTTGGTGATGTTTGCGTATCTTTTTCAACTTCTGCAGCTTGTGCATCACCAGTACCGATGTTAGCTAAAAAGATAATCATTCCTAAAACGACAGATGCTGCACCAATTTTGTATTTTCGAATACTATGTGTGTGTTTAATCTTGTTGTTCATTCGACTTTCCTCCAATTTAAAAAATTTTTTGAGTGTCATTCTGCTTAAAAAAGTACTGCTTAAATAGAACATAACACCTAATTTTATAAATAAATAGTGCTAGATACTATATTTAAGATATTTTAAAATTCTTTTTAGATTACTTATGATAGCCTTAAGGTTTCGATGGTAAATATCCATCTTTATTCTAATTTTACATAGAAATGCCCTAGAGGAGAACTTAAACTAAATAAAATGACTAGCATTTAAATGTTTTTAATAGGATAATAAAAGAACGTTATATTTTTGGAGTGTTGTGTGTGCAAATTGAATATAAACTTTCCCAAGCAAAAAAAGGTGCTTACTTAAGTATTGTGACCTACACTGCTTTAACAATTTTAAAAATTTTATATGGTTGGATCGCTAATAGTCATGGTTTAACAGCTGATGGTATTAATAATGCGACGGATGTGATAAGTTCTGTTGCCATACTGATCGCCTTATACATTTCTCAAAAACCAGTGGATAAAAATCATCCTTATGGGCACTACCGATCAGAATTTATTGCGTCACTGATTGCTGCATTTATTATGTTTGCCGTAAGTATTCAAGTGATTACCACTGGTATTCGTCATTTTTACGAAGGATCATTCCAAGAGCCTAGCCAATCAGCTGTCATTGTCGGTATCTTATCAGCAATCGTAATGTTTGTTGTTTTTATCTATAATCGCAACTTATCGAGACGTGTGAACAGTAGTGCATTAAAAGCTGCAAGCTATGATAATTTGTCAGATGCGTTAGTTTCAATAGGTACAGTAATTGGAATTGTCGGCGTTTATATGGGGATACCTATGTTAGATACGATTGCCGCTATCATTATCGGCTTACTCATAATGAAAACGAGTATCGATATTTTTAAGGAAACAGCCATTACACTTACAGATGGTTATGATGAAGATGCCTTAGATGAAATATACGAAATTATTTCTAAAATTAAAGGTATTTATGAAATTAGAGATATTAAAGCACGGAGTCACGGTGTCATGTCGTTCATCGATGTTACCATATCAGTTAATCCGGACTTGAATGTTGTTGAAAGTCATGAAATTTCAGATTACATCGAATCTGAACTACAACAACACCTAGGAGAAGTTGAAACAATCGTGCATATTGAGCCACATATATCATAAATTTAAGCCCTAACGTTCAAAATGAATGTTAGGGCTTTTTGGTATTTTATATGAAATGATTATTTAGCATTGTATCACTTATGATTTATCTTTTTGTTTACGACGTCTAAAGACTAAAAGTATTCCGAACATTGCTAACAACGTTGCTAAAATTCCTGATGGTTGTTTGGATTGACCCGTTTCTGGTAAGGCATGTTTACCCTTGGTCTCTTTAGCGTGGTGAGATGTGGCCGACTCTTTTGCTTGTGTTGTAGCTTGATTACGATTAAACTCATGTTTCATTTCTGTTTTATCTTCAGTAAGTTGTCGTTCTGAATCGTCATTTTGCATTGACGTTCCTTCACTTGGTGATTGTTTCGTTAGTGGTGTCGTTGTTTCAGTGACATTTGATACATGTTGATCGCTTCTATTTTCCGGTTGTTGAGACGTCGTTATTTCTTCCGTTTGCACCCATGCACTAGGTTGCGCTTGATTGAAATGATTCGGGTTATCAGTTGGTTCATCCTTCCTAACAGTAGAAACTACTTTGTCTTGCTTTGAATCATTAGAAGGTGTTTCATTCATATGATTGTCCATTGCTTCATTTTCAGTAGCTTCTGTAGTAGATTGATCTCTGCTATCAACATGATTCGTTTCCATGACCTCATCGTTCGTTTCAAACGTACCAAGTACATTGTTCTCAAGTGTTACTTCATTCAAAATAGGTTCACTGTCATTCTCTATAGCTAGTGTTTCCTTGGTTTTATTCTCATCAAGGATAGGCGTGTCTAAATCTTTAGAAGTTTCTTCATTTATAACATCATTAAATATAGGTGTATTGAAAAAGTTGAAATGGTTTGAACTGTTTGAGCCAATACCAGTGATACGTGTCATTGGATTAAAATGAATGACGTTATTGAGGCTGAATGATGGCGTAGATGCTTTAGGCGCTTCAGTTATTTCCTCGTCAACTAAAGTCTCCTCAATTTCTTCTGTTACGCCTGTGTTTGACCCTGCCATACCTTCTGGTGTTGTATCTTCTTCGTAGTCGATGACGTTACTTTCTTCAATTTCTTCTGTTACGCCTGTGTTTGACCCTGCCATACCTTCTGGTGTTGTGTCTTCTACGTAGTCGATGACGTTACTTTCTTCAATTTCTTCTGTTACGCCTGTGTTTGACCCTGTCATACCTTCTGGTGTCGTGTCTTCTACGTAGTCGATGACGTTACTTTCTTCAATTTCTTCTGTTACGCCTGTGTTTGATCCTGTCATGCCTTCTGGTGTTGTGTCTTCTACGTAGTCGATGACGTTACTTTCTTCAATTTCTTCTGTTACGCCTGTGTTTGATCCTGTCATGCCTTCTGGTGTTGTGTCTTCTACGTAGTCGATGACGTTACTTTCTTCAATTTCTTCTGTTACGCCTGTGTTTGACCCTGTCATACCTTCTGGTGTCGTGTCTTCTACGTAGTCGATGACGTTACTTTCTTCAATTTCTTCTGTTACGCCTGTGTTTGACCCTGTCATGCCTTCTGGTGTTGTGTCTTCTACGTAGTCGATGACGTTACTTTCTTCAATTTCTTCTGTTACTCCGGTGTTTGATCCTGTCATGCCTTCTGGTGTTGTGTCTTCTACATAATCCACAATATTTGTATCTTCATAAAATTCTACTGCCCCTACATATGAACCTGTTACAGGTTCTGGCACGGTGCTTTCTTCAAATTCAATCGGTGTAGTGTCGGCAATCTCTTCTGTAATCGTTGATTGACTGCCCGTCATGCCATCTGGTATCGTATTTTCTTCATATTGAATTGGGGCACTATCTTCAAATTCTTCAATCACAGTATTATTTACGCCACTAATCGTTTCGGATACAGTATCGTAGCTGATCGACATAGGATTTTCTTCTACTTCAATCATCGAACCATTATATTGACCACTTATCACACCATTGCCAGTGTCTTCTGTAAACACGAAGTTGTTTGATTCGATAATGGGTTGATCTATTCCACTACCTGTTCCTTTATTGCTATAAAATACAACACCATTGTCCCACTTAACTGATGTGTAATAATACGGATATGTTGCAGGATAACCTGCTAATTCAGTTCTAAAATTTAATTCATTCGCATTATTTAAATATTGCCCTTCATACGTAACGACATACGTATTTGAAAGGTCATTCATATCTACGTAATAACCACCACTATTAATAGAAAGTCTATCTTTAAAATCAGAAGTGACATCTTTAAACATACTTGAATTATTGGTATCAACATATACACTTTGATTTAACGACTCAGTACCTAAATATTTATATATTTTAACTGTTGGTTGATTTGTCGTCGGTGCACCATTCATAATATTACCAGTCAATCTAGAATTATAAACGGTATTTTTAGAAGGGTTTACATATGCAATGTGTTTAAATGTATTTTTATTTTTATCTAAATACTCAATTGACCCATTGATGTTTACCCCCCTTAAATTGATGCCTTCTAAATAATCTATATTCACAGTTTTAGTTGTAGTTTGTCCATTCAATGTAGCCGTAATCGTTTGATTACCTTCATGTGTTACAACTTTAGGATCGATAAATAAGTTTAAACTTAAATTACCTATCACATTCACTTTATTATTAATATAATCTGTAAATGTATACCGAATTGTGTTGCCATTAATAAGTTGACCCGTTGCCATCACTAATGAACCATTTTGAATACTCGGTAATTTTCGAGCTGTAGAAATACCAGCAGTGTTCACATTATTCGATAATATAAAATCAAAATAATCACCTTGTTTCATACCATCAGGAAATTTCCAATCATATTTTAAAGTTACGCGCTCAGCATTATGTGGATTAACCGTACTATTCCCTTCAATGGATGAAGAAACAATTTGAACATTTTTTGTGATGTCTGAACCACTAGTTGGCGTCGTCGTAGCGGTTGGTGATGTCGTCAGTGTGTTGTTTGTAGTAGTTGAATACGTTGTTGTCGTCGTAGATGGTTGAGTAGACAGTTGTGCCGATATTGTTTCAGTTGCTGTCATTGAAGTGGTAGCTGTAGATGTATCAGTTTGAGTCGATGTAGGTTCAGTTGAAGTTGTTTCAGTTGATGAATTGGAAGTTGTTGTCGTAGGTGTTGTCGCAGGTGTCGTCGTGTCAGCTGGTTTTGTTAATGTTGCGTCTGACGTATCAGTCACAGAAGCGTCAAACGTAGTTGTATTTGTAGATGTCGTAGTATCGGCTGTATCATTATTCGGTGGCGTGGGATATATTGCGACTTGATTTCCGGATACATCTGTCGCATTCACGCTTGGTTCTGTAGTCGATTGACTGATTGTAGCGGTTGTATCAACACTTCCAGAACTTGTGGAAGCACTTGTACCACTTTGATTCGTTGGAGCACCTTCATTTTTCTTTTTACTTGTTTCGCTCTGTCCAGGTAGTATTTCTGCAGCACTAGCCTTTTCTTCAGTAATAAGTCCAAAAAAGACGAAAAGTCCTAATAATACAGATGATGCCCCCGCCTTATATTTACGGATGCCGTGTTTTTGTTTCATTTTTTTATTCAAATAAATTCCTCCAATATTTCCCTTAATGTTTACGTATTTTTCAGCAGCACTGAGAATCATATCACTTTTGGACATAAAAAAACATCATAAAATTTAATATTTAAGCGAGATTTAAAGTTACACTTTAAAGTGTAGACAACCATAATATTGTTATATTACACCGAAGTTTAAGTCATTTCTATTAATTTGCTCAAAATTATAATATGCACCATAAAATAAGGTTTATGCATAAATGATTTATAGAGATACTTTAATAATATTCATATTTAATATAGGAGACTTCAAATTTACGTTGTTATATACTATTTACCATCATTTTCTCTTTTATAAACCACACTGTCTTGTCAAAAAATAAAAGCGAGACTGAATGAAATCACATACACTTCATCGTCTCACTTTGACATGACTTTATTTAAATCAAGTTATTTTCCATTGCATAAATTGCAGCTTGCGTTCGATCAGAAACTTGTAATTTATTAAAAATATGACTCACATGGGTTTTGATTGTTTTTTCAGATACAAACAAATGTGCCGCAATTTCTTTGTTGGTTTTGCCTTTCACCATTTCTTTTAGCACTTCAGTTTCACGTTTCGATAATTTATTTATATGATGGGGTTTTGTAACAACATTATTCATTACCGCTTCAGCCGCTTTATGGACGACACGTTTTCCAGCTAAAACTTGGTCAATCGCACTAATTAACTGTTCCGCTTCAACATCTTTCATTTGATAGCCATCTGCCCCTTCTTCTAATGCGGACATCACATGTTCATCATCTACATAACTCGTGAGCACTAACACCTTTACGTTTGGATAGTGTTCTTTCAATTCCCGAATTAATTCGATGCCATTCATTTCAGGCATCACTAAATCTACGAGAATTAATTGTGGATTAATATCGTTGGCTTGAAGCGCATCAAGCAAATCTTTACCACGTCCAAAACTTCCAACCACTTCAAAATCATTTTTAGTTGAAATTAAAAATTCTAAGCCTTGTCTTACAATAAAATGATCATCTACAAGTGCTATGGTTTTCATTTACTCACTTCCTTTATGATGTAGTGGAATTTCAATATTTATTTTGACGCCTTGATTTGCTTCAATAGTTAAGCGCCCATTTAATAACGCCACACGTTGTCTAATATGTGATAATCCATGTTGCCCATTATCTGTTACGTCTTGAAGGTCAAATCCTTTTCCTTCATCATAAATTCGAACAACGAGTCGCTCACCATCTTGATTTAAATCTACATACACGATGGTCACGTCTGCATGTTTTTTACTATTATTCATCGCTTCTTGTATCATACGATACGTATGGATTTCAACTTTACGGTCTAAATCAATTAAACCATGTACTTTGATATCGACATCAATATGAATAAGTTGTGCGTATTGCTTAATTGCATGAACCAAACCTTGCTCTAAGCCCGCTGGTTTTAGTTGCCAAATGAGTGCACGCATTTCATTCACAGCATTTTGACTTGTTTGTTCGATTTGATAAAATGCTTTTTTTGATGTCGCTTCTTTTGACATTTGCCCTGCCGCATGCGCCGTCAACTTTAAAGAAAACAACATTTGGTTCACTGAATCATGAAGATCACGCGCAAGGCGATTTCGTTCATTAATAAGGGCGGCTTCTTTTTCTTGATCTGTCAGAAAAATACGCTTAATTGCTGAACCAATTTGAAATGCAACGGACTCAAGCAATTCTAAATCTTCATCAGAATAATGTGTGGTATGTGGTGTCGCTACATTCAACAAACCAAATTGTTCATTTCCAGACCGTAAAGGTACAGTTGCGTGATGTGTAATATCTTCTGTATCGTCAATAAATTCTTGACTAGCCAAATTAATTCTTGAACAATTAATAATGTTTGAAGCTTTAGTTAATTTCTTATTATGATAAGATTGCACACACCAACATGAGCCTTCACTCATATATTTACAATCATGACTCGTTAAAGCACGTGGCAATTGATATTCTGCTTCAAGTGTATGGGTACCTTTATCATCGATAAAAAACACCCACCCTGTTGTAAAATCACTGCCTTGAATTAATGATTTTAGTGCACCATGCAACATGGATTCTAATTCAGTTTCTTCATTTAAAAATTCAGCAATTTCTTTTAGTAATGCGAGACGCGTCGGTTTCTCCATAATATCACTCCAAACTTTCGCTTACCTCTTAGTATACACGTGAATAATTGTCTCGCCAAAGTCAAAGTGTTGCTAAAAAAGAATGGTGTAAAATTTCGGATATAACATTTAATAAATGATAAATTTTAAAATACCTAGCTCATAAATGTGGTATGATGATGAAGATAAGGAGGCTATTATGAAATTTACTGTAGCAGAACCGTTTGATCAAATGTCTTTAAGAGATATCTTTAAATCATTAAAATTACCTAAAAAAGATTTACATTTACTCAATATGTCAAAAGAGATTTTAGTCAATGACACAACAACACAATTGAACCATATTGTACATACTGGAGATATAGTTACGCTCCCATTCCCTATTGAAAAAAGTCAATATGTGCCAAGCTATCGCCATGCACATATCGCGTACGAAGACGATTATTTAGCTGTCGTTTTCAAACCAAAAGGTGTAAAAACACATCCAAATGACTTAAAAGAAAGCAATACATTAATGAATCATGTAATTTATACGTTAAATGTCGATTATGTAGAACCTATTCATCGATTAGATCAAGAAACAATAGGATTATTAATTGTCGCTAAGCATCCCATTGTTAAAAAGATTTTAGATCGTATGTTAGAAGATAATGACATTCATCGTATTTACCGTGCCGAAGTGAATAGTTTACTACCACTCAAACCGCAAACCATCGATCAACCCATCGGTAAAGATAAGTTCCATCCGAATAAACGACGTATTTCGCCGACAGGTCAACGTGCCATCACTCATATTTTAGATTCTAAAATGATTAAAGAAGGCGTATGTGAAGTCCATTTAAAATTAGACACTGGCCGGACGCATCAAATACGTGTGCATTTAGCATCATTAGGATATCCTGTTATTGGCGATCCACTTTATGGAACATCTAAGCTGAGACAACTCAAACTTGAAAGTTTCCAAGTACGTTTCAAGCATCCTATTTTACAACGTGAAATCAATGTTTCTTTAGATGATATTCAATCTTAAAAAACATCTGTCATGTGACTTACATGACAGATGTTCTTTATTATTTCCTATTAAATTTTTTCTTAAAACGATTCACCCAGTTGGATTTCAGCCTCACGGGTTGACCTGTTTCAACAATATTTTCTTTTTTCAAATTCACACCGTATTCAATGGCTTCATTCATGAGTGCTTCTTGAGAATTAATCGGCGGTTGGTCATTTTGCATGTAATGATACACACCATAACGGTCTTGATAACGTCCTTTTTGATTATCTGATAATTGTAATTCAAGATACGTAACAAGACGACGCGCGATTTTTGGATTAAGCACCGGGAACAATATCTCGACGCGTTTAATCATGTTTCGCGTCATCATATCCGCAGAGGATAAATACACTTTTTCATTACCATTATTATAAAAGTAATATATACGAGAATGTTCCAATAGTCTACCTACAATACTGACGACTTCAATATTTTCACTCACTCCTGGAATACCTGGTTTTAAGCAACAAATCCCTCGAATAATCAATTTAATTTTCACACCTGCTTGTGAGGCTTCAAATAACTTTTTAATTAGTGCTTTATCAGTAAGTGAGTTCATTTTCATCATCATTTTACCATTTCCGTGTTTTAAATGACTTTGAACTTCTTCATCTATACGTTCAATGAATAAATCACGTATTTCATATGGAGAGACGTTTAATTGCTGGTAATCCGGTTTGATTGAGTAACCACTTAAATAATTAAAGAAGCTCATCGCATCCTTACCAATATCACTGTTTGTAGTAATAATGCCCATATCTGTGTACAGTTTGGCAGTTTTATCATTGTAGTTCCCTGTACCAAGATGAACAAATGGTACTAACTGTCCTTGAATACGTTTAATAATTAACGTAATTTTACTGTGCGTTTTTAAATGGGTCATCCCATACATAACATGACACCCTGCATCTTCTAACATTCGGGCCCAATGAACATTGTTTTCTTCATCAAATCGTGCTTTCAACTCAACTAATACCGTGACTTGTTTACCATTTTCAGCAGCATTTTTAAGCGCCTCAATGATTGGTGAATCACTGCTTACTCGGTATAATGTCTGTTTGATTGCAATTGTATCTGGATCTTCTGACGCTTCTTTAATAAAGTCAACTATTGGATCAAAAGATTCATATGGATGATGAAAGAATATATCACGTTTCATTGCTAAGTCGAAAATATTATTATCACCCAAAGACTGAGGTACTTGTGGTGTATAACGTTGATATTTTAGATGTTTTAATTTGTTAGACAAATGATCCACTAGTGCAAACACCATCGTTAAATCTAATGGTCCATCTGTTAAATAGACATCTTCCTCTTTTAATTCTAAAATATCAACTAACCAATCTAAATTATTTTCTGGATGGGAACGATGATCTATTTCTAATCGGACCGCTGCGCCACTCTTCCGTTCTTTCAAAAATCGTTCTATTTCAATGAGTAAGTCTTCTGCTCCATCTTCATGAATGGTTAAGTCAGCATTTCTCGTAATACGAAAAGTATACGTGTTTAATATTTCATAACCTTGAAATAAATGACCCATGAAATAACATATTAAGTCTTCAATTAAAATGATGAAATGTTTATTCCCTTCATTAATTGAAATAAATCGTTTTAAAAGTGCAGGTATTTGTACAATGGCAGAATTTATTTCATTGCCAGTATCGATATCAACGAAAATATTTAGTGTTTTATTATTAAGTTTCGGAAATGGCCGATAAGCATCGATGCCTAACGGTGTTAATGTTGGAAGAATTTCATTTAAGAAGATTGTCTCAAGACGTTCAATTAACGTTTCACTTAAATCCTCAGGTTGACTTAAGTAAACATCATACGCTTTTAATTCTTCTATCAATTCATTATATCTTTGATATTGAAATGCAACATTTTTGCGGTTTTTCTTTTCAATCTCAGCTAGTTGTTCTAAAGGTGTCATTTGTGTTTTATTTTCAGGTTTATCAAATCCCATTTTAACTTGGTCTTTTAAACCTGCTACTCTAACCATAAAGAATTCATCTAAGTTAGAACTGCCAATTGCAATAAAATTTAATTGTTCTAACAATGGATTTGAAGGATCGCACGCTTCTTGAAGCACACGATAATTAAAATCTAACCAGCTGACTTCCCTGTTATTGTAGTAACTTGGGTGATTAATGTCTATTTTAGTATTCATATTTGTCACTTGTTCGTTTCACCTCATTAATAAATCCCAAAGGTCTTTTCATATTCAATTTCAGAATAACATATCATGGTTTTCAGTAAACATAGAGCCACGGTTAAGATTTTGTAAAGTTAATTTTTACATTGTCTTTGAGTACTTTTTCTAGATGCTTTTTTTGACGTAATGTTTGGTATGCTTCAGCGATAGGTTCCCCATGATAATAAACATCTAGTTGGAAACCGGCTTTGTCTTTTCTTAGCGTAAGTCGATTCACAGTATTTGTGTTAGAGATATTCATGGCATTCACAAATTTAACAATACCACCTAATGTTTGAATATCGCTTATTTCCTCTGAATCAAACCAACCTGTTTCATCACTGTAAAATTTTAATAACGATTTATTTTTAAAGCTAGCGAGTAACGCCAATGTGACGCGTTCTTTATGTGTTAAACCATTAATGCTAGAATTGGCAATCAAGTAATACGTATGTTGCGAGCTTGAGTCTGAATCTATAAATTTACCAAGGTAGTATAGGTATGCTGCTTCTAAAAATAATTGTTCAAGTGCCTCATCAATATCAAGTTGCTTTAATTTGACTATTTGATCAAATAATGATGATGCGAGTTTAACACGTTGTTTCGCTCCACTTTGTTCAATGTGGTACTCATTCGCAAGATGTTTAAGCGCATCTTGACGCACATGATTTCGAGAAAACTCTCCAGGGTACGCATTGGCAATTTGGTTCATTATAAATCCTTCACGTATCCCTTTTCTAGAAAATGTAAAGGCACTAGCATCAATGATGTCATATAACAGGTTGAATACAGCAACTGCAGGCAAAATGATATCGGCACGATCGCGACTTAATCCATCTAGATGTGTTAAATCATCCCTTGAGGTTTTTTTCAACAATTGATAAACCTCTTTCAATCCTTCATTTGTCATTGTATAACCATGAACGCCTGCGATTGGATATTGATGTGATGATTGGTGAATTCGTGCACAGTTACGTGCAGAACCGCCAATACCTATTAAAGGGACATGTTGTTGATTAATCCATTCTAATTTCCCAAATTCATGTTTCAAGAACTTTTCCATTTTTTTGACTGCTTCTTTATCATTGTGATCTTTATTTTCAAAGAACATTCTAGAAAGTGTCACTACACCAAATGGAAAACTTGTTGCTTGCTTAATTTTACGATTTTCAAAATAAGTAAGCTCAGTTGAACCACCACCAATATCTACTGTAATTCCATGATTGATTCCGGTAGTATGTGTTACGGCATAAGCCCCATAAAAAGCTTCATCCTCTTCTGGAATCATGATGATTTCGAGACCAACTTTTTTCTTTATGTGCTTAATGATGTCTTTTTGATTTGTAGATTGACGAATAGCTGCTGTAGCTATAGGAAACAAATTGTCAACTTTAAATTTGTCAGCCACTTTTTTAAAACTATGCAACGCTTCGGTCAAAACTTGAATACCTTCCTCAGACATTTTTTGCTTTGCATCTAAGTATTGACTGAGTCGCGCAGGTGTTTTAATATTTTGAATTTCATTAAGTCCGGTATCTGGGTGATATTGAAAAATAACGAGACGAATCGTATTCGATCCGATATCGATTAAACCGTTTCGCTCCATTGCTGCAAAAATCCTCCTTAATTACTTAGGATGTACCATATCTTCTGGTTTAATCCATGCATCAAATTGTTCTTCAGTTAAATGGCCAGATTGTATCGCTGCTTCTTTTAAAGTTAAGCCTTCTCTATGTGCTTTTTTAGCAATTGACGCTGCATTTTCATAACCAATATGTGGATTTAATGCAGTTACAAGCATCAGTGAGCGATTTAAATAACGATCGATATTATCTTCAATTGGTTCAATACCAACAGCACAATTTTGATTAAATGTGTTCATACCATCGGCTAATAAATAAATGGATTGAAGGGTGTTATGGAAGATGACCGGTTTAAATACATTGAGTTCAAAATTACCTTGAGAACTTGAGAAACCGACGACAGTGTCATTCCCCATCACTTGTGCTGCGACCATCGTTAACATTTCACATTGCGTTGGATTTACTTTACCTGGCATAATCGATGAGCCTGGTTCATTTTCTGGAATTGAAATTTCCGCAAGTCCTGCACGTGGACCTGAAGCTAACCATCGAATATCATTCGCGATTTTCATTAAATCGCCTGCTAATGCCTTTAAAGAACCATGTAATTGAACCACTTCATCATGTGCTGTTAATGCATGGAATTTATTTTCTGAGGATACGAATGGATAACCAGTATTTTCTGAGATATAATGTGCAACTTTATCACCAAATTCAGGATGCGCATTAATTCCCGTTCCCACTGCCGTTCCTCCAATTGCTAGATTAAGAATATGTTTTTTCGATTCAGAAAGAAGTTGTTCACATACATCTAACATATAACGCCAACCACTAATTTCTTGACCTAATGTAATCGGTGTGGCATCTTGAAGATGCGTTCGACCAATTTTAATAATATCTTTATAGGCATTTTCTTTTTGATAGAATGTTTCTCGTAAACCTTTTAATGCCGGCTCTAATTTAGATTCAATCTCATGATATAATGCCACATGCATCGCTGTTGGAAATGTATCATTCGAACTTTGTGATTTGTTCACGTCATCATTTGGATGGATGTGCTCGTCACTACCATTTTCTTTTAAATATTCATTTGCAACGTAGCTCACAACCTCGTTGACGTTCATATTACTTTGAGTACCGCTTCCAGTTTGCCAAACAACTAATGGAAAATGTTCATCTAATTCGCCTTTTAAAATACGATCACATGCGTGTACAATCGCATCTTTTTTTGCTTCGCTTAATTTACCTAACGCATGGTTTGCTAAGGCAGCACCACGTTTTAACTGTGCAAAACCATATATTACTTCAATAGGCATTTTCTCTTTACCTACTGGAAAATTTTGCTTACTTCGTTGGGTTTGAGCACCCCAATATTTATCTGATGGTACTTCAATTTCACCGAAAGTGTCGTGTTCAATTCTTACTGACATATAAATTCGCTCCCCTTTAATCAATATATATCTTCAATTAAATTATAGCATTAAACAAAAACAAGGTTCAATTGCGTGTATGCTCGCAACGCAAAAAAGATGAAAGCGCTTTTCGCCTTCATCTTAGTTAAGATCAATAATTAAGCATGTCATGTGATTATTGAGAAGCAAATTTTTGCTTAACTGCTTGAACAATTGCAATTGCAGACAGGATGTATAGTATAAAACCAATCGCTAATGTCACTGGGCTAAACATAATTAGATAGCTAAATAGACCTGTTAGCGAAGCATAAAAATCTTTAAGATAGACAAATAATGCAGCAGTAATGGCTGTGCAACATAATACGCTGATAATGATACCCTTTTGGTTGTTATGTATAAATACATTGGCATTCACCTTTTCATCAAACAATCCGTCTGACAGATTCATCTGCATTTGGACAACTTTAAAGAGTATTGGTAAATACAACGTCCCTAACGCAAGTGGAAATCCTTTAATAGATAAAAGATTAATACATGTTGAGGCGATGAGAAGTAGCACCCATTTATGATAAAGTTTCATAGCGCGTCACCTTTCGAAAAATCATTGATGACGTATATTATAATTTATCTTTCTATATAAAACAACGGAACCTCTAACTTATATTTGCGTCACTATAACGTATTAAATAAAAAAATGAGACACTCATGTAAAAGGAGTGTCTCATTTTTAGCGTATTATTGATTTGAACGTCCCTCAGAGTCATGTGATTGGTTCAATTTGTCTTGATCATTTGTTTCAGAAATCTGTTCCATTTCTTTGCCTAATTGCACAAGATCATCGAAATTATCTACCATCTCATTTTCATGTTCGATATGTTTTTCTTCAGACATTACATCACCCCAATTCTTTTATGCATAAAGTGAAGTGAAGTACGCTCTTACATCATCAGGTAACCCTTGCGCAGCAGCTTCATCAAGAATGACATTGACCATACGGTGAGCTTTTAAACTTGAAGGAATAAAGCTTGTATTACCATTGTCTTCATATAATTTTTTAATGACATCCGCTTTTTCACTTCCTGTCACAACAACAAAAATTTCACGTGCAGGCTTTAAACCATTCGTAACAGGAATACCAAATTCACCTTTATTATTGATTGAAACAACTTGCAATGTAAGTTTGCCTTTATTGTCTTTCGTTTTCGCTTTACGTTCAATAAATTTTTCAACTTCATCTTCTTCTGGAATTTCATGAATTTGTTTTTCTGGTACACCTAATGCTTTAAAGTATGATGTTTGTTTATCGTAATCTAAAATATGAATTTGACTAAAATCAACCGCATGATCATCAACATTACGCTTTAAATAATCAAGCACTGGTGCCGCTTCCTCATTTAAATGAAACCCTGCGATCGTTGTTGGATTATTATTGAATTGTTTTCTAATGATATCCGCCGCATAAATCGCTGCAGTATCTTTGTCTTTAAAAACTTTAAAGTTCATTGCCATATTCGTACACTCCTCTATTATGCATTCTTGTCATTAACATTATTAAATACATACCCCATCTTGATTGTTTTTAAAACATTTATATCGTCATCTAAAATAACGATATCCGCGTGTTTACCTTCACGTAAACTTCCTTTTTGATGAAGTATATTTAATGTCTTAGCTTGATTATAACTTGTTACACGCCATAAATCTTCTAAGGACTGTTGGGTGAATTCAATTAAATTTTTTAAGCCTTCATTCATTTTTAATATACTACCTGCAAGTGCCCCATTTTCAAGTCGTGCAGTTCCATTGGTAACAGTCACATTTTGTCCGCCTAAATCGTATACCCCAGGCCCTAATCCTTTAGCACGCATTGCATCAGTGATTAAATACATATGCGATGTGCCTTTCATTTTAAATGCAATATCAACAGAAGCTGGATGAGAGTGTATGCCATCTCCTATGAGTTCACAACGTAAAAATGGGTTTGTCCATGCTGCTCCAAACACACCTGGATTTCGATGCGTATAAGGCGTAGCAGCATTGTACAAATGTGTCACATGTTTAACACCACATTGAACTGCTTCATTTGCTTCATCAAAGGTCGCTACCGAGTGTCCTATAGAAAAAATAATATTTTGACGAAAAGCTTGAATAACGTCATGCGCACCTTCTACTTCAGGAGCAATTGTAATAATTTTAATTAATTGATTCGCCGCTTCTTGAAAAGATTCAATTTGAGCAATCGTAGGACGTTGGACATATTTAGGGTTTTGCGCTCCTACCTTATTTTCTGAAATAAAAGGTCCTTCCAAATGTACACCTAGGATTTCTGCTTCTTGTGCAGTTTGATGTTGTTGATAGTGTGCAATCGTATGTAAAGCATCAATAATAGCATCATTGGATTGCGTCATCGTTGTTGCAAGATAACTTGTTGTCCCTTCCGTCAATAAATTTTTAGATAAGTGTTTTAACCCTTCTTCATTCGCATCCATTGCATCTTGGCCATATCCACCGTGAATGTGAACATCAATAAAACCAGGCAAAATATGACTTCCTGAAACATTAATAACTTCAAGATTACCTTCGTATGGCTCATGACCAATTGACACAATAAGGTGATCTTTAACTTTTATATAACCGTTTTCAATGACACCATCTTCAGTATAAATCTTGCCGCCTTGAATAATGTACTCTACCATAGCCGAACTCCTTTTTTATTGTAAATTAGGATATCCTTGTTGTCTTAAAGCTTCATAAATTAAAATTGCAGCTGTATTTGATAAGTTTAGTGCTCTCACATTATCATTCATAGGAATACGCATTGCAGTGTTTTGATACGTTTCTTTAACCCAGTCTGGTAAACCAGTCGTTTCTTTACCAAATATAAAGTAATGATTTGTTTGTGTGTCAGAAAAATCTAAAGACGTGTGGTTTTTCGAACCAAATTTTGTTAATAAGTAATATTCTCCTTCAGTGGATTCGAAAAAAGCTTCTATACTATCGTGATATGTAATGTTTACAAATTGCCAATAATCTAACCCAGCACGGCGCAACATTTTATCATCCGTACTAAAACCTAACGGGCGAATTAAATGTAAGTGGGTATCTGTAGCTGCACACGTACGTGCAATATTTCCTGTATTTGCAGGTATTTCAGGTTGATATAATACAACATGAATTGTCATTTTTATAGTCTCCTCATTTCTAAACCTTTTTTCATTTCTAATTGAACTTCCTCTAATTCATTATCGTACTGCGACATAATAAAGTCTTTAGCCGCATCCCCCAATATTTGACCAATCGCCCAATAAGCTGTCCCTCTTATCATAGGGCGGGGATCATTTTTGGCAACTTCTTTTAATTCTGGTATAGCAGACGTTTCATTGAAATGTGCTAAAGCTATGATTGCATTACGTTGAATTGGTTTTTTTCCACGCCATGCTCCAGCTAAGTGTCCATACGTCTGTTTAAATTCTTTATTAGACATTTGTAAAAGTGGAACTAATTTAGGTTTCAATATTTCTGGCTCAAGAATAATATCTTCTTGTTCTGTATTAATCCCTCTATTTTTTGGACATACTTGCTGACACGTATCACATCCATAGAGACGATTGCCTATCTTATATCGATATTCATCTTTTAAATAACCTTTTGTTTGGGTTAAAAAGCTAATACATTTTTGACTATTCAATTGACCGTCACCAACCAATGCACCAGTTGGACAACGATCAACACAAATGGTACATGTACCACAACTATCCAAAATTTGCTCATCAGGAGGGAAAGGTAAGTTGATTAACATTTCGCCAAGATACGTCCATGTGCCGAGCTCAGGATTAATGACAAAACCATTTCGACCCGTAAACCCTAAACCAGCACGTTCAGCTACAGCACGATCTGACAAAACGCCAGTATCCACCATAGACATCATTTCTGCTTCAGGGACTTTCGATTGAATAAATAGAGCTAAATCATTTAACCTTCGACGCATTATGGAATGATAGTCTTGACCCCATGAAGCACGCGCAAACATCCCTCTTCGCTCACCCCGAACACTTTTCGGTGCACCTTTAAGCTTATTGGGATAACCCACTGCAATCGCTATAATAGATTGCGCTGAGGACATGGACAACTTAGGATCCACTCTTAATGAAATGTCGGATTCTTCAAAACCAGACGCATACCCTTTCTCATGGTATTCAATCAACTTGTTTTTCAGTTCATCAAATGGATCAGCCGTGGTAAATCCAATATCATCAATGCCAATTTGATGTGCATAGTCTATAATTTCTTGTTTTAACTTAACATAATCCATTTCATTCACCTCACAAAGTCACGCTATTATTTTACCATAATTTTATAAGGTCTCTTCAGAAAAATGTTTTTAATAATTCATAATTACTTCATTAAAGCAAGCTCACTAAAAAAAGTGTTCCTTAGAAAACTCTCATCTAAGAAACACTTGATTTTAGTGCCATATTTACATTACACGTTTTAAGAAATTTTGTGTACGCTCATGTTGTGGCTTTTGAAAAATTGCTTCAGGTGGACCTTCTTCTATTACCACACCATCAGCCATAAAAATAACGCGATCACTGACATTTCTTGCAAAATCCATTTCATGCGTTACCACAACCATTGTCATCCCTTCTTTTGCTAATGATTTCATTACATTTAATACTTCTCCTACAACTTCAGGGTCTAAAGCTGATGTAGGTTCATCAAAAAGCATAACTTTAGGATTCATTGCTAATGCACGTGCAATTGCTACCCGTTGCTTTTGTCCACCAGACAACTGACTCGGATAAGCATTTGCCCTCTCCTTAAGGCCTACTCTATCTAATAAATGTAAAGCCTGCGTATTTAAATTCGATTTCGTTCCCTTTTTAAGAAGACTAGGAGCTAAAATAATATTATCAATTACTTTTTTGTGTGGAAATAAATTGAAATTTTGAAATACCATCCCCATGTCTTGACGTAACATATCAATTTTAGTCCCTTTATCTGTCAAATCTTTATTTTCAAAGATAATACGTCCTTGGGAAGGTGTTTCTAAAAGATTCATGCAACGTAATAGCGTACTTTTCCCACTACCTGATGGACCAATAATGGCTACAACTTCACCTTTATTTATATTTAAGTCTATGCCCTTTAAAACATCTTGTTTACCAAAAGATTTGTATAGTTTTTCTATTTTAATCACTAACTTTCAATCTCCCTTCAAATACATTCATAAGTCTAGACAAAGTAAATGTTAAAATGAAATATAAAATTGCCGCTACTAATAATGGCGTAAATGGATCAAAAGAAGCTCCTTGCACAACTTGTGCATTAAACATAATTTCACTAACACCAATGACTGAGATTATGGAAGATTCCTTAATTACTGTTACGAATTCATTACCTAATGCAGGCAAAATATTTTTAATTGCTTGAGGCATAATGACACTCTTCATCGTTTGAGCATAATTTAAACCTAAACTACGTGATGCTTCCATCTGACCTTTATCGACTGCATTAATACCAGCACGGATAATTTCAGCAATGTATGCTGAGCAATTAATGACTAATGCGATTGCCCCACATATAAAGGCAGAAATGTCTAAGCCTAAAACAGCAGTTGTACCAAAATATACAAGAAAGACTTGAACTAATAATGGTGTTCCTCTAATAAATTCAATATACGCTGAAGCAAACCATTTTAACGGTTTAATAGAACCAATTTTCATTAATGCAAATAATGCACCAAAAACTGCCCCGAATACTACACCGATCAATGAAATTAAAATCGTATTTGTTAAACCTGTAACAAAAAAGTTTCCATATTTTGTAAAAAAGTTCCCTTCATCTTTCATAGCGTCTGCAGCTTTGTCTTCAAATTGAGAAATTAAATTCTTTTCGTCCACTTCTTTAATCGTGCGATTCACCTTATTTAATAACTCAGGTGAATTTTTAGGTACTGCAATCGCAGTTTCCCTCTTAGAATCAGCAAAAGAGGCTTTAGAAAAAGTTAAGTCATCATTTTGTTTTAAATAAGCAGTCCCTACAGCACTATCTAGCACAATAGCATCCAATTTATTACTTTTAAGAGACAATATAACTTCTGGAACACGTGTGAGCGATTGTACCTCCGCATCTTGAATTTCAGAACGTGCTAGCTCTTCTTGTGTAGTCTGTTTTTGTGCTCCAATTCGTTTTCCTTTTAAATCATCTAACGTTTGATATTTCTTTTGATCTTTTTTCCGTATAATTACTTTTTGATCAACAACCATATAAGAATTAGAAAAATCCACTTCTTGTTTACGTTCATCTGTTGGCGTCATACCAGAAATAATGAGATCAATTTTTCCAGTCTTAAGCGCCCCTAGGAGACTATCAAATTGCATATTCACTATTTTTAGTTTTACCCCATTATCATCCGCAATTTTCTTAGCTAGTTCTATATCAATACCGGCATATTCACGTTGACCATTCACTGTTCTTTCAAACTCCATGGGCGCGTAATCAGCTGACAAACCAACACGCAATTCCCCTCTCGCTTTAATTTTATTCCATTGATCATTTTGCGATGCTTGTGATTCTGGAATCAACATCGTTGCGAATAACACCATGATGATAATGACAACAGTGATGCACTTCCCTAAGTATTTCATTGAATAACCTCCCTTTAAATAATATTCATTATTATACATTTATGTGTAAGTTTATGCAATGAAAATTTAAAAAAAGAGATAACGCTTTTTTAACGTTATCCCTAAATATAGTTAGGTTCTAAATATTAAATAAAGATATTTTATTGTTTTGGTATTTCAAAACGATAAATATCATCAGAATAACCTGGTATCCATTTTTTACACACTTGATGTACGAGAAATCCTAAGGTAAAAGGAACAATTAAATAACCAAAAGTTAATAATAAAATATTCATTACTGGATCACCTGTCATACGTGAGAACGCATTAAGCGGACCGACTAAACCAGTATAGCCAAATCCTGCAGACATAGGTGTTCCTTTAATACCTATTAAATATGTGAGTGTCCCAGTGATTGCACCATTAATAGCTAAAGGAACCATAATTATGGGATGCTTTAAATAAACTGGAATCATCATTTTAGCAGCACCAATAAACAGTACGATATTAACACCTAATTTATTAACACCTAATGAGCCAAATATGAATGTTACACATGCAGCAACAATCCCCATATTACCAGCACCACTGCCAAGACCATCTAATGAAATTGCAGTGGCAATGGCTACAACTGAAATTGGTGTAACCATGAGCAATGCAAATGTCATAGAAATAAGAATACACATCATTAAAGGATTTAAATCAGTAAATGATTGAACCATAGCACCTATAGCTTGAGTGACTTTACGCACATGTGGTAAAACTGTTAATCCTACAACACCACTAAGTACAGGAATTAAAACAGGTAAAATTATCATCTCAAGTGAACCAAATTTATCTTTTAAAATTAAAAATAAAAAACAAGCTAATATCACTACTAAAATAATATTAATGATATCACCAATACCTTGAAGAAAAATTTGGCCATTTTTATATTGAATTGCACCTGATCCTAACATCGCGGATATGCCAGTTATCACAACACCAGGACCCGAAAATTTAAACGCATGAGCAGCCAGTGCGCCAATAATAAAAGCCATAAATGATTGTATTATTAATACAAGTTGATACATCAGTTCTAATGTAGGTTGACCTTCTTTAAAAAACTTCAAAAATTCCCCTAGTAAGGCATTAGGCAGCAATGCAATGACGACACCCGCACCAACAGCATTAAGAATATTCGTAAAAAATTGCTTTTTTTCTTGATTTGATTTTGGCAATGTTGCCCCTCCTAAAAAATTAATATATCCATCATAATATATTCAAAGTCTCTTCACAATCACAAGTGTACTATTTCTCTATATTAATTGTAGAATTCCACACCATTAACAAACATATAAAATAAAAGGCGAATAAAAAAAGCCGCAGTAGCTGCGACTTTTAAATAATGGAATACCGGTGGTCGGGGTCGAACCGACACGTCTGTAAAGACACAGGATTTTGAGTCCCGCGCGTCTGCCAATTCCGCCACACCGGCAATGTACAAAAAAACTCCCATTTCTTTGGAAGCAAATTTTGGAGCGGAAGATAGGATTTACACCTATACCTCTTTCCGGGAAGGAAAGTGTTCTGAGAGTTGAACTACTCCCGCATGTTTGATAATTATAAATATTATGGAGCGGAAGACAGGATTTACACCTGTACCTCTTTCCGGGAAGGAAAGTGTTCTGAGAGTTGAACTACTCCCGCATAGTTAGAATTAAAATGGAGGCGGCAACCGGATTTGAACCGGTGAATAGAGGTTTTGCAGACCTCGGCCTTACCACTTGGCTATGCCGCCAAAAGGAACTGGGCTAGCTGGATTCGAACCAGCGAGTGACGGAGTCAAAGTCCGTTGCCTTACCGCTTGGCTATAGCCCATTAATTTAAAATAAAGGGCGGCTGATGGGAATCGAACCCACGAATGTCGGAACCACAATCCGATGCGTTAACCACTTCGCCACAGCCGCCATGGCAGGGGCAGTAGGAATCGAACCCACATCAAAGGTTTTGGAGACCTCTATTCTACCGTTGAACTATGCCCCTATGCATATATGGTGGAGGGGGGCAGATTCGAACTGCCGAACCCGAAGGAGCGGATTTACAGTCCGCCGCGTTTAGCCACTTCGCTACCCCTCCATCATGGTGCCGGCCAGAGGACTTGAACCCCCAACCTACTGATTACAAGTCAGTTGCTCTACCAATTGAGCTAGGCCGGCAAAATAAAAAAGTGGTTCAGGACGGAATCGAACCGCCGACACAAGGATTTTCAGTCCTTTGCTCTACCGACTGAGCTACTGAACCATTTTTTAAATGGCGGTCCCGACGGGAATCGAACCCGCGATCTCCTGCGTGACAGGCAGGCGTGTTAAACCGCTCCACTACGGGACCTAAAAAAATATTGCGGGAGGCGGATTTGAACCACCGACCTTCGGGTTATGAGCCCGACGAGCTACCGAACTGCTCCATCCCGCGTTAATAGAAATGTAAATACAAATGGCGGAGGAAGAGGGATTCGAACCCCCGCGAGCCGTTAAGCCCCTGTCGGTTTTCAAGACCGATCCCTTCAGCCGGACTTGGGTATTCCTCCAAAATTATATGGACCTTGCAGGACTCGAACCTGCGACCGAACGGTTATGAGCCGTTAGCTCTAACCAACTGAGCTAAAGGTCCGAATAATCATTTCTATCAACTAGTAATAGTGGCGGCGGAGGGGATCGAACCCCCGACCTCACGGGTATGAACCGTACGCTCTAGCCAGCTGAGCTACGCCGCCGTAAAAAGTTGGTTGATATTAATTTTAAATGGTGGAGACTAGCGGGATCGAACCGCTGACCTCCTGCGTGCAAAGCAGGCGCTCTCCCAGCTGAGCTAAGCCCCCATATAAGTATTATGATAAGAAGTCGGGAAGACAGGATTTGAACCTGCGACCCCTTGGTCCCAAACCAAGTGCTCTACCAAGCTGAGCTACTTCCCGTAAAGCTATGGTAGCGCGCCCGATAGGAGTCGAACCCATAACCTTTTGATCCGTAGTCAAACGCTCTATCCAATTGAGCTACGGGCGCATATTTAAATCATGGTGCCGAGGACCGGAATCGAACCGGTACGGTGATCTCTCACCGCAGGATTTTAAGTCCTGTGCGTCTGCCAGTTCCGCCACCCCGGCAAAATAATGGAGCAGAAGACGGGATTCGAACCCGCGACCCCAACCTTGGCAAGGTTGTATTCTACCGCTGAACTACTTCTGCTAAATGCGGGTGAAGGGAGTCGAACCCCCACGCCGTAAGGCGCTAGATCCTAAGTCTAGTGCGTCTGCCAATTCCGCCACACCCGCATAAATGGTGAGCCATAGAGGATTCGAACCTCTGACCCTCTGATTAAAAGTCAGATGCTCTACCAACTGAGCTAATGGCTCTCACATGGTGCCGGCCAGAGGACTTGAACCCCCAACCTACTGATTACAAGTCAGTTGCTCTACCAATTGAGCTAGGCCGGCTATTAAAATGGTGGAGAATGACGGGTTCGAACCGCCGACCCTCTGCTTGTAAGGCAGATGCTCTCCCAGCTGAGCTAATTCTCCAATATGTATGCTTGGCAACGTCCTACTCTCGCGGAACGTAAGTCCGACTACCATCGGCGCTAAAGAGCTTAACTTCTGTGTTCGGCATGGGAACAGGTGTGGCCTCTTTGCTATTGTCACCAAACAATGTTTTACTTCGTGTCAAACGTTCGCATTCGTCTTCATCGCTACGTCATCACTCAGTTGTTTACGGTAAGTAAACGCCTTCGATCTTTCTTGCGATTCATAGACTTCAAACGTTTTCACTTCGTAAAATACGGTGTGTTAAACGTTCGTATTCGAACATGTCACTTCGTAAAATGAATGATTATACATTCAAAACTAGATAGTAAGTATTGTTTCACAAGCATCACCTTATGAACTAAATTGATTAAGTCTTCGATCGATTAGTATTCGTCAGCTCCACGTATCGCTACGCTTCCACCTCGAACCTATTAACCTCATCATCTCTGAGGGATCTTATAACCGAAGTTGGGAAATCTCATCTTGAGGGGGGCTTCATGCTTAGATGCTTTCAGCACTTATCCCGTCCATACATAGCTACCCAGCTATGCCGTTGGCACGACAACTGGTACACCAGAGGTATGTCCATCCCGGTCCTCTCGTACTAAGGACAGCTCCTCTCAAATTTCCTACGCCCACGACGGATAGGGACCGAACTGTCTCACGACGTTCTGAACCCAGCTCGCGTACCGCTTTAATGGGCGAACAGCCCAACCCTTGGGACCGACTACAGCCCCAGGATGCGATGAGCCGACATCGAGGTGCCAAACCTCCCCGTCGATGTGAACTCTTGGGGGAGATAAGCCTGTTATCCCCGGGGTAGCTTTTATCCGTTGAGCGATGGCCCTTCCATGCGGAACCACCGGATCACTAAGTCCGTCTTTCGACCCTGCTCGACTTGTAGGTCTCGCAGTCAAGCTCCCTTATGCCTTTACACTCTATGAATGATTTCCAACCATTCTGAGGGAACCTTTGAGCGCCTCCGTTACTCTTTAGGAGGCGACCGCCCCAGTCAAACTGCCCGCCTGACACTGTCTCCCAACTCGATAAGAGTTGCGGGTTAGAAATCCAATACAATTAGGGTAGTATCCCACCAATGCCTCCACGTAAGCTAGCGCTCACGCTTCTAAGGCTCCTACCTATCCTGTACAAACTGTACCGAATTTCAATATCAGGCTACAGTAAAGCTCCACGGGGTCTTTCCGTCCTGTCGCGGGTAACCGGCATCTTCACCGGTACTATGATTTCACCGAGTCTCTCGTTGAGACAGTGCCCAAATCGTTACGCCTTTCGTGCGGGTCGGAACTTACCCGACAAGGAATTTCGCTACCTTAGGACCGTTATAGTTACGGCCGCCGTTTACTGGGGCTTCGATTCGTAGCTTCGCTAATGCTAACCACTCCTCTTAACCTTCCAGCACCGGGCAGGCGTCAGCCCCTATACGTCACCTTACGGTTTAGCAGAGACCTGTGTTTTTGATAAACAGTCGCTTGGGCCTATTCACTGCGGCTCTTCGAAGCGTGAACCTCAAAGAGCACCCCTTCTCCCGAAGTTACGGGGTCATTTTGCCGAGTTCCTTAACGAGAGTTCGCTCGCTCACCTTAGAATTCTCATCTTGACTACCTGTGTCGGTTTGCGGTACGGGCACCAATCTTCTAGCTAGAGGCTTTTCTTGGCAGTGTGAAATCAACGACTCGAAGAAAACATGTTTCTTCTCCCCATCACAGCTTGACCTTAATGAGTGCCGGATTTGCCTAACACTCAGTCTTACTGCTTAGACGTGCACTCCAACAGCACGCTTCGCCTATCCTACTGCGTCCCCCCATCGCTTAAAACGAATCATGGTGGTACAGGAATATCAACCTGTTATCCATCGCCTACGCCTGTCGGCCTCAGCTTAGGACCCGACTAACCCAGAGCGGACGAGCCTTCCTCTGGAAACCTTAGTCAATCGGTGGACGGGATTCTCACCCGTCTTTCGCTACTCACACCGGCATTCTCACTTCTAAGCGCTCCACATGTCCTTGCGATCATGCTTCAACGCCCTTAGAACGCTCTCCTACCATTGTCCTAAAGGACAATCCACAGCTTCGGTAATATGTTTAGCCCCGGTACATTTTCGGCGCAGTGTCACTCGACTAGTGAGCTATTACGCACTCTTTAAATGATGGCTGCTTCTAAGCCAACATCCTAGTTGTCTGGGCAACGCCACATCCTTTTCCACTTAACATATATTTTGGGACCTTAGCTGGTGGTCTGGGCTGTTTCCCTTTCGAACACGGACCTTATCACCCATGTTCTGACTCCCAAGTTAAATTATTTGGCATTCGGAGTTTGTCTGAATTCGGTAACCCGAGAGGGGCCCCTCGTCCAAACAGTGCTCTACCTCCAATAATCATCACTTGAGGCTAGCCCTAAAGCTATTTCGGAGAGAACCAGCTATCTCCAAGTTCGATTGGAATTTCTCCGCTACCCTCAGTTCATCCGCTCACTTTTCAACGTAAGTCGGTTCGGTCCTCCATTCAGTGTTACCTGAACTTCAACCTGACCAAGGGTAGATCACCTGGTTTCGGGTCTACGACCAAATACTCATTCGCCCTATTCAGACTCGCTTTCGCTACGGCTCCACATTTTCTGCTTAACCTTGCATCAGATCGTAACTCGCCGGTTCATTCTACAAAAGGCACGCCATCACCCATTAACGGGCTCTGACTACTTGTAAGCACACGGTTTCAAGTTCTCTTTCACTCCCCTTCCGGGGTACTTTTCACCTTTCCCTCACGGTACTGGTTCACTATCGGTCACTAGAGAGTATTTAGCCTTGGGAGATGGTCCTCCCAGATTCCGACGGAATTTCACGTGCTCCGCCGTACTCAGGATCCACTCAGGAGGGTATATGTTTTCGACTACAGGATTATTACCTTCTATGATTAACCTTTCCAGGTTATTCGTCTAACATATTCCTTTGTAACTCCGTACAGAGTGTCCTACAACCCCAACAAGCAAGCTTGTTGGTTTGGGCTCTTCCCGTTTCGCTCGCCGCTACTCAGGGAATCGATTTTTCTTTCTCTTCCTCCGGGTACTAAGATGTTTCAGTTCTCCGGGTCTACCTTCTCACATGCTATGTATTCACATGCGGATAACACGACATAACTCGTGCTGGGTTCCCCCATTCGGAAATCTCTGGATCACAGCTTACTTACAGCTCCCCAAAGCATATCGTCGTTAGTAACGTCCTTCATCGGCTTCTAGTGCCAAGGCATCCACCGTGCGCCCTTAATAACTTAATCTTTATGATGTTTTGGCAATCGTTTGCATTCGGCTTCATCGCGGCACAAATCACTCAGTTGCTTACGGAAGTAAGCGCCTTCGCTCTTGTTTGCGATTCATAGACTGACAAACGTTTTCAAAACATCTGTCATCCGAAGTAAACATTAACCAACATCCACCAGTTATTAATTATTGTGAGTCGTCTGTCGACGACTAGCGATAATTTTTTGTTTCAAGCTTTTCGCTTGTCACTCGGTTTTGCTTGGTAAAATCTATACTTACTTATCTAGTTTTCAATGTACAATTTAAATGGTGGAGACTAGCGGGATCGAACCGCTGACCTCCTGCGTGCAAAGCAGGCGCTCTCCCAGCTGAGCTAAGCCCCCAAAAATTATTTAAATGGTGGGCCTAAGTGGACTCGAACCACCGACCTCACGCTTATCAGGCGTGCGCTCTAACCAGCTGAGCTATAGGCCCCTGTTAAACAACCATTCAAAACTGAATACAATATGTCTTCGTTATTCCGTATCGCCTAAGGCGATATTCCGTATATTATCCTTAGAAAGGAGGTGATCCAGCCGCACCTTCCGATACGGCTACCTTGTTACGACTTCACCCCAATCATTTGTCCCACCTTCGACGGCTAGCTCCAAAATGGTTACTCCACCGGCTTCGGGTGTTACAAACTCTCGTGGTGTGACGGGCGGTGTGTACAAGACCCGGGAACGTATTCACCGTAGCATGCTGATCTACGATTACTAGCGATTCCAGCTTCATGTAGTCGAGTTGCAGACTACAATCCGAACTGAGAACAACTTTATGGGATTTGCTTGACCTCGCGGTTTTGCTGCCCTTTGTATTGTCCATTGTAGCACGTGTGTAGCCCAAATCATAAGGGGCATGATGATTTGACGTCATCCCCACCTTCCTCCGGTTTGTCACCGGCAGTCAACTTAGAGTGCCCAACTTAATGATGGCAACTAAGCTTAAGGGTTGCGCTCGTTGCGGGACTTAACCCAACATCTCACGACACGAGCTGACGACAACCATGCACCACCTGTCATTTTGTCCTCCGAAGAGGAAAACTCTATCTCTAGAGCGATCAAAAGATGTCAAGATTTGGTAAGGTTCTTCGCGTTGCTTCGAATTAAACCACATGCTCCACCGCTTGTGCGGGTCCCCGTCAATTCCTTTGAGTTTCAGTCTTGCGACCGTACTCCCCAGGCGGAGTGCTTAATGCGTTAGCTGCAGCACTAAGGGGCGGAAACCCCCTAACACTTAGCACTCATCGTTTACGGCGTGGACTACCAGGGTATCTAATCCTGTTTGATCCCCACGCTTTCGCACCTCAGCGTCAGTTACAGACCAGAAAGCCGCCTTCGCCACTGGTGTTCCTCCATATCTCTGCGCATTTCACCGCTACACATGGAATTCCACTTTCCTCTTCTGCACTCAAGTTTTCCAGTTTCCAATGACCCTCCACGGTTGAGCCGTGGGCTTTCACATCAGACTTAAAAAACCGCCTACGCGCGCTTTACGCCCAATAATTCCGGATAACGCTTGCCACCTACGTATTACCGCGGCTGCTGGCACGTAGTTAGCCGTGGCTTTCTGGTTAGGTACCGTCAAGATGTGCACAGTTACTTACACATATGTTCTTCCCTAACAACAGAGCTTTACGATCCGAAGACCTTCATCACTCACGCGGCGTTGCTCCGTCAGGCTTTCGCCCATTGCGGAAGATTCCCTACTGCTGCCTCCCGTAGGAGTCTGGACCGTGTCTCAGTTCCAGTGTGGCCGATCACCCTCTCAGGTCGGCTACGTATCGTCGCCTTGGTAAGCCGTTACCTTACCAACTAGCTAATACGGCGCGGGTCCATCTATAAGTGACAGCAAGACCGTCTTTCACTGTTGAACCATGCGGTTCAACATGTTATCCGGCATTAGCCCCGGTTTCCCGGAGTTATTCCAGTCTTATAGGTAGGTTACCCACGTGTTACTCACCCGTCCGCCGCTAACGTCAAAGGAGCAAGCTCCTCATCTGTTCGCTCGACTTGCATGTATTAGGCACGCCGCCAGCGTTCATCCTGAGCCAGGATCAAACTCTCCATAAAAGAAGTAAGCTTGATATAGCTCGTTGATTGCTTAAGCCAATCACTCTTGAAAGTACGTTACGTACTCAAAATTATTGGAATTAACGTTGACATATTGTCATTCAGTTTTCAATGTTCGTTTATTTCTTTTTAAACCGTTACAATAATCAATTATACTTCGTTTTAAATTCTGTGTCAAGAAAAATTTTAAAACTTTTTAATTGGTTTGTTTTCAGTTTGTTGTTTCAACATTATATATTTTATAATGTTATCTCTAAACTTACAAGCGTTAATTTTACACTTTTAATACTTTTTTCAAAAAGTTAATGCGTGATTAACGTTGTTTGCTTGTCGTATCTTAGCGACTTTTATATCTTACCAACGGATCCCTTTCCCGTCAACATAAAATACCAAGAAAATATACTAAAAATCACTCTAGATTGGAAATGTAACACCAAAAGTGTGAATCATTGTTTTTTTATTGTAAAACTCCTTTACTATATATTAACGAAATAAAAAAGAATCTTAAACGCGTTCCCGTTTAAGATTCTATATGTTTCAATGAACTGCCTATTCATCATTATCTTGACTTTCTTTGCATTCTTGACAAATACCATATATTTCCATTCGATGGTGTGTAATATTAAAATCCGTTACGTGTTGTGCAAGTTTTTCGATTTCACTTAAAGAAGGATAATGGAAATCTACTATTTTGCCGCATTTTTCACAAATAACGTGATAGTGGTTTTGTGTATCGAAATCAAAGCGACTCGATGCATCGCCATAGGTTAACTCTTTAACAATACCAGTCTTTTTAAAAACTTTAAGATTATTATATATGGTTGCAACACTAATATTAGGAAAATCAGGTGATAATGATTGATATATTTCATCAGCAGTTGGATGTGTTTTTGAATGTATCAGAAAATTTAAGATTGCTTGGCGTTGAGGTGTAATGCGGACACCCGCTTCACGCAACGTCGCAAGAGAGTCATTTAACTGATGTTCATAAGTTTCCATTTCTGCAGCCATTGTATTCACCCGTCTTTCTACATAAGAATAATTATTACTTAATATTAATATAATGGTTGCAATTTGCTTATGTCAATGATTTCGTTAATATCCTTTATTTAAATCCACTATATTCTCAATTAGCTCTCCTTTATTGAGAAAATGAGTGAGATTACGCATAAATATATTCGTTGCTTGTTTTTTATTATTATCACTATTTCCTGTAATATGACTTGTCAAAATTACGTTATTTAAATCATATAATTCCGAATGTGATGGCAGTGGTTCTTCTTCAAATACATCTAAATAGGCTTTTCGGATCAAATCCTTTTTCAACGCATGAACAAGTACATCTTCTTTAACAATGCTGCCACGACCTAAATTGATAAATAACGTATGGGGTTGCATCTCCTCAAAATCTCTGGCAGTAAGCAAATATTTCGTTTTTTCTGTTTCTGGTAAAACATTTACGATAATATCAGCTTTTTTGTAACAACCCATTTTTTCATGAATCGCATAGGTTTCATCAAAACCATTCGCTTCATGGCCAGATGTATTTAAACCAATGGTTCTCATGCCAAATTGTTGCGCAATATTAGCTGCTTTTTGTGGGATTACACCTGTCCCTAAAAACAAAATCGTTTGATTTTTAAGCGTTGGTGTCATTCGTTTATGGTTATAAGTTTTATTTTTCTGCTCTTCATACGCTTCTTTTAATGCTTTATAATCATCTAATATAAATGCAAACATAAATTCCGTTAACTGTTGGGCATGCACACCTTTTGCATTCGTGAGTAAAATATCCTTTGATTTCAGTTGCTTCAATGGTAGCGCATTTACTCCCGTCGCATACCACATAATCCATTTCAAGTTTTGCGCACCTTCTAAAAATGCTTCGTTAACATCTGCATGATACGATAACAGCACATCCATTTTCGCTTTGGACTCTTCTGGCAAAAAAGATGGATGTTTATAGAATTCAAAGTTTACATCAGGAAATTGTGTTTTCAATCGCTCCTCTTCCTCACCTAAACGCATTAAGCTAACTACACGCACATCAATCACCCCTCAAGAATAGATTTCAACTTGGCCATTTGTTCTTTGACCTTTACTTTTTCAATCACATCAATCACATCGCCTTTTTCATCAATGACAAAGGTCGTACGTACGATACCCATCGTTTCTTTGCCAAATGTTTTCTTCAATTGATACACGCCCGCTGCTTTTGATAATTCAAAATCCTCATCCACCAACAAATCAAAGGTCAATTGATGTTTCTCAATGAAATTTTGGTGTTTACGTTTAGAATCGCCACTTATACCTAAAACTTTAACATTTAAATCGTTAAAATAACTTAAATTGTCTCTGAAATCGCACGCTTCCGTTGTGCATGTAGGTGTATTGTCACGTGGATAAAAGTAAAGTATTACTTTTTTACCTTTTAATGAAGCTTTTGTAATTTTTTCTCCTTTTTGATTTTCAAGTTCAAACTCTGGAAATTGTTCACCTTTTGTTATCATAATACGCCCTCTTTCTTCAATTGTTTTATTTTATGATACGATATGAAATGAAAATATTAAATAAAAGAGGCTGATAAATTATGAAGTTTACAAATAGTGAAGCTTTGCAACATGAATCAAACGAATATATTTTAGGCGGTGTCAATTCCCCTTCCCGCTCTTATAAAGCAGTCGGAGGTGGCGCCCCTGTGGTTATGAAAAAAGGTGAAGGTGCTTATTTATATGACGTAGATGGCAATCAATATATCGACTACCTACAAGCATATGGTCCTATCATCACCGGTCATGCCCATCCTCATATTACAAAAGCCATTCAAGAGCAAGCAGCTCTCGGTGTACTTTATGGAACACCTACGGAATTAGAAATTACTTTCGCTCGTAAATTGCGTAGTGCTATTCCGTCTCTGGAAAAAATTCGTTTTGTTAACTCTGGAACTGAAGCAGTTATGACCACGATACGTGTGGCACGTGCGTATACAAAACGTAACAAAATCATTAAATTTGCAGGTTGCTATCATGGGCATTCCGATTTGGTATTAGTGGCCGCAGGGAGTGGACCTTCTCAACTCGGCTCTCCCGATTCTGCAGGTGTTCCTAAAAGTGTTGCACAAGAAGTTATTACGGTACCTTTCAATGACATCAACGCATTTAAAGAAGCAATGGCTCATTGGGGCGACCAAGTAGCAGCTGTACTTGTAGAACCAATTGTCGGAAATTTCGGTATGGTAGAACCTCAACCCGGATTTTTACAAAATGTGAATGATATTACGCACGAATATGGCGGTCTAGTCATTTATGATGAAGTTATCACAGCGTTTCGTTTTCATTATGGCGGTGCGCAAGATTTATTAGGTGTTTTTCCAGATCTTACAGCTTTCGGAAAAATCATAGGTGGCGGCCTGCCTATTGGTGGTTACGGTGGCAGACAAGACATAATGGAGCAAGTTGCGCCGTTAGGACCAGCCTATCAAGCAGGTACTATGGCAGGTAATCCATTATCTATGCGTGCAGGAATTGCATTGCTTGAGGTATTAGAGCAAGATGGCGTTTATGAAAAATTGGATCAACTCGGTAAACGTTTAGAAGATGGTCTGCAGGCGGCTATCGATAAATACGCCATCAAAGCGACTATAAACCGTATCCGTGGTGCATTAACAGTCTATTTCACCGATGAAAAAGTAACGCATTATGATCAAGCCGATCAATCAGATGGCGCACAGTTTGCACAATTCTTTAAAGCGATGTTATATCAAGGCATTAATCTTGCCCCTTCTAAATATGAAGCTTGGTTTTTAACGACTGAACACACTGAAGCCGATATTGATAAAACAATTGAAGCAGCTCATAAAGCTTTTCAGCAATTGTCTCGCAAATCACAATAAATTGTAATATGATTTGAATAAGAAAATGATTGACATAGAATAGTCGGTAAACCATCTTACAATAATACAAAGCGTTGTATGTGTCTACTTTAATTTTAAATCTATGTCAATCCTCACATTTATTGTCATAGTATAAGTATTTTGTAAATTTATTGAAACGGACATGATAAACGTCTATGACCATTCCATACATTTGAGTCCGTTACTGTAATGGTACGATTAGTACATGCTGTATAACATCGTCAGTACTTTAACAACTACCTGTGTAAATGATGGTTTTTCAATTGAATACAATTGGCTTTATTATGCAACTATATCGTCTAATTAAAGGAGTGCATAATTTGAAATTAGGTGCAAGAATATTAAAAACCGGAATTGCCATCATTCTTGCAGTCTCAATTGCATCATTACTCCCTTCGTCAGCAGGAATGAAAACCGTAGCCGGTATTGCTGCAGTTGTAGCTATGCAACCTAGTGTTTATCGAACGTTTAAAACGATTGTTGATCAATTTCAAGGGAACATCATTGGTGCATTGTTAGCAGTCACGATGGTCACTATTTTTGGTAATAATATTGTTATTATGGGTGCAACAGTAATTTTACTTATTGCGATTTTATTTAAATTAAACATTGCACATGTAGCCACTTTAGCTACTGTTACAGCATTAATCATTATGGGTCAACACGACGGTTCATTTTACATGTCAGCGTTTTATCGATTTGTACTTGTGATGATTGGCGTATTAAGTTCATTTATTGTAAACTTAACCTTTTTACCCCCAAAATTCGAGACTAAAATATACTACAATTCACTCAATATCACCACAGATATCTTTAAATGGTTTAATTTGGTTCTAAATGATGCGACAGAATTCAACTATGTAAAACAAGACTTGGAACAGTTGCGCCAACGTGTTGTTAAATTAGAACAACTATTTGAAATTTATAAAGAAGAACGCTCTTTAATACCTAAACATGCGCGTGCACAAACACGTAAAAAGATACTATTCAAAGAATTAGTACTTTCCACTCGAGATGCATATGATGTTTTGCGCCGAATGAATCGCTATCAAAATGACTTGTTGAATTTGAGCGAGTCTTTGTTTTTACAAATTAAACTTGAAGTGGATGAATTGAGTCAGTTTCACGAGCAGATTTTAATTAGTATTACAAAAAAAGCTAAATTCGAAAATCCCGAATTCCAAAGTCACGTTACAAATCCTTTAAAAAAAGATTTGCTTACTGCCTACCAAGAAGCGTTTCAATCTAACACTTCTTCCGAACAAAAAGATTTTAATACAAATGTTATTCATGTTATTGCAGCTTTAGAGGAATACCGTTATAACCTTGAGCATTTAAATCGTTTAAGAAGTAGTTATTTTAAATATCATAGCAATGACCCTGACATTGATATTATTAAAGAAGATTTTGATTTATAACTATAAACACCTCGATCATACACATCATAATGTACGATAGAGGTGTTTTTCATGTTTTTCTATGATTGAATGAGTTTCAATTGATAGTCATGTATGGATTGAATCGTCCCGCTTTTATTTTTTATCGTAACATGTTCTGGCCCGATTTCAGTTGGACTGGAAACACCTACTGCAGCAGCAATATTAAATAGCCCTTCATGCAGCGATGTAATATAGTTCGTGACACGATATTCCTTTTCTTCAACGACCAGTGCCCGCTCTTTTTTAGGGTCTGTTGTTGCGACACCAACGGGACATGTATTTTTATGACATTGTCTACTCATGATACAACCTACACTAATCATCATACCACGTGCAATATTTACTAAATCAGCACCTAATGCAAGTGCAATTGCCACTTTATCTGGAGTCACTAGTTTACCTGAAGCGAAGATTTTAACTTTATGACGTATGCCGTTCGCTTTTAAAAGTCCATCTACTATTGGTAAAGCAGTAAATAATGGAAGCCCTACACCGTCTTGAAGTTCTTGAAAGGTTGATCCTGTACCACCTTCACCACCATCAACAGTAATAAAATCAGGGAAAATATCCAGCTCAATCATCGTCATCACTAGTTTTTTCACATCATCGGGATTACCAACGACTATTTTAAAACCAATCGGCTTTTGACTTAAATCACGCAATGTTTCAATCCACTCTAACAAATCTTTTGGGCTATTGATAAAATCAAAGCGGTTTGGTGAATTAATCGTTTCATATGGCCGAACATTTCGTATTTCAGCAACTTCCTCAGTTACTTTTTGACCATCGATATGACCACCTCGTGTTTTAGCACCTTGCGCAAGTTTAATTTCAAACATTTTTATACGTGGATGGTGTGCTTTTTTTAAAAACGCCTCTTTACTAAATGAACCATCATGATGTCTCACACCGAAAAGTCCAGGTCCTATTTGAAAAATAATGTCTGCCTCCCCAGCCAAATGGTATGACGAAAGACCACCTTCTCCTGTATTCATCCATGTGCCTGCACGACCTAAACCTTTTGACAATGCTATTATAGCTTTACTACCTAATGCACCAAAACTCATTCCAGACTGCCCAACGAGACGCTTTGCAAAATAAGGATGTTCGATGTTTCCACCAATTTTTATGTAGTGAGCTTCATCTAAATAATAAGGTGAAATATCAGTAGTTTTTAATGTTTCCTTGCGACTAAAAAGCGATTCTCTTTGAATTTCATAAACAAATGTTGATATTAATGTATCGTTATCAATTGCTAATTCCGTTCTTTGTTTAGGAAACATTGCATTGTTCAAATAAAATCCGTCATCGTAATTTAATTCCGAACCAAAGCTTGTAGCCCTTGCATTATATTTCCCAGCTAAAACAATATGTTGATACTGATCTCTAGAAAACGGCTTATCTTCGTTATCATTTAAAAATAAATATTGACGTAATTCTGGTCCAATGCTTTCAAAAAAATATCTTACACGCGCTAAAACAGGATAATTACGTAATACACTATGTTGTTTTTGTCTCCGATCAAAAATCAAAAACGACACACAGGCGATTGCTATAACCACAAGTATTGTTACAATCAAAATATTTACAATCAGTTGTAATATTGTTAAAAATGTCATGATTTCATCCCCCTTTAATATCACTATACCCCTACACTAATCATTTTATAAGTCATATTACTTCATTTAATTATATTTTAATATTTCGTGTATATAAACAAAAAACCTGTTTAGTAAACTGAAATCAAGTGATTCCAGACTACTAAACAAGTTAAATATTTAACCTATAAATTTTGTATATTGTAAAGCCGTTGATAAGCGCCCTGTTGATTCATTAATGTTTGATGTGTGCCCATTTCTACAATTTGACCATTTTCTATCACAACTATCTTATCTGCATGCGTAATTGTAGATAGCCTGTGTGCGACAATCATCGTAGTGCGATCTTTACTTAAAATATTTAATGCTTCTTGAATAACAGCTTCACTTTCTAAGTCCAGTGCACTTGTCGCTTCATCAAGAATTAAAATAGGCGGATCATTTAAAAATATACGCGCAATAGATAACCGTTGTTTTTGTCCTCCGGATAATTTAACACCTCTTTCTCCGACTTCAGTGTCATAGCCTTTAGGCAATGCCATAATAAAATCATGCGCATTCGCTTTTTTAGCAGCTCTAATTACCTCTTCTTCGGTGGCATCTGGACGTCCCAATAAAATGTTTTCTTTAACAGTGTCGGAAAATAAAATATTATCTTGTTGTACCATGCCAATTTGTCTTCTTAAACAACCGATTTCAAACGATTTAATGTTATGTTGATCAATTAAAATCTCACCTTCTGTAACATCATAAAATCGTGGGATTAGACTAATTAAGGTTGACTTACCTCCACCACTCATACCAACAAATGCGACTGTTTCACCATGATGAATATTTAAGTTAATCTCTTTTAAAACATCACGCTCATCATCATTGTATTTAAATGATACGTCTCGAATTTCAATATTGCCTTGTGTAATAGAAATGTCTTTTGCATCGTCTGCATTTTTTATATCATAAGGCTCATCGAACAACTGAAACACACGGTCCATTGAAGCAAAACTTTGCGTTAAAGTTGTAAACGATGATACTAAACGACGTAATGGTCCATACAATTGCTCTAAATAACTCACAAACGCAGCTAGTGTCCCTACAGTAACAGATCCTGAAATCGCTAAATATGCACCAAAGCCAATCACTATTAAAGGTCCAATATCAGTAACCGTATTTATCGCTGAAAATGAATATGCATTCCATCGTGTATGCATAAAGGCTTTTTGTAAAAAGCCTTTATTGCGTTTATCAAAGTTTTTCGCTTCATTCTCTTCAATCGCAAAACTTTTAATAACAGACATGCCATTGACACGCTCATGCAAAAACCCTTGTGTCTCTGCCAATTTTTGAGATCGTTGTCGTGTTAATGCGCGTAAACGACCAAAAAAGAAATACACTGTTAAAATGTAAAACGGTAAAATGACAATGGCAGCAACAGTTAATTGGACATCTAAGAAAAACATGACGGAAAGTGCAATTATAATAGTGATGCAGTCCAACCAAATATTCATTAAACCTGTCATGATGAAATCTTTTGTTTGTTCTACGTCGTTTATCACACGCGAAATGACTTCGCCTGCTTTATTATTCGCGTAAAAACGCGCACTTAACGCTTGTAAGTGACCATATAGTTTTTTTCGAATGTCATATAAAATTTTATTACTTGTCCATTGCGCCATGTATTGCCTTAAAAATTCAATAGGTGGTCGGACAATAATGAAAATAAATGCTGCAATCAGCATGGCATAAAATAAATACATATATTTGTCTGACAGACTTAACGCACCATTATTAATCACATCATCAATAACAAACTTTATTAACAATGGTATAAGTAATGGAATACCGAATTTTAATATACCTACAAAAATGGTACCTATTATGAGCCATTTATACGGCTTTACGAACTTTAAATAACGTTTAATCACCGTCATATCCCCCTTTCAACATACAAGAAGAGTGAAACAGAAAATGGCATCACCTTTCTCTATCTCACTCACAATTATTAATTTATTTACATGTTGAATTCTTAGTTGTCCATAAGCTCTTTACATTCTATTTCGTAGTTTTTGAAAACGATTACGCCAAACTTTAATAAAGTCTGGTGCAAAAGGTCCTTTTTTGTGTTCAATCCATTGTTGTAGTATATCCACATTTCGTCTTAAAATGACGTCAATATCTTTTGGGTAGTTCATTTGATTCATATGTTGTTCATATTCGTCTTCATCCAATAAATGATATTTCCCATTAGGATACACCTTTATATCTAAATCATAATCAATATATTTCAATGCTTCCTCATCACATGCAAACGGTGACGACAAGTTACAATAGTAATAAACCCCATCTTCTCTGAACATGCAAATTACGTTGAACCAATATTCAGAATGAAAATACACGATTGCTGGTTCGCGTGTAATCCATGTACGCCCATCGCTTTCAGTAACAAGTGTGTGGTCATTACCACCAATAATGACATGATCCGTTCCTTTTAATATTGTTGTTTCAGACCAAACGCGATGGATATTTCCATCATGCTTGTAGGACTGTATTTTAATTGTGTCGCCTTCTTTTGGAATGCATGATTTAACCACTTGTCTCACCCCACTAAAAAATCTCACTTATTTATTATATCATATTCCAAGTGCCCTAATGCGCATTTCGCTTACAAAATGCTTCATAAATTTTAGACATTGAAACTGGAAATGTATATTGGTTCCGATCAAACGGTCCTAACCACTGTGTTTTATCACTTAAAGCAACATCATGTGATGAGACGTTTGCTTTATATATGTTGAGCACCCACGTCATATGCGTAAATTGATGTTTAACTACGCCACTTTTAGTGTTACTAATTTGAAGAGACGCACCATACATCATCTTAAGTTGAGAGACATCTGTATCAGATAAAGCCATCGGGAACTGCCACATTTGGTTCAATAATTTCTCATTTCTTTGTTCAATAAGATATTCTCCATTTTCATTTTCAATGAGATATACATTATAGTGCATGATTTTTTTCTTTGTTTTCTTTGTTTTTACCGGTAACATTAACACCGTTCCTTTGTCATAACTTTCACAATGCGTCTGAATTGGACAAAAGATACACAAGGGTGATTTTGGGGTACATATTAATGCGCCGAGTTCCATCATAGCTTGGTTGAATGTTCCTGAGTCTGTTTTCACATAGGGTAGTAGTTCATGTTCAAAGCGTTTGCGTGTAGCTTGTAACGCGATATCCGTATCATCATTGTTTAATCTCGCCCATACTCGAAACACATTACCATCCACAGTTGGCAAAGGATGATCAAATGCGATACTCATAACAGCCGCTTGTGTATATGGACCCACACCTTTTAATGTTTTAAAAACGCTAGGATTTGAGGGGACGATACTATCATAATTTGCTACCACTTCTTTAGCAGCTGTATGAAAGTTTCGTGCACGACTATAATATCCTAAACCTTCCCAATATTTTAAAACCTCATCGGTTGTTGCATTTGCTAAAGCTTTTACAGTGGGAAAACGTGCTATAAATTTTAAATAATACTCTCTTACCGTATCTACTTGAGTTTGTTGAAGCATCACTTCACTCACCCAAATTTTATACGGATCTTTAGTTTCGCGCCAAGGCATTTGGCGTTGATTATCTTCAAACCAATCAATAAGATCCTTTTTAAAAGTGCTTGGAAAATGCATAAATTTCTCCTTCAAATTGTTGATTGTTTTAGTTCAATTCAATTATAGATTATACTAGATTTAACTTAGTTAGAAATGAGTGACGCTTATGGATACTGCTACACATATCGCTATAGGTGTCGGATTGACGGCAATCGCTATGACTGATCCCGCTTTAAGTCAAAATGTGGGCGCTACAGCTACAATTTTAATAGTTGGTTCGTTAATTCCAGACATCGATACTGTTTTAAAATTAAAAGATAATGCAACTTATATCTCAAATCATAGAGGGATTACACATTCTATACCATTCACATTATTTTGGCCAATACTATTAACTTTACTTGTTTATGGGGTTTTCAATCATTTAGACCCGCTTCATGTATGGTTGTGGGCACAACTCGCAGTGTTTTTACATGTATTCGTCGATATTTTTAATTCATATGGCACGCAAGCGCTTCGGCCAATTTCAAATAAATGGATTCAATTAAGTGTAATTAATACGTTTGATCCTATCATATTTTTTATTCTAATGGTCGGTATTGTCCTTTGGGCAATGGGCATCCATCCTTATATTGTATTTGGTCCTATAGTCTTGATTTTAATCGGCTATTATATCTTAAGATTTGTAATGCAACGTTGGCTTAAAAAACAAGCATTGAACCAAGTTGAACATTTGGGTACCCCTATAAAAGTTTTTGTCGCGCCTACGATTCGTTTTTTTCAATGGCGTATCGCAATTCAGACTGAAAAACATGATTACGTCGGCCGCAGTTATGGGCGTAATATTGTATTTAGCGATAAAGTGGAACGCCAACCTTATCCAAACGAGTATATTATGCAACACGCACAGAACGATCCAAATATTCGTGCATTTCTAGGTTTTTCTTCTATATATCGTTGGCATATTAAACACGTCGATAACAAAACGACAGAATTACGCTTTATAGATTTACGCTACCTTAAAAACGACCACTATCAATTTGTGGCAATCGTACATTTAGATCAACAAATGAAAGTGAAACATTCGTATACCGGTTGGGTCTTTACTGAGGACAAATTAATGAAAAAGTTATATGCCAATTAGACACAAGTTCTATACTACTACAGATAAATATTTTTAAGCCATCAAAATTCTTGTGTAGAAACAATGAATTTTGATGGCTTTTGTACATGTTTTTACGAAAAGAAGAATTAAGCCCCTTTACCGAGGATTGCACTTTCTTAGCATGTTTATTGTATATGTTCATTTGGTCGTAATTGTGAGACGTAATCATTTAATGCAAAAGCGATGACAGAAATAAACCCTAACCAACAAATAAAATAAAAATGATAACCCATATGATTAAATGCTTCAGAACCAACGATAACAGATTCTTGAAATCCATTAACAAGATAATATAGCGGATTCAACATTAAAATATGGACCAAACTGCCGTGTAAAGTTGCACGGATTAGTATAATTGGGAGTAATACAAACGCGATGCCAGCGATAACAAAATATATTTTGTCTAACTTTATATAAATCACACGCACTAATCCAAGTAAATAAGACAATAAGACAATAAATATATATGTCATCACAGTATAAAAAATAACACCTTTGATTAACGTATCCGCATTCACAGGTTTTACACACCCTATTACAGCTAGCAATATACTTAATATTAGGCTATAAACGGCACTTGAAATAAGAATGTGTAACATCGGATTACTATTAAAATGACGTGTCACGTAATAATCTCTGGGAAAGTTTTTATAATTCATCCAAATTGCTATAAATATCACACTAAATGCAATAAGTCCAACGAGACGATACATCATAGTTGCTTGGGTAATTTCTGCCACAGCAAATACATTTAACACGATTTTTAATAAAACAATTAACATCAATGCACTGAATAAAGTCAATAGCAACACCTGACGTTGCTGAACAATGCGATAGCGACTATGTCTCATATGTCTAGGTATGTTTTTGAAAAATATGATCAATTGTTCTAACATAATTTCACCTACAGTTTAATATATATCCATTGGTCATTTTGAACATCAGCTATAAAAAAGCCTTCATCGGATTTTCCTACCCAATATTTTTCATCAGGTTTAAATTTTTTCTTAAATTCCTCCGTTTTAACCATAGGAAAAGTGTAACCGATTAATTTATTACGATCATCATACAACATTGAAATAGGTTGTTGTGTGATAGGTTCAACAAATCGATTTTTCAAACCTGGAACTAAAGTGTCATTAACAGCTTTATGAGACTTATGTAATTCACCATTAAAATAATCCACAGAATTAATGTAGTTTGACTTCATATACGTCGCGATTTGCTCCCGTTCAATGCGGTTATAGAGTGCGGCAGGATTGATATATTTAAATTGTGATTTGGTGGTTGTATACGTCTGTCCGTTGTTTTCAACACGATAAGACGTCTTATTTTCACCAGTAATTGTAGCAACTGCATAACGTGGTAATGTTATATCCTTTTGTCCTGAGGCCCCATTCAGTTTTACATCTTTAGCATCTACAATACCATAGGCGAGTTTTTCAATGTATGGATCTTCATTATTTTTAGCAATAGTATCTTCTGTTGTAACTTTCTGTGTATCTAACTGTCCAAAATTTGTAAATACAAACAAACTCCCTAATATTATGCCTATAAAAAATATAGCCAACCACGTCCAAACACGTGCTAAAAAAGCAGGTGGCTCTGAGTGATGATAACGTTCAATTCTTTTAAAATTATAGGTGAGTTCTGGCATCCTTGAACGATTTCGCTTCCAATCTTCATCGAAATACGCCAATGCTTCTTCGGATTTTATAGATGTACGGTCTTTTTCATGTGATGTATAAGCCGCAATGACTTGCTTGACTGGTCCCTCTTGGCGTAATTGACCATGGGATATCCAAGCAATGTAATTACTTACCGCTTGGATTTTTGCAATATCATTGTCAATCGTCACCCAAGTTAAACCTTCCTCGATATACTCACGTGCCATTAAGGATGCTTTAGCCATAAAGTCTTCATTCAAGTATGATAATATATGGCTTAAAATTATTATTTTAGCTTTTGCAGCGCGTGCGAGACTAAACAATAACTGTGCGTATTGTTCATCTAACAAATTTTGAATTGTGTCATTCGCTTGATCCATTAAATGCGCATACTTTATTATCTGCTCCACTTTATGAGAGGAAACCTCATATTCATATAATTGAATTACATCTTCCACGTAATCACGCACAGACATTGTTTCTACTGTTTTTTGATTCATGTTCGCATAAAATAAAGATGCGGTTCTGACCATACGTCCTTTATCAGGTTTTACTGTCCCCGCTAAAATTTCCCCTACAAGTGATTTCGAGGAATCTGCTTCACCAATAATACCAAGCGCTTCTCCTTGATAAATATGTAATGTAATGTTATTTAATTCAATGTCTTCGGGCTGATAACTAAAAGGTTTTAAGATATTTTGTTTCTTTTGATTACGATAAAAATGTGTCACGTTTATAATCTTAAGGACAATTGCACTCCCCATTCACTTAAACCCCTTTATAATTGTAGTAATGACAGTGGGATACCCTCTTCTTGAGTTGTATCATTTCGGTAACCCCACGCAAAAACACCTTTTAATCTTTCAACTGTAAATGTTGAATGCGATTCATCTTTCAAAGTATAACACTCACCAATGTTAATCTGAGAAGCATCTACGAGATAACTTTCAGCTATAATGATTTTATTTGCATAAACATCATATTCATTCATAATGCCGTTCATCTCAGCTTTACGCATCTTTTCTTTATATTTTTGAATTTCTTGATAAATTTCATGTCTTTCCATCTCACTCAATCGTTTACGATTCATCAATAATACCACTTTCTTCTAATTTTTTTGATATATCATCGTATAAATATCCTTTACGCATCAATGCTTCAACCGTTTTCACTTTCAGATTATAGCCTTCATACTTTCTAACATATTTATTATAGACTTTCTCTAAATCACGTTGCAATAATTGTTCTAACATCTCTTGATCATCTGTAAAATCCAACTCAGATAAAACGATACGAATTGTATCTATCGTATACCCTTTTTGAATTAAAGCTTGATGCACTTGTTGTTGTACCTTTTTAGACGGTCCTTTTTTTCTCATTTTTATCTTATTGGCCAATGTAACGATAGAAGACAGGGATTGCTCTTTTTCATACTGCGCAACACCTTGTTGAATGAGCATGTCTTCGATTCCGGCTTCTATTAACTTTTGCCTAAATATTTCTGGTCCTTTGTCCGTAGTTTGTAATAACGTATTTTTTAGACTCTCAACATAATCTTCATGATCAATCAAACGTTGTTCCTTACAAAATGAAATTGCTACTTCGATGATAGATTCAGGAAAATCTTGTTTTTTTAAATAAATTTCAACTTCTTTTGTAGAACGTTTACGATACGACAAATAATGTAAAGCTTGTTGAATCGCTTGCTGTTGAAATTCTTGATGTTTTATTTTTTGAAGGTCACCAGCAGAAAGGACGTCGCCTTTTTTTAAGTTCAATTTTACTAATGTGTCCTCTGAAACACCAAGCTCAAATTGATCATCAACATAAATATTAAACCGTGACATATTCTTTTTTTGAACTTCAATTTTAGTAATTTTCGGCATAGTTTCACCTCACTTAGATAAAAAAACTGGAAGGCCTTTTTAGACTTCTCCCAGTTCCCTCATATACTATATTATGCCATAGAAATGCTTACCCACCAAGTTGTTGTAATGCTTCAGTATATTGCGCTTCACTAATGTAATTTTCTTGTTTCATTTTTTCTAATGTCATTTTAGTTCGATTAATAAATGAAGGTGACATGTGATGCACATCATATACTGATGGTGCATTGATCTTACTTGCTAACATGGCGCTTTGTAATACCGTGATTTGTGGCAAGGCGGACTGTTGTGTATTTACAGTCGCACCAAAATAATAATTGGCTGCAGATTCAATCGTATAGTTATTATCTCCAAAGTAAATGTTATTCAAATAATAACTTAAAATCTTTTCTTTATCGTATTCATTCTCGACACGTTTGGCCACAAACATTTCTTTTAATTTACGTGTAATGGTTTGTTGATTATCGTAATAATAGTTTTTGACAAGTTGCTGTGTAATGGTACTTCCACCTTGTAGGCGGTCTCGATCTTTTAATGATGCAAAAATGGCACGAATGCTTCCTCTATAGTCCACACCATTGTGATTATAAAAACGTCTATCTTCTAAAGCAATAAACGCTCCCTTCGTATAATTAGGCATGTGCGTCGAGTCAACATAAGTTGATTTTTTCTCGATACTCGATAAATCTGATACATCCGCTTGTTGAGATAAAAAATACATGACACCGATAAATAGCAAAATAATCAGACATGCGATTAAAAGTACCGTTCTAAAAATTTTTCTTGGCCGTTGTTTTCGTGGGGGTTGACCTACTGGTTGATAATACGTGTTGTAATACGGTTCATTCGAAGGAGGTTTTGTGTTGTTGGTTTTATTACGGTCAGTACGTTTCATAAATATGACCCTACTTTCTCATTATAAAATCTTTTAATGAAAGTGTATCAATTCAATTGAAATTTATCTATACGTTTTCATCAAAATCAGTCCACAGCATGAGTGCATGATAAAGAAATTTTGGGGTATAACGTTTAGAATACATATTTAAGAAAGGGTTGAATTATATGGCACGTATGAAAGCAAATTTAGCATTAGTTAAAGCTTTAGAAGCTTGGGATATCGACCATGTTTATGGCATTCCTGGTGATTCCATAGATGCAGTTGTAGACGGTTTAAAATCAGCGGAAGCGCACATCAAATTTATACATGTTCGCCATGAAGAAGTCGCAAGTTTATCTGCAGCAGCATACTCGAAATTAACTGGTAAAATTGGAGTTGCTTTAAGTATAGGAGGACCTGGTGCAATTCATTTATTAAATGGTATGTATGACGCAAAAATGGATAATGTCCCTCAATTAATTTTAGCTGGTCAAGCTGACAGTCATACCTTAGGTACAAAAGCTTTTCAAGAAGTAAATTTGCCACACTTGTTTGAAGATGTTGCTGTCTATAATTATCAATTGAAAGAAAGTGATGCCTCACGTATTTTTGATATAATTGATGAAGCGATTCGTACAGCTTATGCGCAAAAAGGTGTGGCTGTTTTAACGTTACCTAATGATATTTTAAATCAAATAATCGATGTAACACTTCCATCACAAATTAGTCCATTTATACCAAAATCACCTCGTCCAAACATTGTTGACATTCAAAACGCCGCACAATTGTTTGATAAAAGTAAAAACCCAGTGGCTTTAGTAGGTTTAGGCGCACAGCATGCCAAAGAAGAGGTGCGTGCATTTATAGAAAAAGGTAAGGTCCCTACGATGGTGACATTGCCTGCTAAAACCATTATCCCTTATGATCATCCGTATTTACTTGGAAATATTGGCAAAATTGGAACGAAACCTGCTTACTATGCCATGCAAAATGCGGATCTACTGATACTTATCGGCACAAATTATCCCTATGTAGATTATCTACCGCACAAAGATATCCCCGCGATACAAATTGATATCAATGAGAAAAACATAGGTCATCGTTTTAATATAAATGCTCCCATTAATGGAGATAGCCAACAAAGTTTAGAAGCTTTAACCAATGCGATTGAACCTGTATCAGAACGTGACTTTTTAAATACAGTACTAAAACGTAAAGATACATGGGATCAATGGATGATTGATGATAAAAAGAGCAATGCAAAACCGATTCGTCCAGAGCGGTTGATGGATGCGATTAATCAGGTGCTTCACAAAGATACAGTCATAGCTGCAGATGTAGGTACTTCAACAGTTTGGTCAACACGTTATTTAAATTTAGGTATTGACAATAAGTTTATTATTTCAAGTTGGCTCGGTACGATGGGGTGTGCTTTGCCTACTGCAATAGCCTCCCGAATTGCCTATCCAGGTAGACAAGTAGTGGCAATCACTGGTGATGGTGCATTTGAAATGGTGATGCAAGACTTTGCCACTGCTGTACAATATCGTCTGCCGATGGTCATTTTCGTTTTAAATAATCAGGAATTATCATTTATAAAATACGAACAACAAGCCGCTGGAGAATTAGAATATGGCATTGAGTTTAGCGATATGGATTTCGCAAAATTTGCTGAAATATGTGGAGGCGTCGGATTCACGTTGAAAGACCCTAATGAGATAGATGCGGTTGTTCAAACCGCAATGCAACAACATAAGCCGACCATAGTTAATGTTTATGTAGATGTTAATGCCGCTCCCCTCCCAGGTCAAATTGTTCCTGAGGAAGCACGAAATTATGCAAAATTTGCATATCGAAGTTTGACCGAAGAAGGCAAATTTGTCTTTAAAGACATGCCATCATTATCAACTGCGATAAAACGTTTTTTATAATTTTTAATACACGCTAAATTTTTAAATAACCACTTAATAATGCTAAAAAAGAAAAACAATATATGGATATCATTGCTCCTATAAACATACTAAGATTAGCGGTGAGGAATTTTATGACGATAGAATTCTTCACCGCTATTTTTTATAGTGGTAGAGAGAAGTAGATCGTCCAGCTCCTTGGTTAATTAAACCGTACTATAAACTGATCAGCTTCACTCTCCTTTTGAAATTCGTTTAAGTATGTTGGGTTCTTGAAACCGTGTATAGGAAAAAGAGATGAAAAAGGTCATAGTGAAGAGAAACTTCTCAAATCCAAAAATGAGGTGATTTTCTATGCATTATTTAGGGCTTGATGTAAGTAAAAATCAGAGCTACATTGCACATTATGAAGACCAAAAACTAATTAATGAATTCTTGCTCACTCATACGAAACAGTCATTTCAAAAATTTCGAGTTTATATATCTTCGTTAGATAATCCAATCATTATATACGAATCTACAGGTGTCTATTCTAGACCAATTTGTGATTTTTGTACGAATAATCGATTTAAGTTCTACGAATTAAATCCTCTAGAAGCTAATTTTAAAACGAAATCACTCCGAGCTAATAAAACAGATAAAGCGGATGCACATAAATTGGCACTCTTAGGATATAGTTTACCTTCATTAACGTCTAAACATCAAAATCGTGAGCTATATGACGAACTAAAGGAGTATGCTCGCTTTTATTTGGAACTAGAGAAACAAGAAAACGTTCTTAAAGTTCAATTACTTGAAACAATGCATCAAACTTTCCCCTTTTTTGAAAAATTATTTAAAAATAGATATTCAACTATAAGTCTGAATTTAGCTCATGTTTTTCCGCATGCTTCAATGGTGAGTGACTTGACTAAAGAAGAAATCACAGAAGTGATTTCCAATGCTTCCTTAAAGGGTATGAGCGCTATTAAAATTGAAAACTACGGAGACAAGCTTATTCATTTAGCTAATGAAAGTTTTCCGTGCGTATCTAAAGATCATTTTTTAGTTAAAAAAGTAAGATTCGTAGCTAAAAGCCTTTTACATCTTCAAGAAGAAAGAAAACATTACAGTCAAGAAATGATTAATTTAGCCCAACAACTTCCGGAATTCGAAATTCTTCTTTCTATTCCTGGTTTTGGAAGACTAACAACAGCTTTATTTATCGGAGAATTAGGGGATATTAGAAGATTTTCTAGTCATAAAAAATTAAATGCTTACGTTGGTATTGATATTCGTAGATATCAATCAGGACAATCACATTATAAAGATACTATTAACCGTAGAGGAAATAAAAAGGCAAGAAAGTTATTATATTTAATTGTTCTGAATATAATTAGAGGGCAATCTAGATTTCGAAACCACATCAATGATTATTACTATAAATTAAAATCGCAGCCTTATGGAAAGCCCCACAAGACTGCAATAGTAGCGTGTATCAACAAACTACTTAAAACGATTCACTACTTAATTATGAATAATTGTACATATGATTATGAAATGTCACCACATTGATTAATCATACGAACAATTCAAGCATAACACCTTATTAAAATTTTTAAAATAATAAGGTTTATTTGAGTATGCTTAAAATAAGTTGAAAACACTTGACTAATTGTAGGAAATCAAGGGGCTGGGACATAATTCCCAGTCAAAAAAGTGGCTAGGACATAAATTGAAATGATTTATGTCCTAGCCACTTATATGTCGTCTTATCGGTTTAATAAATTTGTAATTTCTCTATTGAAATCATCTAAATCATCTGGAATACGACTTGTGACAATATTTTGATCTACCACTACAGATTCATCTTTGACTGTAGCACCTGCATTACTTAAATCTTTACGGACGTTAAGTACAGCGGTTAACGTTCTGCCTTTTAATTCATCTGTATCAATAAGAATTTGTGGACCGTGACAAATAGCAAAAGTTGGTAAATTTTCAGTTAAGAAATGTTTGGCAAATTTACCGTAACGTCCTTCTTCATCTCCACGTAAATGGTCAGGTGAGAAGCCACCAGGTAACAGTAAACCATCATAATCTTGGGGTTTTGCGTTTGCAATACTCACATCAACTTTAACTTTTTTACCGTGTTTTCCTTCAACTTCTTTATTTTCTTCGTCTCCAATAATCACAATGTCGTGTCCTGCTTTTTCAATAGCCTCTTGTGGGCTTGTTAATTCAATATCTTCAAATTCGTCAGCGAGTAATACTGCGATTTTCTTTGCCATGAATATCACCTTTCTTATTTAAGTGTCTATCTAATGTATATCCGAAAAAGTGATATTTAAACAAAAATTACTTGCGTAGTTGGTTAACTTTCATTTCAAGTTGATCTAAAAGTGATATCCACTCATCTACATCTTTGATATCTACATCATTTGGATTAACTTGGTCGATATCCTCTAAAAATTGCGTTAACCTTTCTTTTACTTGATTCATTGTACGAGGCTCTTCCATAGAATTAAATTCTCCTTTATAATTGCATTTATCAATGCTATCATAACATGATTTTGATATTCCTCAACGTAAAATATCAAATCAAACTTAGTTTTAGAGGAGTCTTATAAAATGATTCATACCAAAAAACAACCTATTTCAATACACAATGATCCATGGGAAGCGCATACAGATGTTGACACATATGGACAACTTACGCTAAGCAATATTGAATTTACAACGACAAATTTATGCAATATGCGTTGTAGCCATTGCGCAGTTGGATATACGCTTCAAACGACTGATCCAATCCACTTACCTATGTCATTAATTACACAGCGACTAGATGAGATTCCACATTTAAAAACGCTCTCTATTACGGGCGGAGAGCCGATGTTTTCAAAAAAATCTATTCGAGAAGTCGTTAAGCCGCTTCTTAAATACGCGCATAAACGTGGCATATATGTTCAAATGAACTCTAATTTAACACTCCCACTTGACCGCTATTTAGACATTGCAGAGTATATTGATGTCATGCATATTTCACATAATTGGGGGACCATTGACACATTTACCTCTGTCGGCTTTGGTGCAATGGAGAAAAAACCCCCATTGAAAGCTAGAGAACGATTATATGAACAAATGATTACTAATGCACGAACTTTAAGTGAACAAGGCATGTTTGTCTCTGCTGAAACCATGTTAAATAAAAGTACTAAGCCACATTTGGCACACATTCATAATGAAGTCGTCAACGACATGAAATGTCAACGTCATGAAATACATCCAATGTATCCTTCAGATTTCGCTAGTCAACTTGAAGTTCTTTCACTCGCCGACATGAAAGCTACAATTCATCACTTACTAGACATACGCAATGAAAACATATGGATGTTATTCGGTACGTTACCTATTTTCCCATGTATTCAAAATGAAGAAGATCAGCAATTAAGGCAAAGGTTATTAAATGCTCCTAACGTTTCACTCCGCAATGACCCTGATGGTCGTAGTCGACTTAATGTGAATGTCTTTACCGGCAATGTCATCGTCACTGATTTCGGTGATGAAACTGGAACAATCTCAAACATTCAACACGATAATTTAAACGATGTATTTGAAAAATGGCTCAAGTCGCCTCTTGCTCAATCATTAAATTGCCATTGTCCTAAATTTCATTGCTTAGGTCCAAATGTTTTAGTTAAAAATATGTATTACCCTAATATTGATTTCAAACAAAAAGAAATTGAGATGCATCATCCATCATAAATGGTTAGCTTTAAAAGTAATTTTCTAATGACGTACAATTTTAAAACGCTATGAAGTTGATAATGGTTTTAGCAATTAACAAAATGTTTCAAGACTAATTCCTTATTCCTTCAATAGCGTTTTAATTTTAACGTTTCGATTTTATGTTTTCTAAAAATGACAGTGTGTTTTTACTTTCAAATCGGCGTTCTTTACGCCTTGCTACACGCGTATGTGCTGTTTCATGAAACCATTTTTCAGTCTCAGATTCAGGAAAAACTTCTGGCACCTGTGTCGGTTTCCCATCGTCATCAAGGGCTACGAAAGTCAAAAAGCTAAGCGCAGCTAAATGTTCTTCATTGTTATAAACATCTTCTAATAAAATTTGAACGCAAACTTCCATAGAGGATGTCCCTGAATAAGTCACCATTGCTACATAATTAACAATATCCCCCGTTTTAATAGGACGAATGAAATCAACGGAATCTGTAGAAGCCGTCACCACTTGTGTATTCGCGTGTTTACATGCGCAGATTGCCGCAACCTCATCTATATTTGCCATCATTGTGCCACCAAATAATGTTCCTAAATGATTGGTATCTTGCGGAAAAACTTGTCGCGATTTATAAGCTTTCGAGTCTTTCATCGATTTTTGAGTTACTTTCATCTTTTACACTCCTCTATACTTCAGCCCAATTTCCATTTTCGAAAATCGCAACTTCTTCACCTTGATCTGTCACACCGTAAATATTTAAATCACTACTTCCAATCATAAAGTCGACGTGTGTTAATGAGTCATTTAAACCATGTGCTTTTAATTCCTCTTCTGACATCTCTGTTCCACCTTTTAAATTAAATGCGTACGCAGAACCTAGAGCAACATGACATGATGCATTTTCATCAAACAAAGTATTATAAAAAATTGTATTACGGTTTGAAATTGGAGAGTCGTGAGGAACGAGTGCCACTTCACCTAATCGTTTTGCACCTTCATCTGTATCAAGTAAGGATTGCAATACTGCTTCCCCTTTTTCTGCACTATAATCCACGACTTTGCCATCTTTAAATGTTAATTTAAAGCCATCAATAATCGTACCATTATAACTCAATGGCAGTGTATTAGAAACATAACCATCTACACGATGTGCATCTGGTGCAGTAAACACCTCTTCAGTTGGAATATTCGCAACAAAAGCTTGACCTTTTTGCGTATAACTTGTTGCATCTTCCCAAATGTGCCCCTTAGGTAAACCGATAATTAAGTCCGTACCTTCGGATTTATAATGTAAAGCAGTAAACGCCTTGGCATTTAGCATATCTGCTTTCTCTTTTAATAAAGCGGTATGTTGTTTCCAATTTTCAACAGGATCATTGCCGTCCACCCTTACGATTTCAAGAATATCATCTAAAAATCGATGAAATGCTATATCTGGATCTAAATCTGGATACACACGTTGTGCCCACGCTTTAGAAGGATAACAAGCTACGAGCCATGGAAACTCATTTTTTTGTGATGCCATCATATAAGGTTTAAATGCCTTACTTCTTTGAATTTGAGCTGCTTTTAATTTTTCAGAATCTATTCCATTTAATAAATCTGGATCTTCTGTAATGAGCGCGAGTGAACAAGCACCGCGTTGCACATAATCCATACGTTCGTCAATATCATATGTTTTCACAGGTTGATTAAAGAACGCCACACCTTCATTTTCATAACGCATGCGTGTTAATATTGGGTCCCCATATTGCACGCGTACATCAGATGCACCTAATTGATATGCTTCTTTAACAATCATTCTAGTAAACTCGACTGCATCTACCGTAGTACGAATGAATACTGGTTGACCTTTTTGAACATTTAACCCTACTGTCACTAACAATTTTGCATACTGTTGTAATTTATCATTTAAATTCAAATTTCTCTCCCCTTTTCTATTTTGGTTGACGTAACGCACCTAATGCTTCTGTAATACCATTCATCTCACTAGGGGTAAAATCTTTTTTCGACATTACAAAGTCATGGATTTCTTCTATTTCTTCATGATGTGACTCACTAAAATTTGCAGGATCAATCAATCCTGGATTTACTAAATTTAATTGCTCTCTAATATCTATTATCATCGTTTCAATATTTTTTGACATTTTTTTCATCCTTTCACTTCTATCATTTTAGCAAAGTCATTCAATTTTTGAAAAATTTTTGTCGAATTCACTTTAGAGTTGTTTAAAAAAGCGATAAAATGGGCATATATACTAAGACATGGAGGGAACAACATGACAACAGTCGCATTTGTATGTCTAGGTAATATCTGTCGTTCTCCAATGGCAGAGGCAATCATGCGTCAACGCCTCAAAGAACGACAAATAACTGACATCGACGTCTTTTCTAGAGGAACTGGTCAATGGAATTTAGGCCAACCCCCTCATAAAGGGACGCAAAACATTTTGACGCAACATCATATTCCTTTTAATAATATGATTAGTGAATTGTTCACAGACCGTGATGATTTTGATTATATTATTGCAATGGACCAAAGTAATGTGGATAATATAAAACAAATCAATCCTCAACTTAAAGGTAAATTATTTAAGTTGCTTGATTTTAGTGATATGGAAGAATCCGATGTTCCGGACCCATATTATACAAATAATTTCGAAGGTGTCTTTGACATGATACAATCATCATGTGACAACTTGATTGATTACATTTTAGAAGATATTAGGAAGGGGTAACAAATCATGCAAAACAAATTAATTCCTGGCGTTTTAATTGGAGCAATTGTTGGAGGTGCGGTTGCACTTATCGACAAAAATACGCGTGCATCTGTAAAGTCACAAGTTCAAAACATTAAATCTGGTCAATCCACTGGTCAAGGTTCTAAAGTTTCTCAACTTACAGATGAGTTCAAATACTGGAAAAACACAATCGAAGAAATTCGTCGTAACAATCCAGAATTAGAACGTTCTTTACGTGATGCAAAAGAAACATTTCAAAAACGTAAAAACAATAGATAAACGCTGAGATCAGTATTTATGATAAAACAATCTAAGCAATTTCGTGGGAAGGCTTGAATTATTTTGCACTCCCCCATTGAGATTGCTTTTTTTATACTAATTTATAGGGGAGTCACAATATGTCAGATAATAAACAACATTCATCTGGGATTGTAAATAAAGCAAAAAACAAATTCCATAATGATGACGCTAATCAAAAAGAGCACGGTCCCAATCCTGACCGCCAAGGTGATGCAAAAGGTGATATTCATGAAGAGCATAACTTCGTAAAACCACAACCTTTCCAATCTAAAGAAGCAAAAAAAGATAATCAAACCTTTTTTGTATCTCGTATTAATAAACCAGCAAAATATACCGATCGTCCAAACTTTTTCACCTATTTACTTTATCGTATCGGTAAAGATGATGCATCTGGTCTAGCAGCACAATTAGCATATTACTTTATGTTATCATTATTCCCAATGCTCATCTTTATTTTGTCATTGATACCATTGTTTAATATCGATCAAAAATCGATCATTAGTCAAATTGAATCAAATGCACCAGCGCAAGCATCGTCCATTATTACAAATATATTAACTGATGTGATGAGTAATGCGAATGGCGGAATCTTATCATTCGGTTTAATTCTTGCGTTGTGGACAGCATCTAATGGTATGACCGCTTTAATGAATTCATTTAATGTAGCTTATGATGTTGAAGATAGTCGTAACTTCTTTATATCAAAGGCGATGGCCATTTTCTTCACATTACTGATTGGTATAACAATGCCTTTAACATTAGTTTTATTTACATTTGGACAACAAATAGGCAATCTATTATTCGGGCCATTAGGTCTTGATGAGGCTGTGAAATGGGTATTTAGCATTATACGTACTGTACTACCTGTTATTGCAATTTTCATTGTTTTTACTTTACTTTATACAATGGCACCAAATGTTAAAATTAAAATGAAATCCGTATTACCAGGTGCGCTATTTGCTACAGTAATTTGGATTTTAGGTACACTTGCATTTGGTTTCTATGTCTCAAATTTTGGGAATTATTCTAAAACTTATGGTAGTATCGGTGGTGTCATTGTTTTAATGTTATGGCTATACATCACTGGCTTTATATTGATATTAGGTGCTGAAGTCAACGCTATTTTCCATCACCGAAAAGTTGCAAAAGGCAAAACACCTGAAGAAATCACATATGATGAAATGGATGCACGTGGAGAAGAAGATTTAGCAGATGCATATAACAATATGGGGGATGAGTCTGAAGCACATCCTAATACTCAAAATCCTAATCACCAAGTGGATTATCAAAATCATAGCCAATACGATTCACCAAAGGCTGTAGAACGTACGAATGAAGGACGTTCTCATCACATTAAAACAAAAAAATAAGTTGAAGTTTACCTGATGATGGAGGATTATATGTATGACTTTGCTAGATAATATTTTAGAATTTAATAAATCTTTTGTTGATAATAAAGAATATGAAGCCTATAAAACAAGTAAGCAACCATCAAAAAAAGCTGTTTTACTTACATGTATGGATACGAGACTTCAAGATTTATCGACTAAAGCACTAGGATTCAATAACGGAGACTTAAAAGTCGTTAAAAATGCAGGAGCTACGATATCTCACCCATACGGGTCTACAATGCGAAGCTTAATCGTAGGGATATATGCATTAGGTGCTGAAGAAATCATTATTATGGGCCATAAAGATTGCGGCATGGGTAATTTAAACGTTGATCATGTTATCGATACGATGAAATCCCGTGGTGTGAATCAACAAGTTTTTGATATCTTAGGTCACTCTGGTATCGATGTCTCGCACTTTTTAAAAGGCTTTGATGATGTCTATGAAAATGTGCGCCAAAATATTCAAATGATTTATGGTCATCCATTATTTGACCTTAAAGTGCCTGTGCACGGTCTAGTTATTGATCCTCACACAGGTGAATTAGAGCTTGTTCATAATGGGTATGCACATTGTGACTAAAAAGTAGTAAATATAAAAAGAAGCGGTGATAACGACGCATGTCGGGTTAATCACCGCTTCTTTTTATTCAATTAAGCCATGTTGAAAGGCATAAATAACTGCTTGTGTACGGTCTTGTACTTCAAGCTTACTTAAAATGTTACTGACATGCGTTTTTACCGTCTTTATCGTAATATGAGAGGCACTCGCAATTTCCTGATTTGAGTAACCTTTGGAAATCAGTAACAATATTTCCATTTCACGTTCCGTTAATAATTCATAAAGTTCTGCTCTTTGTCTCATACGATTTCGCATTTTCACTAGCACTTCAGCTTCAAAAACAGATTCACCTTTATGTGTTTTACGAATTGCTTCGGCTATATCGCTTGCACTTGTTGTTTTTAATATATAACTGTCCACCCCTGCATCTAACGCACGGTAAACTTCTTTATCTTCAATATAGCTTGTAAGCATCACGACTTTAATACGTGGTAAATCTTTTTTAATTTGAGTCGTCGCTTCTACACCATCCATATCTGTCATCACTAAGTCCATTAAAATCAAATCCGGTTGAAGTTCATGCGCCTTCGTAATCGCTTCTTTACCCGATGCTCCTTCACCAACTACTTCAATATCTGGTTGAGTTGAAAGATAACTTGATATTCCAATTCTTACCATTTCATGATCATCCACAAATAATACTTTAATTGTCATTGTGCCCCTCCTTGTCTAATGGTGCTTTCACTTCAATTCTCGTTCCTGAGTCAGGTAAAGATACGATATGAAATGTAGCGCCTATTTCCATTGCGCGCTCACGCATATTTTTCAAGCCATAGCTTTGTTCCATTTTTTCATCAACATTAAAGCCAATACCATCATCTTGAATACGTAACAGTATGTAATCTTCACGTTGTAATAATTCTACGGTCACTTCAGTCCCTTTAGAATGACGTAATGTATTAGAAATGGCTTCTTGGGTAATTCTAAACAAATGATCTTCCATACCTTTTGGAACATCAAACTCACCAATATCTTGCACGACTTTTAAAGGTACCTTACGCTGAAGATCACTAACTAAAGTTTGAATGCCTTCTCCTAATGACTTGTCCTTCAATCCTATAGGTCGTAAATGTAACAAGAGTGCGCGCATTTCAAGTTGTGAATCCTGGACCATTTTTTCAAGTGTCGGTATTTGCTGGTTCAAAGGTGGATCTAAAGGTGTTTCTTTAATTGCTGAAAGCATCATGCTTGCCGCAAATAATTGTTGTGACACGCTATCATGTAATTCTCTAGCAAGGCGATGTCGTTCATCCTCAATAATTTTTTGTACTTTTGAGTCATTCATATTGTAAGACTCATTCGTTAAATTTTGTGTTTTAATGCGCATGCGATGTAATTCTTGATTAAGTGGCACTAATGCTTCATAAAGTTCTAACGTTTCTAGATAAATTTCGATTTGTTGATCATTGACACCTACCGTTTCACCTTCAATGGCACGCTCAATTTGCGCCTTCAACCAATCGCTTTGTTGATTGTTTTTATATGCAAGCACACTTCCTACGATAATACATAAAAATATAGTAATAAGATTTAAAAACAAAAATACTGGAATCCCAAATATTTGCGTATAAAACATGCCTTGGAAAAAAATGATATTTGTGAAAACATTGTCGATAAAAAAGAAAGCTGTAAATAAACTATACACAAGTATTAGCATTGAACCTATCGATCGTACATATTGATTCATCGTGCTATCACCTCAACATCTCCTATAAAGGTTGAGACGAATACATTGACAGTATAGCGATCAGATTTTTCGGCTGATTCTGATTCTAATTTAATATTGTTATTTTCAAGTCTAAGTCGTTGATTTTCGAAATGTACATTCCCATAAAAAGCCGAAACGTTAAGTTTAACGTTATAATTTAGTGGCACAACAACTTGTACTTTCCCTACGATATGGCGTACAACAATGGTATTTTGTGATTTTAAATTAGCCGCTTTCGTCATATCTATATATATGTCACCTATACCATGTTGGATTTGGACATCTTCCCATTTATAAACATAAACAGGTGTTTTTTGTTCGCCAAACCACTTTTGTTTAATAAAAGCTGGTGACGTTTCGATTGCTTCTGTTGACATCACTTTTAAAGGTTTACGTTTATAAATAATGTATCGTATCGCAACAATTATCATAAAAATAAATAAAATCACTAACGTATATTTATTAGATAACAATGTAAATAACACCATTAGTGCGCCAATCCAAAAACATAATAGACCCCGAACTTTATGAAAATAAATATATCCTACATACATTAATATACTTCCTAATAATAAGACGAAAAGGAAACCAATTTTCTCAAAAAATATATAGTAAAAATTGGCTATAATCATTAATGCTGTAAAAATGATTAAAAGCTCAGTCGAAATATATTTCTGTGTCATATTTCCACCTTTCTAGTATGCCAATCTTAAAGTTAATAATAAATCACACTCCTGTTGTGTACACTTGCGCTCATTGTTGAGATGATTTAAAAAACGTTCTAAATGCGCATACTCATATTCAATTTCATTCAAATCTTGTTTCATCATTGTAATGTCTTTATCGTGTATTTTTTCAGGACATTGCATATGTTGTTCATCTAATAAATCGATATATTTATTTTCTAATGCGATGGTCTGTCTGTCAATTAACAACTTTAATTGTGTTTTCTTTTGTTGTAAATAACGTATCATCGCATCAATATCGTGTATTTTTGTATTCAAAGACGTTAAGCATATCCCAATTTGATTCATGTATATCGATTTTAAAACGCGTTCAAAATATAATTTAAGTTGTTTCATAATAGAATCACCTCATTTAACGACTCTATTATAAAATGGTTCCACAACCTTTATAATAGGCTATGGAACCATCTTTTCTTAAGACTAAAGTCCGAAGTTTATTCTATCTCTGATCGTGTTGTTAATAATGGACCATCTTTCGTAACAATCACAGTATGTTCAACTTGTGCAACGTAACTTTTATCTTTTGTTTCAAATGCCCATTCATTTTTACCTTCTGTAACATATGAGGCATTTGAAGAAATAAACGGCTCGACCGCTAACACCATACCCTCTTTCAATAATGTCTTATCTTGAGGTTCATAATAATTCATAATGTGTGCAGGTGCTTCATGTAAAGATAAACCGACCCCGTGACCAGTTAAATTTTTAATGACTTTTAAATTATTTTTACGTGCTGTGGCATGCACTGCTTTACCAATTTGGCTCAGTTTTGAACCTGGCTTAATTTTAGTCATTGCAGCATCAAAAGCTTCTTGAGCTGCGTCACAAACTTTTTGTTTCATAGGTTCATTCGATGTCCCCACTACAAATGAAATACCTGTATCAGCATAATAGCCATTCTTTAAGGCAGAGACATCAATATTGACTAAGTCGCCTTCTTTTATGACACGTTTACCAGGTATGCCATGCGCCACTTCTTCGTTTACACTAATACATGTTTGACCCGGAAAATTTTCATCGTGAATAGGTGCGGAAAGTGCGCCTTCAGCTTCAAACATTTCTTTAGCAATGTTATCTAATTCTTTCGTTGTTACCCCAGGCACTGTAGCCTTAACCATTGTATCTCTAATTTTGGCACATATGGCACCAATTTCTTTTAAAGCCTGAAGTTCTTCATCTGTTTTAACAATCATTTAAAATCCCGTTCCTTTTTTATTTTCTTATTTTACTTTACTATATCATTATTTTTCAAATTTGCCATGCTCTTATCTTGAATAATTTAAGTGTTAATAAAACCGTGTTGAAATGTAATGCGTGTTTCTGTTATTTTGTATCAAATTCATATAAATGCCCGATCACACGTTTTAAACGTACTTAGTCCCGTAAAATGCAACAACACTATTTTATAAAATTGACCAAAATTTCTCGTTTCGCTTTGTGAAAAATTTGTTATACTAAATTTAGCATATTTACAGGAGCATATCAGATGACCGAGACACGCATTAAAAGCGTCATTGGCGCTAGAACAATTAAAACAGGCCTTGCTACATTTTTAACTGCTTTATTTTGTTTATGGCTTAATCTCAATCCTATATTTGCAATTTTATCAGCTGTTGTTACCATCGAGCCGACTGTAAAAGCTTCTATAACAAAAGGATATAAACGTCTTCCTGCAACAGTTATGGGTGCTTTTATTGCTGTTGTGTGTACGTATATCTTTGGAGATGACTCTGCATTAGCCTATGGAATGACAGCAACATTAACCATACTTTTTTGTATTCAATTTAATTTACACGTTGGGATTACAGTAGCAACTTTAACAGCGCTTGCAATGATTCCTGCCATTCATGAAGACTATGTGTTTAACTTCGTTTCTCGTCTCATTACTGCTTTTATTGGATTAGGTACAGCAGGATTGGTAAATTTCATCGTATTACCACCAAAGTATTACACACAAATTGATGCATTAATTGATCAAACTGAATCTCAAATCTATGCGTTATTTACACAGCGGATGAAAGAACTACTTATAGGACAATATCATTCAGACAAAAGTGATAAAGCTGTAGAAAAATTACATATTAACAATGCACGTGTTGAAGAATTATTAGGCTTTCAACGTGATGAATTAAAATATCATAAAGCCAAAAATCGTTCGGAGGAATGGCTCAGAATTAGAAAGCTAACTAACCGTGCTCATGAAAATCGACTTTTAATTACACATCTTTCAAATATCATTTATCTTCCAGAAGACGACCTTATTTTATTTAATGATGATGAAAAGAAAGCTATCATTGCAATCACAAATAAAATAAGTCAAATTAATGTGAAAGGAACATTCGAACCCGAACGAAAAGCCGCGACCACACTGAAAAATTCTGTAAAAGGCTTGAACGAGTTTGATATAAATCAAGTTAAAAGTCACACAATTTATGAAATTTTATTAATATATCGCATTTTACTCTTACGTTTCAAAAAATTACATTTAAATAACCCGCAAAAATCACTTTAAGTGAACATTGCGGGTTATTTTTTAATTCTCTGTATCATTTCAATAAATATATTAACATCTCTCTTGGATGTAAATGAAGTTTCATCAATACTAAGAAGCTACAACTTGGCATTATGATGACTGATTATTTTTACGTGCACGATCAATCAATACTTGTTTGGCTTGCTCTTCAGCCGTATTATCGATATGTTTCGGTTCGAAAGGTATGCCTTTTCGTTTCGCTGCCACTTCTAATAAATAATCTGTCATTTCATGGTTTTTAGGTAAGACAGGACCATGTAAATACGTTCCTAACAGATTTTTATAATGAATCCCTTCTTTTTTGTCCGTCGCATTATTGCCGTAACCATATGTGACATGACCTAACGTATCAAAATGATGATATGTACGTCCGCCATGATTTTCGAAACCAACGATTGTCCCGAATGTTTCACTTTCAATAACGACATCACCGGTTAAACGTTCAGTTTGAGACTCCGTGTAAAAATCGAGGATATTTAATCCTTCTAAAACTTCGCCATCTGGTGTAATATATTTTTTGCCTAAAAATTGGTAACCACCACATATAGTTAACCCTGGCAGCCCATCTTCAATCGCCTCTTTTAACTGTGTTTTTATTTTAGCTAATTCTTTCGTCGCTAATGATTGTTCACGGTCACTGCCACCGCCAATAAAGAAAATATCTGCCTTCGAAAGATCTATGCCATCCGTTTCATTAATATCTATAACATTCACCTTAATGTTGCGTTGTTTTGCTCTGTATTTCAATGCCATAATATTTCCAATATCACTATATAAGTTTAGTTTGTCCGGCATAAAATGAAAAATTGTTAATTCATACATCTATTTCGCCTCCTTAAATGAACGCACAAGTTGGTCCAACATCGGTGTAAGAGACGTATAATTAGGTATAGCTACAGTAAAGCCCTCGAAATCCATCGAACGCGCAGTTGCTTTATAAATATCTTTTTCTAAAATAATAGGGACTTGAATTTCTGCCAATTTAAGTCGAAGTTGTAACTCTTCAGCTCTTGACCCAGTTACGATAATCGCTTCGATATCTTGACTGGCTAATTTTTCAAAATCGGCATCATAAATCCATGATGTATCGCGACCATCTGCTGCAAAATCATTTAGACTCATCACGTATACTTTACGTTCTTGAAGTTTTTCTCCCATTGAAATGGAAGCATTCATACCAGCTGGATTTTTAGCTAAATTAATAAGGGCTTTTTTTGAACCTTGTTCAAAATATTGCATTCGTCCATTATCTGAAGTGTAGGACTCAAACCCTTTACGGATTGAAGCATCATTTAAACCGAGTTCTTTTAAAACGGCATATGCACCAAGCGCATTATACGCATTAAAATCACCAGCAATCTTCATCTTAAATGTCTCATTAGCAAAATGCAAAGTTAGGAATGGGTTAATTTCAAAATGTATAATTTCATATTTCGGAGCCACTCTATTAAAACCGCATTGGCATGTATAATGACCAAGTTGATTATAATGAATGTAATGATAATTCAACATTTTACCGCAGTTTGGACAATAACGACTTTCATTCATCGTTGATTGTTCAAATGGATAGGCATCTTTTGCCATACCATAATAAATCACGTCATCACTTGCTTTTTTCAAACGACTTACGAAAGGATCATCTGTATTTAAAATTAAAGCTATCCCTTTATTTTCAATGGCTGAAATAATATTATTCACCATGATATCAATTTCACCGAAACGGTCCATTTGATCACGGAAAAAATTTGTGAATACCATTTTCGTAGGCGTCATTTCTTTAAGTACTCGTGGAATTGAACCTTCATCAATTTCAATAATTGCCATTTTAGTATTGGCTTTAGATTGAACGATAAACGCAGACGTAATGCCCGCTGCCATATTGGCACCTTCAGTGTTATGAATGATTGGAATATCATTCGCTTTCAAAGTGTGTCCAATCAAGTTCGATGTCGTCGTTTTCCCATTGGTGCCACTTACAAAAACAACTTCATCTACATTCTCAGCTAATTTCCGTAAAATATTTTGGTCTATTTTTCGGGCAACTTGACCTGGTAAGTCAGTCCCTTTTTTACCAATAGCACGACTCGCTTTTCGTGCTAATTTTGCCATATGAATCGCAGTCCATTGTCTCATACCAATTCTCCTTCAATTTTCACTTAGCATATTATACCATGCTCACCATTAATTCAAAATCAAAAGCTTAATCCAGATCTTATTCTTTGCATATTTAATGCCATTGGGTACAATGGACTTGAAGGATGACATCTTTGGAGGGATAATATGTTAGATAAACAATTATTAGAAGCTTTAAATGACCAGATGAATCATGAATATTTTGCCGCTCATGCATATATGGCTATGGCCGCATATTGTGATCATAATGCCTACGAGGGTTTTGCGAATTTCTTTATTCAACAAGCGAAAGAAGAACGTTTCCATGGTAAGAAAATTTATGATTATATAAACGACCGTGGTGAACAAGCCGTTTTTTCATCCCTAGACGCACCTAAAGTCGAATTTAATTCTATTTTAGAAACGTTTGAAGATGGATTAAAACAAGAACAAAATGTAACGCATCGTTTTTATAAACTATCTGAAATTGCCAATGACAAAAAAGACTATGCGACGATTTCTTTCTTAAATTGGTTTTTAGACGAGCAAGTTGAAGAAGAATCCATGTTCGAAAGACATATTGACTACTTAAAACGTATTGGTGATGACTGCAATACGTTATACCTATACGAAAAAGAACTTGCAAGCCGTTCATTTAATGAAGGAGAATAACATCTTCATAAATTGCGCCTCGATATCATTCGATGGCGCTTTTTTTACTGTTATGATAAGATATGTCTTATTTCACACTTAAAGTGAGGCGTTAAAATTGGCTCAAAATAGTTTTGTAGCATTAGACTTTGAAACTGCAAATTATAAACGAACAAGTGTGTGCGCCGTAGGTATGGTTAAAGTTATAGACCATGAACTAACAGAAACATTTTATACGCTTGTAAATCCAAATGATTACTTTTCACCTAAAAATATAGACGTTCATGGCATTCAACCTGAAGACGTTTTAAGCGCTCCAAATTTCAAATATGTTTTTCCATATATGCTTCAATTTATTGATCAAATGCCGCTTGTTGCGCATAATGCTGCTTTTGACATGTCAGTTTTACATGCATGTTTAAAAGCACACCATTTTGAAACACCAGACTTAACTTACTTTTGCTCATGTCAACTCTCAAAAAAGACAGTACCTTCAGAACGCAATGGATTAAAACATATGATGCAATATTATCAATTAGATTTTCACGGTCATCATGACGCCCTGAATGATGCAAAAGCTTGTGCGATGATTACGTACCGTTTACTTCAACATTATCCAAGTTTAGATAATGTATTGCGTATATATGGGAAAAATTTAAAGGATAAGGATTTATTATAGAAAATCATATATTGTCATATTTCGATAAAAAGCATTTTCCAAACCACCGACAGTCACACCAATTAAACGAATAGGTATCTCGGGTGCTTTTAACTCATAATATAAATCATATGCAATGTTGTAAATTGTTTCAGCATCATTAAGTGGTGCTGATAAACTTCTTTGTTTCGAAGCATTTTTATAGTCATTTGTTTTAATTTTCACGGTTACCGTTTTCCCGGCTTGATTAAGCTGATTTAGACGCCGCTCGATGATACGGCTTAATTCTTCTACCTTTCTTAAAATTTGTTCATCATCATTCGTATCTATAGAAAACGTGCGCTCGGCACCAACACTTTTTCGAATTCGTTCTGACTTTACTACCCGATGATCTATACCTCTCGCCCGTTGATATAAGTGTTGTCCTTTTTTTCCAAATAGATAGATTAACTCTCGTTCACTTTTTTGATATAAATCCGCACCCGTAAAAATCCCATTTGCATGCATTTTTTCTTTAGAGGCACTTCCGACTCCTGGAAAAGCTCCAATATCTAAAGTCATAAGGATGTCATGAACATTGTCATAAGTTATGACAGTAAGGCCATTGGGTTTGTTCATACCACTTGCCAACTTAGCTAAAAATTTGTTATAAGAGACACCCGCACTTGCAGTTAAACCCGTCTTTTCATATATATCTCGCCGAATAAATTGCGCAATTTGAGAAGCTGACAAGTCAGGTCTCACGAGGTCTGTAATATCTAAATAAGCTTCATCTAATGAAAGGGGTTCAACGTCATCTGTATAGCTTTTAAATATTGTCATTATCGCATTAGATACGTTTTTGTACAATTCAAAACGAGGTGTGATGTAATAACCGTCTGGACAAAGTTGATGTGCACGAGCCATTGGCATCGCAGAATGAACACCAAATTTTCGCGCCTCGTATGATGCAGTGGCCACGACACCTCTCCCACTCGCTTTGCCACCGACAATCACTGGCTTACCTTTAAGATTAGGTTGCTCTCGTACTTCAACTTGAGCAAAGAAAAAGTCCATATCAATATGAATAATTCTTCTTTCTCCCAATATACACACCTCCACATTTAACCCAATAATTACGATACGTCCTACTCAAAATTTGAAACGATCCATTATTATAGGTTCGTTCCAAAAAATATTGATAACCATTTATATAAAGAAAGGCCGGGACACATGTCCTAGCCTTAAGTCAATTTTACCTACCATACCTCATAGTTCTCAATACTTCCAAATATTAATTCATATGACTCGACTCATCACAACAAATAGATAACCCTTCTTCAGTAAGTTCGACGGACTGTGCTTGCTTATTACTAAATACAAGTATGACAAGATAAACGGATAAAAAAGTATACCCCATATAAAATGAAAAGATAAATATAATATACGTATTCGGTACATTTATAAAAATTAGAAGTAACATCATACTCATCAACATACTTGGTAGTAACATTACCGTGCTAAATGTTTTGCGATTCATTTTGACATCGGGCAAATAACTAAGTACATAACAATAATCGAACTTGTATTTAGGCGTCGCTTTTGTATACAACAATCGTAATAACACATAACGAATCAATTCTTGAATGATGACGACCATAACTAACCCAACAAAACCTACAGTAAGATTCGCAATGATATTTTTTTCCTCTAATCCCGTTAATGCCATCGACCACTTATAACTCAAGACAATAAATACTAATGCGACGATACATTGTGTGAGTAAGAGTCGTTTTCGTATTTTAGAATCCTCAAAAATATTAATGGTATACATCGTAACACACCCTCTTACACCTAGGCTTATTTATAGTATACCGGATTCATGAGAGATAGTGTAGCACTCACGCTTCACACCATTCTCATAATCCATTTTACTTAATGATAGTGATGACCTCTTTAGGTTGGGTGATTTCGATTTTGCCATGACGTGCAAAATCTCCCCACACTTTCTTCATAATTTTTCCAGCATTGTCTATTCTTTCTTGTGGTAATAATGCAAAAAGTGGCGATCTCAAATAAGGTTTAGGATCGAACAATAATCCGAGCTCTGAGCAATGGCCAGCTGCAAAAAAGTGCTCATTTTTTAACCAATTAAAACGATAATAAAAGGCACGCCCTTGATGATTTAAAAAATCCCGATAAAAAGCGTAAGACGGTCGCGCATAAATCAACCGTGTCAAAATATTTACAATTGCTGCAAATATCCACTTTAATACAGGCAGCTCACTCAGTTTGCGTTGAAACGCATTAACATATATAAATACGTTAACCTCTCTATAGGCATGACCTATAAGTAGATCTACATATTTCGCACGTTGTTCAATAATCCTGGAAAGTTCAGATTCATGGGGTAGCGGATATATGCCATAATGTGGTCCAAAAGGCATCAGTTTCATAAATCCTTTGCCTGGATTATGTTCTGTCAAAAACGTTTGCATTGTTTTAAACTCTTTTAAATCAGCATCAAATGAGACTGATTTTAAAATTTCCAACATTTTGGATGTCATTTGATGACGCCCTTTCATGAGTCCAATTGGCGCACTTTGAATAATTGCTCTTTGGAACAATTGCTCGGTCCCTTTAGCTACCAATAACGCTCTAACCGATTCTCCTCCAGCAGATTGACCAAAAATTGTAATATTATTTGGATCACCACCAAAATCCTCGATATAGGCTTTCACCCATTTTAAACCCTCAATTTGATCTAATAAACCTAAGTTGGCAAGTTCACCATTGGAATTATACATGAAACCTAACACACCTAAACGATAGCTTAAATTAACAACGATGACTTGCTCTTGTTTGACTAATGGTGTTGGATCATATTCAGGATTTTCACCACTACCATTCACAAAGGAACCTCCATGAATCCACACCATTACGGGAAGTAATTCCTTATTCGTTGGTTTCGGACGTGTAATAGATAAATATTGTGGAAATTCAGTTTGCGTTTTCGTATCATAATCAGTTCCTAAATAAAAGCGCTCAAAAAAAGACTGTGACTGCCAGGCAATTGGGGCATGCGCTGTCGCTTGAATACTATCATTTTGATATGAATACGGTTCGGGTTGTGCAAATCGACGGGCATGCGCATAGCGTATTCCTAAAAATTTTTGAACATCTTGATCCACTATACCCGTTACTTGTCCGACACGCGTTTTTATATGAACTTCCTTTACAGTCATGCATAAAACTCCTATTCATCATTTTGTTTACGTGTTAACAGTGCTACTGTTTCAACATGCGTGGTATGTGGAAACATGTCTACTGGTGTTATTTCAACTAATTCATATTTATTTAACAAAAGCTGAATATCTCTGAGTTGCGTACTTGGGTTACAAGAGACATATACTATTTTAGCTGGTTCTAATTGATTTAAGGTCTCAATAAATGTAGTGTCACACCCTTTGCGAGGAGGGTCGACTGTGACTACATCTGGGCGAATACCTTGTTTTTGCCATTCTAAAATAACTTTTTCAGCAGAACCAGCAACAAATGTCGTATTCATAAAATGATTTAATTGTGCATTACGTTGTGCATCTTCAATCGCTTCTGGTACAACTTCTACACCATAAACATGTTGCGCTTGGTGTGCCATAGATAACGCGATAGTTCCTATACCGCAATACGCATCTAAAACTATTTCTTTACCCGTCAGTCCCGCATACATGACCGCAGTACGATAAAGTTTTTCTGTTTGTAATACATTAATTTGATAGAATGATTTATCATTAATTTTAAATTGCAATTCACCTAATGTATCTGAAATTGTGTCTTCGCCGTAAAGTGTTTTGCTTTTAGCACCCATGATGACATTAGTCTTTTCTTTGTTAATATTTATTTTAATACTTTTAATTTGAGGGAATGTTGTTACTAATGTATCAATAATCTCTCGTGCATATGGCAGCTCAGTTCCATTAATTACAATAGTCACCATAATCTCATCACTATGGTACCCTTTGCGTATAACGACATGACGCACCAAACCTTTGTGAGACATTTCATGGTAAGGAACAATATCAAATTGATTCAATAAATCTCGCAATAAGACCATAATGCCATTTTGCGCGTGATATTGGATTAAACATTTTTCCATATTAATAATGTCGTGACTACGTTGGCGATAATACCCCATTTCTACATGCTGCGCCTCGCCCCCTACAGGTATTTGAGACTTATTTCGATAAAACCATGGATGATCCATACCTATTGTTGGATGTATCGTCACATGTGACATCTTCCCTTTTCGATGAAAAAGATTTACCACTTGATTGCGTTTCATTTCTAATTGGGCTTCATAACTTAAGTGTTGGAGTTGGCATCCACCACATTTGTTGTAATAATCACATGGTGGCAGTACCCGCGTCTCGCTCGCTTTTTTAATCTCCATTAATTTACCTATAGCGAAATTCTTTTTTACTTTAATAATTTTGTAATTAATGTGTTCACCAATTAGTGCTTGTGGAATAAATATAGGATATGCATCAATTTTAACAACACCATGCCCTTCGTGCGTTAAATCGACCACTTCCCCTTCCAACAACTGATTTTTATGGACTACTGACATCATACTTTCCCCGTTTCTTAAACATTAAATTTGTCATCATAATTGAAGGGAGGAGGTCAACAAGCTTATGCATATACATTACTTGTCGACCTACTCCCTGTTATTCAGATTGCTTAGGTTTGTCTATTAATAACTCATTGTCTTTTTTCGATTGGGAGAACACTTCGATATGACGCACTAGATTTAAGAAGTTTGCAGGTAATTGACCACCATATTCACCGTCAACATTTAAAGCCATATCGCTATAAGATGAAATATTGACGGATTGCGCTTTATAATAGTGCACTTTAGGATGATTAATATGTTCACCTCGTGAGGCTAAAGTCATGATATGCCCCATCTCAGCAAGATTACATTTCTCTACAATTAACAACGTAAAATTACCATCATCTAGCTTTGCATCGGGTACAAGTTTTTCAAAACCAGCCATCGAATTCGTTAAACCTAAGAGAAATAACATAATTTCTCCTTCAAAAACATGCTCATCATATTCGATTCTTACATCTACCGCATGCATCTGCGGCAACATTTCAAAACCTTTAACATAATAAGCAAAAGAACCGATCATTGACTTAAGTTTACTAGGTGCCTCATAGGACACTTCAGTCGGTTTCCCGCCCCCGGCTAAATTAATAAAATAACGGCTGTTCATTTTACCAATATCTACTTGAACGGTTTTCCCTTGTATAATTACATCTACTGCTTCAAAAATATCATTTGGTAAATGTAAGGCACGCCCGAAATCATTAACGGTTCCCATTGGGATTAATCCGAGTTTTGGTCGGTTTGGTTTTTCTGCAATTCCATTGACCACTTCATTTAATGTTCCGTCTCCCCCAGCAACAATGAGTAAATCATAATTTCGATCAATAGCACGGGCCGCTTCTTCTGTCGCATCGCCTATTTTTTGTGTCGCATAAGCACTTGTTTCATAACCAGCTTGTTCTAATTTAATTAAGACATCTGGTAACGCTTTTTTGAACAACTCCTTACCAGACGTTGGATTATAAATTATTCTCGCACTTTTTCTCATTTAGATCCCTCAATTTTTGTATACTCACATTTATATTATAGCAACTTCACTTCTATTAAAAGTTATTTACATTACTATTTTATAATCGAAAGTGATTTTTGTATACACCACTGTTGTACAAGTGTTGGCACTATTTATAAGACAAAAATACCCTTCAAAAGACATCGTTCTAGTGATCGATTCTCTGAAGGGTATGCTTTAAATGATATTGATTAAATTATTTTTGAGTCATGAATGCGATTAAAGTTTGTCTAGTTCTTCTTTTAATAACTTATTCGCAAGTTGTGGGTTCGCTTGACCTTTAGACAATTTCATTATTTGTCCAACTAAGAAGCCCATCGCTTTACCTTTACCATTTTTAAAGTCTTCAACAGATTGAGGATTTTGTTCAATAGCTTGACGCACAAATTCAAGTACTGCACCTTCATCAGAAATTTGAACAAGACCTTTATCTTTCATGATTTGTTTTGCATCTCCACCATTTTTCGCAAGTTCAGGGAAGACTTTTTTTGCAATTTTACTACTCATCGTACCATCTTCAATTAACTTAATCATTCCTGCTAAGTTCTCAGGTGTTAAACCTGTATCTTGAAGCTCAATTTGGTTTTTATTGAGGTACTCATTAACACCACCCATTAACCAGTTTGATGTCATTTTAACATCTGCACCTTCACGTACTGCCGCTTCAAAGAAATCTGACATTTCTTTCGTTAATGTTAAAACGTGTGCATCATATTCTGGAAGGCCGTATTCTTTAACATATTTTTCTTTACGTGCATCTGGAAGTTCAGGAATCGTTTCACGTACACGTGCTTTCCAAGCTTCATCAATGTATAAAGGTACAATATCCGGTTCTGGGAAGTATCTGTAATCATCAGATGCCTCTTTCACACGCATGAGAATTGTTTTTCCAGTTGATTCATCAAAACGACGTGTTTCTTGTAAAATTTGCCCACCGTTTAACAATTCTTCAGCTTGACGTTTAACTTCATATTCAAGCCCTTTTCTCACGTTGTTAAATGAGTTTAAGTTTTTAAGCTCAGCTTTCGTACCAAATTCTTTTTGACCATATGGACGTAAAGAGATATTGGCATCACAACGCAATGAACCTTCTTCCATTTTACCATCAGATACACCTGTATATTGAATAATCGCACGTAGCTTTTCAAGGTAAGCGTACGCTTCTTCAGGAGAACGCATATCTGGTTCTGAAACGATTTCAACTAATGGTGTCCCTTGGCGGTTGAGGTCGACTAACGAATAACCATTTTTATGTGTCGATTTTCCAGCATCTTCTTCCATATGAAGACGAGTAATACCGATACGCTTAGTTTCACCATTCACTTCGATATCGATGTAACCATGCTCACCAATCGGTTGGTCTAACTGAGATATTTGATACGCTTTTGGATTATCTGGATAGAAATAGTTTTTACGGTCAAATTTAGATTCTGTCGCAATCTCCATATTTAAAGCCATTGCTGCGCGCATTGACCAATCTACAGCACGTCGGTTTACAGTTGGTAACACACCCGGATATCCTAAATCGATGACGGATGTATTCGTATTTGGCTCTGCGCCATAGGCAACAGGGGCGTTAGAAAACATTTTCGAATCTGTTTTCAGTTCTACATGGACTTCAAGTCCAATTACGGTTTCAAAATGCATTTATTGCCACTCCTTATAATTTATGATAATGATCATGTAAATTGAATTGCGTTTCAAATTGATATGCCACTCGGTATAATGTTTTTTCATCAAATGGTTTACCGATTAATTGTAATCCGATTGGACGACCATTTTTAGCTAAACCACAAGGAATTGAAATACCCGGTAAACCTGCTAAGTTTACAGGTGTAGTTAATAAGTCGTTCGCATACATTGTTAATGGATCATCAATTTCAGAACCTAAATCAAATGCAACTGTTGGTGTTGTTGGACCAATAACTACATCATAGTTTTCAAAAACATTTTCAAAATCATTTTTAATTAGTGTTCTCACTTTTTGTGCTTTTTTATAATATGCATCATAATAGCCTGAACTTAACACATATGTCCCTAAGAAGATACGTCGTTTAACTTCCTCTCCGAAGCCTTCACTTCGAGACATTTTGTAAAGTTCTTCTAAATTAGTTGCCTCTTTAGAATGGTAACCATAACGAATACCGTCAAATCGCGCTAAATTTGAAGAAGCTTCCGCAGATGCAATAACATAATATGAAGGAATGCCATAAGGCGTACGTGGTAATGACACTTCTTCTACTGTTGCACCTAAAGCTTTAAAAGTCTCAACTGCTTGTAGTACAGATGCTTTAACTTCTTCGTCTACACCATCACCAATGTATTCCTTTGGTAATGCGATTTTCATACCGCTAATATCTCTACCGATATCCGATGTAAAGTAATTTGAAACATCTGGAGCACTTGTAGAATCAAGTTCATCTTCCCCAACGATGGCTTCTAATACGATGGCATTGTCTTTTACGTTACGTGTTAAAGGTCCAATTTGGTCTAATGAAGATGCAAATGCAACAAGTCCAAAACGTGAAACACGACCATAAGTTGGCTTTAACCCTACCACACCGCAATATGCAGCAGGCTGACGAATTGACCCACCTGTATCTGTTCCTAATGTAAACGGCACTAAACCAGCAGCAACCGCAGCAGCTGAACCACCTGAAGAACCACCTGGAACCGCATTATGATCAAATGGGTTTACTGTTTTTTTGAAATATGATGTTTCAGTAGACCCCCCCATGGCAAATTCATCTAAATTAACTTTACCAATTAACACACCATTTTCTGCGTGTAATTTTTTCATTACTGTCGCTTCATATATTGGTACAAAACCTTCTAACATTTTACTCGCACATGTCGTTTCTAAACCTTCAGTAATAATGTTATCTTTAATCCCCATAGGGATACCGAACAATTTACCTTCAATCTCACCTGCAGCTTGCTTTTGATCTAATTCTTCTGCTTTTTTTATTGCTTGCTCTTTATCAAGTGCTAGAAATGATTTAATGTGTGGATCAGTTTCTTCAATTGCTTTATATATATCTTTAACAATTTCTGAAGGCTTAATTTTATTTTCTTTAATTAATGTTTGTAAATTTTCAATTGATTCATAACGGATGCTCATAATTATGCGTCCTCCCCATTCATCACTGCAGGTACTTTAAATTGACCTGCCTCTACCTCTTTGGCATTTGCTAATGCTTTTTCTTGTGGTAAACCTTTATGTGCCACATCATCTCTTAAAACATTTTGCAAATCTAATACGTGATTCGTAGGTTTTACATTTTCTGTATCAACTGAATCAATTTGATGACAAAAATCTAACACACCTGCTAACGTCTCTTGAATTTCTTTTGACTCTTTATCTGACACATTTAAACGTGCAAGGTTAGCAATGTGCTTCACTTGTTCATGTGTTATTTCGGTCATGACTAAATTAGCCTCCTTAAAAATACTCTTTTATCTTAAAATTGTACCAAATTTCAAGTTAAAAATCTAAGTATTTTCTGAAACGGTCAGATGAAAACGCAACACATTTAAGAGATATTTAAAGTTATTATCAATTAAGATTGAAATGCTAACTCTATATATTTGATCCATGTTACTCAAATACACTTTTAAGCTATAAAGTTACACAAGTATGTTATAAACTTGCAAATACTTTCATATCATTCACTTCTTAAAATTTTTTAAAATACAGACATACGTCTCTAAAAATAGCAAAAAGCAACATTAAAACGATAATTAATTAGCAATTTTTAACTTTCGAATAAAAATACACTTTTCAACCCGGGATATTTCTGTATAATTAATTTATGTAACAAAAAGGGGGATATATTTATGTATATTTTTGGGTCTACTTTATCGAGCCAAGTCAACCCAGACTGGCAAACGTACATCATGATAGCCTTATACTTTATTATTTTACTTGGTATTGGTTATTACGGTTATAAACAAGCCACAAGTAACTTAAGTGAGTATATGCTTGGCGGACGTAATATTGGACCATGGGTCACAGCACTTTCAGCCGGTGCATCTGACATGAGTGGTTGGATGATAATGGGGTTGCCGGGTGAAGTTTATTCCACTGGTCTTTCCGCTGCTTGGTTATCTATAGGATTAACATTAGGTGCTTGGATTAACTATTTACTCGTCGCACCTCGATTGCGCTTGCACACTGAAATCGCTGGAGATGCAATTACATTGCCTGACTTTTTCAAAAATCGTTTAGATGATAAATCTAATTTAATAAAAATCATTTCCGGTGGTATTATCGTTATTTTCTTCACGTTATATACACATGCTGGTTTTGTATCAGGTGGTAAGTTATTTGATAGTGCCTTTGGTCTAGATTATCGCTTCGGCCTATTACTTGTTGCTGTGATTGTAATTGCCTATACATTCTTTGGTGGTTATCTCGCTGTTTCAATCACAGACTTTTTCCAAGGTGTTATTATGTTAATTGCGATGATTATGGTGCCAATAGTAGTCATGCTCAAATTAAATGGATTAGATACTTTTCATACTGTTGCAGAACTTAAACCGACAAACTTAGATTTGTTTAGAGGAACAACTGTTGTAGGTATTATTTCATTTTTCGCATGGGGCTTAGGATATTTTGGACAGCCTCACATTCTAGTGCGATTTATGTCCATTCGTTCAATCAAACTTTTCCCATTTACACGACGTATTGGTATTACATGGATGGCAGTTGGTTTGATTGGTGCGGTGTTAGTTGGATTATTAGGTATCGCATTTGTACCTGCTCAAGGGGTTCAAATAAAAGACCCTGAAACACTTTTCATCTTAATGGGACAGATTTTATTCCATCCATTAGTAGGTGGTTTCTTATTAGCCGCGATTTTAGCAGCAATCATGAGCACCATTTCTTCACAATTATTAGTGACATCTAGTTCACTAACTGAAGATTTTTATAAATTAATTCGTGGTGACAAAGCGAATACAAAAAAACACGAAAAAGAATTTGTATTAGTGGGTCGTTTATCCGTAATATTAGTTGCCATCGTAGCTATTGCCATCGCATGGTCGCCTAACGATACCATCTTAAATTTAGTTGGAAATGCGTGGGCTGGTTTTGGAGCAGCATTCGGACCACTTGTCATTTTATCACTTTATTGGAGAAATTTAACACGCACAGGTGCCATTAGTGGTATGATCGCTGGAGCGGCTACTGTAATACTATGGATTATTTTTGCATTACCACTTGGCAAAACATATGAAATTTTTTCTTTATATGAAATTGTTCCAGGTTTTATCATGAGTTTAATTGTAACGATTGTAGTTTCCAAATTCACTAAAAAGCCTGACTCATTCGTTATTGATGATATGAATGAAGTTAAACGTAGATTGGAACTTAATGAATAAATTTTAGAACCATTCGCTTTTTATTTTGATTTTAAAAATAGCCTTCAAAATTCATTTTAAAATGAACTTTGAAGGCTATTTATATATTAATATAAAATTCCTTTACCACACATCACTGCCCTCTCAAAGTGTTATTGATTGTAAATGTGTACTTTAGGATTTCGGTCATCAACAGTTTTAGTGATAAGTGCACGGGGTTCATTGCCATCTTTAATATGTATTTCATATTCTTCGACATCCCCAAAATCTTTTTCAGCCAATTGGGTTACATACTGTGTTATACCTATTAATTCTGCTCTACCATAATAATCAATTGGTAAATCAACAGAGAGAGATTTAATTTTTTTATCTTTGAATTTTGCTTTTCCTACTGCTTGTGTAAAATTTGTAAAGTATGATTGTAAGTTATCATTGAAATCTCGAAATTTTGAATTAAGTTGTTCATTTAATTCAGAAGCTTCACTTGAAGGCATCAGTACAGTTTGTTCTTTTACTCTATTCCATTCTTTCAGTTCAGCACCATTTTCATCTGACGTAGCATAACTCACAAACGCACCTGGTACTATTTGGTCTTTACCCGATTGCATGTATATTGCAAATGTAATAGGAATATCTTTTAACTGATCATTTTCACGTAAACGTGATAACATTTCATCAGCAATTTCTCGGCCTTGTTTTTCAACTTTTTTCTTATCTAAATCAACACTAAAAGTTTCACCGTATTTTTCTTTTTGATAGTAATATACTTGATTCATAGCAAGACCTATCGTCAGCCCTTTTATTTTCTTACCACTTGTATCTCCATTATCATAAAAGTTTTGTTCGAGTATATGTGATAACACTTGTGGTGAACGTTTTGCGATTTTTTCTTCATCTTTTTCGCCATGAACAGAAGGGTTTAAGCCAAGATTTTCAGTAGCTTGTTTATCTTCTTTTTCCTTGTCGCTCATTTTATTTAATTCCTCTTTAGTCAACTTAGGTTTTAAATAGGCTTGAATCGTTTTTTTATCTAAAAACTGACCATCTTGATATAAAAATTCATCAGTAGGATATATATCTTTACTAATTTCAAGTAAACCCGCTTCAAAATCTTCTCCATTAAAATGATTCGACATTTTTTCTTGTGTTAGTCCACGTGCTTGACTTTCTTTAAAAGGTAATATTGTTCTGTAGTTATCACCTTGAACGTTTTTATCCGTCGCAATGTGTTTGACGTTATTTTCTTTTTTTGAAGATGCATCGTTTGAAGATTGGTTTTCTGATTGATTTGGACCACATGCAACTAAAACCAATGATAATCCAACTATGATAAAAGATCTTTTTTTCATAGGCAATCTCCCTTTTTAATTGATTTCCTTTTGTTTATCAATGAATTCTTGTTCATTCCAAATTGGTGTTCCTATCGACTCTGCTTTCGCTAATTTCGAACCAGCATCTTTACCTGCAATAACAAGATCGGTTGATTTTGTAACACTACTTGTCACCTTTGCACCTTGATTTTTTAACCATTGAGACGCTTCAGTTCTAGTCATTTGTTCTAATTTCCCAGTAAGTACGATTGTTTTATTTAAAAATTCAGGATGCCCTTCAATTTGAGATGATTTTTGACCCGTAAATGTCATGTTCACTTGTTGTTGTGCCATTTTTTGAATTAACTTTTGAATATCTTCATTTTTCATATAGGTTACAAATGATTGTGCAAGCTTTTCACCAACATCATATATTTCAATGAGCTCTTCTTCCGTCACTTGCATTAAACGCGCCATAGTCTCATACTTTTCAGCTAAGACTTGACTCGCTTTAACACCTAAATGTCGGATACCTAAACCGAATAAAAGATGTTCTAATGATTGTGTTTTAGATTTTTCTATCGCATTTATAAGATTTTCTACTTTTTTTTCACCCATACGTTCTAACGGTAATAAATCTTCTTTTTTAAGATAAAAAATATCTGCCACGTCTCTAATTAAATGATGATGATAAAGTTGTTCAATAATTTTCGTACCTAACCCATCAATATTCATCGCTTGTCTTGATACAAAATGTTTTAATCCTTCAATAAGTTGCGCTTGGCATTTAGGGTTAATACACCTTAAAGCAACTTCTCCTTCGATACGAACAAGCTCATGATCGCAACTCGGACAATGTGTCGGCATATGATATGGTGTTGTATTTGCTGGACGACGGTCTAAAATCACTTTAACAACTTCTGGTATAATATCTCCAGCTTTTTTCACAACTACCTGATCACCGATTCGAATATCTCTTTCATGAATTAGATCCTCATTGTGTAATGAGGCCCTTGAAACCGTAGTTCCAGCTACGTGAACCGGCGTTAAAATTGCGGTCGGTGTAACAACGCCTGTACGTCCAATACTCAATTCAATATCTTCTAAGGTCGTCACAACTTCCTCTGCCGGAAATTTATAAGCAATTGCCCATCTTGGTGATTTTTGTGTGAAACCCATATCCTCTTGATGCTCAATTGCATTAACTTTAATAACGATTCCATCAATATCATAACTTAATGTCTCGCGCTCTGCTGTCCACTTTTCTATATAATCAAGTACATCTTCTATGGTTTTCACATTCATTCGCTCAGGATTCGTTTTGAATCCTAGTCGATCTAACTCTAATAATGCTTCACTTTGAGAAGTGGCATCGAGCTCTGTGAAATCATTAATACTATATAGAAAAATATCTAATTTACGTGCTGCTGCGAGTTTAGAATCTAATTGACGTAATGAACCTGCAGCGGCATTCCTTGGATTTGCAAACAGTTGCTCACCCTTTTTTTCTTTATCTTCATTTAGCTTCAAAAACGATTTTCGTGGCATAAACGCTTCACCGCGAACTTCAAAAGAAATTGGTTGTTTTAATGTGAGTGGAATCGCGCGAATCGTTTTTAAATTCTCAGTTATATCTTCCCCTGTTGTACCATCTCCACGCGTTAAACCCTGTACTAAACGGCCATCGACATATTTTAACGATACTGCCAATCCATCAATTTTCAACTCACACATGTATTCGACTTCTCCTACAGCATCTCTTACACGTTGATCAAAACGGCGTAAATCTGCCTCATTAAAAGCATTTGATAAACTAAGCATTGGGGTATCATGGCGTACTTTTTCAAATGTCGATTGCGCTTCTCCACCTACACGTACTGTTGGTGAATCTACTGTTTTAAGTTCAGGATGTTGTGATTCAATAGCTATTAATTCATGCAACAATTTATCATATTCACTGTCCGGAACAGTTGGATTATCTTTAACATAATACTCATAATTATATTGATGTAACTGGTCATGTAATACTTTCACACGCGCTTTCAAATCCATATATATTAGTCCTCCTTTTTCTCAATCGGAGCAAATTGCGCCAATAGTCGCTTAGGTCCTTGTGATTTGAATATAATATCTAACTCAACAGACCCATTTTTAACGTTCACATTTGATACCATACCCTCTCCCCAACTTTTATGCGTCACTTTATCTCCTACATTCCATTCGGATGTAGATGGTTTAGCGTTGTTTACCACCGTACGTTGACTGTACCCTCTTTTAGGCGCTGTGCGTTTCTGTCCTATTTGCGTTGTCTGTTTTCGTTCTGGCAATGCTAATAAATCATCGGGAATTTCGTTTAGAAAACGTGAACGTGGATTTGATTGCGAACGTCCGAATAATGTACGCGATGAGGCATGTGTTAAATATAGTTCTTCTTCTGCTCGAGTAATCGCCACATAACTAATACGACGCTCTTCTTCCATTTCATGATCATCATCACTCTTTATAGCTCTAAGATGCGGGAAAATCGATTCTTCCATACCTATTATAAATACAACTGGATATTCCAAACCTTTAGCAGAATGCATTGTCATTAACGTAACACCATCTTCTAAGTTAGCTTCATCAACATCGGCAACGAGAGATAAATCCGTTAAAAAGTTAATGAGTGATTGTTCTTCTAATGGCGTATTTTTTTCGTAATCTTTCGGTACAGACATAAATTCATCTATATTCTCTAATCGGCTACGTGCTTCTAATGTTTGTTCACGCTCTAACATGTCACGATAACCAGACTTAATTAACACTTCTTCAACAATTTCACTTATTTCTAAAAATTCTTGTTCCTGCATTAAATGATTGATTAATTGATAAAATTCAGATGCAGCTTGTGTCACTTTTTTGGATAATCCAATAAAGTCGACCTCAGCTAAAGCTTCAAACATACTGATACTATTTGATGTTGCATAGGCAGCAATTTTATCGACGGATGACGGACCAATACCTCTTTTAGGGATATTAATCACTCGGCGTAAACTAATATCATCTGCACTATTAGCAATCAAACGTAAATAACTCAACACATCTTTAATCTCTTTTCGGTCGTAGAACTTTTGTCCACCTACCATGACATAAGGCACATTCGATTTTAAAAACGTCTCTTCAAGTACACGTGACTGCGCATTGGTACGATACAACACTGCGATATCTTTCAATTTACGTCCCTTTTTTTGCTGTTTAAATATTTCTCGAACCACATATTCAGATTCATCTCGTTCGCTAAACGCTTCGTAATATTTAATTTTTTCTCCGTTGGCATTTGCCGTCCATAGCCCTTTAGGTTTTCTCTCAGTATTGTTTCTGATTACTTCATTCGCAGCATTTAATATCGTTTTTGTTGAACGATAATTTTGTTCGAGAAAAATTGTTCTTGCATTAGGATAGTCTTCTTCAAAAGATAATATGTTTTGAATATCCGCGCCACGCCAACCATAAATAGATTGATCCGAATCACCCACAACACATAAATTTTTGAACTTTTGTGCTATTAAATTTACAAGCGTATATTGCGCTTTGTTAGTATCTTGATACTCGTCAACATGTATGTATTGAAATTTATTTTGATAGTAATCTAATACATCAGGGACACGTTCAAAAAGCTTAATCGTTGTCATGATTAAGTCATCAAAATCTAATGCTTGGTTACGAATGAGCTGTTTTTGATATCCTTCATATACTTTAGCGACCATTTGTGTATAAAAGTCATTTGCCGATTCCAATGCATCTTGCGGTGTTTTTAATTCATTTTTTAAATTGCTAATGGCGCTGATAAACATGCGCGGTTCATAACGTTTTGGATCTATATTTTCACGTTTTAAAACATCTTTAATGACTGATTTTTGGTCAGTTGGGTCTATTATGGTAAAGTTCCGTTCGATGCCTATGCGATCGGCATCACGACGAAGAATACGAACGCACATTGAATGAAAGGTTGACATCCAAATCACTTCTGCTTCTTCACCTACTAGTTTTTGAACACGTTCTTTCATCTCTTTCGCAGCCTTATTTGTAAAGGTTATCGCTAAAATGTTATAAGGAGATACACCTTTTTCATCAAGCAAGTATGCAATACGATGCGTTAATACACGCGTTTTTCCAGATCCAGCACCCGCCATAATTAAAAGCGGTCCTTCAGTCGTGCGTACCGCTTCACTTTGTTCTGTATTCATATGCTTTACAAGTGGATTCATTATGTTCTCTCCTTTATTTTAGTCGTTTGTATCGCTTTTTTGATATCCTCATACACTAAATTACCAACTACAATAGTATCTGCAACAGAAGCATAAGATGAAGCACTTTCATAGCCATCAATGCCACCACCATAAAACAATTGTGTAGTGCTTAAATTTGATTTTGCTGCTTCAACATCTTCAAGGGACCCTTTTGTACCGCTATATTCTAAGTATAAAATTGGTAAGCGATACATCTCGTTCATCATTTGAGCATAAGCTTCGATATCTTCAGTTGTTAAGTCCGTATTCGCTTTCGTATGTTTAGCCACTTTACTTTCGGGGTTCAGTACAACATACCCTTCAAAAAGAATTTCTTCAAAATGCATCATATGTCCATACATTTTAAGTGCTTCAAGTAACAACCCATTATGAAATGAAACATCAGTACTGTTCAGAACTGTCGGGACAAAATAGAAATCAAATCCAGGTACAATACTTTCAATATTTGAAATTTCCAAAACTAATGGTAATGGATAGCGTCTCACACGACTCATTAAATGCAACACATTATCTTCGGTAACGTTATCTGTCCCTCCAATAATGATGGCATCTGTTTGCGACATACATATTTTTTCAAGATCAGAATCAGTTATTGCCTTAGCTGGATCTAATTTAAAAACATGGCGCCATTGTTTTATATCATACATAACCGAATACTCCTTTAAATATCATAGATAATATTATAGCATTTTTAAGGCTGATATTCTAAGTAACACCCTGGGATTTAAAGGAAAAATTACATAAAAAAAGCAAGCGTTAAATGTACGTTTCACGTGCATTTTATCGCTTACTTTTTCACTTTATTTTTAATGTTTCGTCTCAATATCCATTCGTTCTAAAATCATTGTATATGCATCATTACCCCACTGCAGTGAACGTTTCACTCGAGAAATAGTCGCAGTAGACGCGCCGGATTCAGCTTCTATCGTTGCATAAGTGTAGCCTTGCTTAATCATCTTCGCAACTTGCAGGCGTTGCGATAACGACTGAAGTTCATTCACTGTACATAAATCATCAAAAAATTGATAACATTCCTCGCGTGTTTCTAATGTTAATATTGCATCGAACAATTCATCTAATGCTTGTCCACGTAACTTTTCAATTTGCATGGTATACAACCCCTATTTTTATGTGTTTAAGGATATTTTAACGAATTAATACATTAAAGTGTAGTATTTTTATGCTAAACCTACTCTTTTAAATATTGTATCAACTTGATTCAAGTGATGTCTAGGGTCAAAACATGCATTAAGTTCATCTTCTGATAATTTTTCTGTGATTTTCTCATCCGCTTCAACGAGTGTTCTAAATGGCGTTTTTGTTGCCCATGATTCCATTGCTTTTGGTTGAACAGTATCATACGCCTCTTCACGAACCATCCCTTTATCAATCAAAGCTAATAACACACGCTGTGAATAAATAAGGCCAAACGTTTTATTCATGTTTTCTGTCATATTTTCCTCATACACGGTTAAACGATCCACAATATTCGTGAAGCGATTTAACGCATAGTCTAGTGCTATCGTCACATCCGGTAACATAATACGTTCAGCAGATGAATGTGAAATGTCACGCTCATGCCAAAGAGCAACATTTTCATAAGCTGTTGTAATATATCCGCGAATCACACGTGCAATTCCCGTAATATTTTCAGAACCTATTGGATTACGTTTATGTGGCATAGCAGATGACCCTTTTTGCCCTTTTGCGAATGCTTCTTCAACTTCACGCGTTTCTGTTTTTTGTAAGTTTCTAATTTCTACTGCAAATTTTTCAAGCGACGTTGCGATTAAACTAAGTGTTGCAATATAATACGCATGGCGGTCACGTTGCAACGTTTGGGTTGAAATTGGTGCAGTACCAATACCTAAGTGTTTACACACATATGCTTCGATTTCAGGTGGAATATTAGCAAACGTTCCTACTGCGCCACTCATTTTACCCACTTCAATTTCTTCACGTACACGTTTGAAACGTTCTAAATTACGTTGCATTTCTGCATACCATAACGCCATTTTCAAGCCAAATGTTGTGGGTTCAGCATGAACACCGTGCGTACGACCCATCATGAGCGTATATTTATAATTTTTCGCTTTATTCGCTAGGACTTCTATAAAACGTTCCAAGTCTTTTTCGATAATATCATTTGCTTGTTTCACTTGATAGCTTAACGCTGTATCCACAACATCTGTTGACGTAAGACCATAATGCACCCATTTACGTTCTTCACCTAATGTTTCAGATACTTGGCGTGTAAATGCAACTACATCATGACGCGTTTCTAACTCAATCTCTTTTGCACGCGCAACATCCACTCTCGCATGTTCACGAATTTTCTTAACATCTTCTTTAGGAATATCTCCCAACTCGCTCCATGCTTCGCAAGCTAAAATTTCAACCTCTAACCATGCAGCATAGCGATTTTGATCTGTCCAAATATTCGACATTTCTTCTCTTGAATAGCGTTCAATCATTATAAAATCTCCTAACTCGTATTTTAGTATGCTTCCGCTTAAAAAATAAAATCGTATTCAGTCACATTATAGCAAATGAATTTCATATGTACATTAACTATATAAACAGATATATCGTTCGGAATCAATGTGTAATTCGATATTTTTCAAATAACTAACATAAAATAAAGGTCTAAAAACGAACATTAATGGTTTAACCGCCATAAACATACGCTTTTAAGAAGTTAAAAGAGACGTTGACGATAGCGTCAACGCCTTCCTTTATTATGATTCCCGTTCGATTTTCTTTCCAGTAAAGATAATTTCTTGTTTCAAGACGTCAATACTGCCGTCTTTATTTTCTTTAAAGATAGGTTTTTCAAAACGTTTAATAGGCATATAACCTGCCGCTTTCATACGCAATAAACACGCTTGAACCGTTTCATCGTCTTCAACTTTGAATTTCATCTGTATCATACGCCTTCACTTTTTTACTTCGTACACCTTTTACCCAGAATCCACCATGAATGTTACGTGGTTCATAAGCAATAATAAACGCTTTAGGGTCAAGCGCTTTAATGGTATCCATCAGTTTAAGCTCATATCGTTTTGGTGTTAAAATTTGCATCACGAGACGGTCACCATCACGACCATGTGCAGCAAAGTGAGTGACACCATAACCTAAATCTCGAAGTTGTCTAGGGATATCCAATTCATAATCAGCGGTCGTTACATTGACTACCGAATACCCTAACGCTAATTTCTCTTCAATTTTCATGCCAACAATAATACCAACTGAAAAACCTAATGCATAAGCGATAACATTTTGAAATTGATCTAGACCAGACATAACCATACCTAAACCAATGACATATACTAAGACTTCTACAAAACTTAGCGCCGCCGCGTAATATCGATACCCTTTCAAAGTTAAAATCAGCCGCATTGTCAACGCAGTAACATAAGCAACATTTATAAGAAATATTGCCAAAATGAGTAGTAATGGATTGTCATTAATTGCACTCATAGCTTACCTCACTTCTTGAAATTTAGCTCATTGTATCAAGAATCATTTCAAATGTCATTATAATTTTTATTTCGGCCATGTATAACGTGTATATGCTAACTCACGTTTATGAGCATTTTGAATATACAATTTCTCAATACGTTCAGCAGCAGCATGTGAAACAGGCTTTCCTTCTAAATAATCATCAATATCTAAATATGTGACACCTAAAGCCTCTTCATCCGGTAATTGGGGTTTGTCATCTTCTAAATCAGCTGTAGGTGTTTTTTCATATAGGTGCTGAGGTGCTTCTAAATATTGTAACAGTTGTCGCCCTTGACGTTTATTCAAGCCAAATATAGGTGCAATATCCGCAGCTCCATCTCCATATTTTGTAAAAAATCCAGTCACATTTTCCGCAGAATGATCAGTCCCAACTACAATACCACCAGTATTTGACGCAATAGAATATTGTACTTTCATTCTTTCGCGCGCTTTTTCATTACCTTTTTGAAAATCCGTCAATGTAATTCCAGCGTCTTTTAATGAGGCGACGCTTTGATCAACTGCCTCTTTAATATTGACGGTTATAATTTTATCTGGTTGTATAAATGCAAGTGCATCTTCAACTTCATCTGCATCCCGTTGTACACCATAAGGTAATTTTACAGCTATAAATTGATATGTTTTCGTGCTATTTTCATTCAGTTCATTAACGGCAAGTTGTGTTAATTTACCAACTAATGTAGAATCTTGTCCCCCCGAAATTCCCAATACAAGCGTATTAATGAATGGATGTGACGTCACATATTGTTTGATGAATTGTTTAATATCTTCGATTGTTTGAGCAACATCAATATCTGGTTGTACTTTCATTTCATTCACAATGATGGATTGCATTCTACTCATGTTCATGTTCTTCCTCCATTTCTTTCACATGTTCAGCCACTTCAAATATACGTCGTTGTTTATTTTCCCAACATGCCGTACTTAAATCCACAGGATATTCTTCGGGATTTAAATAACGTTTGTTTTCATCCCATAATAACTCCAAATTCTGTTGCAGGAATTGTTTCGCCTCATTCTCACTTGGTATGTTATAGACACACTTACCGTTTACGAAAATATCATGGTGTAAATCAATTGCTTTAAACTTTTTAATGTATTTCATCTTATACGTGTGAATCGGATGAAACATTTTAAGGTTTGCTTCTTCATTTGGATTCTCACTATCTAGCGTGATGTAATCTCCTTCAGACTTGTTTGTTTTAGTGTTAATAATTCGGTATACACGTTTTTTTCCTGGCGTCGTGACTTTTTCAGCATTGTTAGATAACTTAATGCGGTCTACAAGCTCACCATTATCATCTTCAACTGCAACCATTTTATACACGGCACCTAATGCAGGTTGTTGATACGCTGTAATTAATTTCGTACCTACCCCCCAACTGTCAACAGCAGCGCCTTGTGCTTTTAGACTAGAAATCGTTTCTTCATCTAGATCGTTAGACGCAATAATTTTAGCATTAGGAAAGCCTGCTGCATCAAGCATTTTGCGCGCTTCCTTTGATAAATAGGCAATATCTCCTGAATCAAGTCGTATTCCTATAAAATTAATTTTATCCCCTAGTTCTTTTGCGACACGAATCGCATTGGGTACACCCGACTTCAATGTATGGAAAGTATCTACGAGAAAAACACAATTTTTATGACGTTCCGCATATTTTTTAAATGCAATATATTCATCACCATAAGTCTGAACAAAAGCATGCGCATGGGTACCAGATACTGGAATATCAAATAATTTCCCTGCTCTCACGTTACTTGTCGCATCAAAACCACCAATAATTGCAGCTCGCGCGCCCCATAATGCCGCATCTAATTCATGCGCGCGACGTGTGCCAAATTCCATCAATGTATCGTTCGGAGCGACTTGTTTAATTCTGCTCGCTTTCGTAGTAATCAACGTTTGAAAATTAACGATATTCAATAACGCAGTTTCAATTAGCTGTGCTTGAATTAATGGTGCTTCAATACGCATGAGCGGTTCGTTACCAAAGCACAGTTCCCCTTCTTGCATTGAGCGTATATGCCCTGTAAATTTAAGTTCTTTTAAATAATTTAAAAAATCCGCTTCATAACCAATATCTTTCAAATATGCTAAATCAGTATCCGAAAAATGAAGGTGGTTAATATAGTCAATAACTCTCCTCAAACCATTAAAAACCGCATAACCACTTTCAAAGGGCATTTTTCTAAAATAAAGGTCAAATACAGCTGTACGCTCATGAATGCCATCATTCCAATAAGATTCTGCCATATTTATTTGATATAAGTCGTTGTGTAACATTAAGCTATCGTCATGGTATTGATACATATAATTTCTCCTCGTCCTTTTAGTTATACCTCTATGATATAACACTTTTAGCCACTGTTTTCCAACTTTTAATGAGAACATCGACAAAAATATGACAATTTTTACTTTTTTTCTAAAGATTTTTCATTTATACATTATAATTGATATTGAGGTGGTACGATGTTAAAAGAGGCAATTGCATTCATAACGCAATACTATGAAGAAACGAATCAACCTAATAAAAAAAAATTAGAACGGATTCTTGAAATTGAACACGAAATTGAAACACTTGGCTATTATCAACATACATCAGAGGAGTTAATTTATGGCGCCCGTTTAGCTTGGCGTAATTCAAATCGATGTATTGGAAGATTGTTTTGGGAGAGTTTGAAAGTTCAAGATGCAAGACATATCAAAGATGAAAATGCTTTTTTAGACGCAATTACTACTCATATCGATAAAGCGACGAATCATGGTAAAATCGTACCTTACATTACAATTTTCGCCCCTTCAAATGAAGACACACCTAAGATTTTTAATAATCAGTTGATTCGCTATGCAGGTTATAAAGAAAACGGAGATCCAGCAGAAAGACAAATCACTCAACTTGCTGAACATTTAGGTTGGCGTGGAAATAATGGTGACTTTGATGTCTTGCCTCTTATTTATCAACTTCCAAACCAACCTATCAAATATTATGACTACCCTAGCTCCCTTATTTTAGAAGTTCCAATTCAGCATCAGTCATACCCAAAAGTAGCACAATTAAATTTAAAATGGTATGCCGTACCAATTATTTCAAGTATGGATTTGAAAATCGGAGGTATCACGTATCCAACTGCACCATTTAACGGTTGGTACATGGTTAACGAAATTGCGGTACGTAATTTTATTGATCCATATCGATACAATTTAATGGAACCGTTAGCTAAAGCAATGGATTTTAATAATTTAAGAAATAGTAGTTTTAATAAGGATCGCGTATTAGTTGAAATTAATGACGCTGTGTATCAATCGTTTAAAAATAATGGCGTGTCAATGGTCGATCATTTAACAGCTTCAAAACAATTTGAAAAATTTGAAGCTGTGGAGGCAAAAAAAGGGCGCACGGTAACTGGAAAATGGTCATGGCTCGCTCCTCCTTTATCGCCAACACTGACATCTAATTACCATCACGGTTATGATAATACTATGCGTGAAACGAACTTTTATTATAAAAAAAAGGAACCGACTGGGTGTCCTTTTCATTAGATTTGTGTAAAATAAGGACAAACATTCACGAATGAGGTGAGGTTATGTCCTTATTTTACTTGGGACCCAAAGGGACCTTTTCATATTTAGCGGCTTTAAAATATACTAACAATCAAGAAGAATTAGTACCTAAAGAAAACCTTTATGAAGTTATTCAAGCAGTGCATACACATCCGAAATCAACAGCCATTGTACCTATTGAAAATGCAATTGAAGGTACGATTAATGTTGTCGCTGACAATTTAGTAGAACATTCTTTATCAGTCATAGCAGAAGTTCATTTAGATATTGAATTCTCCTTATATGGGCAACACACTACAACTTTAGATGATATTACGCACGTCTACTCTATTGGACCGGCAATTAGTCAAACTCAAAAATTTATTCACAAACATCAGTTGGCATATTCTTATGCGCAAAGTACGGTTGATGCCTTAAAGTATATTAATACAACCACTGCGGCTATCGCTCCTAAAGGAAGTGGTGAAGCTTATGGGTATGTCCCACTTATTGAAAACATTGAGGACTTCCCTCATAATATGACGCGTTTTCTTGTGTTAACGAATGCGGACATACCACCGAGCGATGGTAAACAATGCCTTATGATTATTACTCCTAGCTATGATAAACCGGGTTTATTGGCAAGCATTTTAAATACTTTCGCTTTATTTAATGTGAACTTGAGTTGGATTGAATCTAGACCCTTAAAAACACAACTAGGGATGTATCGATTTTTTGTCCAATGCGCTTATTCAAATGATGAAGACATGCATAAAATCAATAAAATTTTAGAAACACTTGATTTTGAAATACGTCACCTAGGGCGCTTTAATTAATAGATGTGTAAAACTTTTGATTTGTATGTTCAAAGAGGCTAAAATATCAATCAAAATGATATTTTAAATTCCTCACAATTGCCATCCGAGATACTAAATTTATATATAAATATAATCAACAAAATTCATGTACGAAGAATTTTGTTGGTTTTTTTGTGCGATAGGGTAGCTATTGTCCCATACCGCTAACCATAGTATATTTTAAACGTTTTAATGGGTTTCGCTTTAATTTTGAAAAAGGTTTCCAACCGTATTTTGTTTTATATGTGGTAAATTTTCATTATCGTAAATATACACATCATTCGAGCCAGTAATTTGTATCGGATTATTTTCACCTGAAAATGTATTATTTAGTATATTAACGTAGCGATGTGGTGCATCTTTATGACTTCGTATATGCAATGTATCCAATGTTGTTGTATTTTTAATCGTATTATGGATAAACACTAAATGTTTGCCCCCCTCTTTTCCTTCTATACGACCATCTAAGGAAGCCATATGTTTTCCTTTGTATACACCTAAATACCGCAGTACACCTGCACAATTTAAAAACGTATTATAAGCTATCATCACATTTTTAGACTTTAACGGCGTGAGCGCATATTCTTTTGTATTTTCAAAAACGTTATGTTGTATCACTATATTTTCATAAAAATGGAACAGTCGACTCGCATGCGACCCAATCGCTCTATTCCATGGTCCCATTTTCCCTTCACCAGAATTACCAAAATAACATCTTTCTATCACTACATTTTTTGTAATGGTACCATCATTCACTCCAAATTTTGGAAAAGCGCCTTCAATAAACAAATCAAGTTGAATCGCTTCTGAAAACCATCGATCGCCTTCATAATCGGCAAACCCTAAAAATTGACAATCATGAATATGAACGCCATCTAACCCGCAAGCATCGATGCCATGTCCACCTACTATATTTTTAAATGTGACATGTGATACTTCTATTTCACGTGCATGCCCTAAACACATTGCGGTATTATTATACGGATATTCCGTCCCATTCATATCAAACGTACCGCCTTCTATTTTGATAAAGCCATTTCCTTCATATCTGTAATAGTGTTTACGACTGGACCCATTTTTTAATAAAGCGTCACGCCCTTTACGCAATAATACGGCTTCAGGATCTAATTTCAAGGTCGTATTGCGATATATTTTTAAAGCTTTCGCAATGTGATATTCCCCTTTTGGAATATAGACCGTCCCCCCACCTTGTTTAGCGACAACATTTAATGCCCGTTGTATTCCAATCGTATCAAACCATTTATTTTTTGTTTTTGCTCCAAATTTTTTAACATTTTTCAACATAGGTCTAGTATCCTTTCATATTTAGGTTATACTATAAACATCTCTGATTTATAAATAGTATACCCAATTTTAGGAGGACATTATGTCAAAAAAAGCTTTAATCGTAGTTGACTATTCTAATGACTTCATCGCAGACAATGGAAAATTGACTTGTGGGGGCGCTGGTCAAGCCATCGAAGGGTACATTGTAGATCGAATCCAACAGTATCATGAAATGAGAGACAATATTTTTTTTATGATGGATTTACATTTCGAGAACGATCCTACCCACCCAGAGTCTAAAAGTTTTCCTCCACATAACATTATAGGTACTGAAGGACGAAAGTTATATGGTCGTGTAGGTTCTATTTTTCAGAAGATAGAACATGAAGAACATGTTTTTTTTATTGATAAAAGACGCTATGATTCTTTCTTTGGCACACCTTTAGATACTTTATTAAGAGAAAGAAAAATTGATACTTTAGAAATTGTTGGGGTATGTACAGATATCTGTGTCTTACATACAGCTTCAACTGCTTATAATTTAAATTATCAATTAATTATTCCTAAAGATGGCGTAGCTTCATTTAACGAATTAGGACACGAATGGGCACTTGCTCATTTTAAAAATACTTTAGGCGCAACAGTGGAATAACACTGATGTGCCGTGCTAAAATATGAATTAAATTAACAGTAAAGATATAAGGAGTTTATCAAAATGACAACATACATTTTCGGACATCAAAATCCAGATACAGATGCCATTACATCAGCGATTATTATGGCAGACTTCGAACAACTTCACGGCAATAAAGACGCTAAAGCATATCGCTTAGGCGATGTTGCTCCTGAAACGCAATATGCATTAGATTATTTTAAAGTTGAAGCACCTGAGCTTTTAACTGATGATCTCACAAATCAAGAGGTTATTTTAGTCGATCACAACGAATTCCAACAAAGTGCTGAAACGATTAACAAAGCAAATGTCAAACATGTCATTGATCATCATCGTATAGCTAACTTTGAAACAGCTGGTCCACTATACTACCGTGCTGAGCCAGTTGGATGTACGGCGACTATCCTTTACAAAATGTATAATGAACGTGGTTATGAAATCAAACCTGAAATTGCCGGCTTAATGATTTCTGCCATTGTCTCTGACAGTCTTTTATTTAAATCGCCAACATGTACAGAACAAGATGTAAACGCAGCGCGCGCACTAGCAAGCATTGCTAATGTAGACGTTGACCAATATGGTCTTGATATGTTAAAAGCAGGTGCTTCTACAAAAGATAGTACTGAAGCGCAATTACTTAATAAAGATGCAAAATCATTTGACATGGGTGAACGTACCGTACGAATTGCGCAAGTTAATACGGTAGACATCGATGAAGTTATGGCCCGTCAAGAAGCATTAGAAAATGCAATGAATAAAGAAATCGCAGAGCACAATTATACATCATTCATTTTAGTTGTCACTGACATTTTAAATAGTGATTCTAAAATATTAGTGACAGGTGCTGATACTGACAAAATCGCAAATGCTTTTAACACAACGCTAGATAATAACACTGCATTTTTACCAGGTGTCGTTTCACGTAAGAAACAAATTGTTCCTCAAGTTACTGACGCATTATCATAAACGTAGTGAAGGTGATATTATGTCAATTTTAATTAATGAAGGCCATCATAAATTTTACGTCGGAAAAAATGAAACATCCCCCGATGCTGAAATCACTTATACTTTTGTAGATGCGAAAACGATAGATGTAAACCATACCTTTGTAGATCCTTGCTTAAGAGGTCAAGGTGTCGCGAAACAATTGTTTAATGCCATCATTAAAAAAGCACAAGATGAAGATTTAAAAATCATTCCATCTTGTTCATATGTCCACGCACAATTTGAACGTGAACCATCATTATCACACTTAAAAAAAACATAACACGAACGGTTGAGACATAAAGGGTTAAGAAATGTCTCAACCCTTTTTTATAACTTTTAAGGAGGGATAGATTTTGAATTATCAAATGCTTTTTGATGCATCAGAAACTTATTTTAAATCACAAGCAACAAAGCCGCTTGCATTTAGGAAACAAAAATTAAAAGAGTTGAAGAAAAATATAAAACTTCATGAGAAGGCATTGTATCAAGCGTTAAAAGAGGATCTAGGCAAACATTCTGTAGAAGCGTTTGCAACAGAAATTGGTTACATTTTAAACTCAATAAATCATTATCGTAAAGATCTCAAAAAGTGGGCTCGAAAGCGTGCTGTGGAGACACCCTTTTTCTTATTCCCAGCAAAAAGCTTCCTAATGAAAGAACCCTTAGGCACCGTGTTAATTATCGGTCCTTTCAACTACCCTTTCCAACTCGTGATGGAACCATTAATTGGTGCGATTGCTGCTGGCAATACTGCCGTCGTTAAACCCTCAGAGTTAACACCAAATGTATCAAAAGTGATTCAATCCATTATAGAAGCCACTTTTGAAGAAACACACGTGTCAGTGATTCAAGGCGGTAAAGATACCATTCAATCTTTATTAGCTTTACCTTTTGATCACATCTTCTTTACAGGGAGTACGAAAGTGGGTCAAATCGTGTATGAAGCAGCAAGTAAACACCTTACACCCGTCACTTTAGAGTTGGGTGGCAAATCTCCAACAATCATAGATAAAACCGCAAATTTAAAAGTTGCTAGTGAACGTATTTGTTTTGGTAAATTTTTGAACCTTGGTCAAACGTGTGTCGCACCGGACTATGTACTTATTGATGAGTCAATCAAAGATGATTTTATCGATGCCATGCGTACAACACTCAAAGAATTTTATGGTACAAACCCTCAAAAAAGTCACGATTTAGGTCGCATTGTGAATGATCAACATTTCCATCGTCTATCGACATTGTTAGAAACTCATAAAGATCAAATCGTAATTGGTGGCGCTAAAGATCAATCATCAAGATTTATTGAACCCACAATCCTCGATAATATTCATCCATCAGACGACATTATGCAAGAAGAAATTTTTGGACCATTACTGCCAATCGTTACTTATCAATCTTTTGATACTGCATTATCATGGTTACAGTCCCGGCCTAAACCGTTAGCATTGTACGTTTTTACAGAGGACGAAAATTTTTCTACCTTAGTGTTAGACACCCTTTCATTTGGAAGTGGTGCTGTAAATGATACACTTCTACAATTGGCGAACCCTAAGTTACCTTTTGGCGGTGTCGGTGCATCGGGAATAGGTCGTTACCACGGAAAATATACTTTTGACACATTCACTCATGAAAAACCCTATATTTTTAAAACGACAAAGCTTGAAACAGGCATTTTATTTCCACCTTATAAAGGAAAATTTAATATGATTAAGCAACTTTTTACCAAAAACAAATCATGACTCCGAAAAAAGCCTTCAAACTTCACGTTAGATGAACTTTGAAGGCTATTTAAATATGCATTTTCTCAAAATCTATTATTTAATCATCGATTCTGCAATTGCCATTCTGCCACGAAATCATTTATCTAAAACTCACTTCAAAAATTTTACACAAACGCCTTCTTGAGCAGAAGTTGAATCATCACTTTTTGTAAGCATGCCATTCTCTATATTACGTACAAATACAACCACTTGACATTCCTCATCTTGATGCGCAACGACCAGGTGTTGTCCTGTTGGTGAAAGATTAAAGTCTCTAGGAGACACACCCCCTGTTGAAACAATATCCACAAATTTTAAATTAGCACCATCATTTCGTATTTCGAAAATCGCAATACTATCGTGACCACGGTTACTAATATACATAAAACGCTGATCTTCAGAAATGTGCACTGCTGCTAATTTAGTTGGCTGTAAATACGCTTTGGGAATAGTTAAATGGCGTTCCATTTCTTTAAATTGGCCATCATTGTATGCCATCACGACAACAGTATTAGATAATTCATTAACAACATAAGCGTAAGCACCTGTTTTGTGGTAAGCAATATGACGTGGGCCATCTCCAGGTAGCATTTGGGTACGATGTGCGACTTCTAACCCATGCTGCCCATAATGATATGCAACAATTAAATCTGAACCTAAATCCACCGCAACAGCATATTTTTGTTCAGGTGTCACTTCCAAGTAATGTACATGTGATTGATCTTGACGATCAACATTGGGGCCTTTCGGATACTCATGAAACACTTCTTCAATTAATCGAGTGACCTTTTGTGTAGTTTTATCAAATTCATAAATACGCGCAATGCCATCACCATATACCGCTTCAAAAATAAACTCCCCATCTGGCGAGAAGGATACATAGCAACCTGATCCCTTTACAGACTCTAAACATTCGCTTACTTTTTCTAATTGACCATCTTCCTTAATGTTAAATGTAGCGATGCCACTTCGTGTATCATTTTTTGTAATAGCAACAAGTGTATGCTCATAAATGTCAAAATATGTAGATGCATTAATTTCATATGCTGTATCAATGTTTGAAATGCGATTGGCCTTTTCATCTAATTCAAAATAATATAATCCCTTACCCTCTTTTTTCGTATATGAGCCAATATAACCTTTTGAAGCCATACCGTTTCCTCCTTTATTGTAATTAATCCTTGATTATAGTTTATCAAAAAGATGGTAAAGGCGATATTAAGAAGTTAATATTTGTATTTCACCTTGATTGACATGCCATGATCGTCCTGAAGGGGTTACACCTTTCATACCTTCAAAGTATTTTTCTCCCATAGTGTGGAGAAGAGAGTTTGAACAAAGGTTACTTAAACAATATGTTCGAGATGCATCAAAATACTCATTTCGATATAGTCGTTTGAGCAAACGTGAAAAACCTAATGCATTTGAAAAGACAAACCAAAGATCTGGTTCATGTTCAACAAATGCACGCTCAAATTTTTTCATATTTTTGCTATGGTCATTCCAAGTTACAATTTTAACAATGAAAGGATAAGCGCCTTGTTTATGTAAGTAATCTTCCAGCTGCGTTTTAAACCGCTCTGCACTCGATATCATTATAGAATCTTGACTAACACCGATGATAATATTACGCGCATACACATGTGTTTGAAAAATTTGATCAATGACTTTGTTAGGCATTGGTCTTTCTAAATGATGATTTCTAAGTTGGCAATCCAACTCTTTTACTTGCATAGATGTCTGGGCATTTAATTTATAAGAAATTAACACATTTTGACTTTGATACAAAATCATCACCTTACCCTTAAATATGAAATTATTCAACAAAACTCAATCAATGTAGACTAATAATTATGCATTTGAACAAATTTAAAATGAAAAATAAAAAACGAACACATAATTGTGTTCGTTTTAGATTACGTTTGATTAGATTCAATATCTGCAATAATTTGTTTCGTTTTGTTTTCAATATCTTCAAAATCTTTTTTAAATACAAACGCTAATACTGCAGCACCCAAGCCTATGAGCACAGTCATTACAAGCATTAAAGCAAAGAAAACTTTGAAGATACCAGCAATAAATTTACACATAAATTTTCACCTCAAAATCCCAATGTTTAGTCTATCTATGTATGATTATAACATAATCATTATGTCACGATAAACTTATACCCCTTTCTACTATGATTACTCCTAAATGTTCATATCGTATTCGAAATATGTTACATTAAATACAATAATAGTATGAAAGAGGTAACGCCAATGCCTTATATATCATTTCTAAATTCTTGGAAAAACCATGATCTTAAAAGTGTGACAGACATGATTGATGATGCGGTTTCTGCATATTATATCAATGATTTTGGGGATCCCATTGCTTTAAATAAATCACGTCTTATACATTTGTTAGCAACTCGAATGTCAGCCGTTGAAGCTGACCCCCAATTACAGTGGAATTTCGAAATGATTCATCGCGCACACATCCACGGCAATCAAATGATTATGTTTTATACTTACACAAACGAAGATCAAGATTACAAGAAAACGACGAAAACATTAGTAACAGTAACATTTGGCGATAACGCCAGTAAAAACAACCAAATCAAAACCGTTTACATCACACCGAATGTTACAGACGTATAATAAAAAAGATTGTTACCCCACTTGAAACGGTTGCCTCAAGTTTGTAACAATCTTTTTCGTTTACACTGATTTAACTGTAAAAATTGCGATAAAACCATCGCTTCGTCCGTAAATATGCCTCAAGCCACATTATAATCACTCCTTAACCGAGCTATTCAATAATTATAATTGTAGATAATGTTATTATATGAGTGTTTATAAACAATTTCCATTAATGTAGTATTACAACATCGTAACAAATTGTGTTAAATAGATTTCAGAAAGGGTTATGACCAATGCAAGATGTGCATATTGATATACAAACTTTTGAAGGATCTCATTATGAGTATGGCGTTTTCGTTGCACATTGGATGCAACAAACTAAAATGCTAAAAAATAGAGAACAAGAATGGAAAAAACGGGTACCTCGTTTCGACATTGATATAAATGAAACCTATCTCATTTTTCAAAAATACGCTCCAGCCATTTGGGAAGAAATCAAGGGCATTCAAGACACTTTAAATATCTCTACTAAACAAGCTATCTTAAATTTTGCACATTACCGGTTTACAGAGTTACCTGAAAGTGGCTGTACAGTGTTTGTTGGTTCTGATTTCCTTGTTAGAAATTATGATTACCATCCAGCCACATACGATGGTCGCTATCAATTATATCGCCCTTCGGATGGTGGCTATGCACAAATAGGACCGATGTCACGTACGACTGGCCGTATGGATGGTATGAATGAACACGGACTAGTTATGGCATATAATTTTATGCATCGAAAAAAACCAGCAAATGGTTTTGTTTGTTATATGGTTGGTCGTCTCGTTTTAGAAACATGTCGTAACATTGATGAAGGCATTTCATTACTGAAATCCATCCCCCATCGAAGTTCATTCAGTTATATTTTACAAGATCAATCAGGCGCCCATGCTATAGTTGAAGTGACGCCAAGAAATATTGAAGTACGCTACGACCATACATGTACCAATCATTTTAAACTATTAACTCATGAAAACAGAAACTACACTAAAGAGTCTGAAGACAGATTAAACCGACTAGAACAAAACTTACAATCAGCGGTTGATCGTTTTGAAGTGTTCAAACGTTTTAATGACCCAAAATTCGGTATTTATAGTAAATTATTTAAGAGTTGGAGTGGAACCATTCATACCACCATGTATGAACCACAGTCACTTACAGCGTGGATAAGTTTAGGCGAGAATCAAGCGCCGATTGCTATCAATTTTAAAAATTGGCTTCAAGGCGAACCAATCTTATATACACATTTAAAGGGTAAAATAGATACAAATATTCCATTTGCAACACATTAAAACGCTATTCCCAATAACTAATCGAAAAGGAACGCACCCAAACTTTACATGTTGTTTGAGTGCGTTTCTACATACATTAATTTATGTTTATGTCACCATGATTTGTATAAAGTTCGATTAAATGCGTACCTTTACCATTTTTACCTTGATGTAAATGAGATGCATTCACATTTATATTTCCTTTCTCAGGGGTTAACTTCAACATCACGTCTTTAGGTGGCTTTACATAATGCATGGAAATATCCCCGTGATTCACAGACCCTTTAAAATCACATTCTGGTTTCATATTGTTCAGAACCATACTTCCTTCATTCACTTTAAATACACTTTTTCGTACTAGCGTTTGATTGACAGTAATTTTTCCTTTTAAAACTGATATATCAGAATCCGAAAGATTACTATCAGAAATATTTACAAGTGAGTCTTTTGCCTTAATACTATTACGGTCAAAGTAACAGTTATCTATATTTATCTGACCAGTAGATTCATACCAAATCATAACATTTCTACTTTTTACATCATTAATATACGCTTCTCCTACTCGAGTGGTTATATTTAATTCATTGAGTTCTTTATCCGGAATTGTAATTTCTAAGCGCTCTTTCGATTTATTAAATGGATTGACATCTAACATACGTTTTCTAGATGCTTGACTATCAGAGATTTGTAATGTTTCATTTTGTTTGGAAATATTAATTTTGGCTTTACCATCATAATTCACATGAAAATGCTGCCCCTTTTTTATATACACATCTGCATTATTTGCATCGACATTTAATCTTTCAATATTGCCACTCTTATACGCTTTTTCAGTAGTTTGTGTTTGACTATGATGCGCTTCAAACAAAAACCATACGATTGATCCCAATGAAAAAAAGACGAGAAACATTGTTAATCCTGTTAAAAATAATCGTTTCATGATTGAAATGTTCCTTTTTTAATAAAATTTATATTCCATTTTAAATATTTCAATAATGCTTTGCGTAAGAAACACACTATTTTAATAATGATAACTAAAAACATTAATCCTAAACCTGTATACGCAAAGCTAAACAGATAATTACTCAATGAAAATTGTGATAATCCTGAATATATATGCGCTAGAAACACAATAATTGGTGCGAGAATCATCCCCAATGAAATAAACAGTGACATAATAATAAGTAACAGAAGGAAAATTAATGGGACTACTACAAAAAATAATGTAACGATACTCATACCAATTGTTGCGAGAACAGCGCGTCTTAAGTGATCGAAATCAGGTTTGTTTTCTGCATCTGTCACGGCATATTTTGCATATTTTTTCTTCGCAATATGTTTAGGCTTATTAAGTGACAAAATAATCTCACGATCCGTTTTACCTTTTTCATTTTCTTTATAAAAATGCGTTTCATATTGGTTCATAATATCATCAACGACATCATTAGGTAAACGTTTTAGCTGATGCTCTAGTTCATTTAAAAATGTAATTTTATCCATTAATCTCCCCTCCTTTTCAGATAATATTTTCAACACTTAAAATTATAATTTGAGTCAATAAAAATTTAAACCTTGTACCATTATTTGTATTGTAAATGTCACATTCTTAATTTGTTGTAATCTTTTTAATTTTCTTTCAATACTGAGCTTGGTATAATAAATTTAACGAAGGAGGGTGTTTTTTATGGCGCATTTAAAAACGTATTATCAACAAGCTAAACCTATTGATCAATACATTGAAGATATGCATGTTAATAAAGAGGGGTTACTGAGTATCTACAATAGTTTTGATTTACCTAAGGATAGCGAAAGTTTAGAACGTATTAAAAGTAAGGGGTATAAGCATGTACTCATCATAACTGAAGATTGGTGTACGGATGCAATGATGAATAATCCTATATTAAAACATATTTCTGAACAGTTAGATTTAGAGGTGCGTGCCTTTTACCGTGATGAAAACACGGATTTAATAGACCAGTATTTAACGAATGGAAGAGCACGATCAATTCCAATTTATATTTTTATGAATGAAAATTATGAACAGATGGCTGTTTGGGGTCCGAGAGCTTTATCTGTGGAGAAATTCGTAAACGCATTACGTCAAAACTTACCTGATAAATCAAGTGAGTCTTATGACGATAAAGAAAAAGAATTCCATCAAACTATACGTAATCGATATTTAACTGATCATACGTTTTGGAATGATGTTTACACTTCCATTATAAAAACGTTATAAAGATAAATATAATAGCCAACAAAGTTTTGAACATCACCCTTTAAAGTTTTCACTTTTTAAGTGTCTGCTTTACAGGGTGATGTTCATTCATCAATAAGTGAATTTTGTTGGCTTCATTAATTTAAGGCACTGAGTATCTCCGTCACTTTTATAATATTAATCTTTTGTATGCGTAATGACATGCGTATTTTTATTTTTTGCAATCTCCTGAGCACGTTCAATTGCTTCTTTTTTTGAATCAAACGTATCACTCGCTTGTTGTGCTGTCTCCGTTTTAACTTTCCAAACGTTATTTTCATAGTAAACATGTACATCGTGCTCATTTAAATCAGGGTTTGTAGATTGATCATTTTCATGCTGCGTAATATTTTTATGTTGTAGCTCATCTTTCTCTGATTGTGATGCGTTTTTAAACCATTTTTCAGCTTGTGATGTTGCTATTGGTATGACATCTGATTCTTTATAACCTTCTTTCAACATCGCATTACCGATATCAATGGCTTTTTTGCGTTCTAGTGTATCTAAATTTTTCCAACTATTGGGATAATCTGACATCGTCCACGGCATAATATTCACCTCAAACATATTTATTATGTTATACCCTTCGTCATATCACTTTACACTAAAAGGCTTAAAAGAAATACGAAAACAAACCCTGTTACAGAAATAATCGTTTCTACCATTGACCATGTTAAAAATGTTTCTTTAACAGTCAATCCAAAATATTCTTTAAACATCCAAAAACCTGCATCATTCACATGAGAACAAAATACACTACCCGCACCGATTGCTAGAACGACTAACGCTAAATTAACATCAGAGGTTTGCAGTAAGGGAAGTATGATGCCTGTAGTTGAAATTGCTGCAACTGTTGCAGACCCTAGTGCAAGCCTTAATAAAGCTGCGACAAGCCAAGCAAGTAATAAAGGAGACATTTGTGCGCCGACAAAAAAATGTTCTATCGATTTACCCACACCACCATCGATTAAAATCTGCTTAAACGCTCCTCCACCCCCTATAATTAAAATCATCATCCCTATAGGATATATGGCTTGAGTCACTGAATCCATTATATCTGACATGCGTCTTTGTTGTTTTAACCCCATACTATAAATCGCGAATAATACTGCAATAAGCATTGCTGTTCCTGCAGAACCTGTAAAATATAGAAATCTTTCAAACACATTTGTAGCACCTTGCTGATGACCAGAAACAAGTTGCCATATCGTTGTCATTAACATTAAAATCACGGGTAACAACGCTGTAAACGTACTCAATTTAAAACTTGGTAATTCCGTTTTATGAAATGTCTTTGTCGCACCTAATGAAGAAATGTCGCCCTCCCTTTGAAAAGCTTGTGGTGACAAGCGTGGTGCCAATTTCACGAAAAACGGCCCTGCGATGATTGTAACTGGAATCGCTACGATAAATCCATATAACAATACTTCTCCAATATTTGCATTTAATTCTTTGGCAATAACAACCGGACCAGGATGCGGTGGTAAAAATCCATGGGTCACAGATAGCGCTGTTACCATTGGTAAACCAATCATAAGTTGAGATATTTTCATTCTTTTCGCTATAGTAAACACAAGTGGAATTAAAAGCACGAGCCCTACTTCAAAAAACAATGCGATTCCGATAATAAATGATGCGATAACCATGGCCCACATTACATACTTTTGACCTAGTTTATAGATGAGTGTATCCGCTATTTGTGTCGCACCACCACCATCTGCTAACAATTTACCTAACATCGCACCTAAACCAAATATCAATGCAATATGTCCAAGCGTTCCTCCCATACCGGTTTCAATTGTGGCAATAATTTTATCAAGGGGCATGCCTAACAAAATTCCTGTCAGTACAGCTGTAACAATTAATGCAATAAATGTGTTGAGTTTTAGTTTCATAATTAACACTAACAAAAATAATATCCCAATCATAACACTTAATAGTGGCCATATATCATACATCATTACGATCCCTCTTATCTATTGTATTTGTGAATTGTTGTTGCAAAGCGGCAATACTATCATACGTGGGTAATAATCTCTCTTGTATATCCATAAAAATTAAAACAAGTGCTGCATATTGTTTTACATGCTTGTCCTGTGGATAATGACAAAATGTACTACCAACCCAATGCGATAGATTTTGATAAATTTCTTGATAACCTAAAGCTTTCTTACCAAGAATTACAGCACCCAGACACGAGCTTTCATAATCTTCTGGAAAAATAACTTGGCAGTTAAATATGTCTGACATCATTTGTCTCCACAATACATTTTTTGAGAACCCACCTGTCGCTTTAATTACGGTTGGTGTGACATTTGAAATTTGAGAGAGCGTCATGAGAACCGTGTATAAATTAAATAATACCCCTTCCATTACTGCTCTGACTAAATGACCTTGATGATGGGCTAAAGTTAAACCGATAAAAGATCCTTTCGCATTTGAAGACCAAATCGGTGCACGTTCCCCCGATAAATATGGATGAAAGATTAACCCATCTGACCCTATAGGCACAGAATTTGCCTGTTGTAACATGTCCTCATAATTGATGCAGTCATCCATGTGGTGTGGATTGTGAAGCACTTTTTCACCTAGCCATTGTAAAGTAACAGCGCCATTATTTACGGGTCCCCCAATAACATAATGCGATTCATCTAATATGTAACAAAACGTCCGTCCAAGAGGATCAAGCACTGGTCTTTTAACTACTGTTCTAATTGCACCCGACGTGCCAATGGTAACCGCTACCTCACCAGGTTGGATGCTATTGACACCTAAATTTGAAAGTACGCCATCACTAGCACCGATCACAAGTGGAATTGAATCTTGTAAATTTAATACATTTTTGACTTGCTCTGTCAATTTAAGACAATGCGTCGTTGGAACAACATGAGGTAACTTATGACGTTCCAATTCAATAAGACTGAGTGCGTCCTCATCCCATTCTTTATGATGAATATTAAAGAGTCCTGTAGCTGAAGCAATAGACATATCCATGACACACTCTTCGGTTAAGTGATAAATGATATACGTTTTAATATCAATCATTTTATACGCAGATTTGAATAAATCAGGATACGTTTCTTTTAACCACAACAATTTACACAACGGTGACATCGCATGAATTGGCGTCCCAGTATTATGATAGATTTGCATACCTTTTTGATGAATTTTCAATCTTTCAGCACATTGTTTTGCCCGATTATCCGCCCAAGTGATTGATTTTGTAATTGGAGCCATTTTATTATTAACTAATATGAGACTGTGCATTTGTGCACTTAATGCAATAAATGATAATGAGCCAACTTGATGAGACATACGAATTACCTTTATCAATACTGTCTTTACAGCTTCTAAAATATCATCTGGATTTTGTTCCGCGATATCGGAATCTGGAGTTAGAAGCGAATAGGTAGCTTGCGCATGTGCTAACGAACGTCCATTCTCATCATATAACACTGCTTTTGTATTCGTCGTTCCAATATCTACACCTATACTTAATCTATTCACACAATTCTCTCCTTTAATATAATCTCCAAAATGCGCCAATATTATCATTTAAATCACTAAAATTTGCTTTAAATGCTTGATACATTTTCCCGTTATGTCTATCTTTGACTGCTTCAATATACATAAGATGATTGTCAATAATACGGTTAAAATCTTCAATATCTGTTGCCATTCGTGTCGCCATGCTTATATAAACTGTGCAAAGTAACTTTTGACGAATAGACTGCCATATATGCATGAGCGCCTCGTGGTGGCATGCGAAAACAAGATGTTCATGAAATTGTAAATCGTATTCTGCAAATCCAACAGCATCCTTGAATTTCACACAAACACGCATCATTTCGAGCGTTTGATACATATCTTGAAGGAGCACAGTTAAATCTTGTTTCGCAATCACTTTTGTAAACGCAAAAGATTCAATCATCAATCGTATATCAGTTAATTCTTGTCGATGCGTTGTCGTAAATGGCACCACTTCAGCACCCATTCTTTCTAAACGAATGAGGTGCTCTTGATTGAGTAATTTAAAAGCGTCTCGCACTGGTGAACGACTCACTTTAAATTGTTGAGCAATTTGATTTTCTGTTAATACGGTATGTTCAGTATATTGACCATTTATAATATTAAAACGTAAGACACTAGCAATTTTTTCACCTGTGTTTTGTTGATAAAGCCATTTCTCCGGTACATTCATAGCATCACCTCATACTTGTATACAAGTATTCTAATACACAACCATTAATATGTAAACGCTTTCTTGAGTAAATATAAAATTTATTAATGTTACACATGTCTTCAAATGCTTTAAAAGTCAAAAGCCCCCTCCACAATGTAACATCCCAGCACTTGTACCAAAAATAGCCAACAAAATTCATTTATTCATGAACTTTGTTGGCTATTCAAATTAAAGACTATCGACAAGCACTAAGTGGTGTAGGCAAAAGAAAAGTTAAATATATAGTGAATACATTATTTTGATTGATTCCTGAGCTGAGTCTTTTGAGTCATTATGATGAAAAACATCCATTTAGAGATCGTAATCGCATGCTGATCCAGCTCAGAAGACAAATCAACAACTAAATATCTCGTTTTCTAATAATCATAATATTAACGATAAATAACACAATAATAGTCAGTGCATTGATGAACCATTGCCATTTAGTAAAATCTAAATCTGTCTGCATCGACATTTCACTTAAATAACTGAATGGGATATATTTTAACGCATCATTTATATTATCCCCAATTTCAGGAATTAATGGGATAAATGGTTTAATCACTGGTAATATTAATAGGAGTAAAATACCTAATGTATACACTAAAGCGGGTTTTTGCACAAATAAATTGATTAAAAAAAGCACCAGCCCATATATAATAAACAACATGAGATAAAATACAATTAATTCCCAAATGTATTTTGCTTCAAATGATGGCCCTTTTGTTGTCCACGCAATAACGTATGTCATTAATGCGATAACGCCTGTCATCAATAGTGATATAAATAAAATGGATATAAACTTAGCAATAAAATATCTTACACGATTTCTCACATTGTTGATGAAAAGTTGAATAGTTCCTTGGCTAGTATCTCTCGTAATCGTTTTAACGACAAACATGAGTCCAATAAGTGAAAAGAACCATTTTCCGACACTAAACATAATGACTGGATTAACATCTTTATGATTTCCAACATTGATCCCCACCGCTATAAGCACGGGTGCTATGCCTAATACTAGCGCAATATAAGTTAAAGGACTTTTAAAAATACTGATGATATCATATTTAATTAATTGCATTATATTCATGATTGGCCACCTCTTTGATTAATGTTGAAATACGTATCCCTTAGTGAAGCGCGACGTGTTTCGATAAAATGAGGGTAAATATGATGCGTCGCTAACCCTTTTAAAAGAGGTTGATAACTTTGTTGGGCATTTAAAATGATTTCACCATTTTCTTTTATACTTTGTACAACATTGAAGTTCGATTGCAAAAATGCCATGGCTCTGTCAAAATCATTGATGTCTATATGTACAATCGTTTGATCAGATGTTTGGCCATCTGCCATGTTGATATCTTGTACAAAATGACCATCTCTTAGAAAAACAGCACGGTCACAAATTAATTCAATATCTTCGAGCTTATGACTTGATATTAGGATTTTCATATCATACTCATGTACAAGTTTTTCAATGGTTTTTAACACATCTATAGAACCATCTGGATCCATACCATTAGTTGGCTCATCAAGTATTAAATATTTCGGTTTATTCATTAATGACACCGCAATAGCTAACTTTTGTTTCATCCCCATCGAATATTTTCCTACTTTACGTTTTATGTATGTTTCCATACCAAACGCACGTATAATTGATTCTGTGTACGCTTTGTCATAGCCTTTACCTAATACATGTGCAAAGAGTTTTAAGTTATATAACCCGCTTTTATTATCATATAATTTAGGATGTTCGATTAAATAACCAATATTTTCATCTTTACCAATTTGAACTTCTCCAGAATAATTTACAATATTTCCATTCATAATTTTCATGATGGTTGTTTTACCTACACCATTTTTACCAATTAAACCAACGATTTTACTATCATTAAATGCAAAATCTATGGCGTCTAATACAGTTTTATCACCATACCGTTTTGTGATTTTTTTTAATTGCATGTCTCGTGTCCTCCTAATTTTTCTTTTAACGTCCTTATTTTATTTTCAAGCCGTTATCGATGTCTTGAGTGTCAACCAAAACCAAATTATCTAAACATAACCTTATAAATAAAGACCATGTGTACAGCTTATGTCATCTAAAAATAAGACTCATATCATCATAATAAATGGTATTTAGTTGTAATACATTTTGCTGTATTGAGGAAATTCAAATTAAAACTAAATAGAATAACTGTAGTAAACATCCACATAAATAACAATTTTTCACGTCCATAGCACATATCTATCTTGTGTCAATATTTCTACACTGATAACTCCCAAACTATGAAACCAGCAATCAACATCTTGATGATATTTTTTACGAAGTAGCAAGTTCATGACTTCATTGCTTCAAAGCATATAAGAATATTCATACGTTAAAAATAAATTGTTACTAAAAAAAGTTGGTATTTGGTAATCAAGTACCAAGGTAACAATAACAAAGTTATCAAATAAAGCGCAACTGTTCTGAATACAATATAAAGGTTATTTCATTTTAATATCACTGTATTGAACTGGACATATTAAAACCTAAACTTAAATATAATCACCATTACTTTTTCACTAAATCCTCAGACAAAAAATCTTAAAAACAGTGCTTTCATTTTCATCAGGAAAATAAATGTCACTTCATACATTGTATGTTCATTTAAAAAATTCTTTAACCACCCTCTTAATTAAAAATACAAAAGTGCTTAAAAACCATTCGGAAAAATTTGTCATTGCATTATCTCTCTCTTTTACGGTCGTTATGACGACTGATAAATGCACAAATCATAAACATGATGGAGGCTAAAAACAACTTAATTGCTGAAGGTTCTTCCCCTTGATATTGAAAAAACACACCAATAAAAAACACAATAATTGCCAACATCAAAAATATTTTTGTCAGATGTTTAATCATGATTTCACCTCAATTATTTTCAGTATATCAAATTAATGTTTCATAATTCTATCGATTTTTTCAAGTGTGATATTCATTGAATACGCTTTCCATCTCTTTAATTTTTACGTATTTCAAGGTATAGTAGGAGTATCTATAATATGGAAAGGTTGACGTATATGAACCCGCTAGCACTCTCTTTAAATGACGCATTAAATCGTTCAAATCCTATCGTATTAGACATGCTTTCTGATTTAGGTAAAAGTATGTACTACCCTAAAGGGATTTTAACGCAATCAGCCGAGGCGAAATCAGCCGATTATAACGCTACGATAGGTATGGCCACTACAAAAGATGGAAAAATGTATGCAAGTGCTTTGTACGATATGTTTAATGACATGTCGACGGATGAAGTATTCTCTTATGCACCACCGCAAGGATTAGAACAACTCCGACTGTTATGGAAGCAAAAAATGTTGAAAGAAAATCCTGATCTTTCTGAAGACCAAATAAGTACACCAGTAGTGACAAATGCACTTACACATGGGTTATCATTAGTTGGTGATATGTTTGTTAATGAAAATGATACCCTTTTATTACCAAATCATAATTGGGGAAATTATAAACTCGTTTTTGGAGTACGCCACCAAGCTAACATTGAAACATATCCAATATTCACTAATGAAGGTCATTATACAACGGAAGGTTTAGTTAATAAACTTGAACAAGTTGAACAAGTTGATCAAGAAAAAGTGATTTTAATTTTGAATTATCCTAATAATCCTACTGGATATACACCGACACACTCAGAAGTTCAAAATATTGTTAACGCAATTGATAAACTTGCACAACGCGGTGTAAATGTCATTGCTGTAGTTGACGATGCATATTACGGTTTATTTTATGAAGATGTTTATGAACAATCTATTTTTACTGCATTAACTCAACTTCAAAATGAACGTGTTTTACCTATACGTTTAGACGGTGCGACTAAAGAATTTTTTGCATGGGGATTCCGTGTTGGTTTCATGACTTTTGGCTTGTCAGATGATGAGACGAAATCTATTTTAGAAGCTAAATTAAAAGGATTAATTCGAAGTAATATATCAAGTGGCGCCACACCTTCTCAAGCAGCAGTTCAGTATGTATTAGAAAATAACAAAACATTTGATGCACAAATACAAAGCAATATTGAAACATTACGCGAGCGATATAATATTACGAAAGAAATCGTCTATAGAGATGAGTATCAATCATTATGGCAACCATACGACTTTAATTCTGGGTATTTTATGGCCCTCCAAGTATTTGGTGTAGATGCTGAAACATTACGACAATATTTACTCGAAAAATATTCGATTGGTATTATCTCTTTGAATGAGCAAGATATTCGTATCGCATTTAGTTGTATAGTAAAAGACGACATTGAACATGTATTTAGTAAAATTGCATTAGCCATTGAAGAACTACAAGCTTAAGCCAACATAGACGAAACACATATCAGACGACGAGATCAAACAAGCATTTGATTTCGTCGTTTCATATTAAGGAGGCTCTAGCATGGAAATCTCATTTCGACAACCTAAACAATTTCTAACTAAAGCAAGTGGTTTTTTATCCGATTATACCCATACACTAAACCCTTATATGGGTTGTCAATTTGGATGTCATTATTGTTACGTAAGAAAATCTCCTATATCGCTATTTTCAGGTAAAACCTGGGGCGAATGGGTCACCGTTAAAGAAGACATATCTCATCAATTTAAGAAAGAATTACTGCGTACACAACAAAAAGGGCCCACAACAATTTTTATGTCTTCTTCAACTGATCCATATCAACCCATTGAAAAAAAGTATGAAGTTACACGTCAATTATTAAAAGTGATGCGCGAATCACCACCAGATTTTTTATTTATACAAACAAGAGGCACTTTAATTCAACGTGATATTGACATTTTATCAACATATAATGGAAGGTATATAGTGAGTATGACGATAGAAACTGACCGAGAAGACATCGTACGACACTTTACACCGCATGCGCCAAGTATTCAATCGCGATTATTAACGTTGAAAAAATTAAAACAAGCACATATTCCTGTACAAGTGGCAGTAGCACCGGTATTACCTTGTACTAATCAATTCGCTCAAACACTTAAGCCTTATACAAATTTAGTCACTGTGGACGACTATTTTATGGGTGATGGGTCTAATGGGCGGAGAACACAGGCTTTAGGGATTCAATCAATGTACCAACAAATAGGTGAAGATCATTGGTATCATCCAGAAGCATATGTTTATGTTTCAAATTTAATGAAAGAAACTTTTGGTGAAAACCATGTCGCAATCAGTGTTGATGGATTTCGACCGAAAAGTTAAGAGGCACTTTAAATGAAGTTATATTATAAAGATTTTCAAACCCCCTTAGGAGACATGCGCGCCGTTGCAAACGATGACGCAATTGTACTTTTAAGTTTTAAAGATTCAAAAGATTTTCTATCAGCTCAGAATAAAATTCAACAATACTATACGCTCATACAGATATCCAATCATCCTATTATTTCTAAGCTAATATATGAAATTAGTGCTTACTTTTATGGAGAATGCACAACGCTTAAGACACCTATCCAATATGTGTTTGGTACGTCATTTCAACATAGTGTTTGGGACGCCTTACAAAAAGTTAAAACAGGTGAAACAGTTCATTATGCTACAATTGCTGAGTGGATAGGTAAACCAAAAAGTGTACGTGCTGTTGCGACAGCTATTGGTTTAAACCCTTTATCAATTATCATACCGTGTCACCGTGTAATTAGAAAAGATGGAGGCTTAGGTGGCTTTAATAGCGGTTTATATCGCAAAAGACATTTACTTAAACTCGAAACGTATATTAAAACAAAACATCCACCTCTTAAATAGTAGAGTTGGATGTTTTCTAATCCATTTTTGAGTCAAGATATGTATACAAACATTTAAATTCTTCACACACCATAATTTCTGTTTCTGACCATTTTAATCCGTGCAATTTGAATTCTTCAAAGAAAAATTCGTGATGCGCTTTCTTCCAATATTGCAATGATAAATCTCCTTCCCCTTCCTTATAGGCATGGCTTTCGGAAATTTTCGTATAGGGTGATAAATATACGTGTGTTGTAATTATGACACATTGGGGTTCATTGGTGTGATTTAAGACGATACTCAAGTCTCCAATTTGAGGGAGAGGTTCATCGTCAATTCCATACAATTTATACGCACTCGTTGTAGCCGTTTTAACTCCAGTTATAACTAAATCTGCCAAATGACTTGGATTTACACCAAATTGCCAAGCTGTATAAGTATCCCCTTTAAAATCAGGGTATGCTTTGATAAATTGATCCCAAAATGCTTTAATGTCCATCTAAATCCCCTCTTTGTTACTAAGTTGCCAAAATGTATTAATAATTCCATGAATGATTGATCGCACGCTAACCTTTTATCGATTATAAATAATCAATTAATCCAAAAATGGAATGCCAAAAAATAAATAAAAAAAGATTAAAGGACTGATAACTATTAGATTAAATATCGCCAATCCCATACTAAACAGCCAGTCCTCTCTCTTGCTTTTATGAAACACATAGCATACAGCTGATATTATTAATAATATAAGACTTATTTCAAAATGAAAAATACTAATATCACCACCGTCGTAAATATGCATAAAATGCTCTTCATAATAAGGGTTAATAAAAGCAATCACATTGATAATTAAAAAAACGATATATGTACAAATAATATATTTTTTCATTCATCCATTCCCCTAATCTAAATTCAATACATACTGCATAATACAACGACACTTTTATAATAATTTTACTGTGTATGATACCTTGTTATTTCATTATATATTTAAAAAAAGACGTTTTCAATTATTCTTAAATAATCGAAAACGTCTATAAAGATATATTTTTAAATGACTAAACTATGACCATCATTCACTTTTAAAGTTGACTTAACAGTATTTAATACTCTATTTACATCATACCCGGCATGCCACCCATTTGAGGTGCATCATTGCCTTTTTCTTCAGGAATATTAGCAACAACAGCTTCAGTTGTTAAGAACATAGCTGCAACACTTGCTGCATGTTGTAATGCAGAACGCGTTACTTTCGTTGGATCTACAATGCCTGCTTCTAACATGTTTACCCATTCATTAGTAGCCGCATTGAATCCAACACCTGGATCTGCATTTTTCATGCGTTCAACAATAACAGAACCTTCTAATCCAGCATTTTCTGCAATTTGACGTACTGGTGCCTGAAGTGCTTTCAAGACGATATTAATACCTGTTGCTTCATCACCTTCCGCTTCGATATCACTCACATTTTGGTATACATTCATTAAAGCGGTACCACCACCTGCAACGATACCTTCTTCAACTGCAGCACGCGTCGAGTTCAATGCATCCTCAATTCGTAATTTACGTTCTTTAAGTTCTGTTTCTGATGCCGCGCCAACTTTAATTACCGCCACACCGCCAGCAAGTTTAGCTAGGCGTTCTTGTAGCTTTTCACGGTCAAAGTCAGAATCCGTTTCATCGATTTGCGCTTTTAATTGATTTACACGCGCATCAATATTTGTTGGATCACCGTCTCCATCAACAACTGTTGTGTTATCCTTCGTCACTTCTACTTTACTTGCAGTACCTAACATATCAATTGTGGCTTCTTTTAGTTCAAGACCTAAATCATCTGTAATGACTTGAGCACCAGTTAGAATGGCTAAATCTTCTAACATCGCTTTACGACGATCACCAAATCCAGGGGCTTTCACTGCAACAGCTGTAAATGTACCACGCATACGGTTTAATACTAAGTTTGTTAATGCGTCACCCTCTACTTCGTCTGCAACAATAAGAATTGGTCGATTCGATTGAACAATTTGCTCAAGTAAAGGTAAAATATCTTGGAACGAAGAAATTTTCTTATCCGTAATTAAAATATATGGTTTTTCTAATTCCGCTGTCATTTTGTCAGAATCAGTAACCATATACGGAGATTGATAGCCACGATCAAACTGCATTCCTTCTACAACATCTAATTCGGTATTAAATCCGCTAGACTCTTCAATAGAAATAACACCATCATTTCCTACTTTTTCCATAGCTTCAGAAATATAACGACCTACTTCTTCATCTGCTGCTGAAATTGATCCAACTTGTGCAATTTCTTCTTTATTTTCTACTTTTTGAGAAATATTGTGTAACGATTCTATTGCAACAGCTACCGCTTTATCAATTCCTTGACGAATGCCAACTGGATTTGCACCACTTGTAACGTTTTTAAGGCCTTCTTGAATCATGGCTTGTGCAAGGACTGTCGCAGTTGTCGTACCATCACCAGCAATTTCATTCGTTTTGTTTGCGACTTCTTGAACAAGTTTCGCCCCCATATTTTCATAAGGATCTTCTAATTCGATTTCTTTAGCAATAGTTACACCATCGTTTGTAATTAATGGCGCAGTAAATTCTTTATCTAAAACTACATTTCGCCCTTTAGGACCAATGGTTACTTTAACTGCATTCGCAAGTTTGTCAACGCCACGTAACATTGATTGACGTGCATCTTCTGAAAACTTTAATTCTTTAGCCATATTGTCAAACCTCCAAAGTTGATTTCAAATTCATGTACGCTTGGTACATATAAGACTTGCTTTTAAAGCATAATTTATATTATTCTTCTATAATTGCTAAAATATCTTCTTCTGTTAAGACTAAATATGTTGATTCTCCTCGTTTAACTTCAGTACCAGCATATTGTTGAAACACAACACGATCTCCAACATGAACTTCTGGTTCTATGCGTTGACCATTATCAAGAATGCGCCCAGTACCTACAGCGATGACTTCGCCTTCATTAGATTGCTCTTTTGCAGAATCCGTTAATACGATACCGCTTTTAGTTGTTTGTTCTCGTTCTTTCTTTTCAATAACAACGCGGTTTCCAATTGGTTTTAACATGTGTTGTTGCCTCCTTAAATTGATGCATAATTTAGCACTCAGGAGTTCTAAGTGCTAATCTATCATTTATAATAATCAAACTTAGTCAAAACTTCAAGTATAATGATTGCCTTAATTGTAACAAAAGGAAGGATAAGATATGATAATAATACTTAGAAAGGAGGGACATCATGAATCGAATTCTTGTTTCCGTTCTAACTGTTGCACTCTATCTTATCGCTCAATTTGCACCAGCAATTTTGAACAAATTAAATTTATTACCATCAACAACGCATCAGTTAGATGAAATGAAGCAACTTATACATATTCAATTAATAGGATTTGTCATCGTTGCAATACTGATTATCGTCATGCAATTTTTTGTTAGAAACCCATTACAACTTGAATCAGGAAAAAAAGAACCTAAACGTTATATCATTCCTTGGATTCTCGCTGGTTTGGGTATAGTATTTATTGCTCAAATTATTGTTAATGTGATTAGTGTATTTTTACTCGGTAACAATCATGCCAGTGAGAATACATTACGTTTAATTAAAATCGCAAGACAAATGCCTATATTTTTTCTATTAATTACATTTATAGGACCTTTACTTGAAGAATTTGTATTTCGAAAAGTATTGTTTGGTGAATTGTTTCAAATAATTAAAGGATCAAGAGCATTTCGCTTTATTATTGCTAGCGTAATAAGTTCTACTATCTTTGCTGTGGCTCACATGGATTTTTCACATTTCTTACCCTATTTTGTCATGGGCATAATATTCTCAGGATTTTACTGTTACACTAAACGTTTAAGCGTTGCCATCGGCATCCATATGGCTCAAAATGGTATTGTGGCTTTAATTCAGTTCTCACTTCCCGAAAAATTAGTTGAACAATCATTAAAACAAACGCAATTCATTTATCACCTAATAACGCTTTTATAAATCCCTACATTATGATACACGCATAAAACTACAACATTACTTTAAAAAAACGACTCCCCTATTCGAGGGAAGTCGTTTTAATTCATTTTTCTTATTCTTTTCCAAATAATCATACTAAAAACTACAATAAATATGATACTCGCTAGAGCCACACCCATATACTTAATCATGTTTAAATTTCCATGGTTTCCATTATTTTGCTTACCTTGTTGCTGTGATTCCAAATTTTCACCATTTTGATTAATTTCACGTACTTTATCTTCATTATGATGATTTGACATGTACTTATTAAATAATTTTTTTCGATAGTCATTAGAACCCATCTCTCCGGACATGAGTGCTAGCATTTTCCGGTCCAAAATCTGATAGTATTCTTCTGAAAGTAAAAAATAATCATTAACGGCTGTTTTGTCATTACGGGAAGCATTGCTTTGTAAACCTGATAACCATTCATGCTGATATGGATTAAGCATATGATGATCGTTTTCAATTAAATTACCTTGCTTCATATACGTCCCATTTGTGTTATCATTTGACACGTTATTTCCATTATGATTCCCTGGATAATTCGAATCAGGAACGGTAGGTCCAGATTGATTATTATCTCCTGGTTGATGAGGCGGGGCTTGGTCACTTCCCTGATTTGTTCCTCCAGAGCCCCCAGATGATGGGCCATCCGGTTTAGGTGGTTTGGGTGGTTGTTCTGTTGATGGCTCTTCTGTTGACGGTTGTTCTGTCGACGACTCTTCTGTCGATGGCTCTTCTGTCGATGGCTCTTCTGTTGACGGTTCTTCTGTTGATGGTTGTTCTGTCGACGACTCTTCTGTCGACGGCTCTTCTGTTGATGGCTCTTCTGTTGATGGTTGTTCTGTCGACGGCTCTTCTGTTGATGGCTCTTCTGTTGATGGTTGTTCTGTCGACGGCTCTTCTGTTGATGGCTCTTCTGTTGATGGCTCTTCTGTTGATGGCTCTTCTGTTGATGGCTCTTCTGTTGATGGCTCTTCTGTTGATGGCTCTTCTGTTGATGGCTCTTCTGTTGATGGCTCTTCTGTTGATGATACTGCATTCAGTACATTCGAATGTGTAGTTGTAATCGCTATGGACGTATCTGTAAATTCATTCGATATATAATATGCCGAACCGATTGTTATAAAAGTCAAACAAAATCTGCCAAAGATATGCCTCTTTTTTCTTCCTTTCACCCTTAACCCCTCCTTAACTTTTTATCAAACCTAGTATAAACAAATGAAACTTCAAATACCACCCTACATACTTCATGTTATAAAAATCCTTCTGACCTATGCGTGTTTTTGTAACAGTAATGATAATTTAGTACAATAACTATAATACTATCATGGAGGGATGACATGAAAATTCAAATTTTACAATTTAACGTCGAACCGCAATCACCTTCAAAAAATATACATAAAATTCAACGACTGTTTTCTGAACATGTTAGTCATGATACTGATGTAGTGGTTTTACCGGAAATGTGGAATAATGGCTATGCCTTATCCTCTTTAAAACAACTTTCCGATCGAAATTTAAAACAATCACTTGAATGGATCCAAGCTCTTGCGCGTCAATATTCAGTGGACATTATAGCTGGTTCTGTATCGAATCAAGTCGAAGAAAATTTATATAATACCGCATTTGCGGTTGATCAAAACGGTCATAAAATATATGAATATCATAAAATACATTTAGTACCCATGTTAAATGAACCCACTTATTTGGATGCAGGTACGCGTGTTCCTTACACATTTCATTTAAGTGATGGGACACCTGTCTCTCAAATTATTTGTTATGATTTACGCTTTCCAGAATTAACCCGTTATCCGGCAGCGAATGGAACTCAAATCATGTTTTATGTCGCCCAATGGCCAGAAGTTCGTAAAGCGCATTGGCGAAAGCTTTTACAAGCAAGAGCTATTGAAAATGATATGTTCGTAGTCGCTGCGAATACGTGCGGATCTGATGGTGAAACGTCTTTTGCTGGTCATTCCATGATTATTAACCCTAATGGTGAGATTTTAAAAGAAGCCGATCATGAAGAAACAGTATTAACAGTAGACATTAATTTAAATGACGTGCAAAAACAACGTATAAATATCCCAGTATTTGATAACTTACGCCCCGACATATACGAATATTTCAACAAATAAAAAAAGGCGAGCTTGGGAGGGGCTCGCCTTTAAAATTTAATATTAAGGGAATGTTTATTTGTTTACAGTTATTCTATTTAATTAATTGGGGATGTTATTAATTATGAAAAAATTTAGTGAATTTACCGATTATTAAATGTTTACAATAGTTTCAATATAGAAACCTGACTTTTAAGCTTCAATTACTAATGGAAAAAGATTTTTAGCATTTGGGAGAATGATTACTTCTTAGTGAATTTTTGTACAGTTTCAGCAATTAACTTAATGAATGCGATAATTGTGTTAATGATATCTCCTGCCATAGTAAAGCACCTCCTCATTAATAAGTATTCCAAGACTTAAGAGTTGCACTTGTGAAGTAAGCTGAGCGAAGAATACAACACATTGTGCGTGAATAAACACTTAGGTATCACAAGGGCGTAATACCGAACCACTTAATGTGATTATGATTATATTAAAACACGCGCATGGCAATTTGTGTGAAGTAGTGCCTAGATTGTCAATTTGCATGCTTAAATGTAACCTTTCTGTATTAATTTTTGATGAATTCTATATTAAAATTACAGTTAGGAAGGATAATACGACAGTTAGGCAAAAAACAGAATCGTTTTTAAATTGTACTTTATACTATTGAGTAAGGGGGAAAGCCATGAGAATCGTTGATACAGCAATTGATAACTTAGCATTAAAACTCCAAAAGAGACAAAATCTAGATCACATTGATTACCTCAAAGTGCGTTTAGGCATACAAGTGTTCATCATTAATCTCTTCAAAGGCATCGTAACTTACGGTTTGGCAATCCTTCTTAACATCTTTTTATACACACTCACAGTTCACCTAACTTATTTTATTTTACGACGCTATTCACATGGCGCTCATGCAAAAACATCTTTATTATGTCATGTTCAAAATATTATTTTCTTTATATTTTTACCATGGCTAATAGTTAAATATGACATACCATTCTGGTTTATGTTATTCTTAAGTGTACTAGGATGGATGATTGTATTTAAGTACGCTCCAGCAGCTACACGAAAACAACCAATTAAATATGAACGAATAAAGCCTAAAAAAATCATTTCATTACTTGTAATGTCAATTTATATAGTGATGATTTTATTTGTTCCACATCCATTTAATTTTTTAATTGCTTATGGGGCATTTTTACAAACATTAACTTTACTACCAATATTTTTCTCTAAGGAGGAGTAATTATGGCATTTTTTGAATCTCTATTAAACTTATTGACAAGCGTATTTAAGTCGTTAGGTAACTTTGCTAAAATCAACCCTTGTACAGTGTTTTTTGATGAACCTGAAGTACCCAAAGAACTAAGAGAAAGCGAATAATTTACTTAATAAGAGAGTGTGTGTAAAAGTTGGAATTACTTAATTACATTTTCATTGGAACTTTCCAAGCTTTTGTTTTTTTTATAGTTGTTAATATTATTATCATTGAAAAAATCCATTATAAAATTTGGGATTACATCTCTTTTGTGATAGGGATTGTAGTCCCTTCTACTGTTTTATTTATACTTTTTGATAGAAAAAGCTTGTTATTTTTAGTAATTGGATTTTTCATCTTGTTCTATTATAAAAAGAAGATTATTGGGATTATTGCCGTTTTATCTAGTGTATTAATTTTAGTAATTTGTGACTTTTTTGCAACATGGTTTTATTACTATATTAAAGAATTGACTATTCATCCTACAGTACAATATATCATTTATGCATTTGTTTTTACTTTTATAGCTTTCATAATAGCTTTGGTAGTAAGATTACTTATGAGTAAGCTCAAATATACGTGGTTGTACGTTAATAAAATTTACCTTTTCACTTTAATGATTTGCCTTTTAACATTCTTTTTAATAATGTTTTTCTTTTTACCTGATTATGTTGCTTCCGTAGCCGAATTTAAAATTATAGGTCTATTTTACTTTACATTTGTCGCTATTTTTATCGCCATTCTTTTATTAGTAACCATTACGACCTCTCGAGAGATAAACTATAGAAGAAGTCAACGAGAGATTGAAGATTATTATAATTATACGTTACGCGTAGAACAAGTAAACAATCGTATGCGTAAGTTTAGACATGATTATATTAATATTTTATCCACAATGTCAGAGTATTTGCGTGAGGATGATTTAGATGGCCTTAAAGCATATTACAATAAACACATTAGCCCTCTTAAGGATCATTTTGAAGCAAATACGTTGAAGTTAAATGGTGTTGAAAATTTAAAAGTAAAAGAGATAAAAGGCGTTATCACTACAAAAATTTTACAAGCCCAAGAACGTCAAATTGAGATTAGTGTTGAAGTCGCTGATGAAATTAATGAAATCAATATGGAAATGATAGATTTAAGTCGTATTCTCGGTATTATCATGGATAATGCAATTGAGGCGTCAATGCATCTTGAGAACCCGATGATACAAATTGCATTTATTAAAACTGAAAAATCTGTATTAATTATCATTATGAACAAAGCACCCGAACATCTTCCTAAGTTACACACGTTGTATCAAGAAGGATTTTCAACAAAAGGTAAAAATAGAGGATTAGGATTATCGACTTTAAAAGAAATTACAGATAGTAAAAACAATGTATTTTTAGAAACAACGATTGAGAACCATTATTTTATTCAAAAATTAGAAATCATGAATAATGATGAGTAAGGATGTGACGCGTTTGAAGATATTAATTTGTGAGGATGACCCTAAACAAAGAGAGCGAATGGAATCCATCATTCAAAATTATATTATGATTGAAGAAAAGCCCATGGAAATTGAAATTTCTACAAGTGACCCATACGCGTTACTTGAGGCTTCAAAAAACATGACCGATATTGGGTGTTACTTTTTAGATATCCAATTAGAATCTGATATTAATGGCATTAAGCTTGGCAGTGAAATTAGAAAACATGATCCCGTAGGTAATATTATTTTTGTGACAAGCCATAGTGAATTAACGTATTTGACATTCGTTTATAAACTTGCTGCTATGGATTTTATATTCAAAGACGATATTGATGAATTACGAACGCGCATTATTGATTGTCTTGAAACTGCGCTCAAACGGTTGGATTTACTTACTAAAGATAACACTGTAGAAACAATGGAATTAAAACAAGGCAGTAATTCTGTATATGTCAACTATGATGATGTCATGTTTTTTGAATCTTCACCTAAGTCACATCGACTCATAGCTCACTTAGATAATCGACAAATTGAGTTTTATGGTAATTTAAGGGAACTTGCACAAATTGATAGTCGCTTTTTTAGATGCCATAACAGTTTTGTTTTAAATCGTCATAACATCTCTCATGTTGATGCTAAAGAGCGTATTGTTTATTTTAAAAATGATGAGTTTTGCTATGTGTCAGTTAGAAATATAAAAAAAATCAAGAAATAATAATATTACAACAACAAAAAGCCTGAAAAAGTTTTCTACATAAACTTTTTCAGGCTTTTTATATTATGCCTCTATTTGCTTCTCATCTTGGTTAATGTCATACTTCGTCATTTTTAAATAAACTTGACCAGAGTCTGTAACCACTTTGATTTTATTGGCCTCTTTGGAAGGGAAAATTCGTGAAGACAACACTTTTTCACCTTCGTTACAAAATATTTCAATACTTGAAGTATCTACAAAAATCCGTAGTTGTGAAAGGTCTGATTCTAATTGTGCTATTCGCACTGTCCCTTCAACTGGATGAGGTAATTGTCCACTGTCAAATCGATCTAAAATCACTTGTTTAGTATTCGTTTCATATCGAATAACTGTGGCTTCATGTTTCGACGCTCTTAAATGAAATTCGATAGCAGATGCGTCATTTTCTAGTATATCTATTACTAATTCATATTGCTCTCCTTCAAATGGATGGAGCTGTTTAATAAATTTATTCGCATATCCTAATGCTGTCTCTTTATTTTGTCTTAATTTGCGTAAATCCATATGAGGTTTTTGTTTTAATTGACCTGACTCAATCGTTAAAATTCTTGGAACCGTTAAGCAATGCGCCCATCCTTCGTCATCAGTTGGGTATTCGGTCTCAGGTAGTCCCATCCACCCTATTAATACCCGACGCTTTGCTTCATCTAAAAATGTTTGCGGCGCGTAAAAATCAAAACCTTGATCAAGTTCAATAAATGACTCGTGTTCAAATGTGAGTGTTTCAAAATCTAAATGACCTATGAGATAGCCACTTTGATATATATTTTGATAGGTATTGTCTTCTGATTCTATCCCTTGTGGACAAAACAATAAAATATCTTTTCCATTGAGATGAAAGTAATCTGGACATTCCCACATATAACCGAATGTCTTTAATTGGGTTTTAATCTCACCTACAAAATCCCAAGTCCCTACAGGATTCAACGTTTTATATAGCAAAATCGCACCTGTACAATCTGCCCTTTGCGCACCAATCATCGCATAGAATTCGTCATCTTTTTTAAATACTTTTGGATCTCTAAAATGATGCGTATACCCTTCTGGTGGACCAGTAATAGCAGGTGTATTGAATTTCACCACTTCTCCATTATCATTTACTTTGGCTAATAACTGACTACTCCGTCTTTCCCAAGACTGCGTACGATGATTACCCGTATACATATAATAAAGTTGGTTTTGAAATTCAAATGCGCTACCACTGTAGGCACCATGGCTATCATACATCGTGTCTGGTTTTAATATTGGACCCTGAGGTTTTAATGTCACTAATGTATTTCCATTATAGTGGAACCAATATTTCAAACCATGAACTGCACCTAATGGAAACCATTGATGCGATAAATAATACTGACCTTGAAAATAAATCAAACCATTTGGGTCATTTAATAAACCCGTTGGGGGCTGAATATGAAATTTTTGGCGATACAGGGATGCTTGCACACGATTTTTTAATGTATCAAGTGATTTGGTATTCACATCCTCTAACTTTTGGTAACGCTTTTCCCGACTCCATTGCTCCATTCCTTTACATTTCCTCCTTTATAAATTTTTGTAGATAAGATGAATCTAATGCTTCTCGAACCTACTCAACTTGATAAGTCACATAGCGCATATCAAGAACACTATTCAATCTATGTAAATATTAAAGTTGCTATACTTGTATGAATCCTATTTATTAGGCACGCGTTAAAACTTGTGTGGTGGTGATCATACATTAATAAATCGTAAAAAATGAGTCATTTGTGCTTTCATAATCTCTATGTTATTTTATCACACATCGCCACTGATAAATGAAATTTTTTCAATATAAAACCGATCAAACCCTTTCGTCTAAAGGATTTAATCGGCATCAATTGTGCTTAGGCTTTTTGCACAGTTATGGTCCAAGAAGCATCTCCTATTTGTTCATAGTTTGTAACTGGATAACCATTTTCAGCAGCCCAATTAGGAATGGCTTCTGTAGCTTGTGTACAATCAAAATCGATTTTCAGTTCGTCTCCTAATGCTATTTCTTGCATTTTCTTTTGCGCTTCAATAAGTGGAAATGGACAAACCATCCCTACTGTTCCTAAATCATGTATCATTTTGAACCCTCCGTTTGTTATGGATTATGACGCACGCATTGCTTGCGACTGTATTGTTTTCCCCCGTTGTACAGTTCTCATAGGTCGAACAAACATAAAATAACTCATAAACCACGTACCAATAATCATAAAGGCTAGTGCTATCCAACCTTGCCATGATAATGCTGCAGTAGCAACTAATCCATTACCAATGGAGCATCCTCCTGCGACTGCTGCCCCAAAACCCATGAAAGTACCTCCAACAGCACTATTGCGCAGTGTTTTCTTATCCGGTAAACGCCATGCAAATTCTCTTGAGCCTCGCGCTGCAATATATGATCCAAAAAAGATTCCAATAACTAGAAAAACACCCCAGTCTATAGTTGAAACATCACCTGTCGTTAAAAACATGACAATTTTAGAAGAAGGAGTGGTGATTCCTAATCCGCCTTGTCGCCCAGTGGACTCTGACATGGGCCAAGCAATTAACGCTATAAAGCCGACTACAATTGCTGCAACAAAGGGATGGAAACGTTTCTCAAATAAAATGTGACGTAACCCTGTATATCGTTGTTTTAATTGTGGTACTGCTATTTTAGGTTTCGGTTTTCTCAATGTTCTATTGACTAGAAACAGCGTAACACCAACTAAAATAATTAAAAATATCCAACTTGGAATACCTGTCGATTGAGCCATATCTGCATTGGCAACTGTCTTACTATTAATTTTATTCATTAAGGGGGCTAAAACGCCATTTTTAGTAATCGCCGCAAATAATGCATACATTAAAAGGGCTATCCAACTCCCAATCAATCCTTCACCCGCACGGTAATACGTACCAGTAGCACATCCTCCCGCTAAAATGATACCGATACCAAAAATAAATGAGCCAATGATTGTTCCAATTATTGGAAACGTCTCATTTGAAATAGTAATTACCCCAATGGCGTTTAAAAGAAAAATTCCGATAGCTTGAATTGTTATAGCAATAAGTAATGCATAAAACATTTTATTGTTTCTTTGAACATACATATCCCGAAAGCCGCCTGTTAAGCAAAACCGAGTACGTTGCATTACAAAACCTAACAGTCCCCCTACGATTAGCCCACTTATAATTGTCCAAACCATTTAAACATCTCCTATCCCGATTATTATGATAAGAATTATAACAAATAAACTATTTTTATCAAGGGGATATTCCAAAATAAAAAAATCGAAGCACTTACACTTCGATTTTTCATTTATATATTAAGTTGATTCTCATGCATCATACATTCTAACGTTAATGATTAAAAATGTTTTATTGCTTAACCATAGTTTTTCATAAAAAACAATAACGACTGAAGTTCAACGCCTAAATCGATTTGATGTACTTGAACATCATTTGGCACTTGCACTGGTGATGGTGTAAAATTTAAAATTCCTTTTACGCCAGCAGCAACAACTTTGTCTGTAACACTTTGGGCAACCTTAATCGGTGTCGCAATAATAATTACTTCTAACGCTTGATCTTGAATCACTTTTTTCATTTCATCCATTGATTTCACTGTTACATCACCAATTTTTGTACCAACAATATCTGGATCAATATCAAAAGCTTCTGTAATAAACATATCGTCATGTATTGGAAAGTTAAATGAAATTAACGCTTTTCCTAAATGTCCCACACCGACAACACCAATTTTAATTAAATCAGCATCACTCAATTCGGATTTGAAAAACTCTAATAAACTGTCAATATTGTAACCATACCCTTTTTTACCAAGTTCACCGAAGTAAGAAAAATCACGTCTAATTGTAGCAGAATCTATACCAAGACCTTCGCTTATTTCTTTAGAATTAACGCGAGATGTTCCTTTCGATTTGAGACTATTTACAAAGCGATAATATAACGGTAAGCGCTTCAATGTCGCGCGTGGAATTTTATTTAATTCTTTAGTCATTTTCGTTCCTCCATCTTTCACATGCCATTTCAGGCAACAAACTAAGTCATATGTGCTATTGTAGCTTTAAAAATATTTTATAATAAAAAGAATTATCTACTTTATATACTATAAATATCTGTAAATACATTATGACTTAATATTGTTTTGTTAAAAAATTCACCAACTTTTATTCATAATAATTATAACTTAAAACCGGTTTTAAAGGAACATAATCTATTTGATACCCTTTCACTTTGTTGTACAATAATTAAGAATGAAAGGAGCTTGCACATGATACTAATGCAATTAAATCAACTTTCAAAATCATTTGACGGTGAGGAAATTTTCAATAACGTCAATTTTGAAGTACAGACAGGCGAACGTATTGGCATCGTTGGTCGAAATGGTGCTGGAAAATCAACGCTAATGAAAATTATTGCTGGCGTAGACAATTACGATAGCGGGCATATCTCTAAAATTAAAGGTTTGAAGATTGGCTATTTAACCCAACAGATGACACTAGATACCAAAAATACGGTAATCGAGGAAATGTCGAAACCCTTTCAAGAAATCGAGTCAATTGCACAAAAGATGCAATTTGAAACCGATTGGTTGAGTACACATGCAGATGATTATGAAAGTCCCGAATATCAAGAACACTTAAATCGTTATGAATCATTATCTAATCAATTCGAACAAATGGAAGGATACCAATATGAAAGTAAAATTAAAACCGTTTTACATGGCTTAAAATTTACAGTAGAAGATTATGATAGACCAATTAATGATTTCAGTGGTGGCCAAAAAACACGTTTGTCACTTGCACAAATGTTATTAAGTAAACCTGATCTACTCTTATTGGATGAACCGACCAATCACCTTGACATGGAAACCACAGAATGGCTTGAGGAGTATTTAAAATATTTTAATGGCGCGATTGTCATCATCTCCCATGACCGTTTCTTTTTAGACAAAATTGTTACCCAAGTGTATGATGTCGCACTAGGCGAAGTAAAACTTTATAAAGGTAACTATGCAAAATATGTTCAGCTACGTGACCAATATTATGAAAAGCGCATGATTGAATATGAGCGTCAACAATTAGAAATTAAACGCCTTGAAACATTTGTTGATAAAAATATCACACGTGCTTCGACTAGTGGAATGGCTAAAAGTCGACGTAAAATTTTAGAAAAAATGGAACGAATTGAAAAGCCTTTATTAGATGCTAAAAGTGCTAATATTCAATTTGATTTTGACCGAAATACCGGGAATGATGTTATGAATATCAACAACCTTGAAATCGGTTATCACACTCCTATTACAGCCCCTATCACGTTTGAAATTACAAAAGGAGATCATATCGCTGTAATTGGACCGAATGGTATTGGAAAATCGACATTTATTAAAACGTTAGCCAATAAAATTTCGGCGCTTTCAGGACACATTCAAACTGGCTCAAACTTAAAAATCGGGTACTATGACCAAAAACAAGCTGAATTCAAATCTAATAAAACGATTTTAGATTTTGTGTGGGATCAATATCGTCAAATGCCTGAAAAAGATATTCGCGCTGTATTAGGTCGCTTTTTATTTACCCAAGACGAAGTTAAAAAAATAATCAATGATCTGTCGGGTGGCGAAAAGGCTAGATTACAACTTGCACTTCTCATGTTAGAAAGAAATAATGTTTTAATACTTGATGAACCAACCAACCATCTTGACATAAATTCGAAGGAAATGTTAGAGCAAGCTTTATCAGAATTTGATGGTACATTAATATTCGTCTCCCATGATCGCTATTTTATAAATGCTTTAGCAAATAAAATATTTAGTTTGGATTCAGATGGAGGACAGTTTATCCAAGGAAATTATGCCTACTATTTAGAAAAAGTCGCTCAGCAAAAAGCTATAGAGGCGCGACAAGGTGAAACGCAGTTTGATAAACAACCTTCTAGCATAGTATCAAACACGGATTACCAAGATCAAAAAGTCATGCGACGTGAAAAACGTAAAATTGAACGTCAAATCGAAGAACATGAAGCACATATAGCAACTTACGAAGCGCAAATTGAGCAATTAGATATACTAATGGCATCAGAAGAAATTGTAAATGATTATGAAGAGACTGCACGTCTTGCAAACGAACGAAGCACAATCGAACAAAATTTAGAACATTCAATGCTACAATGGGAAGAATTACAACATTTATTAAATGAATATGAAACATAACACTTAATATCGAAGTATAATTTTATACTTCGGTTATTTTTATTTACACACTTTATAGACAGACGCATTGTTTTAAAACCCTTTATATTACAACTGTCCACAAAGATATCCTACTTATCCACAAATAAACACTTAATCGAAACGATACTTATCAACAATATATCCACCCTTTTTTCGGTATTATATCTATTTTTATACACAGGATGTTAACAAGTTGTGCATAAGTACGCATGTTCCCTATTGACTTTTTAATCTCTTTCTTTGGACCTTGTATTAATCTTAATTAATAATTAAAATTGTTTTATATAGATTATTTTATTAAATTAGATTAAGGGAGCTCAACGCACATGGTGAACTTTATTTTTTTCATTGTTTTCATCGCCGTCATTATCACTGTAATGATAGTTACAGAAATATATCAATATATTGTGTTCCGCAAATCAATCGTAGCACATTTAAAGCATCATCATAAGTTCGATCATATGCCTTTTATAATACGTATTATCTTAAATATGCATCATTATGCGAGAACAGTCACCATCCATTGTTTTGGATTGACGATAAAACATGGTCAGATTTAAATATGATAGACATGTTCAAATCTTTGAATTATACGTATACTTCAATAGGCGAAAATCACTTATATCATATTTTAAGACTTCAATCCACACTGTCACATTTAGATCTTTGGGATCATATTAAAAAAGATGTATTATTTCATCAAAAACTCGTTATGTTACTCGCTAAATTAGGAAAACAAACCTATCCTAAATATGATTGGAATGAATATCAATATCGTTTTCACCCTATTTATTATGTGTTACCTTTTCTTCCTATCATAAGTATTCTTTTAAGTTTATGGGATATACCGATAAGTATTTTGGCAGTATTATGTTCTTTGTTAATAAATTTAATTGTAAGTGTACGATTTGATCATTATGTAGATAACGATGTGGAGAGTTTGTTTTTTACTGGCCGTGTTATCCATACAACCAATAAAATCCAAAAATTAAAATTAAGCCCTAAATTTGAGTATAACTTGAGGGAACTCAATCAAGTCAATCGTTGGCGCTTTTTATTAATTAAAGTAAATACCATTCCTGGGTATTTTTTGTTATTAATAAAATATATCTTCTTGATTGATATACATTTATATCACATGTTAATTAAACGTTTTAAAATAAATCATGAAATCATTCATGCATGTTACAGATACATTGGTGAAATTGATGCGTTGTTGGCGGTTGACCAGTGGCGTTATCACCAAGAAATATATACAACGCCTTCAGTCAAAGATTCATTCAAGTTTACTTCATTGATTCATCCATTAGTGGTGGAAGCAGTTGGGAATGATTTTAAATTTGATCACAATATTTTACTAACTGGTTCTAACGCTTCTGGAAAGTCTACGTTTATGAAAGCAGTTGCGATTAATTTAATATTAGCGCAAGCCATCCATATAGTAACGGCAGAGCACTTTGAATTCAAACCTGGCGTTGTAAAAACAACAATGGGAAATGCCGATGATGTGCTGACAGGTGACAGTTATTTCATGGCTGAAATCAAATCATTAAAACGATTATTCAATATTGATCCGCTCACCACACATTATTATTTTATTGATGAGATATTTAAAGGAACGAATACAGCTGAACGCATCGCAGCCTCAACCTCCGTCTTACAATATTTATCTCAATATCAAAACTTAAAATTAATCGCAGCTACTCATGATATAGAACTCACACACAAGTTATATAATAATTTTATAAATTATCACTTTAATGAAGTTATTCATAACGATACCATACATTTTGATTACAAAATAAAACAAGGCCCTGCCAACACTCGTAATGCACTGGAGCTTATTCGAATCATGAAATTTCCTCCTGAAATATATTGCCATGCCAAGCATGATGTTGAAATATTTGAAACATCTAAACAAAACCGCCCTTCAGATTAAAACGAATCTGTAGGACGGTTTTCATTTATCGATACATTTCGATATCCATTTGACTTTTTCCATTTAAATCTAAATCAGCTAAAATCCCTTTTTGATAGATATAATAAGCTGCTGCACCTATCATAGCTGCATTATCCGTACATAACGACGCCTTAGGAATAGTTAAAGTAATCCCTTTTTCGGAAGTTGCTTTCTGTAAGGAAGCCCTTAAACCACGATTGCTTGCTACACCACCTGCGACAATAAGCTGTTTCACTTTGTACGCATCGCATGCTTTTATAGCTTTACCTACAAGCACTTCAACTACACTATTTTGGAAACTTGTTGCGACATTTTCAGGTATTGGCGTTTCCCCTTTTTGCTTCAAATTGTGTAACTTATTAATAACTGCACTTTTTAATCCACTAAAACTAAAATCAAAACTTTCAGCTTCTAGCCACACACGCGGAAGCGCATACGTATCTTCACCTTCTTGTGCAAGACGATCAATATGAGGTCCTCCTGGATAAGGTAGTCCAATAGTTCGTGCGACTTTATCATATGCTTCACCTACTGCATCATCACGTGTCTCACCTATAATTTCAAAATCCAGATGATCCTTCATATAGACTAGTTCTGTGTGCCCACCCGATACGATTAAAGCGATTAAAGGAAATGTTAATTCATTTTCTAACTGATTCGCATACACATGTCCTGCGATATGATGTACAGGAATAAGTGGTTTTTGATGTGCAAATGCCAATGCTTTGGCAGCATTCACTCCTACAAGTAGTGCACCGATTAGACCTGGGCCTTGTGTGACAGCGATTGCATCAATATCATCCATAGAACATGCAGCATGTTGTAATGCATCTTCAATCATAATGGTCATATTTTCAACATGATGACGACTGGCTACTTCAGGTACAACGCCACCAAATCGTTTATGACTATCGATTTGGCTCAATACACGATTACTTATTAATTGTGTGCCATTATCAATGACACCTACACTGGTTTCATCACAACTGGTCTCAATCGCTAAAATTCTAACGTTTTGTGTCATTTTAATTTCACCCACATCACTAAAGCATCTTCTCCTTCTCCATAATAATTTACGCGACGACCTCCAAATTCAAAGCCCAATTTTTGATAAATATGTTGGGCTACGATATTTTCGACACGAACTTCGAGACTCATCATATTCGCAATTTGTGAACTATAAGTCATTACATACTCTAATAATAATTGTCCTAATCCTAAACCACGATAGTTGGGTTTTACAGCAATGGTTGTAATTTGTGCTTGATCCACGACAATCCATACGCCTAGATATGCTATGATTTTTTGCTTGTATTCCATTACAAAATAATGCGCAAAGTTATTTTCACTTAATTCATGATAAAATGCATCTCGGGTCCAAGAACTGTCATTAAAACTCACACGTTCAATATCAAAAACAGCTGTAACATCTTCCACGGTCATCCGACGAATACTTAGCTCTTGTTTGATTGTTGATTCATCCAATTTTGTTCTGCCTCCGATAATTTTAAATAAGATGGGACAAATGCATGAACGTCGACTGGCTGACCTTTTAACTGAAACATTTCATGTGCCTGTGGCAGATTCGGTACTGTTTGATATGATTTAAGCTCCGTTTCAAATACTTGTGTATCCACTCCAACAAATACAACGTTTTGCAAGTTGTCTAGTTTTGAAATTAATGTGTTTACTGAAATATATTGATCTTCAATCACGCAGGTTAATACATCATTTACCCACTGATAAACACCTGCAAAAACAAATCCTCGACGTGCATTAAAAATAGGTACAATCGTTTTTGATTTATCCTTAACTGTAGCAGCCAACGCAGCTAAAGAAGATACGGCAAATAGTGGTATGTTAAGCGTATATGCTAATGTTTTAGCAGTAGTTACACCAATTCTTAATCCTGTATATGATCCAGGTCCTTGAGCCACGATAATTGCATCTATATCCTTAGGTGTTAAATTGATACCATCAAGCAAACTTTTAATAGTTGGTAGCAATTGTATAGAATGATTTTTTTTCTCTGAAACGGTTTTAGATGCTAACACTTCATTATCTTGCATAACTGCAACAGATAGTGGCTGATTGGAACTATCCAATAATAAACTAATCATGTTCAAGCGCCTCCTTAATCTGTTCAAAATGAACCCCAGAAGCATCAAGGTCAATCGTTCTTGTATTTTCATCCATAACATTTATAGTAATACGTAAAAAATGAGATGGTAAATAATCTTGAATAAATTGACTCCACTCAATGAACGTAATGGCGTCATCTTCAAAATATTCTTCAAAACCTAGGTCTTCATCAGAATTTTCTAATCGGTAACAATCCATATGATGAAATGCTAAATTACTACCTTGATATGATTTAATAATATTAAATGTTGGTGAATTAATCGTGCGCCTTACACCTAACAAACGACCAACCATTTGACTTAGCGTCGTTTTACCTGCACCAAGATCGCCCTCTAATAAAACCACATCTCCGGATTTTAAACGTGCGGTCAAATTCACTGCAAACTGTTGTAAGTCATCTAAATTTTTTATTTTAATCATTAGTTCTCTCCTGATTTGATTTACTTGTCTATTGTAACAAATTTTTCTACTACTGACTCTACCGAGTTATTTAAGCATGAGATAAATAAATTTTCAGAAATTTCAAATTTGTTATTGACATCGTTAATCGGATACGGTAAATTAAGTACATGAATTTTTAGATAATTCTATCAATTTAAAACATTGAATATACAAACACTCATTCAAGAAAGGAGCGCAATATCATGTTTTTTACACAATGCACTGTTCAACAACAACAAAATATTATTATTTTATTATTGCGCTCAGGACTGGAGTATTAGTAAGCTGACTTACTAATCACTTAAGTCCTATTTCTACTTGAATGGGACTTAAAAGATGCGTCCCAATTTAAAATTGGGGCGCATTTTTTATTTTTAAAATACGTTTTCACTAATAATTAGGAGGTCTTTTCATGAGAAGCGACATGATAAAAAAAGGTGATCATCAAGCACCCGCTCGGAGTTTACTACATGCTACTGGACAAATTAAATCCCCTACTGATATGAATAAACCCTTTATTGCTATTTGTAATTCTTATATTGATATCGTCCCTGGACATGTTCATTTAAGAGAACTTGGCGATATAGCGAAAGAAGCAATTCGTGAAGCCGGAGGTATTCCATTTGAATTCAATACGATAGGCGTAGATGACGGTATTGCAATGGGACATATCGGCATGCGTTATTCCTTACCTAGTAGAGAAATCATTGCAGATGCTGCTGAAACAGTAGTCAATGCACATTGGTTTGATGGGGTCTTTTATATACCTAATTGTGACAAAATCACACCCGGTATGTTGCTTGCTGCTGTCCGCACAAATGTCCCAGCAATATTTTGTTCCGGCGGCCCGATGAAAGCTGGTCTGTCCTCTCAAGGAAAAGCGTTGACATTATCATCTATGTTTGAGGCCGTGGGCGCATTTAAAGAAGGAAAAATGTCTAAAGAAACTTTTCTAGAAATGGAACAAAATGCGTGTCCGACTTGTGGGTCGTGCTCAGGTATGTTCACCGCTAATTCCATGAACTGCCTTATGGAAGTCCTCGGTCTGGCCTTACCATATAATGGCACTGTGTTAGCTGTCGGTGATGAGCGTCGCACATTAATTCGTAAAGCAGCTAAACAACTTGTAGAAAATGTCAAAAACGACCTTAAACCTAGAGATATCGTAACTAAAGAGGCAATTGATGATGCATTTGCATTAGATATGGCCATGGGTGGATCAACAAATACAGTATTACATACATTAGCAATTGCCAACGAAGCTGGTATCGATTATGACCTTCAACGTATTAATGATATTGCTAAAAAAACACCTTATCTTTCTAAAATTGCACCGAGTTCTTCATATTCAATGGAAGATGTACACAACGCGGGTGGCGTACCTGCAATTATTAATGAATTATTAAAAAAGCCAGGTGTTTTACATCCTGATCGTATCACTATTACAGGACGTACCTTACGTGAAAACTATGAAGGACACGAAATCACTAATACTGAAGTTATTAGACCTCTTCACCATCCTTACGATAGCGAAGGTGGATTATCTATATTATATGGCAACATTGCGCCAGATGGTGCTGTCATTAAAGTTGGCGGTGTTGACCCTTCGATTAAAACTTTTAAAGGTAAGGCTATCTGTTTTGATAGCCATGACGATGCCGTTCAAGCCATTGACAATCATACCGTTCGCACGGGACATGTCGTTGTCATTCGTTATGAAGGTCCAAAAGGTGGTCCAGGTATGCCAGAAATGCTCGCACCTACCTCGTCAATTGTTGGACGCGGTTTAGGTAAAGATGTTGCGTTGATTACTGACGGACGCTTTTCCGGTGCAACGCGTGGTATCGCAGTGGGGCACATTTCTCCAGAAGCAGCGTCAGGAGGCCCAATCGCCTTAATTGAAGATGGTGATGAAATAACGATTGATTTATTAAAACGACATATTGCGTTACATGTTGACGCTAAAACTTTAGAACAACGACAAAACCAATTAAAACCTTTTAAAGCAAAAGTAAAAACTGGTTATCTTGCCCGTTATACCGCTCTTGTTACAAGTGCGAATACAGGTGGCGTGATGCAAGTACCTGAACACTTACTTTAAACATGGAGGGATGATGTATGACGAATGATGAAAAAGTATTAGTATCTGCTCATCGTACATTTCAATCATCAGATTCGAACTTAAAACCTAATATGCCTAGATCAGGATCCGATATATTGATTGATGCGCTATTAGAAGAAAATGTTGAGTATATATTTGGTTACCCTGGCGGTGCCGTACTTCCACTCTATGATTCAATTTATGATGACCGAATTCCACACATTCTTTATAGACACGAGCAAGGCGCTGTACATGCAGCTGAGGGATATGCACGCGTAAGTGGTAAACCAGGCGTTGTGATAGTGACTAGTGGTCCAGGTGCAACGAACACACTTACAGGTATTGCTGATGCGTACAGTGATTCTCTGCCTTTAGTGGTGTTCACTGGCCAAGTAGCAAAGGCAGGCATTGGCAAAGATGCATTCCAAGAAGCAGATTTACTATCGATGACCACACCTATTACGAAACATAATTATCAAGTCAATGACGTAAAAGACATTCCAAAAATTGTGAAAGAAGCGTTTTATATTGCAAATTCAGGTCGTAAAGGGCCTGTAGTAATTGATTTTCCTAAAGATATGGGGATTCTAACAACAGATAAAACACATGATACTACGATCCATACACCAGGGTATGATGTCAATCTTACACCAACAACTGAAGAAATACAGAAAGTTATTGATTTTTTAAATACAGCTGAGAAACCACTTGTTTTAGCAGGGGCAGGCGTCAATTTTTCAAAAGCAAATAGTTTACTACAAACATTTGTAGAACGAAATCATATTCCGGTTGTGACAACGCTACATGGATTGGGTGCAATGCCTTATGAACATCCCCTATTCCTAGGAATGGGTGGCATGCACGGTTCTTATGCAAGTAACATGGCCATTACAGAATGTGATTTACTCATCAATTTTGGTTCAAGATTTGATGATCGCCTTGCGAGTCAACCGAAGACATTTGCTGAAAATGCCACAATTATTCATGTCGATATTGATGCTTCTGAAATTAATAAAGTTATTAACACTCATTTAGGCATCGTAGCTGACGTCAGAAACGTTCTAGAAGCCTTATTAAATCAAACACCGTGTCCGTCTAAACATCGGTCATGGTTAAGGCAAGTTGAACACTACAAAGCAAAGCATCCGTTTAAATATCTCCAAGATGACCATGCATTATTTTGCAGACCACAACGTGCGATTGAATATATCGGAGAAATTACTAATGGCCGCGCTTATGTAGCCACAGATGTTGGGCAACATCAAATGTGGGTCGCCCAATTTTACCCTTTTCGGACACATGGTCAATTCATTACTAGTGGTGGATTAGGAACAATGGGATTTGGTATCCCAGCAGCAATCGGTGCACAATTTGCTAAACCAAAAGAGACGGTCGTGGCTTTCGTTGGTGATGGCGGTTTTCAAATGACAAATCAAGAACTCGCCTTACTAAAGGCATATCAACTTAATATTAAAGTCGTACTCATTAACAACGGGACACTTGGCATGGTGAAACAATGGCAAGATAAATTTTTTAAACAACGTTTTTCACATTCTGTATTTAATGACCAACCCAATTTCGTCAAATTAGTTGAAGCCTATGGTGTGAAAACCTTTTTAATAGATGATCCTAGCCATTTAGAGCGAACGCTTGAAGACGCTTTTAACTACGAAGGTCCTGCTTTTATTGAAATTCGTATCTCACCTGAAGAACCAGTACTTCCAATGGTTCCTAGTGGTAAAGCAAATCACGAAATGGAGGGATTACTATGAAACGTACCTTCAAATTAAAAGTATTTGATAAAGCAGGTACTTTAAACCGTCTTACTAGCATTTTTGTCCGGCGTCAATTCAATATCGTTACCATTGCTGCAAGCCCCACCCGCGATGAAGGATTAACAGAAATCACATTTGTTGCAGAAGTTCCGAACGAAAATGTCACACGCACCATTATTCAGCAATTAAAAAAGCAAATCAATATTTTAACTGTAGAGGATATCACTGATACAAATACATTTAATCGAGAATTGTTACTTATAAAGCTAAAAGCGCCATCAGACATTTCAGTTTTAAACTCTTTACTTGAACCTTATGATACATTAGTTACTATTTTAAAAAATGATAACAATTTTATTTATTTACAAGTCACTGGTCCACAATACACATTAGACCGTCTTTTAGAACACCTCTCATCGTTAGACATCTCTCAAGTTTCACGGTCTGGACCTGCAGGCATTGTTTAATCATTCAACACATATTGTACGAGGAGGAATTTATAATGACAAAAGTTTATTATGATCAAGATATCGAAAATGATGTATTAAAAGGAAAGAAAATTGCAGTTATTGGATATGGCTCTCAAGGACATGCCCATGCACAAAATTTGAAAGATAACGGTTATGACGTCGTGATAGGTATTCGACCAGGACGTTCTTTTGAACAAGCTAAAGAGGATGGCTTTCATGTCTTTTCCGTTAGTGATGCGACAGCGCAAGCAGATGTCGTGATGGTTTTATTGCCAGATGAAATTCAAGGAGCCGTATACCATCAGGAGATTCAACCTAACTTACAACCGCACAATGCACTTGCATTCGCGCATGGCTTTAACATTCATTTTAATGTAATTCAACCACCTACAGACGTTGATGTCTTTTTAGTAGCACCAAAAGGGCCTGGTCACCTTGTTCGACGTACTTTTACAGAAGGTTCTGCGGTCCCTGCATTGTTTGCTGTACATCAAAACGCATCCGGCAAAGCACGTGATATTGCACTCAGTTATGCTAAGGGCATTGGCGCAACGCGTGCAGGTGTACTTGAAACATCTTATAAAGAAGAAACTGAAACAGATTTATTCGGAGAGCAAGCAGTATTATGCGGAGGTGTCACACGCCTTATTCAAAGTGGTTTTGAAGTATTAACTGAAGCTGGGTACCAACCAGAAATTGCCTACTTTGAAGTGTTACATGAGATGAAACTCATTGTCGACTTACTTTATGAAGGTGGATTAGAAAATATGCGTTATTCCATTTCAAATACAGCTGAATTTGGAGACTATGTTTCAGGTCCACGTGTTATTACAGATGAGACTAAAAACAATATGAAAGCTGTTTTAAAGGATATTCAAACAGGTGTATTTAGTGATCAATTTATTCAAGACAACGAAAATGGATTTAAACGATTTAAACAAATGAGACAACAACAAAAAGACCATCCTATTACTCAAGTTGGCCAAGATTTACGGAAAATGATGCCTTTTATTAAAACAAAACAAATTCAAAAGTAAACGAATTATTTAAAGGAGCTGTTCATGATGACAAGTCATATTCAACTATTTGATACCACACTTAGAGACGGAGAACAAACACCTGGCGTAAGCTTTTCATTTGATGAACGTTTGGCAATTGCGAAACAACTTGAACATTGGGGTGTTGATGTGATTGAAGCGGGTTTCCCCGCTTCAACTCAAGGGAGCTTTGACTCTGTAAAAGCCATCGCACAAACGTTAACAAAAACGACTGTGACAGGTTTAGCAAGGTGCAAGAAATCAGATATCGATGCGGTATATGAAGCAACAAAAGATGCTGTGAAACCTTCCATACACGTTTTTATCGCTACAAGTCCAATCCATTTGGAATCAAAACTGAATATGACTGAAAAAGATGTACTGGCTTCCATTACGGAACATGTATCCTACGCAAAAACATTATTTGATGTTGTACAATTTTCACCTGAAGATGCGACGCGTACACCCCTTCCATTTTTAATTCAAAGTGTACAAACTGCTGTAGATGCAGGTGCCACAATAATCAATATCCCTGATACTGTAGGTTATAGTTATCCAACCGAATATGGGCAGATTTTTAAAACATTGAAACAAGAAATCAAATCTAAATCAGAAATCATATATAGTGCACATTGTCATGACGATCTCGGATTAGCTGTCGCAAATAGTATGGCAGCAATAGAAAATGGCGCCACACGTATTGAAGGAACATTAAATGGTATTGGCGAACGTGCAGGTAATACGGCACTAGAAGAAGTTGCGCTTGGGCTTTATGTACGTAAAGATCACTACGGCATCGAAACACACATTCAACTGAATCAAACAAAAGCAACTTCCGATTTAATTGCACGATACACTGGCATTGCCGTACCTCGCAATAAAGCGATAATCGGCAAAAATGCATTTAGTCATGAATCGGGAATACATCAAGATGGATTTCTCAAAAATCCTGAAACTTATGAAATCATGACACCGCAACTGGTCGGTATTAAACAAACTGAATTACCCCTGGGTAAATTGTCTGGTAAACACGCTTTTCAAGAAAAATTGAAACAACTCGGATACGATATCACATCGAATGAACAGAAAGTTCTGTTTAAAGCATTTAAAAATATTGCAGATAAGAAAAAGCAAGTCACTGATCGAGATATTCATGCGTTAATTCAAGGTACAGCTCATGAATTACATTCAAACTATCAATTAACTACATTACAACTTCAATTTGTCTCACACGGTTTACAAAGCGCTGTCGTCGTCATAAAGGATAAAGATGGGCAAACATATCAAGATTCATGCATAGGTACAGGGTCAATCGTCGCTATTTACAATGCAGTTGATCGTATTTTTAATATGAAACCTGAACTTTTAGATTATCGTATTGAAGCCATCACTGAAGGGGCAGATGCGCAAGCTGAAGTGCGCGTTTCTATACGATTAAATAATGTGCAATATGATGGCGTAGGTTTTGACCATGATATTATATATGCATCTTGTAAAGCCTATGTTGAAGCATCATCTAAAGCAATGTCTCATATCAACACAAGTGAGGTGGTTTAACATGACTAAGCGAGTTGTTGCGATAGCTGGTGATGGTATAGGTCCTGAAATCATGTCAGGCACATTAGACGTATTAAAATTGTTAGCTCATAAATTTCATTTTAATTATGAACTTGAAGAACATCTCATGGGTGGATGTGCCATCGATCAATACAATACGCCTTTACCCGAACATACCCTGGCTGCGTGTAAACGTGCGGATGCCATTTTGTTAGGCGCTATAGGCGGTCCTAAATGGCAAAACCATCAAGAAAGACCCGAACAAGGATTATTGAAATTGCGACAATCATTAAGATTATTTGGTAATATACGCCCCACAAAAGTGACGCCATCAATGGTTAAATTATCCCCATTAAAGGCAGTAATCGTGACAAATACTGATTTTATTATCGTACGTGAACTCACAGGCGGCATATACTTTGGTGAACCAAGAGTACTACGAGCGGACTCAGCTATGGATACACTAGTTTATACAAAATCTGAAATCGAACATATCGCACATGTTGCTTTTAAACTCGCACAAAAACGAAAACAACGCGTCACTTCTGTTGATAAAGAAAATGTACTTGCAAGTAGTAAATTATGGCGTCAAACGATGAATGAAGTTGCACAATTCTATCCTGAGGTTCAATTAGAACATCTTCTTGTAGATGCTTGTAGCATGAAACTGCTTCAAAATCCACAACATTTCGATATTATTGTCACGGAAAATTTATTTGGAGATGTATTGAGTGATGAAGCATCCATGTTGCCTGGTTCACTAGGTCTCTCCCCTTCTTTGAGCAGAGGACATGATGGAGTAAGTTTATATGAACCTATTCATGGATCTGCGCCCGATATTGCTGGTCAAAATAAAGCCAATCCATTTGGTATGTTATTATCACTTGCGATGTGTTTAAGAGTAACATTTAACTTACCCGAAGCCGCTAAAATCATTGAATCATGTATCGAACATCTTATAGTTAATGAGTTAACTACTCCAGATATAGGCGGTCGTTATAAAACGAGTGATATTTTTAAATATGTTCAAACGTATATTAAGGAGGCGTAATTATGGGACAAACACTGTTTGATAAAATTTGGCATCATCATGTCATTACAGGTGATGCCGGTGAGCCACAACTACTATATATTGATTTACACCTTATTCACGAAGTCACTTCACCGCAAGCTTTTGAAGGATTACGTATTCAAAATAGGTCCTTACGCCGTCCTGATTTGACATATGCTACTTTAGACCACAACGTACCAACAATAGATATTTATAATATTCAAGACGATGTCGCACTAAACCAAATACAAGCACTTCAACAAAATTGTAAAGATTTCGATGTGACTTTATTTGATATGGGTTCACAAGAACAAGGTATCGTTCATATGGTTGGGCCTGAGCTAGGTTTGACACAACCAGGAAAAACAATTGTATGTGGAGATTCACATACGGCCACACACGGCGCATTTGGTGCAATTGCCTTTGGCATAGGCACAAGTGAAGTAGAACATGTATTTGCGACACAAACGTTATGGCAAATTAAACCCAAAAATTTAAAAATTGAAATCACTGGTTCGTTACCTAAAGGCGTCTATGCGAAGGACATTATCCTTTATTTAATTAATCAGTACGGTGTTGATTTTGGTACAGGGTATGCTATAGAGTTTACTGGCAACACCGTAAAGTCCTTATCTATGGAAGGCAGAATGACGTTATGTAATATGGCAATCGAAGCAGGTGCTAAATATGGTGTGATTCAACCCGATTCGACCACATTTGACTATTTAAAAGGACGTCGCTTTGTTGAAAATTTTGATAAAAAATTAAGTCACTGGCAAACATTATATAGTGACGAAAATGCCTCTTTTGATAAAGTCATTAAAATGGATGTATCACATTTAGAACCTCAAGTGACTTGGGGAACGAGTCCTGAAATGGGTGTCAGTGTCGGAGCGGCGTTTCCAGATATAAAAAACATCAATGATGAGCGCGCTTATCGCTACATGGGATTAAAGCCTGGTCAACGTGCCTCAGATATTCCGCTAGGTTATGTCTTTTTAGGTTCATGTACAAATGCCCGCTTATCTGATCTCATAGAAGCGAGTCGATACATTAAAAATCAAAAGGTTCACCCTAATATCACAGCCATCGTCGTTCCAGGATCAAGACAAGTAAAAAAAGAAGCTGAAACAATGGGATTAGATCGTATTTTTATTGAAGCAGGTTTTGAATGGCGTGAACCAGGATGTAGTATGTGCCTAGGTATGAATCCAGACCAAGTTCCTGATGGCGTTCATTGTGCCTCAACGAGTAATCGTAATTTTGAAGGTCGACAAGGTAAAGGGGCTCGAACACACCTCGTATCCCCTGCAATGGCAGCTGTCGCAGCGATTCATGGTCATTTTATTGACGTAAGAAAGGTGGCGAAAACATTATGATGAAGATTAAACCCTTTACCACTTATACAGGCACTGTCGTTCCTTTATTTCACGATAATATTGATACGGATCAAATCATACCAAAAGTACATCTGAAACGAATCTCAAAAAGTGGATTTGGCCCCTTTCTCTTTGATGAATGGCGTTATTTAAAGAATGGCCAAGATAATCCGGAATTCATCTTAAATCAAGCTCCATACAATAAGGCAACGATTCTCGTTACAGGAGATAATTTTGGGTGTGGCTCAAGTCGTGAACACGCTGCTTGGGCGCTAAAAGATTATGGTTTTCAAGTCATCATTGCTAAAAGCTTCAGTGACATATTTTATATGAATTGCACTAAAAATGCCTTGTTACCTATACGCCTTGACGATGATACAAGGCAAAAAATAGTTGCTGCAAAAAAAATCACAATTGATCTTCCAAGGCAACGAATTATTGTCAAAGATGATATCGTCACTTTTGACATTGAAGAAAGATGGAAACACAAATTTATCAATGGTTTAGACGATATAGGGATGACACTCGCTTTTGAAAAAGAAATAGAAGCTTATGAACGCGGTAAATTAAAGGAGTGAACAGAATGACTGTCACAACACCAACATTAAATATTAATGAAATTGATGATGCATATTTACGGTTAAAAGAGACCGTTAAAACGACCCCTCTTGAATATGATCATTATTTATCTTTAAAATATCAATGCCATGTCTATTTAAAACGAGAAGACCTACAGTGGGTGCGTTCATTTAAATTGCGTGGTGCCTATAATGCGATATCCGTATTATCATCCGAACAAAAATCACAAGGTATTACATGTGCAAGCGCAGGTAATCATGCGCAAGGTGTTGCGTATACTGCACGCCAACTTAATTTAAATGCAGTAATATTTATGCCTGTGACGACACCAAATCAAAAAATCAATCAAGTCAAATTTTTTGGGGATGCCAATGTTGAAATTAAATTGATTGGAGATACATTTGATGATTGCTTAAAAGAAGCATTAATATACACTAAAAATCATCAAATGACCTTTATCGACCCTTTTGATAACATGTATACGATTGCTGGTCAAGGAACAGTGGCAAAAGAAATTTTGACACAAGCCAATGATGCTCAAATACAATTTGATTATGTATTTGGTGCCATTGGCGGTGGTGGATTAATGTCAGGTGTTTCAACATATTTCAAATCACATTCACCTTTTACACAATGCATTGGTGTAGAACCACTTGGCGCAAGCAGTATGTTTCAGTCCGTATCACAAAATCGCATCATTAGTCTTGAAAATATCGACAAATTTGTAGATGGCGCATCCGTTGCTACTGTAGGCAATTTAACGTTCAATATTTGCAAAACTATGATTGATGACTACATACAGGTTGATGAAGGGGCAGTTTGTTCAACAATTTTAGATATGTATTCTAAACAAGCAATCGTAGCTGAACCTGCAGGCGCGCTTAGCGTTAGTGCATTAGAGCACTATCAATCACAAATCAAAGATAAAACTGTCGTATGTATTATTAGTGGTGGTAATAATGATATCAATCGTATGAAAGAAATCGAAGAACGTTCATTACTTTACGAAGAAATGAAACACTATTTTATTTTAAATTTTCCTCAACGACCAGGTGCATTAAAACAATTTGTCAATCACGTCTTAGGACCAAATGATGACATTACTAAGTTTGAATATCTTAAAAAAGCATCACAAAATACAGGAACAGTAATTATTGGCATACAATTAAAAAATCATGAAGATTTAGAAACATTGAAACACCGCATACATCGCTTTGATCCGAAGAATATGTATATCAACGAAAACAAAATGCTCTATTCATTGCTTATTTAATAGGAATACAAAAAACCCCAAGCACATATTGTACTTGGGGTTCATTTGCTTGGCAACGTCCTACTCTCGCGGAACGTAAGTCCGACTACCATCGGCGCTAAAGAGCTTAACTTCTGTGTTCGGCATGGGAACAGGTGTGGCCTCTTTGCTATTGTCACCAAACAATGTTTTACTTCGTGTCAAACGTTTTCACTTCGTAAAATACGGTGTGTTAAACGTTCGTATTCGAACATGTCACTTCGTAAAATGAATGATTATACATTCAAAACTAGATAGTAAGTATTGTTTCACAAGCATCACCTTATGAACTAAATTGATTAAGTCTTCGATCGATTAGTATTCGTCAGCTCCACGTATCGCTACGCTTCCACCTCGAACCTATTAACCTCATCATCTTTGAGGGATCTTATAACCGAAGTTGGGAAATCTCATCTTGAGGGGGGCTTCATGCTTAGATGCTTTCAGCACTTATCCCGTCCATACATAGCTACCCAGCTATGCCGTTGGCACGACAACTGGTACACCAGAGGTATGTCCATCCCGGTCCTCTCGTACTAAGGACAGCTCCTCTCAAATTTCCTACGCCCACGACGGATAGGGACCGAACTGTCTCACGACGTTCTGAACCCAGCTCGCGTACCGCTTTAATGGGCGAACAGCCCAACCCTTGGGACCGACTACAGCCCCAGGATGCGATGAGCCGACATCGAGGTGCCAAACCTCCCCGTCGATGTGAACTCTTGGGGGAGATAAGCCTGTTATCCCCGGGGTAGCTTTTATCCGTTGAGCGATGGCCCTTCCATGCGGAACCACCGGATCACTAAGTCCGTCTTTCGACCCTGCTCGACTTGTAGGTCTCGCAGTCAAGCTCCCTTATGCCTTTACACTCTATGAATGATTTCCAACCATTCTGAGGGAACCTTTGAGCGCCTCCGTTACTCTTTAGGAGGCGACCGCCCCAGTCAAACTGCCCGCCTGACACTGTCTCCCAACTCGATAAGAGTTGCGGGTTAGAAATCCAATACAATTAGGGTAGTATCCCACCAATGCCTCCACGTAAGCTAGCGCTCACGCTTCTAAGGCTCCTACCTATCCTGTACAAACTGTACCGAATTTCAATATCAGGCTACAGTAAAGCTCCACGGGGTCTTTCCGTCCTGTCGCGGGTAACCGGCATCTTCACCGGTACTATGATTTCACCGAGTCTCTCGTTGAGACAGTGCCCAAATCGTTACGCCTTTCGTGCGGGTCGGAACTTACCCGACAAGGAATTTCGCTACCTTAGGACCGTTATAGTTACGGCCGCCGTTTACTGGGGCTTCGATTCGTAGCTTCGCTAATGCTAACCACTCCTCTTAACCTTCCAGCACCGGGCAGGCGTCAGCCCCTATACGTCACCTTACGGTTTAGCAGAGACCTGTGTTTTTGATAAACAGTCGCTTGGGCCTATTCACTGCGGCTCTTCGAAGCGTGAACCTCAAAGAGCACCCCTTCTCCCGAAGTTACGGGGTCATTTTGCCGAGTTCCTTAACGAGAGTTCGCTCGCTCACCTTAGAATTCTCATCTTGACTACCTGTGTCGGTTTGCGGTACGGGCACCAATCTTCTAGCTAGAGGCTTTTCTTGGCAGTGTGAAATCAACGACTCGAAGAAAACATGTTTCTTCTCCCCATCACAGCTTGACCTTAATGAGTGCCGGATTTGCCTAACACTCAGTCTTACTGCTTAGACGTGCACTCCAACAGCACGCTTCGCCTATCCTACTGCGTCCCCCCATCGCTTAAAACGAATCATGGTGGTACAGGAATATCAACCTGTTATCCATCGCCTACGCCTGTCGGCCTCAGCTTAGGACCCGACTAACCCAGAGCGGACGAGCCTTCCTCTGGAAACCTTAGTCAATCGGTGGACGGGATTCTCACCCGTCTTTCGCTACTCACACCGGCATTCTCACTTCTAAGCGCTCCACATGTCCTTGCGATCATGCTTCAACGCCCTTAGAACGCTCTCCTACCATTGTCCTAAAGGACAATCCACAGCTTCGGTAATATGTTTAGCCCCGGTACATTTTCGGCGCAGTGTCACTCGACTAGTGAGCTATTACGCACTCTTTAAATGATGGCTGCTTCTAAGCCAACATCCTAGTTGTCTGGGCAACGCCACATCCTTTTCCACTTAACATATATTTTGGGACCTTAGCTGGTGGTCTGGGCTGTTTCCCTTTCGAACACGGACCTTATCACCCATGTTCTGACTCCCAAGTTAAATTATTTGGCATTCGGAGTTTGTCTGAATTCGGTAACCCGAGAGGGGCCCCTCGTCCAAACAGTGCTCTACCTCCAATAATCATCACTTGAGGCTAGCCCTAAAGCTATTTCGGAGAGAACCAGCTATCTCCAAGTTCGATTGGAATTTCTCCGCTACCCTCAGTTCATCCGCTCACTTTTCAACGTAAGTCGGTTCGGTCCTCCATTCAGTGTTACCTGAACTTCAACCTGACCAAGGGTAGATCACCTGGTTTCGGGTCTACGACCAAATACTCATTCGCCCTATTCAGACTCGCTTTCGCTACGGCTCCACATTTTCTGCTTAACCTTGCATCAGATCGTAACTCGCCGGTTCATTCTACAAAAGGCACGCCATCACCCATTAACGGGCTCTGACTACTTGTAAGCACACGGTTTCAAGTTCTCTTTCACTCCCCTTCCGGGGTACTTTTCACCTTTCCCTCACGGTACTGGTTCACTATCGGTCACTAGAGAGTATTTAGCCTTGGGAGATGGTCCTCCCAGATTCCGACGGAATTTCACGTGCTCCGCCGTACTCAGGATCCACTCAGGAGGGTATACGTTTTCGACTACAGGATTATTACCTTCTATGATTAACCTTTCCAGGTTATTCGTCTAACATATTCCTTTGTAACTCCGTACAGAGTGTCCTACAACCCCAACAAGCAAGCTTGTTGGTTTGGGCTCTTCCCGTTTCGCTCGCCGCTACTCAGGGAATCGATTTTTCTTTCTCTTCCTCCGGGTACTAAGATGTTTCAGTTCTCCGGGTCTACCTTCTCACATGCTATGTATTCACATGCGGATAACACGACATAACTCGTGCTGGGTTCCCCCATTCGGAAATCTCTGGATCACAGCTTACTTACAGCTCCCCAAAGCATATCGTCGTTAGTAACGTCCTTCATCGGCTTCTAGTGCCAAGGCATCCACCGTGCGCCCTTAATAACTTAATCTAAACGTGTTGATAAGCGTTCGCATTCTGCTTCATCACGGCACAAATCGCTCAGTTACTTACAAAAGTAAGCGCCTTCGCTCTTGTTTGTGATTCATAGACTGACAAACGCTTTCAATTCACGTTTATCGTATCTATAACATATGCACTACTTACCATCCACCAGTTATTAATTATTGTGAGTCGTCTGTCGACGACTAGCGATAATTTTTTGTTTCAAGCTTTTCGCTTGTCACTCGGTTTTGCTTGGTAAAATCTATACTTACTTATCTAGTTTTCAATGTACAATGTTGAATCCTCAAAATGAGCATTCAAAACTGAATACAATATGTCTTCGTTATTCCGTATCGCCTAAGGCGATATTCCGTATATTATCCTTAGAAAGGAGGTGATCCAGCCGCACCTTCCGATACGGCTACCTTGTTACGACTTCACCCCAATCATTTGTCCCACCTTCGACGGCTAGCTCCAAAATGGTTACTCCACCGGCTTCGGGTGTTACAAACTCTCGTGGTGTGACGGGCGGTGTGTACAAGACCCGGGAACGTATTCACCGTAGCATGCTGATCTACGATTACTAGCGATTCCAGCTTCATGTAGTCGAGTTGCAGACTACAATCCGAACTGAGAACAACTTTATGGGATTTGCTTGACCTCGCGGTTTTGCTGCCCTTTGTATTGTCCATTGTAGCACGTGTGTAGCCCAAATCATAAGGGGCATGATGATTTGACGTCATCCCCACCTTCCTCCGGTTTGTCACCGGCAGTCAACTTAGAGTGCCCAACTTAATGATGGCAACTAAGCTTAAGGGTTGCGCTCGTTGCGGGACTTAACCCAACATCTCACGACACGAGCTGACGACAACCATGCACCACCTGTCATTTTGTCCTCCGAAGAGGAAAACTCTATCTCTAGAGCGATCAAAAGATGTCAAGATTTGGTAAGGTTCTTCGCGTTGCTTCGAATTAAACCACATGCTCCACCGCTTGTGCGGGTCCCCGTCAATTCCTTTGAGTTTCAGTCTTGCGACCGTACTCCCCAGGCGGAGTGCTTAATGCGTTAGCTGCAGCACTAAGGGGCGGAAACCCCCTAACACTTAGCACTCATCGTTTACGGCGTGGACTACCAGGGTATCTAATCCTGTTTGATCCCCACGCTTTCGCACCTCAGCGTCAGTTACAGACCAGAAAGCCGCCTTCGCCACTGGTGTTCCTCCATATCTCTGCGCATTTCACCGCTACACATGGAATTCCACTTTCCTCTTCTGCACTCAAGTTTTCCAGTTTCCAATGACCCTCCACGGTTGAGCCGTGGGCTTTCACATCAGACTTAAAAAACCGCCTACGCGCGCTTTACGCCCAATAATTCCGGATAACGCTTGCCACCTACGTATTACCGCGGCTGCTGGCACGTAGTTAGCCGTGGCTTTCTGGTTAGGTACCGTCAAGATGTGCACAGTTACTTACACATATGTTCTTCCCTAACAACAGAGCTTTACGATCCGAAGACCTTCATCACTCACGCGGCGTTGCTCCGTCAGGCTTTCGCCCATTGCGGAAGATTCCCTACTGCTGCCTCCCGTAGGAGTCTGGACCGTGTCTCAGTTCCAGTGTGGCCGATCACCCTCTCAGGTCGGCTACGTATCGTCGCCTTGGTAAGCCGTTACCTTACCAACTAGCTAATACGGCGCGGGTCCATCTATAAGTGACAGCAAGACCGTCTTTCACTGTTGAACCATGCGGTTCAACATGTTATCCGGCATTAGCCCCGGTTTCCCGGAGTTATTCCAGTCTTATAGGTAGGTTACCCACGTGTTACTCACCCGTCCGCCGCTAACGTCAAAGGAGCAAGCTCCTCATCTGTTCGCTCGACTTGCATGTATTAGGCACGCCGCCAGTGTTCATCCTGAGCCAGGATCAAACTCTCCATAAAAGAAGTAAGCTTGATATAGCTCGTTGATTGGTTAAGCCAATCACTCTTGAAAGTACGTTACGTACTCAAAATTATTGGAATTAACGTTGACATATTGTCATTCAGTTTTCAATGTTCATGATTAATAATGGAGCGGGTGATGGGAATCGAACCCACAACATCAGCTTGGAAGGCTGAGGTTTTGCCATTAAACTACACCCGCAAATAATTTTAGGTTGATGCGGCCGAGAGGATTTGAACCTCCACGGGAATACTCCCACTAGGCCCTCAACCTAGCGCGTCTGCCGTTCCGCCACGACCGCTCGGTAAAAATCTTTGATTTTTTCGACAAGATTTATTTTACTATCCTCATTAGCTAAAGTCAACACTTTTTTAACAAATTTTTAACATTCGTAAAACACGATTAACTTTTTTGCAACGTATTAAAGCATAAATCATTTTCGTCCTTAAGTCAATACTCTTTTTATAATTAATTGCAATTTATGTGACGACCTGTATTATTATACGTAGCATAGCATTTAAAGTCAATATTATTTCCAATGTGAAAAAGGATAAAAATTCGTCTTTAATAGAATCTTTATCCTTTTAATCATATTTATAAGATAACAACCTTACTTTATTATAAGCGAGAAATCATTTTTAATTCACCGCCACATTGACCACATCTCATTTTTTTAATATTCACCTTGCGAATCCGAAGAAACTTTTGATGACACTTTATACATGTATATTCATAATTCGCGCGCTGGCGATATGAAAGTGTTGGTGTACAGTACCTTGGCGCACATACCTGTTGACTTAACAATTTAAAATCTGCATCTTTATGTTGATACCCTTTACCATCTAAATGTAAGAAATAATGGCAAAGCTCATGTTTAATAATGTTATCAATGGCTTTTTCTCCAAAATGTTCATATTGTTTAGGATTGATTTCAATGTGATGTGTGTTTAGTAGATAGCGGCCACCTGTTGTGCGCAATCGTTCATTAAAATAAATTTGATGACGAAACGAACGCCCAAAATATTTTTTAGCAATATATTCTGCACGCACTTGCAAATATTGGTTATCCATTTGGATCAATCATTGTTAATGAGACTTTTCCTTTATGTTGATCAATCCCATCTACCCACACTTCTACAATATCACCGACACTTACAACATCCATGGGGTGTTTTACAAAACGTTTTGCCAACTTTGAAATATGAACCAAGCCATCTTGTTTTACGCCTACATCTATAAATGCACCAAAATCAACGACATTTCTTACTGTGCCATTTAATTTCATACCTCTAGATAAATCTTCAATAGATAGCACATCTGATTTTAATTGAGGTGTTTCATATTTGTCACGTGGATCACGATGCGGAGCCATAAGTGATTGTACAATATCTTCTAAAGTTGGTATGCCAATGTTTAATTGATGTGCATAAGTTTGGATGTCCAACGTTTTAAATGTGTCGAGATGCGCAGCGCTTCCAAGCGTTGTAACATCAATCTTTAATTCTTCTAATAATTGATAAGTAGCTGAATAACTTTCTGGATGGATAGGTGTATTATCTAGTGGTTCATCCCCATCTACAATCCTTAAGAAACCTATACTTTGTTCAAATGTTTTTGCTCCTAAACGTTTCACTTTTTTTATTTCTTTATGATGTTTGATTGTCCCATTTTCTTCGCGATATTGAATGATATTATTTGCTATCGGTTTAGATAATCCAGCTACATGTTGTAATAAAGTACTTGAAGCTGTATTCACATTAACACCGACTTGGTTTACTGCTGTTTCAACAACAAAATCCAACGCTTCTCCTAATTGCTTTTGATTCACATCGTGTTGATATTGTCCAACACCTATCGATTTCGGGTCAATTTTAACGAGTTCGCTTAATGGATCTTGAACGCGTCGCGCAATGGAAACAGCACTGCGTTCTTCTACTTGAAAATCTGGGAATTCTTGTCTCGCAATATCTGATGCTGAATACACAGATGCGCCTGCTTCATTAACAATAATATATTGTACATTTAAATCATGTGTTTGAATCATATTCGCAACGAACTGTTCTGTTTCTCGACTCGCTGTACCATTACCAATTGCAATTAAATCTATATTGTACGTATTAACTATATCTAAAAACAGGCGTTCTGCTTCTTTCAATTTAGATACGGGTGGGTGCGGGTATATGACAGATTTAGCAATAAACGAACCTAAAGGACTTATTACTGCAAGCTTACATCCCGTTCGATAAGCCGGGTCAATACCTAAAATTTGTTTTTGTTTTAAAGGTGGTTGTAATAATAATTGTTTAAGGTTTTTACTAAAAACTTCAATTGCACTTTCTTCCGCACGTGTCGTTAAATCAGTACGAATTTCACGTTCTATCGAAGGAAAAATTAAACGTTTCATTGCATCATCAATTGCATTTAACACTACGTGTGATAATGCATGATTTGCCTTTATTTCTGCGCGTTTGATGTACTGTAGCAATAACGCTTTATCAACTTCAATTTTAATCGATAATATTTTTTCTTTTTCTCCACGATTCATTGCTAAAATTCTATGATTCGCTAAACGCTTTAATGGTTCCGAATAATCATAATACATGGCATACGTTTCATTTACATCATCTGCATTTTTCTTTTTTGTAGTAACGATCATACCATGATGGCAAGTATCTTTTAAAATACGTTGACGATATTTAGGTTGATCTGCGATGTGTTCTGCAATGATATCTTGTGCTCCTAAAATTGCTTCTTCTATTGTTAAAACTTCTTCATTAACATAATTTTGTGCTTTTTTTTCAATAGGCGTTGTCTCATTTTGCGCATAAATCCAATCCGCTAAGGGTGCGAGTCCTTTTCGTTTCGCTTCTGTGGCTCTCGTTTTTTTCTTTTGTTTAAAAGGACGATATAAATCTTCAACACGTTGGAGCTTAGTTTGTTTTAAAATGTCCTGTTTCAATCCCTCAGTTAACAAACCTTGTTGTTCAATATTGTGTATGACTTCATCTTTACGTTTTTGAAGATTTTGCATATAGTGAAATTCATCTGCAATTTTTTTAATTTCTACTTCATCTAAACCATCCGTCATTTCTTTACGATAACGTGCAATAAATGGAACGGTATTCTTTTCTTCTAAAAGCTTTAACACCGCTTCGATTTGTTTTATAGAAAATTGATATTCATTATGTATCGCTTGAACCAATGTATTTGCCAAGGTGTTCACCACTTTCTTTATAATTACTGTACTATTTTAACATTGTTGTTAAAAGATTTATAACGATGCTCGTAAAAATAGAATAAGCTGAGACATCTCATTGCCTCAGCTCATTCTTGTTCGCTGTAAATCGCCATTTTGAAATTCACTCTTATTTTAAAATATTCCATCACTACTTCAACTTTAAATTGAGATATGATGTATCAATTCAAATTTAAACGATTTTATTTCATTGCTGCCTCTTGCAGTTTTTTTATAGCAGTCCGTTGAAGTCTAGAGACATGCATTTGGCTTAAACCAATACGTTCCCCTGTCTCTTTTTGACTTAATCCATCTATAAATGTACATTGGATAATTTCCCGTTCTCGATCTGAAAGAATAGGAATAATACGCTCTAAAATCATTCGTTTTTCAGTTAAGTCATAATTATCATCTTGGCTCCCCATAATGTCTAACAACGTTACAGTTGAGCCATCTTTATCCGCTTCAATCGAATGGTCGACACTTAATGCGTTATAACTTTGTCCCATTTCCATAGCTTCTAAAACCTCTTCTTCTGTCACTTCTAATCGTTCAGCAATTTCAGAAATGGAAGGTGAGCGTTCAAGTTCATTTGTAAGTTCATCGTTGATTTTTTTAATTCTAGGACCAATTTCTTTAATGCGCCGTGGTACATGTACACTCCACGTTTTGTCACGTAAATACCTTTTAATTTCACCAATCACTGTAGGAACTAAAAATGCTTCAAATTTACGATCAAATGATAAATCAAATCGATTGATTGCACCAATCAGTCCCACCATACCAACTTGTACTAGATCTTCATGATGAGATTGTCCTTTAGAATACTTATATGCTAAAGATTCGATGAGTTTTTCATAATGCATGACAAGTTTTTCTTGAGCAACTTCATCTTGGTGCTCTTGATGTTGCTTAATCCAGTCGTTGATTTGTTCAGGTGAAACAGAATTAGCTGATTTCGACTCTTTCGTCATTGTTTCGCACCTGCTCTTTTTTGATATACTTAATCATACTGATCGTTACACCTGTTTCTTTGTCTACTGTAACTTCATCCATTAACGACTCAATTAAGAATAATCCTAAACCGCCTTCACGTAAGAAATCGATGTTTTCGTTTTCTTTATAGGGTCCAAGTTGTTGTTTCGTCTCTTGATAATTAAAACTTTCACCTTGATCCGACACAATAATTTTAATATGTGTATCACATTTTTCAAATCCAATATTGATATAGCCTTTTTCCTTTTTATCTTTATATGCATGTTTAACCGCATTAGTAACTGCTTCACTCACAGCAATTTTAGCATCCTCAATATCATCATATGACGCACCAGCTTGAGTAAAAACACCTGACAATGTCAATCGAATCAAGCTCACATATTCCGCTGATGCTGGAAGTCTCATTTCAATAAAATCATTATTATGTGGCATAGTTATTCGACCTCCGTCCCTTCATTCACATGCATTAAGTCATTTAATCCCGTAATTTCAAATAATCTTTTAATACGGTCATTGACACCTAGAATATATAATTCTTTATTATTTTGATTTAAAGACTTTAATGTGCCTACAAAGAGACCTAGACCTGTTGAATCCATATAAGATAGGTTTTCTAAATTCACATGAATGTCATGCGTGCCCGCTTGTCTAATCGGTACTAAAACTTTTTCTAATTCAGGTACAGTTGCTACATCCAGCTCTCCACTCACTGCGATATCATAATGTTGTTCGTGTTTTTGTGATTCTATATTAAGGTTCATTATTGTTTACACTCCTACAAATATACTCTACTACGGGATTTTACCCACTTCTATGTTGCTTTAATCTAAATTTATAGAAATTAATTGACTCTTTTAATAATTAATATTGTTAAATCGTCTCGTTTGCCTTCTTTATGTAGGCGCAACAACTTTTCATATAATAGTTGAACTATGTCTTGAGGATGTAATTCCTTATAGCCTTTAATAAATTCAAGAAGTTTATCTTTATTAATAAAATCCCCATCTTCATGACGAATTTCTGTAACACCATCTGTGAATATAATGATTAAATCATTGATGTTTATTTTTATTTCTTTTTGGTCATATCGGATATGTGAACTCACTCCTAAAATACGACCTCTCACATCGATTTCTTCAAATTCATTTTTTTCTGCACGAAAAATATAGCCTGGTTCATGTCCAGCTGAACTACAATATAAAATGTGGTTCATCTCTTCGTATAAACCATAAAACATCGTAATGAACATATTTTGGTTAACATTTTTTTCAACTACACGATTCAATCGTTTCAATCCATCATTTGGCAACTGAGAATGTCCATATGAATCCATACCAAATTTAATCATACTCATCGCCAATGCAGCGGGGATACCTTTTCCAATAACGTCAGCAACAGCAAAACTCATTGTTCCGTCTTTATGGTCAATTAAGTTAAAATAATCCCCACTCACACGTTGTGCTGCTACAGATATCACGCCAATCTGAATACTATCAAACTGAGGGATTTCTGTTTTTAACATCGTCTGTTGAAGGCGAGATGCTACATCTAATTCTTTATCATGAATTTCCATTCGATCAATTAAATTTTTATAATCTGTATAATTGAAACCAAAACTTGATATCACTTTTTCTAATACATCCATACTATCTACAAGTTGCGCATGTGTGAGTTGATGTTCTTCCGCATATTTTTTATGCATTCGGACAATATCTTCTGGTGTAACACCTTTCCCTGTAATATGGTCCGCATAACTCTGTGCCGTTTGAAGTGTTTGGCTTTTATTTTTATCTTTTGTAAATGCATCTACTAAATCAAAGTAGCGCACTTCGTTTTGATGCGTCAAATGGACTTTCCCCCTTTTATCACATGGTAAAAGGCTTTAGGAAAATAAATCCTAAAGCCTATTTATGTTGGTTCATGTGCAATCCTAGACTAATTCCAAGTGCTGCGTTTACTTCTTTCATTTTTTTATCCGAAAGATAGGTCAACTTTTCTTTAAGCCTCTTCTTATCAACTGTCCTTATTTGTTCTAATAAGATAACAGAGTCTTTATCGAGCTTATACTTATGTTTTTCAATTTCAACATGTGTTGGAATTTTAGCTTTATTAATTCGTCCAGTAATTGCAGCAACAATAACAGTTGGACTATACTTGTTGCCAGTATCATTTTGAATGATAACGACAGGTCTGACTCCCCCTTGTTCCGACCCTTGTACTGGCGATAAATCTGCTAAATAAACGTCGCCACGTTTCATTTAGTCATCCTTATTGTTAGAAAGTAAGTGTGATTCATTACAATCACAAGCTTCACATTCAACGGAGTATGCTTCTGTTGCTAGGGAGAGATTTAAATCTGCCATCTGAACATACCCTTCTTTTAACAATTGTTCTAAGCTTTTACCTCTTGTTTGATAGAATGCTGACATAAGTAGGACCTCCATATCGAAAAAACAGATATCATTTCCTTGATTCCATTTTATAATATCAAAAATCCTTTATAATAACCATACTATTTTAGTAATTCGTTGGATATTTCACACAATTGTTGTGTTTTGTATATTCTTGCGACACGTCTACTCAAATTGCATAAAACTTCATAATTTATTGTATTTTGTTGTACAGCAAGTGCTTCAGCCGATTGTGGTGAATGTACAACAGGCTCAATGAGTATAACTTGATCACCTGGCTCAGTCGTTTTTGGAACATGAATTGCAGTTTGATCCATGCTTACACGTCCTACGACTTCACATTGTTGACCATTAACCTTCACATAGCCACCTTGCATGCTACGTAAATATCCATCTGCATATCCTACTGGTAATAATGCAATCGTCATCGGTTGATCAGCCGTAAAAGTTTCACCATAACCTACAGATTCTCCAGGTTCTAAAGTTTTCACCTGTGTCACCGCTGTTGTCCATAGCAACGCCGGTTTTAATTTTGCCGTGACTTTCTCTTTGATAAACGTTGAAGGAAAATAACCATAAAGTGCGATTCCTGGACGAAAAGCATTACAAATAGATGGGTCGAACCTTAAGGCCCCAGCAGAATTTTGTATATGTACGTAGGGTGGCCGTTGCGTACTTTCGACTAATGCTTTAAATCGCTCGTATTGTAATTTAGATGTATCATTATCTTCATCCGCAGATGAAAAATGTGAGAACACACCTTCAAATTTTAAATTAGGATGCTGCGCAATAAGATCAATCACTTCATGATACGTTTCTTTATCTTTAATACCTAAACGATTCATCCCAGTATCTAATTTAATATGCATCCATACATTTTTTGTAGCTTCTTCATCAATATATGAAATAGCCTGTTCAAGCCATTCTTTTGAAGGTACACCTATAGCAACACGATGTTGAATTGCTTTATTTATCGCATGCGGTGGTACACTAGATAAAATTAATATTTTTTCCTTAATGCCGTGCATTCTCAATTCAATCGCTTCATCTAGCGTAGCAACACAAAAAAATTCAGCGCCTAAATTACGTAGATGCGTAGCAATTTGAATACTACCTAATCCATATGCATTCGCCTTAACTACTGGCATTATTAATTTGTTCGGCTGTAATTTAACTAACGTATGATAATTGTCTGTTATCGCATCTAAATCAATGGTTACTTCCGTTGAACGAAAATATTTATCTGACACAATTGTCACCTTCCTAAAATCAATCTCTCATATAAATAAAGCTAGACTTAAAGCCCGTATTAAACCTGACCAACTCAAGCGCGGCCGCTTCTTAAACGCTTATTGCTCTATAATGACTTGACTCATTGCATAATGTTCAGTATGAGATATAGACACATGAACAGTAAAATCTTTATAAGACATTATCGGTTTACCATGTTGATCATTATCACAATGAATGTCTTTAAATGCTATGCTTTCACCGAGACCTGTGCCTAAAGCTTTACTCATCGCTTCTTTACATGCAAAGCGCCCTGCAAGAAATTCAAGCTGCCGTTTTTCCATTTTAAAATTATTATAACGTTCTAACTCTTGTTCTGATAAAATACGCTCTGGAAAACGCGCTTGACGTTTCAATACTTCTTTAATACGGTTTATTTCCACCAAATCTACACCGATACCATATATCATCATTTTTCCTCATTTTCTCAAATCTCTTATTTATTATCATTGGGCTTTAGAATGACTATACATCAAGTTATATAGGTTCATTCTCCTTATGTTCAAATATAGTCTCGCTATTTGAATCATTCTTCTCAATCATACCATGTTGTCTAATAAAAGCATTTAATTTTTGTGCTTCATTTTTATGAATGAGTTTAACAGAAACTAATCCCCCGGCCGTATACATTAAAATATTCGCAAGATGATATCGACGCATCAACCATCCTTCCTCTATTTCAACATTTTGAATGCGATAAAGTGGCACGCGCGTTTGTTTGATAAAAAACAATCCTTTTTGAATAAATATTTTACGTGCGTCATATTGATATTTAAATATTGTATAACGATAGCGTGGCGCCACAATTATAAAATACAATGCTAAAAATATGGTAATCCCAATGCTTACTGCCAGTACAACTTTGAACGCCTTCCATTCTAAAAAATATGCGCTCAATGTGAAGCCTATCGCAAAAAGCATGCCCAGACACGTATATAGTATGCCTCTTATATACAGCACACGTAAGCCTAGTTTATGCATTGTTTTCATCATGTTCACCCCCGTTAATATACCACCTACGATAATTTGTGACTGCCTTTATATCCTGAAAATGCAAGCCAATCGCCTCGTTCGTATCCCCTTTAGCTAGTAAAAACGAAAAATGACTCAAGTTTGCTTTTTGCATCAACGGATGCGCATTTTGATGGTAACCAATCACCTTTTCACGTTTAAAATATGAAGTGCGATAACCAAACATTCTCACTTGCTTTATAGCCATTTGAGCGTCATGGATTACGACACCGGAGGCACGAATCGCTATATAACTATGAAGGATTAAATACCCCACAATTATCATTGTAGGTAACCAAACCCATGGACTATAGTAGACATGACCAAGCATTGCACCAAACATAAGACATACACTAACTATCCAAAAACGGCGATGAAAGCCCCTCCATGGCAAACCAGTTGTGACATGATTAAATTGAAGGTGTGGTGTTATATCTGAAATGATTTGTTGTGCTAATCGATGTTCAATAAATGGTAAAATCATCACTTTACCATTTGAATGTTCATCCTCTTTGTGAGTATGATCGCTCGTAATAATAAATGCATATGCCGTATAACCCAAAAATGTTCTTATAAAAGAACGATCTTCTACCACTGCTTGAACTCGCGTAATAGGAATTGTCATGCGTCGAATATTGAGCAATCCAAATTTTATATGTAAATAATCATCACGGCGATGTAGCGTAAACCCATAAAATTTAATCATCGTGATTATCACACCGATAATATAGCTTAAAACGATAATAGCACTCGCACCAATCATTACAGCATAAACTTGGTGGCTAAACACATGATTCACACTTCCAAACAACCATTTCCAGTTAATGACATTTTGGAATGTACCAATTATGGGGGCTACTGTTGCTAAAGTCACAAGAATTGCACCACTCGTCATAGCCATATACAATAAATTTTTATTTGATAATGTATAAAGGACATCTTCCTCACGTTGTTCTGTGTATACCGGTTCTCCTTTATCATCTTGATTTTGAACTATTTTAGAGAATTGCCCTTTTACTTTTTCGACTTCTTCACGTATACGTTCACTTTGTTGTTTTGTGATTGTATCCAATTCAATACTGTCGCTAGGGGTTTTGAGCTGTAAATTCACTCCACCAATAATTCGATTGACAACGGATTGATTTGCATCGACGGACTGAATCCGTTTGATGTGTAATTCCTTTCGTTCCAAATTAAAAACACCTGTCGTGACAATAAAATAACCGTCTTCAATCCAATAGCGCGTTTTATATACCCGCACAATGTTTATACAAAAACTAATTAAAAAGAAAGAAAAAATGATACCCGGTACAACATAACTCCAAATATCGTACCAATTAAAACTTTTAAGTTGAAAGAAAATAAAAATAATAAAAACAAAAATATTTTGTTTTATAGCCTCTATTAAACCGGTGATATATGAAATGGGATGTAATTTTTGAGGATTATACATCATCCTCCCCCCTTTCTAAAACAGTCATACAAAAATTCGCTATATCATTCGTTTGAGTCTCAGTTAAATAAGGTAATGCAATCTCATGACCAGCCGTTGTAATTTTTAATTTTTTTAGTTTGTAAAATCTCGCTAAAGGATTGGCAACACTTTCTATAAATTGAATCCGCTCCACTTTAATGGCTTGATAGTGTTGAAACCACACATTTTTGTGAATTTCGATAACTGTATTTTGTATGCGATATGTATAAAAATGGAAAGAAATGATTGGATAAACTGTACGCATGATTATATTTAAAATTAAGCATATGATGATGACATATACCCATAATATATGCCATGTAAATAAGTACGCTAAATACAGCAGTATAGATAAAATACAAATCTCGTATACCATTTGAAGGACATTGCTTATAATGTTATAAACTAGTGTAGTTTTAGAAGGTTTTAGCATCAATGCTTTCAACATACATTTCCCCTTTTTCAAATATTATTATGATTATAGCATACGTTAATATTTAAATTGCAGTGAATATTTATCGTATAAATCTACTAAAGCAGCATTATTACTCGGCATGTTAAAAGTGTAAATCGAACAATAAATCACTCAAACATTCTTCCTTCTTAATAAAAAACAAAAATGGCTGAGACATCTATTCGTCTCAGCCACTCGTTATATAAATTAATGCTATCTTTAACAATTGAATGGATTCAAGTTAGGAGAAATTTAAGCACACATTATTTTTGGTGATCAGCGAATGTACGCCCTTTTTTCACTTTAGATTCTCGTTTATCTTTATGTGCATTTCCTTTTTTGTTGAAACCTGATTTGTTACTACGTCTTGATTTCGCATGACGTTTGCCGCCGCCGCCTTTACGATTACCTTTAGGTTGACGGTTTTTACGAGCAAGTGGTTTTTCAAATGTTAGTTGTACTTCAACTTCATCATTTGACTCTACAAGTTCTTGTAAAAGTGCAGTTACCAAATCAGAATGATCGTAAACTTCAAGTAATTGGTGGGCAATGCTTTCAACGCGCGGTTCTTTCGTCGCTGCCATCCAATTTTCCACTTTAGACTTAATTTCTTCTTCACGTGCACGTAACACTTCTTTACGATGCGGTGGACGTAATGCACTCATTTGTCGACGATTGGCTTGTTCAATTTGGCGAATGTAGTCCATTTCAATAGGGTTTACAAATGTAACAGCCATACCTTGTTTTCCTGCGCGGCCTGTACGACCGATACGATGTGTATAACTTTCAGTATCTTGTGGAATGTCGAAGTTATAAACATGGCTGACACCTGAAATGTCTAAACCACGTGCAGCAACATCTGTAGCCACTAAAATATCGATTTGATCATTTTTGAATTTTTTCAAAACTTCTAAACGTTTCGCTTGTGTAATATCTCCGTGTAGTCCTTCTGCTTTATATCCTTTAGATAAAAGTGCACTTGTTAATTCATCCACACGACGTTTCGTACGACCAAATACGATGGCAAGTTCTGGTTGGTGTACATCTAAGAAATTCGTGAATGTATCAAATTTTTCAAGTTCCTTCACGATTGTGTAGTATTCATCAATTTGAGGGTCCGACAATTCGTTGTTCATTGTCTTGATGATTTGTGGCGATTTCATAAATTTTTGAACAAGTTCTTGAATTGCTCTAGGCATTGTTGCCGAGAAAAGCATTGTTTGACGGTTATCAGATGGTAATTTATCCATAATGTAACGCATATCATCGATAAAGCCCATGTTCATCATTTCATCTGCTTCATCTAAAATTAATGTCTCAATATCTTGTGTTTTAAGCGTACGACGATTCAAGTGATCGATGACACGACCAGGTGTACCTACAACAATTTGTGGCCCTCGTTTTAAAGATTTAATTTGACGATCGATTGGCATGCCGCCAAATACCGTCACAACTTGTACTTTTTGTCCGCGACTGAATTCACGTAATTGTTCTGCTACTTGCATTGCAAGTTCACGTGTTGGTGCCAAAATAAGTGCGCGCACGCCTTCTTGGCCCACTACTTTTTCTATTAATGGGATACCAAAAGCACCTGTTTTTCCTGTACCAGTTTGTGCTTGGCCCAAAATATCTAAATTTTTAAGAGCGGATGGAATGCTATCCTTTTGTATCGGTGTAGGTTCCGTAAATCCCATCGACTCTAATGTTTCAGCTGTTCTCTCTGAAACACCTAAGCTTGTAAAATTTTGCAAAGTCATTCTCCTTTTTTGGAATGTTTTTTCTCATAATTTATCTCAATAATGATTTTTCCAACTTCTCCATATTAACACCTGTAAACCAAATGCGCAATAAACCAATCTCAACTCATCACAACGATATTGCATTAAATTTACTTTTAAAATACATCATTTTAATAAATTATCCTTTATAGTTATAGAGACTTACACATGATTTTTAGCTAAATCAAGACGTTTCAACTTCATTTATTCTCAACTCTAATCAATCACATAAAAACATGACATCCTTCTGTCATTTTAGACGTTCAGATGTCATGTTATTGTATACTGTTTATTTTACATCCATAGTAATTAGTCCGTCGACAACTTCTTCTAATTTCATACCACGGGACCCTTTAATCAGCACTACGTCATGTGAGACTAACATTGATTTAACATATTTAATCAGTTGTGATTTATCACTGAAATGTATCGCTTCATGTACATATCGTTTACCCTTTTCATGGATATCACGTGCCGCTTCACCATACGTATAGAGCATATCTATATTTTTATCCTCTAAATAATGTCCTACACCCATATGAAGCGCTTTAGACTGCTCCCCTAATTCTAATACATCACCAAAAATCAATACTTTTCTTCCAGTCATCTGGCTCAGCGTATCAATTGCCGCCTTCATACTTGTAGGACTTGCATTATACGCATCATTAATAACAATCGCACCATTCGGCGCTTCAAATTTTTGCATACGCATTCCTGTGAGTTTTAAGTGATTTAGTTGTGTTTGAATTGTTTCGTAATCAACATTTAACAATGTTGCAATCGTAATGGCAATGGCTGCATTACGCATATTATGTTCACCAATGATTGGTATATGGTATTCCTGTTCATTATTAATTGAAAATGAAACACCATTATCGTCATGCGAAGTAATTTTACAACAAACGTTATTATTTCGATTCAAACCAATACTTATACATTGTGACTCATCTAAAGTATCAACATGTGGTTGAAGTAATGGCTCGTCCCCGTCATATATAAGTTTACCTTGAGACTTCATACCAGAAACGATTTCAAATTTCGCTTGAGCAATGCCCTCTCGTGACCCTAAATCTTGCATATGGGATTCTCCAATGTTTGTAATAACAGCAAAATCTGGTCTCGCGATATTAGATAACAATTCTATTTCATGAAAACCTGACATTCCCATTTCAAGTATAGAAACTTCCGTATCGTGGTCTAACTCTAAAATCGTTAATGGTAAACCAATTTCATTATTATAATTCCCGATTGTTTTTTTTACGCGGTAATTTGCGGATAACGTATTTTCAATCATATCTTTAGTCGTCGTTTTACCGTTAGATCCTGTAACGGCTATAACTTTTGGATTAACTTCTTGTAAATATGCTTTCGCCAATTGTTGTAACGCTACTAATGTGTCCTTTACAAAAATAACGGGCCCATTTTGAGGGACATTTATATTACTACCTATTTGAAAAAACGTTGCGCCAGCCCCATCCGCGAGGGCTTGTTCACAATATTGATGTCCATCGACATTTTCACCTCTAAACGGGATAAAAAGTTGTCCCGGCTGCACGTGTCGAGAGTCAATCGAAACACCTTTAAACTTATGTTTTAAAAATTGCGCATCGATTTCACAATCAATCCACGTTTTAAGTTGTTGTAAGCTTATGTCAATCATCGTGTCACCTTCTAATCAATTTTGTGCTTATTTTTTTGTTTATCTTGGTGACGTTCTTTCGCTAGTGTAATCAGTTTGGTAATTAATTCTGCATAAGAAACGCCCATGTTTTCCCATAATTTCGGATACATGCTGTATGCTGTAAAACCTGGCATCGCATTCGTTTCATTAATGTAAATTTGATCATCATCAGTAACAAAGAAATCAGCACGAAGTATACCTGAACAGTCTGTCGCTTTAAACGCTTCAACTGCCATATTGCGTAACGTCATTTGAACGTCTTCATCTAAATCAGCCGGAATAGACAATTGAACTTTACCGTCTTTATATTTAGATTTATAGTCATAAAATGCAACATCTTTAATCACTTCGCCTGGCCAAGTTGTCTCAGGATAATCATTGCCAAGAACAGCTACTTCTATTTCTCTCGCATTTACACCTTGCTCAATGACAAGCTTACGATCAAATTGAAACGCCTCTTCAATCCCTTTTATTAAATCTGATTCATTTTCACATTTGCTTATTCCAACACTTGAACCTAAATTGGCTGGTTTAACAAACACCGGGAATTTTAACTTATCTTGAACAAGCTTAAGTATATTGTGTTGATATTTTTCATATTCACTACGCAAAAAACTCACATATGGCAGTTGTGGTAATCCACGTTGCGCAAATAATTGTTTCATAACAAGTTTATCCATCGAACTTGAAGCTGCTAGGACACCATTCCCAACATACGGAAGGTCAAGCACTTCAAATAATCCTTGAATCGTTCCATCTTCACCATTTGGCCCGTGTAATAATGGAAAGACAACGTCATAACGGCCGCCTTGACTACTACATGTTAACATTGATGAAATTTCGCCTTCTAATGACGCATCTAAATGTAAAGTATTTAAATCAGTAATTACTTCGGTAATGTTATCTTTTTTTCTCCAAATACCTTCATTCGTAATATAAATAATGTCAATTTGATATTGCTCTTTATCAATAGCATTTAAAACATTTTGTGCAGTTAGTATAGACACATCATGTTCGGCACTTTTACCGCCGTAAATAATACATAAAGCTTCTTTTGACATATGTACGCCTCCAAATCGTATTCTAAACTCCATAATACCATGAGTTTGAATAGAATTGCATGCATTTTCAAATGAATCAAAACTCATGTTAGCAAAATGATGTGAAGTTCTGTACAATCATTATATAATTACTACATGATATTCTTTTCGTAAAGGAGATAGCTATGGCTTCCTCACGTCAACAAACTCAAAAATCTTTACGACATCGCTTAGATTGGAAACTAATCGCGCTTATTTTCATTTTATGTTTAATTAGTGTTTTGACCATTCAATCTGCAATGGGTGGCGGTCAATATAGTATGGATTTCGGAATTAGACAAATTTTTTACTACATACTTGGTGGCATCTTGGCCATAATGATTATGATTGTATCCCCAAAGAAGATACGTAAATATACTTTTATCATCTATTCAATATTTATCATTTTATTAATAGGATTAATCATACTACCTGAAACGTCGATAACTCCCATTATTAACGGCGCCAAAAGTTGGTATCGCTTTGGTCCTATAAGTATTCAACCTTCTGAGTTCATGAAAATTGTAATAATTCTTGCCATATCTAAGGTTGTGGCACAGCATAATCGTTTTACTTTTAACAAGTCACTTGAAACAGATTTGATGCTTATATTAAAAATCATCGGAGTTGCGTTCATTCCATTACTTTTAATATTACTTCAAAACGACTTGGGTACGACCCTTGTGGTGATGGCCATTATTGCTGGTATTATCGTTGTGAGTGGTATTTCATGGAAAATTCTTGCCCCCTTATTTGGTGTTGTCATTGTTTTCGGTGGTAGTCTGATTCTCTCAATTTTATATAAACCTAACTTAATCGAAAATATTGCTGGCATTAAAACGTATCAATTAGGCCGTATCAACTCTTGGTTAGATCCATATACGTATAGTTCTGGAGATGGCTTTCATTTAACAGAATCTATGAAAGCCATCGGTTCTGGTCAGTTGATTGGTAAAGGGTTCAATCAAGGTGAAGTTTATATTCCTGAAAACCATACGGACTTTATATTTTCTGTTATCGGTGAAGAATTCGGTTTTATCGGAGCTGTTATTTTAATAGTCATTTACTTATTATTGTTAATGCATCTTTTGAAAACCGCAGCGCGCACAACGGACTTATTTAATAAATCCTTCATTATTGGATATGTCAGTTTGTTACTCTTTCACATCGTGCAAAATATTGGTATGACGATACAATTGTTACCCATCACGGGTATTCCATTACCATTTATCAGTTATGGTGGAAGTGCATTATGGAGTTTAATGGCCGGTGTAGGTGTCCTTTTAAGCATGCACTTTCATACACCTAAAAAATATAATGCACCTACGAACAGTTCATCCTTATAAATATCTCACCTGACTTATACTTTTAAATAATAGAAAAACAGACTAGGACACTGGCATCCTAGTCTGTTTTATTAACATATTTAAGCATAATCGTGATCATAACGTAAATTCGTGCGTTCACAAATTATGCACTTGGTGACTCTTCGTTATGCTTTTGCTATTTTAATTTCTCTGTTGCAGGTTTTGCATTGGGAAGTGATCGCATAATATCCAATCGTGATTTTGTTTTTTTAACTTTAACCCCAATTGATGATAACATATGGACCACATTTTGAATTCTTTCATTCTGTTTTGCCATATTATCACCCCGCATATGTCTAACTTCTCTTTCATCATACCCTACTTTATTACATATGACTACAATAAATTGAAAATTTTTAATTTATTTTTGAATACGTTTTAAACGTAAAGCGTTCAATACGACAGATACAGAACTAAAGGCCATGGCAGTTCCAGCTACCCAAGGTGCTAGAAATCCAGCCGCAGCAATTGGAATACCAATTATATTATAGCAAAAAGCAAAAAATAAATTTTGTTTAATATTCTTAATAGTTAATTCGCTTAATTTTAATACGTCTGGAATTTGAGAAATATGATTGTGTACTAATGCTACATCTGATGACTCAATGGCAATATCCGTTCCGGATCCCATGGCAATACCAATATCACTTTGCGTTAATGAAGGCGCGTCATTAATCCCATCGCCAACCATCATCACTTTATGGCCTTTTTGTTGCAAAGATTCAATGACTTTAGCTTTTTCATTAGGTTTTACATTTGCAAATGTATGATCAATTCCCAATTCATGTGCAATCGCATTCACTGTAGTTTGACTGTCACCACTTAACATAATGACGTTATAACGTTGACATAGTTGTGCAATCGTTGCTTTCACATTCATTTTAGGTTCATCTCTTAACGCAATCATCATCGTTAATCTTTGATTTATTTGAACCCCTATCACTGTAGCACCTTTAGATTCTAAATATCGTTGTTGGTTTAACATTTTATCAGTCAATGCGATTTCTGTAGCAATAAATGAGATTGATCCGATACGAATTGCATCGCCATTAATGACACCTGAAATCCCATTTCCAATGTGCGTTTTATAATGCTGTACATTTATTATATTCGCATCTTTATAATAGGATACAAGTGCATGAGATAAAGGGTGTTCTGATTGTGCTTCCAAACTTTTGATATAGTCACCAATATGTGGCACTTTTTCAAATTCTATAATATCGACAACTTCAGGTGTACCATGAGTAAGCGTTCCCGTCTTATCAAATACAAGTGTGTCTATGAGGCGGGTTTGTTCTAAACTTTCAGCTGATTTGAAAAGTATGCCTGATTCGGCTGCTCGTCCCGATCCAACCATAATAGACGTCGGTGTCGCTAAACCTAATGCACAAGGGCAAGCAATAACAATAACAGCAATAAAAATTTCAAGTGACCGCGTAAAATCAAATGGTGTCAGCACGACATACCATATGAAAAATGCGAACAGTGCAATCGCAACGACTGTCGGTACAAAAACGTTGGATATTTTATCCGCCAAGCGTTGAATTTGAGGTTTTTTCGTTTGCGCTTCCTCTACGACTTTTATAATTTGATTTAAAACTAAATCATCACCCACATGTGTGACTTTTGCTTTAATAAAATTCACCTGATTGAGTGTACTTCCAATCACTGTGTCACCTACCGTTTTATCTACAGGTAAACTTTCTCCAGTAATCATAGATTCATTGATTGATGTCGAGCCTTCAATAATTTCTGCGTCTAAAGGGATATATGCACCACTTTTAATATGAATAATATCGCCTACTTTGACTTGCGCTATAGGTTTACGAACAGGTTCACCATGATGTTCTACTATAGCATCTTTTACTTGCAATGCCGCAAGTTTTTTTATTGCGTCACTTGCATGTCCTTTTGCTCTTTTTTCAAAATATTTCCCTAATAGAATCAGTGTGATAAGTACTGCACTTGTTTCAAAATAAAGTGGTATTTGCCCATGGTGGCCATGGTATGTGAGCATGATATATATGCTATAAACGTAGGCGGCAGTCGTACCCATTGCGACCAGCACGTCCATATTCGCACTTTTATTTTTCAAAGCGCGCCAAGCGCCGACATAAAACTGTCCACCCAAAATAAATTGTATAGGTGTTGCTAATAAAAATTGAAACCATGGCTGCATGAATAGTTTAGGTACGGGCACAAAACTTAAAAAAGAAAAATGTGCAAACATAGTATATAACAAGGGTAAAGCTAAAATAGCAGAGATGAGAAATTTTCTTTTCTGTAGTTTTAATTCATTACTTTCTCTTTCAGTAGAATGTTCGTTTTTTTCAAGTTGATGTGCTTCAAAACCTATATTAGAAATCTTTTTAAAGATGTCGTCTCTTTGTATTTGTTCCGGATCATACTTAACAGTGGCTTTTTCCAAAACTAAATTAACAGTGGCTTTTTCAATTGCCTCTTCTCGATTAAGTACACGTTCAATACGTGTAGCACACGCTGCACAGTGCATGCCTGAAATTTGATACGTCTCTTCTTTCATTGATATGACCTCCCATACCCACATAGGGTATATGACATACTAAAATGATAGAGGGTAAGACATACGCCTACCCCCTTTTTTTAAATACATACTTCACTTAAAATGCCCAAAATACTGCTAATGAAAAATTATTTCACTTCATATCCCGCATCATAAATACGTTGTTTCACGTCGTGAAGTGCACCATCATCAGTTAACTCTACTTCCACTTGATTCGCATCAGGAGACGCATTTACAGATAATACTTCTTTATTTTCTTTTACTGCATCTTCAACCGCTGCCTTACAGTGTTGACATGTCATACCCTCAACATTAATAGTGTGTTTACTCATTCGTAATCTCTCCTTTTACTGTTCGTAATACTTTAAAACCAGCATCGTAAATTTCTTTTTCTAACGTATTTAAATTCATTGGCGTTTCATATTTAAGTGTTACACATTGTAAGTGACCATCTATACTTACTCCTTTAACCCCTATCATATGATTCAAACGTTGTGTTAAATCTGTTCGTTGTTGTTCCTCATCTAATCCCTCTACAAACACACGATCAATTTGCATAAAAACCTCCGTTTAATCTTTCATTAACTTTTGAAATGTGACCAACAATTCTTCCATTGCTTCAGTTTCATGTCCATCCTCAATTTTCTTTGTAATACAACCTTTCATGTGATAATCGAGTAGCTTTGTAGCAACACTGTTTAATGCAGAACGTGTTGCTCTAATTTGTGTCAATACATCGTCACAATAAACATCTTCATCAATCATGCGATTTATCGCACGAACTTGTCCCTCGATTCTATTCAAACGTGACGTTAAGTTCTTTTTAATCTCTTCAGAATGATGCGCATGGTCATTCATAAGCCACACCTCCAAACATCATTTATAACCACATTATATACCCCTTATGGGTATGTGTCAAATTTGCAATTTTTACGCTCTTACATAAATAAATGATATAATTATTTAAAGTCTCAAATAAAAAAGGAGGATTTAAAATGGAGGATTTAAGCAACGCATACGTCATTGATGGCGGTATGATATTTACTTACATATTTATCGGTTTATTTCTGTTAAATATCTCTTTCGTATTTACAATTATTTTTATGGAACGTCGTAGTGCTGGTTCTATATGGGCTTGGATTTTAGTCTTATCATTATTTCCTATTTTAGGTTTCATATTATATTTGTTATTCGGCCGTCAAATTCAACGTAAATCCATTTTTAAAGTATCAGAAAAAGACCAAAAAGGGTTAACACAACTCGTCAATCAACAGCTTGAAGCTTTGAAAAATGATCATTTTGATCCTGATAATCCACATGTAAAAAATTATAAATCTATGATTCGAGGGCTACTTTATAACAATGCTGCTTTCTATACGAATCAAAATAAGATTGATGTTTTACTAGATGGAAACCAAAAATTCAATCAACTGAAAGCAGACATTCTCAATGCGAAATCGTATATTCATATTCAATATTACATCTTTCGTAACGATGCTTTAGGTAAAAGTATTATAGAATTATTAGAGAAAAAATTAGAAGAAGGTCTAGAAGTGAAAATGTTGTATGATGATATTGGCTCTAAAGGACTTTCGTTTAAAGACTTGAAGGCTTTTAAACAAAAAGGGGGACGTGTTGAAGCGTTTTTCCCATCTAAGTTACCTATCATTAACTTTCGTATGAACAATCGTAATCATCGTAAAATCGTTGTGATTGATGGAAAAATTGGTTACGTTGGTGGATTCAACGTCGGCAACGAATATTTAGGATTGTCTAAGAAATTTGGTAATTGGAGAGATACACATTTAAGAATTGAAGGTGAAGCTGTACATGCATTACAACTACGTTTTATTCTAGATTGGAACTCACAATCATCTCGTCATGATATAGAGCATCATGAGAAATACTTTCCCCAAGTACAACTTAAAAATCATGACAATATCGGCGTTCAAATTGCATCAAGTGGACCTGATGAATTCTGGGAACAAATTAAATATGGCTATTTAAAAATGATCAATATGGCCAAAAAAGACATATATATTCAAACACCATATTTTGTACCAGATCAATCATTTATAGATGCGTTACAAATTGCAGCACTTGGTGGCGTTAATGTCCATTTGATGATTCCAAATAAACCAGATCACCCTTTTGTTTATTGGGCAACATATAAAAATGCCGCATCGTTATTAGACGTAGGTGCAAAGGTTTATTTATATGAAGATGGGTTTTTGCATGCGAAAACCTTAACAATAGATGATAAAATTACAAGTGTAGGGACAACAAACATGGATAATCGTAGTTTCGTATTAAATTTTGAAGTCAATGCATTTGTTTATAATGAAGGGATTGCATCGCAACTTCGTGAAAGCTTTGAAAAAGACTTGAAAAAGTGTTCTGTACTTACACCTGAGCGGTATGCAAAACGGAGTCTTATTATCAAGTTTAAAGAATCTATTAGTCAGCTACTTTCACCAATTTTATAAGGAGATAGGTTATGACAACCACAAAGTGTCAACAAGCACAACTTTATATGGAACACATTCATAAACAAGATACAAGTGGACATGATATCGCTCACGTGCGACGTGTCACTACACTTGCAAAATTGATTGCAGAAGATTATGATGACGTGAATATTTTTGTCATTGAGATGGCTGCCCTTTTACACGACACAATTGACGACAAATTACCTCATGCAGAAGGCGTCTCAACATTGGCGTCATTTCTCAATGATATCGGCGTATCTCTAGAGGAACAAAAACATATAATGTATATTATCAATCATATGAGTTACCGTAAATCAAAGGAAGGGACACCGTTAGAAACAATAGAAGCACAAATTGTTCAAGATGCAGATCGTTTAGATGCAATAGGTGCTATAGGTATCGCGCGAACGTTTCAATTTGCTGGTTATTTCAATGAACCGATGTGGACCGGCGAAGCTACGTATACAGAATTACCTTATATTGACCTCAATACGATTCAACCTTCTGCTGTCAAACATTTTTATGAAAAACTATTAAAACTTAAAGATTTAATGAATACGCCTAAAGGTCGTGCTTTAGCACAAGAACGTCATGCCTTTTTAGAAGTATTTTTAAAACAATTTTTTAAAGAATGGGTATAAAAAATAACCATCCTGCCATATAAAGGTCGGATGGTTATTTTGTATCATTACTTTTTCTTCTTTTTGGAAACAACTTGCGTGTTTTTACCAGTTTTTTTATTCGCTTTGTTCTCTTCTTCAAATTTACGAATCATTGGGGCAACTTCTTCTTTAGCTTTTTTATCATAGACAATGTTAGCAACATAAGTTTGTGCCACTAAGAACGCCGCAGATACTGACCAATATAATCCTAATGCAGCGGCTGAACTAAATGAAATCCACACAATCATAATTGGTGAGATAATCATCATCATCACTGCCATTTGACGTTGTTCTTGAGGCATATGCATACTTGAAACATATGCTTGAATAAAATATAAAATACCGGCGATGATTGTAATCCAAATATCAGGTTTATCTAATTGGAACCATAAAAAATCTGAGAATTCTGTGATACCGCCACCTGACGGATATTTTAGAACGAAGAATAAGGCCATGATAATCGGCATTTGCAAAATAAGTGGCAGACATCCTAACATACTTGCAACTGGGTTCATATCATATTTTTTGTAAACTTGCATCATTTCTTGATTTGCAGCCATTTTATCTTCTTGCGTACGCGCACGTTTCACTTTCTCTTGTGCTGCCGTAATTTCTGGTTTTGCAATTTTCATTTTTTCACGCATCATGTGCATGTTTTTGTAATTCGATAACATAAATGGTAGTAATACGATACGTACCACTAACACGATAATAACGATAGCTAAACCATAATTATTATTTAAATGATCACCTAACCAATGGATTAAATGATCCATTGGTGAAACAAACGTGTTGTAAAAGAAGCCAGTACGGTTTTCAGGCTTACTATAATCACATCCAGCTAATAACAGAACGACCCCTAATAGTGTCGCCAATAGCGCTTTGTTCTTCATTTTTCCACCTCTAAAGATATATTCACATAAATGATATTTTATCACACATCTCAATTGTGTGGAAACATAAACAAAAATAATTACTGATTTAGTTAAAATACTGTAAATATCGCGACACAGTTTTTTCAATATTTGAACTATGTGTAATGGATGAAATTGTAGCGATACCATCAGCGCCGTTCTTTTTCAGTGATGCGACATTTTCTTCTGTAATCCCACCAATTGCCACGATTGGAATCGATTCATCATATGTACGCATGCGACGAATCATTTCCACGCCACCCGGTTGTTTCGCATCTCTTTTTGAAGAAGTTTGATACACTGGTCCAACCCCAATATAATCAACATGTGTTAAATCCGATTCATCATATTCTTGAAAATCACTTATACTTAAACCGATAATTTTATTGTCAGTTTTATGAATAAATGAATCTATTTTCGCATCATTTTGTCCCACATGAATACCATCAGCCCCAATCTTCAATGCTAAATCCACATCATCGTTCACAATAAATGGCACATGATAGGCATTACAAAGCTCCATTAAAGCAATCGCTTCACGTTCTTTAGCTTCTCCTTTTAAAGAAGAGGGGCCTTTTTCACGAAATTGGAACATCGTAATTCCAGCTTCAAGTGCCGCTTTCAATATATCGTACAAGGTACCCTTTTTAACATCTTGAGTACCAGCTATAAAATAAACACGCAATTGTTCCCTTTTAAAATTCATGTTACTTTCACTTCTCTCTTTTTGATTTCTTGGTGATAAGTTGCCTCATCTACTTGATTTAAAGCATTCACAAAAGATACTAAAAATGTCCCTGGTAAATCTGCTCCTTGACTCAATTCTGCATGTTCTGCCGCAATATTAAAAATCGAAACAGCTTCAATTAATACCTCTATACCCGGTTTTTTTTGACTTAATAAGAAAGAAGCAACAACAGCGCCTAATAAGCAACCCGAACCTGTAATCTTAGTCAATAAAGGCGAACCATTTGATAGCTCTATCACTTGATGATTTTGAACAATAACATCTTTTTCTCCAGTTACAATGATTGCTGTATTGTATTTTTTGTATGCCTCACATGCGATTTTGATATGGTCCATGCCAGAATCACTATCTGTACCTTTCATAGTGGTTTGATCATCTACTAAGGTTAATATTTCAGAAGCATTCCCTTTAATAACATCTACATCGACTTGTGCTAGAAATTGTTTACAAAAGTCCTTCCGAAAACGAGAAGCACCTACCGCTACAGGGTCAAATACAATAGGTACACCTAAATCGTTTGCTTGTTTTGCAATTTCTAACATATCTTGTCCTGTTTGACGTGTCAAAGTTCCAATATTAATTAATAATCCATTTGTCACTTTAAAAAAGTCTTTTGCTTCTTCTGGCGCTTCACTCATCGCTGGACTTGCTCCAATTGAAAGCAATCCGTTCGCTGTAAAGTTTTTTACAACATCATTTGTATAACATACAACGAGTGGTTGTGTATATTTAACTTTAGATAAATAACTCATTTCAATCCCAACCTTTCTCTTGTTGATAAGCAAAATGATTTACCGGCCCTCTTCCTTTTCCAATTTCAGGAGTATGTTGAATCGCTTTAGAAATGAAAGCCTTTGCCTTAGATACCGCATCAACGACAGATTTGCCTTTTGCTAATTCTGCAGTAATCACCGCAGAAAATGTACAACCTGTTCCATGTGTATGAAGTGTTGGATAACGTTCGTGTGTGAAAGTCGTGACACCTTCCCTCGTAATAAGGTAATCTGTAGCATCACCACTTAAATGTCCTCCTTTTAATACGACACCTCGCGTTCCAATCTCATCTATAAAAAATTGTCCTGCTTTAAGAATAGATGATTCTGAGTTTAGAGTCATTTGCGTAATTTCTTCTGCTTCAGGAATATTTGGCGTAGCAATATCAGCTAACGGAAGAAGTGTTGCTTTTAATTCTCTGCGTACCTGTTCAGACATTAAAGCATCTCCACTTTTCGCCACCATTACCGGATCTATGACATATGGCATGGTAGTTTTTTTAATGTAAGTTGAAATTAACATCATCATCTCAGAAGTAGGAATCATTCCTGTTTTTATAGCATGTGGAGGGTCATCCATAAAAACACTGTCGAGTTGCTCTTCAAGCCATGACGTTTCTAAATTATGAATATGCTGTACACCTAAAGAATTTTGTGCCACGATACTCGTAATGGCAGCCATACCATAGACACCACAAGCATGAAATGATTTTAAATCCGCCATGACACCAGCCCCCCCTGATGGATCTGTACCAGCAATCGTCAATGCAATGTTTAGCTTATGCATCGTATTCCCCCTTGAAGTCCCATTTTTCTTGCGTATATGCCATCTTAAAGAAGTGACGTTCATGAACAGTGCTTTCTAAAAAATTACGTTTTAATTGTTGACGTTCAGCGGCTGTGGCTTGTTTTGCACATTGGTTTAGCCAATGATCAATATGTAGCATTAAATCATCCATACCTTCTGCATAAAAAGCAAACCATGCGTGAAACGGATGATTAGCTGAAAAATCGTGTTCACGTAAGGCACGCAGCCCAATTTGTTGATAAACATATGGACAAGGCGCCATCGCCGCAATTGTATATGCTATATCATCAAAATGGTACGCATTAAAATACATGTGCTTGATATAGTGATCTGCAGTAGGGTACCATTCACCATCTTGAATAATTTCATTATATGATAAATGCACGTAATCTGCGAGAATATGATGTGCTTCTACTTCTCCAGAAGATGCAAATAAAATCTGGTCAGTTAGGAACTGAATTTCATTGGCCGTACTCACCTTTGGTATTAATAATGCATAAATTTTGGCAAATTCAAATAAATAGCGTGCATCCGCTTTCAAATAATGTTTAATGGCCGCTTTTGTAAGCGTCCCGTTTAACAATCCTTGAATAAAATCATCAGTATAAATTGCATCAATAATGGGTTGTGCTTCTTGCTTAAGTTCTTCAGCAAATAACATATCTTTACCCCTTTCCAATAAAAAAAGACTACTAAAATAGTAGCCTAGTCATCATAAAAGGATTTAATGTCTACGCTACTTCCCTACGTTAGTGTTAACTATATCAGGTTCAAAGGGTCTGAATACAATTCATCTCAGCCATACGGCTCCCCTAGTAGTCTTTGTATTATTTGTTTCAAACGTAACAAAACACGCCTTAAATAGCAATAAAAAAAGCACCGACTGATTGAAAGTCGATGCGTTTATATTTTACCACCATCCGTTAGCTAATCGGAATTGAATTGCACGGTCTACAGAACCGTAACGTGAATTTGCGTAATTAATCATACCTTGAGTTTGCGTAGTAACGCTACCTGTACCCCAAGCTTCTTTCGTTTGTCCTAAACCTCTATATCCAGCTGGACTTACAATATTTGGATTACCACCAGATTCAGGCATTACAATAGAATTCCACATCGCTGCAGTACCGCCAGCATTAATGAATTGTTGATATACAGACCCTGAACCAGCAGTCGTTCTCGGTGCTTGATAACTTGACGTTGTTTGTGTGTGAACATTTGAATATGAAGATGTGTATTGCGCTATAGGTGCATCATACGTTTCATAAGATTGTGATGACGTATATTGCGTAGGTGCTGTGTAATATGCTGCTTCATTGTATGAAGTCGTGTGATATGTAGTTGTGTTGTAACCCGTTGGTAAAACGAACTCTTGAGTTGCATGATAACCATGTGCGGCTGCCACTGCTTCAGTTACGTATAATTTTTCACCTGCAAAAATAAGATCAGACTCTAAGTTATTCCATTTTTTTAATTGTTCCACTGTTACATCATATTTTTTAGCAATTTTATTTAAAGTGTCACCCCATTGAATAAGATGCACACCCTCTTGTAATTGAACGTGTTCTTGATTTGCTGCTTCAGCATTAGTAGCAAATTGTGCCGCTGCTAATAAACCTACTGTTGATGTTGCTAAAAGTAATTTTTTCATTTAGTAATCCTCCAGTAATTGGTATAAAAAATTGTTATGTTCACAAATAATATAGCACCAGTCTTTTTCAATCATATAACAGTAATGTTAAATTAAACACCATTTATGTTACAAAAAGATTACAAAAAGCGCTAATCATGTGACGTGTCAACTCTTAAAATATTACAAAAGATAAAATTCTCATTAAATAAATCGCTTAAAACCCTTAAATAGCAACCCGTCAATTTTAGTGTAAAGTTCTAAATTTTTTCACACGTTCATCAATTTTATAAGCCTTCAAAATTTGTGATACACACAAATTCGAAGGCTTTTGAATACCTGAAAAGGAGAGTATTATCCTTATTTAACTAATGAGTAATAAAAATATACTGCTTTTTTAAATGGGTTACATGTTAATAATGTACGTGTAGAATCACCATTACTTTGTTTTACGTAACTATTAAAAACTTAACCTGTCTAATTTTAGTGTTAATTATCCATTTTAGATTGAGTAAGCTTCCTTTTTGAATATTTTATCATTAAGTAGGGATATAGATAGATGTGTTAGATAAAATGTTTGATGAGTGTTCATGGATTTCACAATAAATATAAAACATTTTCATTGGAATGGTTAAACTTTTGATTAGGAGATTATTTTAAACATTGGGTAGAAGAAAGGTGTTTTATTTGAGCAATGACCAATTCTGTAGTGTACCGCCGTTCACCTTCATAGTCATATCTACGTGATTGAATTTGTCCTATAACTGCGATGAGGTCTTCTTTATGGCATGTTTCATGTATCGCTTGAGCAATCGTACCATAAGCTTTACAATTCAGATAATCAAAAATAGGCTTATCTTTTTTACTTTTGTAATCACGTTCAATTTTAATCGTCAGAGTGATAAATGGGGTGTCATTCGTATCATAATAATTAGGAGATTTTATAATGATACCGATGGCTTGAAACTGGTTTATCGTTGTCACCTCCTCTCTTTATGGCTATAGCATACGTCATCTTATAAACCCATATCAAGGTGGATTTTTTGAAATTTGAACCGTGACCATCGTCAATTTTTTAAAAGATTTTGGAAATTTTTTTAAGAATTAAGTTATAATAAACTACAAATGAACATATTTCGTAAAGTTGAAAAAGTTTTAAGGGGGCTGCATCAATGAAAACATTTAAAGCCGTTCGCTTTCAAATCGTTTCGGAAAACGGCACTGTAACTGAGTATGAATTAAAAGATGGCGTAATTATCAACAAAGAAAATAGTGGAACAGGTTGGTTGTTAGAGATCGTAATTTCAGATATTCATTTGGAGGAAATGGAAGCATATATGAATGCAGAAACCTTATTAGATATAAGAGTTGTCATCACACGTCCGTCAAATGATCCGGCTCTATTTGATGCAACAATTAAACATATTACCCCGCTTGAAGAAACCATTTCTATCGTTTTTGAATGTCATATTTACACATTACGCCAAGTTTATGCTGAAAATTTACTAGAACAACTCGTTGGCGAAGGTCTCGAAGGCGATGCGCTTATAAAAACATTTAACCGTATGATGCAGTCAAAACCAAAACTTAAAGATGAACGCCAAGAAGATTAAATGACCCTGCATTACAATCGTAAAACAAATTAAAAACACAAATGCGGCTATAAACCCATTTGTGTTTTTTTCATCTCAAGTGTATTGTTTTGTCACTAAGTAAAATGCTTCATATTCTCAAATTGATTATTAACACATTGAACTTAAAAGAAATTGATTTCACGTATTAAAATAAATTATATCATCGTATTTGACTTGATAAAAAAAGCGGGACGTTTTGAAAACGGTCCCGCAATATGAATTATTTTGGATCTTGCAAAGCGAAAGTAAGTTCACATTGACAGGCAACTTGACCATCAACTGTTGCTACTGCAGATCCTTTACCGATTGGTCCTTTAATTTTTGTTATTTCAACTTCAAGTTTTAAAGTATCTCCAGGAACCACCTGTTTTTTAAAGCGGCACTTATCAATTCCAGCAAATAACGCAAGTTTGCCTTTATTTTCTTCACTATTTAACATTGCCACTGCTCCAGTTTGCGCAAGTGCTTCTGTAATTAATACCCCTGGCATCACAGCATAATTAGGGAAGTGACCTTGGAAAAACGGTTCATTACCTGAAACCTGCTTAATACCAACACAACGTTGCCCCGGCTCATACTCAACCACTTTATCAATGAGCAAAAATGGCTGACGATGTGGAATAATTTGTTTAATTTCATTGTAGTCGAATATAGTTTCCATTAAGAATTGCCTCCAATTAACGCTTGAAAATCTTCCCAAAATTGTGGATTAAGCGCATTTAAAATATTATCTTGATTGATTAAAAATCCTATCATTAACCCTATAAAAAATAAAACAACTGCTATTAAAATAAATAATGTGAGCTGAATACTTATTGACCGCTGAATAAACATCCACGCTGCTAAGAAATTACTTTTTCGCATTGATTCGTTGAATGTCTGCACCTAAAGCTTTTAGTTTTCCATGGAAATTTACATAACCACGATCTAAATGTTTAAGTTCAGTCACAGTTGTTTCACCTTTAGCTACTAACCCAGCTAAGATAAGTGCAGCTGCAGCTCTTAAATCAGTCGCTTTTACTTGTGCCCCTTGAAGTTCACTTTTACCTTCAATTTTAGCACTGCGGCCTTCTACTGAAATTTGTGCATTCATACGTTTAAACTCACCGACGTGCATAAAGCGATTTTCGAATACCGTTTCAGTAATCACTTTATGTCCTTCAGCCGTAAGAAGTAATGCCATCATTTGAGATTGCATATCAGTTGGAAAACCTGGGTGTGGTAATGTTTTAATGTCAACTGGATTTAATTGTTCTGGTGCTGTCACGCGAATACCATCTTCTTGATATTCCAGTTGAACACCCATCTCTTCAAGCTTATACACGAGACTTGTCATATGTTCATGTATGGCACCTTTCACAAAGACATCACCTCGAGTAATCGCTGCAGCAATCATAAATGTTCCTGCTTCAATACGGTCTGGAATAATCGCATGCTGTACCCCTGTTAATGCATCAACACCGTTAATAATAATTGTGTCGGTGCCAGCACCTTTTATGTCGCCACCCATTTCATTAATGTAATTCGCTAAATCAACAATTTCAGGTTCTCTTGCGACATTTTCTATCACTGTACGTCCTTTGGCTAACGATGCAGCCATCACAATATTTTGAGTCGCACCTACACTTGGAAAGTCTAAATGAATATCGTTTCCAATTAATCCGTGTGGACATTCAGCGTAAATATAGCCCGCTTCTTGGTGAATTTGTGCACCTAACGCTTCAAAACCTTTTAAATGTTGTTCAATAGGTCTAGAACCAATCGCACATCCACCTGGTAATGCAACCTTTGCTTTACCGAGGCGTGCCAATAAAGGTCCCATTACTAAGATGCTTGCACGCATTTTGCTAACATACTCATAAGGTGCTTCTTCTTTCAACTCTTTGGAAGCATCTACTGTGACAGAATGCTTCTTTTCATTGTATTTTACTTTAGCATTAAGTACATTAATGACATTATTAATTGTATCGACATCACTCAAAGCTGGCACATTAATAAGCTCACTTTTACCTTTACTTGCAAGCAAAGATGCAGTAATGATTGGTAAAACCGCATTTTTTGCTCCTTCAACTTGAACTTCCCCTTTTAGGGTATTGCCGCCTTTTACAATAATTTTATCCATGTTATTTACATCCTCCACTATTTACACACTTACATAATTAATTATAAACTTCTTGCAATACACTTAAACTTATCTCATACATTATTTAAATAAGTATTGAATTTGAGTTGAAAATTGTAATAAATCATTTATAAAGTTACTCATACTCGTTCCTAGTAAAATCGCAAAAAATATGAGTGCAACTTGAACTTGTTTTGGGTAACCTTTTTTAAACAGCTGATCCAATCGTAACGCATTAAGACTCCAATACGCAATACAAATACAACCCACATGCAGTACGAGATGTATAATCGCAAATTGTCCTAAATATTCCATTTTAGTTTGCTACCCCTTTAAAGTTAATCTTACTTAATTTTACATGATTTATGTACGAATTCCTAATGTAATCATCTCTTTATATGATGAAGATTGCCCTCATTTTTAAAACTCACATAGATAATATCATACGACTTTTCGAAAGATTTGTATATACAATTAATCAAAATAAAATGATATTTATCAATCTGTTTTTAGGATAAAAACAAGCTAAAACCCACTGGTAATCACCAGTGGGTTTTAATGAAAGTTATTTAAATTTTGCAACCTCGATACGATTTTCTGCTCGCTTTAATGCACGTTCAGCACGTTTAAAGTCTGTATCTTCTTTATCTCCATCAAGATAAAATGTTGCACGTTGTTTTGCAGATTTCGCACGTTCTAAATCGATATCTTCAGCAGATTCCGCTGATTGAACAAGAATATTGACTTTTTCTTGTCGAATTTCTGCAAAACCTTCTGTTACAGCTATATAGTCGGATTGACCATTGCATTTAACTTTAATATGTCCAATGCGTAATGGTGCAACCGTCGGAATGTGACCATACATCACACCCATTTCGCCTGCTGTTGTTTGTAAGACAACAATTTCCACATTGTCTTGTTTATAAACAGAACCATTAGGAGTGACGATATCTAAGGTTAATGTATTCATTATCCAAGCCTCCTAATTGTATTAAACTTCAACACCCATATCTTTTGCTTTTGCAAGCACATCATCAATGCCACCAACAAGGCGGAATGCATCTTCAGGAATATGGTCATATTTACCATCTAAAATGGCTTTGAAGTCTTGTACTGTATTTTTAACCGGTACATAAGATCCCTTTTGACCTGTAAATTGTTCTGCTACGTGGAAGTTTTGTGATAAGAAGAATTGAATACGACGCGCGCGTTCAACTGTTTTCTTATCTTCATCAGAAAGTTCATCCATACCTAAAATCGCAATAATATCTTGTAACTCACGGTATTTTTGTAATGTAGATTGAACTTGACGTGCTACTTCGTAGTGCTCTTGACCCACAATTGTAGGTTCTAATGCACGTGACGTTGAAGCCAATGGATCTACCGCAGGATAAATACCCATTTCACTTAATTTACGCTCTAAGTTTGTAGTTGCATCTAAATGTGCAAACGCTGTAGCTGGTGCTGGGTCAGTATAGTCATCGGCAGGTACGAATACCGCTTGAATTGATGTAACCGAACCTTTGTTTGTTGATGTAATACGTTCTTGTAATTGACCCATTTCTGTAGCTAATGTTGGTTGGTAACCAACGGCTGAAGGCATACGGCCAAGTAGGGCTGATACTTCAGAACCTGCTTGAGTAAATCTGAAAATGTTATCAATGAATAGTAATACGTCCTGGCCTTGTTCGTCACGGAAATATTCTGCCATTGTTAATCCTGAAAGTGCTACACGCATACGTGCACCTGGTGGCTCATTCATTTGACCGAAAACCATCGCAGTTTTCGCAATAACACCACTATCTTTCATTTCATAGTATAAATCGTTACCTTCACGTGTACGTTCACCTACACCGGCGAATACAGAAATACCACCATGTTCTTGCGCGATATTGTTAATTAATTCTTGAATTAATACAGTTTTACCAACTCCGGCACCACCGAATAATCCAATTTTACCACCTTTAATGTATGGTGCTAATAAATCTACGACTTTAATACCCGTTTCTAGAATTTCAACTTCAGTTGATAATTCATCAAATTGCGGTGCTTGACGATGAATTGGATCTCGTCGAACTGACGCATCGATTTCCGGATCAAGGTCAATTTTATCTCCTAATACGTTGAATACGCGTCCTAATGTCGCATCACCAACTGGAACACTAATTGGTGCACCAGTGTCTTTAACTTCAGCACCACGTTGAACACCATCTGTAGAGTCCATCGCAATAGAACGGACCACATCGTCACCTAAATGCAACGCCACTTCTAAAGTAAGTTGTTCTGTCTTACCATCTCTCGTCACATCGATAACAAGTGCGTTGTTAATGTTTGGAATTTCATTATGGTCAAAACGCACGTCAATGACTGGCCCCATGACCTGAGTTACACGGCCTAATCCCATGTTAGTTCCTCCTTATTAATAAACTTATTCTAATGCTGCTGCGCCACCAACAATTTCAGTAATTTGTTGTGTGATCGCCGCTTGTCGCGCACGGTTATATTGTAATGATAAATCGTCAATTAAATCTGTTGCGTTATCTGTAGCATTCTTCATCGCGTTCATACGAGATGCATGCTCACTTGCTTTGGCATCTAAAATTGTTCCATAGATTAAACTCTCAATATATTGTGGTAGAAGCACTTTTAATATTGATTCTTTATCTGGTTCAAATTCATAAGAAGACATTGCACCATGACCTAATGAAGAATCTTCAGGTGATAATGGCAACAGTTTTTTACTTTTTGGTGTGTTTTCAATCACACTGACATAATGGCTATAATAGACGTTTAATTCGTCAATTTCTTCTTCACTGTATAAATCAACGGCACGCGTTGCAATCGATTGAATTGCTTTAAAAGATGGTTGGTCAGGAATATCAGTAAGTCCATTTTCAACCGTGTAACCGCGATTCTCTAAAAATGAAATACCAATTTTACCAAGTACAATTAAACGATATTCATCTTTACTGTTATGACGTTTTTCGATATCACGAATCATTTTCTTTAGCACGTTAGCACTGTATGCCCCTGCTAAACCACTATCACTCGTAATCACCATATAACCAACACGTTTCACGTCACGTTGAATTAACATAGGATGATTTGTTGTTGTATTCGATCCAGCAATGGCCGTAATCGCATCTTCCATTTTCTCCATGTATGGTCGAAACTGCTTAGTGTTGCGTTCTGCTTTACGAAGTTTAGAATTTGAAACCATATTCATCGCACTTGTGATTTGTTTCATCTTTTTAGTTGATTTTATTCGTGAATCTATTTCTTTTAATGAAGCCACTATCTCACCACCTTATCTCATCATATATTTGACATTATTCGGATTTTTTAAAACTTTGTTTGAACGCGTTGATTGCTTTTTCAAATTTCTCATCAGCAGGTAATCCACCTGTTTCACGAATTTCTGTGAAAATGTCATTTGCATTTCCTTTTGTCCACTCGATAATTTCAGCTTCGAAACGTGTAATATCTTCAACTGGAATATCATCTAAGTATCCACGTGTTAATGCATAAATGATTAATACTTGGTGCTCAACTGGAAGCGGCTTGTTTTGGTCTTGTTTTAATACTTCAACCGTACGCTTACCTCTCTCAAGTTTTTTAGCAGTCGCTTCATCTAAATCAGATCCAAACTGCGCGAAAGATTCAAGCTCACGATATGACGCTAAGTCTAAACGTAATGTACCCGCAACTTTTTTCATTGCTTTAATTTGAGCAGAACCTCCAACACGAGATACTGAAAGCCCCGCGTTAATCGCTGGTCGCACACCTGAGAAGAACAAGTCAGATTGTAAGAAAATTTGTCCATCCGTAATTGAGATAACGTTTGTTGGAACGTATGCAGAAATGTCACCTGCTTGTGTTTCAACAAATGGTAAAGCAGTAATTGAACCGCCACCTAAATCATCATTTAACTTTGCAGCACGTTCTAATAAACGGCTATGTAAGTAGAATACATCACCAGGGTATGCTTCACGACCTGGAGGACGACGTAATAATAATGACAATTCACGATATGCAGCTGCTTGTTTCGTTAAATCATCATAAACAACTAATACGTGTTTGCCGTTAAACATAAACTCTTCCGCCATAGAAACACCTGCATATGGTGCGATATATAACATTGGAGAAGGTTGCGCAGCCGATGCCGAAACGACAATCGTATAGTCTAAAGCTCCAGCTTGACGTAACTTCTCAACAGAAGCACGTACCGTTGATTCTTTTTGACCAATTGCGACATACACACAAATCATATCTTGATCTTTTTGATTTAAAATTGTATCAATGGCTACTGTCGTTTTACCAGTTTGACGGTCACCAATGATTAACTCACGTTGACCACGACCAATTGGAACTAACGCATCTATCGCTTTAATACCTGTTTGTAATGGTTCATCTACTGATTTACGAGCCATAACACCCGTTGCTTTCTTCTCGATAGGACGCGTTTTCGTTGTATTTAATGGGCCTTGTCCATCAATAGGTTGACCTAATGGGTTTACGACACGTCCGATTAATTCTTCACCTACTGGTACTTCCATAATACGTCCTGTACGTTTAACTTCAGCACCTTCAGTAATTTCATCGTAAGGTCCTAAAATAACGACACCTACGTTTGTTTCTTCTAAGTTTTGTGCTAATCCAAGAACGCCGTTATGGAATTCTAATAATTCGCCAGCCATAACATCGTTAAGTCCATGAACTAATGCGATACCGTCACCAATTTGGATAACTGTCCCTACATCAGTTACAGACATTTCAGACTCATAATTCTCAATTTGAGAGCGAAGTAATGCACTAATTTCCTCAGCTTTTATGGCCATCTATGTCACTCCTCTTTCATTTCGTATTTAATGTGCGCTACTGAATTTTCTTGCTAATTGTTCGAGATCATTTTGTACACTTCCATCGTATACTTTAGTACCGATTTTAACTTTAACACCGCCGATGAGTGATGTGTCTACTGAAGTTTGCACTTTAAGATCTTTTAATCCTGTACGTTGCACTAACGCTTCTTTTATGTGTTCTACTTCTGCCTCGGATAAAGGGCGTGCAGAAACGATAAATGCATCATCTAACCCATGAAATTCATTGTAATGTTTTTCAAATGCCTTAAACACATCACCTAATAATGATAAGTTACGATGGCTTGCCATAATTTTTAAAGTATTCATCAAATATGGGTGTACGCCATTAAATACATTTGAAACTAATGATTGTCTTTCATCTAAAGTAAGTTTAGGTTCTAAATCAATCACATGTAATTTTGAACCTTCACTTTGAATACTAGTATTAATTTCAGTGAAATCGTGGTAAATCTCTGAAAGCACTTCAGCCTTTATCGCTACGTCAAAAAGGGCTTGGGCATATTTTTGTGCAACTTGTGCCATTATTTATCCCCTACCTCTTTAATGTACTTGTCGATAAGGTCTTTTTGATCTTGCTCAGAAATTTCTTTGCGTAATACTTTAGACGCAATTAACACTGAAAGTTCAGAGACTTGACTATTAATTTCAGCTAATGCACGTTCTTTTTCACTCTTGATTTCACTTTGAGCCGTTTCTATCATGCCATTTGCACGTTGGTTAGCTTCATGAAGAATTTCTTCTTGTTGTCGTTGCGCTTGTACTTTGGCTTCTTCAAGCATCTTATGTACTTGATCTTGAGTTTCTTTTAACGTTTTTCTATTTTCTTCTTCTAGACGCTGTGCATTCATTTTTGCGCGTTCCGCATCATCAATATCTTGATTAATTGAATGTTCACGGTCGTCCATAACCTTTTTAAGTGGGCCCCATGCAAACTTTTTAAGTAGGAAAAGTAAGATAACAAATGTGAAAATAGTCACAAGAATGTCACCAATATTTACACCACCGGCACTAGCTGCAAAGGTTAACATGTTGGTTGTCAATTTGCTGTACACTCCTTTCAATCATTTCATCATAAACTACAAAATGGTTAATCAAACATTCGTACATAGACATGATTGATTGTTAATCGTTGAATGTCTTTCATTTTGCAATTCTTGAACGTGCAAGGTCCTTCTTGCACACATTTATCACAATTTTAAATTCTCAAAAAAAGTACATACCATTTAAAATTAAAATGATATATAAATAAAATTTAGGGCGGGGAATAGCATACGTTTTAACCCCGCTCAGGATACTTCTAATTATTTAGAAACATAATCAATATTAAGATTAGCTAAATAACACGATGAATGTGATAACGACACCAATGATTGGAAGTGCCTCAACTAAACCGATACCGATGAACATGATTGACATTAATTGTGTACGTGCCTCTGGTTGACGTGCTACACCTTCTACTGTTCTAGAAACAATTAAACCGTTACCAATACCTGCACCAAGTGCTGATAAACCAATTGCGATTGCTGCTGCGATTAAACTCATTATATAAATCCTCCTAATTTTTTAAGTTATTATTTTTTATTTAATGGTTGTCTGCCACTTTATGTGACATATAAACCATTGTTAACATGATAAAGATATAAGCTTGGATTGCACCTACAAAGATTGAGAAACCTTGCCATACAATTAAGCCCGGAATACCGATAATCCAACCAAATGCGCTTAATGTAACACCAGCGAGAAGACCTAATAAAATCTCACCTGCAAAGATGTTACCGTAAAGACGAAGTCCTAATGTTAATGTAGAAGCAAATTCTTCAAATACATTAATGATAACTAACAGCGGATATGGTTGAACGTAATTTTGAAGGTATGCTTTTGTACCTCGCATTTTAACGCCATAGTAATGTGTAAGAATGACCATCATCGTAGCAAGAGTTAACGTAACATGAGGATCTGCGGTTGGAGACTTCCACCATAGATAATGGTTAGCCAACAATTGAAATGGTAGACCTAACATATTCGCTACAAAAATAAATAAAATTAATGTAACTGCTAAGAAGTGAAAATGTCCTCCCTTAGACCATGCCATGTTACTTTCAATGATGCCTCGAACAAAATCGAATACCCATTCGATAAAGTTTTGAGCACCTTTAGGTCTTTTCTGAAGATTTCGTGTACATAAGACTGCAATCGTAAACACGATAATAGCTGTGATGATTAACATCATTACCGTCGATAAGTTAAAGTTAATATCTAATCCTAGAAAATGCCAAGTTACTATTGGACTTTTATGACCCATCTAAAATTTCACCTCTTTTCAATTAGAGTTACGTGTGTCCTTCTTAACCAAAGGACGTAAAATGATAAAAACATATGAAACCATAAGCCCTATTAGTACACCGATAATATGTATCTGTTCTTGAAATGCCACCCAAGTTGCACAAGCGAGAATTGCTGTAAAATACCGCCAATTACCACCTGTCGAAATAGATCCTACACGTGTTTGTTTGGCACGATGTAAATAATATTCAAAGATGATTGTATTAAACGTTGAAGCAAATAAACCCACTATTAATCCAAGAACAAAAGCATGGTGTAGCCAAAAATAAAGCATCATGAGGCCTACCCAGAGGCAAATGTAATATGTCAAAAACGGCTGTGTACAATTATAAAAACGTACCATAATGAACCTCTTTTCCACTTTTAGGAACATATATGAAAGCCGTTCCATGCATACAACTTTCATAATAATATAGGGGCAAAAGCGTGTCAATTATGCATTTAACAGGACTGTCATCTATGAATAGAGTTGTCACAAAATTGACACATTTAATACCAGCACTATGCTTTAGGTTTAAAGGGTTCCGGTTTTGATTCCGTTAAACCAAAATAATATTGAATATGATCACATATTCGTTTGGAAGCGTGACCATCTCCATATGGGTTTTGTGCGATACTCATTTTCTTATAGAGCGCTTCATCTGTAAGTAATGCTTTCGTATATTGATAAACATCTTCTTCTTTTGTTCCAGCTAATTTTAATGTACCTGCTTCGACACCTTCCGGACGTTCAGTGGTATCTCTCAATACCAATACTGGCTTACCTAAGGATGGTGCTTCTTCTTGTACTCCGCCAGAATCAGTTAAAATCAAATGCGATTGATGTGCAAAATTATGAAAATCAACTACCTCAAGTGGTTCAATCAGTTCAATACGGTCATGATCACTGAGATGTTTGTAAGCAATATCTCTTACTTTTGGATTTTTATGCATTGGGTAAACAATAACTGCATCTTCAATGTCTTCAACGATACGACGCGCCGCTTTAAAAATATTTTCCATAGGTTCACCAATATTTTCACGACGGTGTGAAGTTAACAAGATGATGCGTTTATCTTGATGACGTTGGATTATGTCTGATTTATACTGTTCATGAATTGTAGTGTGCATCGCATCAATCGCTGTATTACCAGTGACAACGACTGAGTTAGGATTTTTATTTTCATTTAATAAATTCATCTCTGCTTGATGCGTTGGTGCAAAATGAAGGTCTGCCATAATACCAGTCATTTGTCGATTCATCTCTTCAGGAAATGGCGAATATTTTTGCCATGTTCTTAAACCCGCTTCAACGTGACCAATACTTATTTCGTTATAAAAAGCAGCTAAACTTCCTGCAAATGTTGTCGTTGTATCACCATGTACTAAAATCATATCAGGCTTCACTTCTTTAATGACGCCTTCAAGTCCAGTTAGAACACGTGACGTTACTTCAGACAATGTTTGCCCAGGTTTCATCACATTCAAATCGTAATCAGGTACGATATTAAATGTATCTAAAACAGAATCTAACATTTCACGATGTTGCGCCGTTACAACTACAATTGGTTCTAAATTTTCTTCCTTTTTTAATTGTAATACGAGAGGTGCCATTTTAATGGCCTCTGGACGCGTACCAAAAATCGTCATAATCCTTTTCATTGAATAAGCGCTCCTTAATTAAGACATTATTTTGTACCGAACAAACGATCACCAGCATCCCCTAATCCAGGAATGATATACGCATTTTCATCTAACTTCTCGTCTAGAGCTGCAATGAAAATATCTACATCTTCATGTGCTTCTTGAAGCTTTTGAACACCCTCAGGTGCTGCAATAAGACACATAAAGCGAATGTGTTTTGCTCCACGTTTTTTCAATGACGTAATGGCTTCAATTGCTGATGCTCCTGTCGCTAACATTGGATCTACAACAATGATTTCACGTTCTTCAATATCTTGTGGTAACTTCACAAAATATTCAACCGCTTCTAGAGTTTCTGGATCACGATAAAGCCCCACATGTCCAATTCTTGCAGCAGGAACGAGATTTAAAATCCCCTGCGTCATGCCTAAACCAGCACGAAGTATCGGTACAAAGGCTAATTTTTTCCCAGATAAGCGTTTTGCTTTTGCTTTCGTGACTGGTGTTTCTATTTCAACTTCTTGAAGTTCTAAGTTACGTGTAACCTCATATGCCATAAGCATACCGACTTCATCTACAAGTTCACGAAAAGCTTTTGTTCCTGTGTTTACATCTCGAATGAAACTCAGTTTGTGTTGAATTAAAGGATGATCAAATACATGTACTTTACCCATTGGTTTTATGCCTCCAATATTTTATTTATTGTATAATGGGAATTTTCCAGTCAATGTGCGAACACGTTCTTTCGCGTCTTTTAAAACTTGATTATCTTGATGATTCTTCAAAACATCGCTAATAATATGAGCGACTTCTTTAAAGGCTTCCTCATCAAAACCACGCGTTGTTGCAGCAGGTGTACCTAAACGAATGCCACTTGTTACAAATGGTTTTTCTTGATCAAATGGAATCGTATTTTTATTACACGTAATACCGATACTATCAAGTGCTTCTTCAGCATCTTTACCTGTAATACCTACTGAACCTTTTACATCGACTGAAATAAGGTGATTGTCCGTACCACCCGAAACAATTCTGAAGCCATTTTCTTGTAATGTAGCAGCTAATGTTTTCGCATTTTTAATGACTTGTGCTTGATACGTTTTAAATTCAGGTTGTAATGCTTCGCCAAAAGCAACAGCTTTGGCTGCAATTACATGCTCGAGTGGCCCCCCTTGAATACCAGGGAAAATTGTTTTGTCTATGTCTTTTTTATATTTTTCTTTGCATAAAATCATACCACCACGAGGGCCTCTTAAAGTTTTATGCGTAGTCGTTGTCACAAAATCGGCAAATTCTACAGGGTTTTGATGTAAACCAGCAGCAACTAAACCTGCAATATGTGCCATATCCACCATTAATTTTGCATTCACTTCATCAGCGATCTCTTTGAATTTTTTAAAATCAATTTCACGAGAATACGCCGATGCGCCTGCAACAATGAGTTTAGGTTTGTTTTCTTTTGCAAGTCGACGAATTTCCTCGTAATCGATACGCTCTTCGTCTTTTGTAACTTGGTATTCTACAAAATTGTAAAATTTGCCGCTAAAGTTAACAGGTGAACCGTGCGTTAAATGACCACCGTGACTTAAATTCATTCCTAATACAGTATCACCATGTTCAAGAGCAACGAGGTAAACCGCCATATTCGCTTGTGAACCTGAATGTGGTTGAACGTTCACATGTTCAGCATTAAATAGTTGTTTCGCTCTATCAATTGCAAGTTGTTCAGTAATATCGACAAACTCACATCCACCGTAATAACGACGGTTTGGGTAACCTTCTGCATATTTGTTTGTCATGACTGATCCTTGTGCTTCCATGACTGCTTCAGAAACGAAATTTTCAGACGCAATTAATTCGATGTTGTTATTTTGGCGATTAAATTCTTTCTTAATGGCATCTGCGACGGCTTTGTCTTGCTTAAAAATAAATGACATAAACGTTTTCCCTCTTTCCCTATTAAAGTTGATATTTCGCACGTTCACCACCAATTTTTTTAGGTCGTGTCGTTGCCACAGTGACAATCGCTTCACCAATTTTACTTATTGAAGTACGCACAGGTACCGCAACGTGTTTAAGGTGCATACCGATTAACGTTTGGCCAATATCAATCCCTTTGTTTGCTGTGATATACTCTACAACAATCGGTTCTTTCAAATGACGATAAGCATAAGTGGCAAGCGATCCTCCAGCATGCACATCTGGTACAACGCTTACTTCTTCCATTGTTAATGGATTAAAGTCTTCACGCTCTATAGTGAGTGCGCGATTAATATGTTCACACCCTTGATATGCAAATGAAACACCCGTTTCTTCTGAAATGTCGACGAGTGCTTCAAATATATCTTTAGCGATGTCCATGGAGCCTGTAGTGCCTATTTTGTCACCGAGTACCTCTGATGTAGAACAACCAATAACACAGATTTCTCCGTCAACAAAAAACGATTGAGACTTGAGTTCTTCCAATAACTGTTTTAAATCTTCCATGAATAAAACCTCCTAGGATTATGTATGAATACAAAACGAATTATCCAAAGAACATAGAAACGTGCTATATGCCATATATTATAACGTATTTTCTAATGAACTTATACTGATTATATAACTGATTTTCAATCAATTTGTTCTTTAAGTTTAAAAATATCCTTTTCGAGCTGCTCAAAAAGCATTTGATAGTGTTCAAGAGGGCCCCCGAAAGGATCTGGTATATCAGCACTTTGATTAATATAATCTTTAAGTGTATGCACATGTTGTTGCATGCCATATAAACATTCAATATGTTTTTTATGGTCTACTGTCATCGTTAATATTAAATCCGCTGTTAAATCTTCATATTGAAATGGTTGTGCAGAAGTCGGTTGAGGGTAGTTTTTTGTATGCAATACTTCTAGCGTGTGTGATGCAATAGGTTGCCCTTCTATCGCCATTAAACCTCGAGATTCAATTTGATGATGCGGTAATATTTGTGTTGCGATACTTTCGGCCATAGGACTTCGACAAGTGTTTCCTGTGCAAACAAAAATAATTCTCATAAGCGTTCATCCTTTACCACTTGATGATTAACTGCTTTCATCATTCTATTACGTAAAGCTTCCGTATCTTCATTGACTGGATAACCATAAATATATGCACATGATACCGATTTAAGTTCATCTAACTGATGGAGTGCAGCATATAAATGTCGATTTGCAGTTTGAATATCAAATTCGTCTTGGCTCAAAATAATTACCTTAGCTTCTTTCGGAATATATTTTGATAAACTTTCCGGTACAATAAATGCAATTCCCTTCCAATCATCATGTGCACTCCTACGAATATCATTGCCAATATGCTCTATCATAATCAGTGGCGTATCTGGTGCATAATGTTTGTATTTCATGCCTGGCGCAATTGGCTTTTCCGTCATATCAATTACAGTATCATCAATGGAATTTGGTAAAATGTCATTCAACATTTGTCTCGTAATTGTACCTGGACGAGCAATACGATATGGAAATGACGTACAATCTATGACAGTACTTTCTAAACCAGCATCACTAGGGGTAGACTGTATAATACCTTCAACTCTACCATATAAATCATCATACGCGTGTTCAAACGTTGTAGGTGATGGTCGACCACTCATATTTGCACTAGGTGCAGCTATGGGTATGTTTGCTTTTTTCAATATGTACCGCGCCACAGGATGACTTGGCATTCTTACTGCTACTGAATTCAACCCTCCAGTTACGCGTTCGCATAAATATCCTGATTTGAGCGGTAGTATAAATGTAATGGGGCCTGGCCAAAACGCTTCCATTAACTTTAATGTTGTTTCAGATATAGACGTCACAAAATCTTCTAATTGGTCTGTGTCATATATGTGAATAATAAGTGGATTATCAGATGGTCGACCTTTTGCTTCATAAATACCTTTAACCGTTTCTTCATTCAACGCACTGCCGCCAAGCCCATATACAGTTTCAGTTGGTAAAACAATACGTTTCCCCTCGCGGTACATACGTATAATCTCATCAAATTGCGGATACGCATCGAGATGATTTGTATATTCACGAACGTCCCATATTTTAGTGTCTAACACGAGATAACACCTCTTTCTTAATATTATTTTACTCCATAATAAAAAGTTATGCACTCTTGTAAGATACATAACTTTGATATGATAATTATTTAACGCACCACTTAAAACTTAAAATACGGTCATTCCCGTTGATGTCAGCAGTGATGTTGACATCAAGTTGAGGATACATTGCTAAAAGCAAATTTTTCAGTATGGTTCCTTGTTGAAAACCAATCTCAAACACGACTGGAGCACCATGTTTCATTACTTTTGGCAATTGCTCAAATAGAGTGCGATAAATATGCAATCCGTTCTCTTTGGCAAACAACGCGATATGGGGCTCGAAGTTTAATGTACTTTTACTCATGAAACCTTGTTCAGATTGGCAAATATACGGCGGATTCGATATTAACCCATCTAATTGAATGTTTTCGCTTATCAATGGTTTCAAGGTGTCCCCTAATAAAAATCGAATGTCAGCGCCATGACTCTGTGCGTTAAATTCCGCAATATTTAATGCATCTTTCGAAATGTCTGTAGCTAAAACATTCAGGGTTGGCAGTTCTTTTTTCAACGTAATAGCAATGATACCACTTCCAGTACCAATGTCTGCTACATGACCACTTAAATGTACCATTTCCATGAATTTCATGACGACTTCTTCTGTTTCAGGACGTGGTATCAAAACATCTTTTGATACTTTATACTCTCGATTAAAAAAGGCCGCTTTCCCAACGACATACTGTACAGGCTCTCCTTTAATAAGACGTGCCAATCCTTGTTCTAACATGTGATGCGCTTCTATTGTCATTTCTTCTTGTAGATTGAGTAAATAGGTTGTACGAGACCAGTTCAACATATCCATGATAAGCCAATCGATTTGTGCCGGTTCACAATGATTTTCTTCTAAACGTTGACGACCTATTTCCACCCACTGATTAAATTTCACCGTTATTAAGCTCTTTTAACTTTTCAGTTTGTTCGTGCATCGTTAAGGCATCGATCACTTCATCAAGTTTACCTTCCATGATTTGGTCCAATTTTTGCAACGTTAACCCAATACGATGATCTGTAACACGACTTTGTGGGTAGTTATATGTTCGAATACGTTCAGAACGATCTCCAGTCCCTACAGCTGATTTACGTTGAGCAGCATATTTTTGTTGCTCTTCTTGCACTTTCATATCATATAAACGTGCTTTTAACACTTTCATCGCCTTTTCACGGTTTTGAATTTGAGATTTTTCAGAAGATGTGGCAATGACCCCAGTTGGTAAGTGCGTAATACGTACCGCCGAGTCGGTTGTATTGACGTGTTGACCCCCAGCTCCACTTGATCGGTAAGTATCAATTTTCAAATCTTCATTGCGAATTTCAATTTCTACATCTTCAACTTCTGGTAACACTGCTACTGTAGCTGTAGACGTATGAATACGTCCGCCGGATTCTGTTTCAGGAACACGTTGAACACGATGTGCACCATTTTCATATTTCAATTTACTATACGCACCTTCACCTGAAACCGAAAAACTTATTTCTTTATAACCACCGTGGTCACTTTCAGTCGCTTCCACAATTTCAGTTTTAAAGCGATTCGCTTCCGCATATTTGGTATACATTCTAAATAAATCTCCAGCAAAAATGGCTGCTTCATCACCACCAGCAGCAGCTCTCACCTCCACGATAACATCTTTGTCATCATTAGGGTCTTTCGGAATTAATAAAAACTTTAATTCTTCTTCAAATTGTGGAATTTGTGGTTTAAGTGTTGCTGCTTCTTCTTTCAGCATTTCTATTTCATCAGCATCTGTCGTTTCATTTAACATACTATCAATATCATTCAATTCTTCTTTGACTTGTTTATAGTTACGATATACTTCTACTGTTTTTTGCAGTTCCGATTGCTCTTTAGAATATTTTCTTAATTTGTCAGAGTCACTCACTACCTCTGGATCGCTTAGCAATTCATTTAATTGTTCGTATCTTTCTTCTACGATATCTAATTGATCAAACATTACTCATTTTCCTCCTCTTTTGACTCGCTTGGTAGAATGACGTGGTGTGCGCGACAACGTGGTTCATAACTTTCATTGGCACCCACTAATATGATTGGATCATCAACTTTCGCTGGTTTTCCATCTATGAGTCTTTGTGTACGACTAGAAGAAGCGCCGCAAACGGCACATACTGCTTGTAATTTTGTAATATGTTCACTTACTGCTAACATCTCTGGAACAGGATGAAATGGTTCTCCTTTAAAATCCATGTCAAGACCTGCAGTAATCACACGATACCCTCTTTCAGCCAGTGTTTGGGCAATATCAACAACAGTGCGATCGAAAAATTGAATTTCATCTATTCCAATGATATCCACACCTGTTAAATCATGTTGCCATATCTCACTCGCTTCAGTGATGTTTATTGCTTCTATTGCATTACCATTATGTGAAACGATTTTTTCTTTATGGTAACGATCATCTATCGTTGGTTTAAAAACTATCACCTTTTGTTTCGCATAAACACCACGTCGTAAGCGGCGAATGAGTTCTTCAGATTTACCGCTGAACATACTGCCTGTGATGCATTCAATCCATCCTGAATGATACGCTTCGTACATTTTTTATGCCACCTTTTCCAAAACATAATCGCTTCATTATATCATATTTTAATAATGATTTTTAAGATTTCATTAAAAAAAGCACCCTCTTTGATGAGGATGCTTCAAATAGTGAGAAAGCATGCAAAGATGTCCATCTTTACTGCTTTCGGATAACTCGTTAATACGATGATTAGTTGTTTGATTTGAGACCGAATTTCTTGTTGAAACGCTCCACACGACCATCTGCAGCAGCAAATTTTTGACGTCCTGTGTAGAATGGGTGTGAGTCAGAAGAAATATCTAAACGAATAACTGGATACTCGTTACCATCTTCCCATTCCATTGTTTCGCTTGAATACTTCGTAGAACCACTTAAAAACTTAAAGTTCGTTGTAGTATCTAAGAAGATTACTTTACGGTATTCTGGATGAATGCCTTGTTTCATTATTTTCAGCTCCTTTGCCCTGAACCATCTGGAACAGAGTTATTTGTGAGTTTTACCCAATACTTGTACATTATAAAGGGTGCAATTTTAAAAAGCAACCCCACGTCAACATTTCTTTAAATTAAATAATAGGTTTTCCTGTTTTAGTGCTTTCAATCGCACTTTTTTTCAATTCCTCAAAAAAAGCGTCGTTTGTTTTTGTTTTCTTAAGTCGTCGTATAAAGCGTTCTGCAAAGTCTGGTGAATTTGAGAACATATTTCGTAATTGCCATAAACTTTCAAGTTCATTTTTAGGAATGAGCAATTCTTCTTTACGAGTTGAACTTCTTGAAATATCAATCGCTGGGAATATTCTTCGTTCCGATAAACGTCGATCCAAATGCAACTCCATATTCCCTGTACCTTTAAACTCTTCATAAATCATGTCATCCATGCGAGAACCTGTATCTACCAGCGCTGTTGCTAATATAGTTAGACTGCCACCAGCTTCAATATTACGCGCTGCACCGAAAAATGTTTTAGGACCGTGTAAAGAAGCAGGATCTAAACCTCCAGATAATGTACGCCCACTTGGTGGTACGACTAAATTGTACGCACGTGCTAATCGTGTTATAGAGTCCATCAGTACAATCACATCTTCACCGATTTCAACGAGACGTTTTGCTCTTTCAAGTAGTAATTCTGCAACTTTCACGTGATGTTTCGGATGTTCATCAAATGTAGAGTGCACGACTTCCGCTTCTTCAACCGAGCGTTCAATATCTGTCACTTCCTCAGGTCTTTCACCTACAAGTAAAATGAATAATTTAGCATTCGGTTTATTTTTTACAATAGCATTAGCGATTTCTTTTAATAAAGAGGTTTTACCTGCCTTAGGTGGTGCAACGATTAAACCACGTTGTCCTAATCCGATTGGTGTGACTAAATCCATAACACGTGTGGAGTATTTGTCGGGGTCTGTTTCTAATTTGATACGTTCTTCAGGATATAGAGGCGTTAAAGCTTGGAAATGCGGTCGTTTTTTCACTTCTTCTGCATTATGGTCATTGACAAAGTCCACTTGTAATAAGCCGTAATATTTCTCATTTTCTTTAGGTTGTCTTACTTTACCAGTAACCTTATCACCTAACTTAATTTCAAAACGTCTAATTTGTGATGCAGAAATATATATATCTTTTTCACCTTTTGAATAATTTACCGTTCGTAAAAAACCGTAACCATCTGGTTGAATATCGTCTAAAATACCTTCCATATAGTAGTTACCGTCTTTTTCCATTTGTGCTTCCATTATGGCAAGGACAAGTTCTTTTTTATTTAACTTACTATAGTTTGATAGTTTTAAAGATTTGGCTTTTTCAGTCAAAGCTTTGGTCGTGTAGTTTTTATACAATTCATGAAAAGACTCATATTGAGGTGAGGTTCTTTCCCTAGTCGCCATATTTAACACTCATTTCATAATAAATTCTTTAACCGTATTTTTGATACGATAACATCAATACTATAGCAAATTTTAGGGTTAAACACAAAACATGATATAAATTGAAACATAAATCAACCACGTTGTTAAATGTCTGAATTTGATGTTTAGTGACATTAACAACGTGGTTAACTACATTTATTTAAAATATCCTGCGATTGATTTCACTTCTAAAAATTCTTCAATACCATAATCGCCCCATTCGCGGCCGATTCCTGACTGTTTGTAACCCCCGAATGGTAAATCTGGTGTTCTGCCTGATTCATTAATTTCAACTGTACCTGCTTCAATTGAGCGTGCTACTTTTTGCAATGTGTCTTTATTTTGACCGTAAACATATCCTGCTAGACCGTATTTCGTATCATTAGCTATACGAATCGCTTCATCGATATCTTTATACGTAATAACAGACATGACTGGTCCGAATATTTCTTCTTGAGCAATCGTCATTTTGTTATCCACATCTGAGAATATCGTTGGTTTAGCATAGTACCCTTTATCTAATCCTTCAGGAAGGCCTGTACCTCCATAATAAAGGGTTGCGCCTTCTTTGATCCCTTTTCGAATATAGTCTTGAACTTGATCATATTGTTTTTTGCTTATGATAGGGCCCATATCCGTATCTTTACTTTGCGGATCTCCAACTTTAACATTAGACATATATGCTTTGGCTTTTTCTAAGAAATCATCTTTCATTGATTCCGGAATAAGCGTACGGGTACCCGCAGTGCATACTTGACCAGTATTATTCACTACTTTGTTAACAGCAGCCTGTGCTGCACCTTCAATATCAGCGTCATCTAAAATGATATAAGGTGACTTCCCGCCTAACTCTAACGATACTTTCTTGAAATCTTTACTTGCTTTTTCCATAATTTTCGCACCAGTGCCACCTGAGCCTGTAAAGGACATCATACGCACATCAGGATGTTCACTTAATGGATTACCTACACCTTCACCGTCCCCATTCACGAGATTGAATACACCTTTAGGTACTCCTGCAGCTTCAAAAATTTCAGCTAAAATAATTGCAGCAAATGGTGTTTCTTCAGATGGTTTTAATACAACTGGTGAACCAGCAGCAAATGCCGCTGCTAATTTCAGTGATGTTTGGTTCGTTGGAAAGTTCCAAGGTGTAATTAAACCAGCCACACCAATTGCTTCTTTAACAACTAAATTTTCACCACGTTGCTCTTCAAATTGAAAATCATCCAATGCGTCAAATGCTGCTTGAAAATGATTAAGCCCCATTTGATAATGGACATTTTCAGATTTAGTCACTGGTGCCCCTAATTCAAGTGTCATTGCTTCGATTAAATCGTTTTTACGTTTTTTATATTCTTCGACGATACGTCCAAGTAAAGCTTGGCGCTCTTTTACTGGCGTATGTCTAAATTCTAAATAGACATCGTGCGCTGCTTTCACAGCTTGATTTACGTCCGTTTCATCACCTTTTGCAATGCGACCAAATACTTCTTCGGTAGCTGGGTTGATGACATCAATTGTTTCACCACTATGACTGTCTACCCATGCACCATTTATATATTGTTTCGTTTGGTTTCTCATTTTTTGACACTCCTTTTCGAACGTTTCGTCCTAGTTAACGTATTTCCACAAAAGGACATAGTTAAACTATACGCTTCACTTCCTTCACAAGCATGAATTTTGCTTATACCTCGATAAAAAGGGCTGGCATCATAGTCCGACTTTAATCAAAATAACCAACAAAATTCATTTCTCGATGAACTTTGCTGGCTATTAACATAATCAATCATTTAAGTGTATGGGTCTTATTGTGATCTTCTAGTGTCACATGATGATGAGCCCAATCTTCAAGTGGTTTTAATGCATGCGCTAAATCGATACCTTTTTGCGTTAAATGGTAACACACTGAGGGCGGTGTTTCTGATATAACTTGTTTAGTCACAAGTCCTCGCTCAGCAAGTTCAGTGAGTTTTATTGATAGTGCACGATTAGTAATGGGTTGTAAATCTCTTTGCAGTTGTGAAAAATGTGCCTTATGCTCTGAACATGTCGATAAATAATGTAAAATCAGCCCATTCCAACTGCGCCCTAAAATTTTAAATGTTTCTTGTAAATACGGACAAACTTCCACGGCTCTCACCTCTTAACAATACTTGTAAGTCCAATATTTTATAGATTAAGCATCAATGGATTCTGTCCAAATATTAGCACCTAGTTGTTTTAATGTACTTACAATATCTGTATACCCTCTATAAATATGTTTGACATTATAAATCGTTGTTTCTCCTTCAGCAATTAATCCTGCGACAATTAAACATGCGCCTGCACGTAAATCACTTGCATAAACTTCTGCACCTTTTAATTGGGAAGGTTTGATTGTTGCCGTACCCAGATCCGCATTAATTGCACCATTCATTTTTTGTAGTTCAGGTACATGTTTAAAGCGCTCTGGATAAATAGTTTCTTTAACAAAACTTGGTCCTTCAGCTAAGAAAAGTAATGGCGTAATCGGTTGTTGTAAATCAGTGGCAAATCCAGGATACACTAATGTTTTAATATCAACGCTTTTGTATGGATGTCTACTTTGAACCACCATAAAGTCATCGCCAACATCAATTTTTACACCTAGTTCTTTAAGTTTCACTGTTAGCGGCTCAACATGTTTTGGAATGATATTATCAATAACAACTTGTTCACCACTCGCAGCAGCTATACACATATATGTCCCCGCTTCAATGCGGTCAGGAATGATACTGTGTCGACTACCGTGTAAATGAGGAACGCCAACGATTTTAATGGAGCTCGTCCCAGCGCCAGTAACTCTCGCTCCCATACTGTTTAAGAAGTTCGCAACATCGACTACTTCGGGTTCTTTAGCGGCATTTTCAATTATGGTTTGACCTTCAGCACGTGAAGCCGCCAACATGATGTTAATAGTTGCACCAACACTTACAATATCTAAATATATGTTCGCACCAACGAGACGTTCAGCCTCGATTTTCATTGATGTGGTGCTTGACTCATCAATTTTAGCTCCCAATGCTTTAAAACCTTTGATATGCTGATCAATCGGTCTAGGACCTAATGGACATCCCCCCGGAAGACCAATAACACATTTTTTGAAGCGGCCAAGCAATGCCCCCATCATATAATAGGATGCACGTAAAGACTCCACCTTATTATTAGGTAAAGCAGCGTTTCGTATCTCAGTAGGATCAACATGTAACGTTGTGTCATTCAATTCAGTTTTGATGTTAAGATCCTCAAGTAAACTCACTAATGTTTCCACATCTGAAATTTTAGGTAACCCGTCTAACGTGACTGGTTCTTCAGCCAATATTGTAGCAGGAATAATTGCCACAGAGCTATTTTTAGCACCACTTATTTCAACTTTACCTTTAAGCGTTTGGCCACCTTTAATTTTAATTACTTCTTGCGCCATGTGATTGAACTCCTTTTCCCTTGCTCAATTTCTCCATAAAATATCATAATATAGGCATTATAATGTAAAATTTTTCAAAATGCAAAATCGTCATCATCATTCAATGCACTTACTATCGTCTTAAAAATATTGGAATTAATTTTCATTTTACCATTGAACAATGAATGATTACACAAGTTTATTAAAAAAGTACCATATTATAAAAATTTTGTTGGTTTCAAATTCAAAACATACAATATAAATTGCCATTTATACGTTTATACCCATTAAAAAAGCTGAGACAACACATGCGTCTCAGCTTTTTTAATATATGTCTATTTAATCATTAACCTTTAATGTTATCTGCTTTGTTAGAAGTACCAAATTCTCTAATTTTACCAATAACAGTTTCTTTAATCGCTTCACGTGCTGGTCCTAAATATTTACGTGGGTCGTAAACTTCTTTATCAGCATCTAAAACTTCACGAACACGTTTCGCTGAAGCAATTTGGTTTTCAGTGTTTACATTGATTTTAGCAGTACCGAAAGAAATCGCTTTTTTAATGTCGTCAGTTGGGATACCTGTACCACCATGTAATACAAGTGGAAGACCAGTAGATGCACCGATTTCTTCCATTTCTTTAAATCCTAAGTTTGGTAAACCTTTGTAAGGACCATGAACAGAACCCAGTGCAGGTGCTAATGTATCAATACCTGTATCTTTAACTAAATTTTGACATTCGATTGGATCAGCATAAATGACGCCGTCAGCCACAACATCATCTTCTTGACCACCCACTGTTCCTAATTCAGCTTCTACCGATACACCGCGTGCATGTGCGTATTCAACAACTTTTGAAGTGACTTTAACGTTATCTTCGTATGGTTCATGTGATGCGTCAATCATTACTGATGTAAATCCAGCATCAATTGCCTCTTTACATTTTTCAAAGCTTGAACCGTGGTCTAAGTGAATCGCTACTGGGATTGTAATATTGTAGTCGTGCATTAAACCTTCAACCATTTTAACTACTGTATAGAAACCGCCCATGTAACGTGCAGCACCTTCTGACACACCTAAGATTACAGGTGCATTCTCTTCTTGAGAAGCTTGTAAAATAGCTTGTGTGAATTCTAAGTTATTGAGGTTGTATTGACCTACCGCATAACCATTTTCTTTTGCGTCGATTAACATTTCTTTCATTGAAACTAAAGGCATGAAAGTTCCTCCTTGAGTGCGTAACGCACATAAATTTATATTCATATTATAGCAAAATTGTGCTCAAAATGCATAAGGAATCGTGATAAAATGGGATTATTTCACCATTTCGTCAATGAAAGCGCCACCATTTTACTTCTAAAATATTTTGTTGATATTCTTTAAAATGTTAATTAAAATTATACACAATGATTTAAGTGAATGGAGGCTCTAAAATGTCAAAAATGTTAGCCACTCAATTAACAGGCATTTTTAACCGATTAAATGAACAGGAATTAGATATTCAAATGGCAGCACAATGTCTCATTCAAGCAATTGGCGGTGAAGGACATGTTTATGTCAAAGGCTACAATGACCTCAAATGGTTTGAAAACTATATATTAACAAGTGAAGAAAAATTAGCCTCAAGTTTGGCACTAGATGACTTAACTTCTTTTTCTGAATTAGATAGCACTGACCGCATATTACTATTTAGCCCTTATATTACAGATGACCTTACTAAAGATTTGGAGTATTTATTAGACGCGCAACACGAAGTAGTCTTAATCACTAATCCATCTAAATCGTATGTCATTCCTGAACATTTGATTCATTTTATAAATTTATCTACGCCACGCGCTATTGTCATGACAGAAGACTATGATAAGGTAGTTACACCTCACAATATTGCTATGAACTTTATTTACTATGAAATTTATATACAAATGATTGAAATGATTCGTGATTTAGATTTATAAACTACATGATTAGCACGCGCTATTTATTTAAAGAATTGATTTAATACCATTGGATAAAATAAAACACTTTCGTCAAATTCTTACTAAAAAGAATTTTTAACGAAAGTGTTTTTATATATGAATTAACGTGAGGTGTTTTTACGACTAGCCCCTCGCGTTAATCATTATTTAGTTTGTTGTTTAATTGCCGCTTCAATAAATGATTTAAAGATTGGCTGTGGACGATTTGGACGCGATAAAAATTCTGGGTGGAATTGACACGCGAGGAAGAATGGATGATCTTCAATTTCGACCATTTCAACTAAACGTCCATCAGGGCTTGTACCCGAGAAAATCATGCCTGCTTCTTCTAATTTTTCACGATATTCATTATTAAACTCATAACGGTGACGATGACGTTCTTGAATATCACTTTCGCCATAAATACGTTCAGCCAGTGTGCCTGCTTTAATCGTACATGGATATAAACCTAAACGTAACGTACCACCTAAGTCTTCAATATCTTTTTGTTCAGGCAATAAGTCAATCACAGGGTATGGCGTATTAGGATCTAATTCTGCAGAATGCGCATCTGTTAAGCCAACCACGTGACGGGCATATTCAACCGTTGCTAATTGCATACCTAAACAAATACCAAAGAATGGTACGTGATGTTCACGTGCGTATTTAATCGCTGATATTTTACCTTCACTTGCTCGGAATCCGAATCCACCAGGAACTAAAATACCATCTACATCATGGAAATAACTGTCTGCATTTTCATCTGTCACTTCACTAGAATCAATCCATCTAATATCGATATCTTTCATATATGGGTATCCAGCATGTTTCAAAGCTTCCGCAACAGATAAATATGCGTCTTGTAATGCTACATATTTACCGACTAAAGCAATCGTTACTTTACCTTCTAAATTGTTAACAACATTAATCAAATGGTTCCATTCGTCAAGCTGTGTATCGTATTGTGCTTTTAATCCTAAGCGATTGATGACGATATCGTCCATATCTTGGCGGCTTAATTGTAAAGGGATTTCATATAGAGATTCCGCATCACGACATTCAATAACACTCTTCTTATCAATATCACAGAATAAAGCAATTTTGTCTTTTAATTCCTGACTCATTTCATATTCGCTACGTACGACAATTAAATCAGGCTGAATTCCTAGACCACGCAACTCTTTAACACTATGTTGCGTTGGTTTTGTCTTCATTTCACCTGCCGCTTTAATATAAGGCAATAATGTACAATGAACATACATTACATTTTCACGGCCTAGGTCACTGCGAATTTGACGAATTGCTTCAATGAATGGTAGTGATTCGATGTCACCCGTTGTTCCACCAATTTCAGTAATTACTACGTCTGCATTCGTACTTTCCCCTGCTAAAAGTAATCTAGATTTAATCTCATTTGTAATATGAGGAATAACTTGAACGGTTCCTCCAAGATAATCTCCACGACGTTCTTTCTTAAGTACATGCGAATAGACTTTTCCTGCAGTAACATTTGAATATTTATTTAAATTGATATCAATAAAACGCTCGTAATGACCTAAATCTAGATCTGTCTCCGCGCCATCATCCGTCACGAATACTTCCCCATGTTGGTATGGGCTCATTGTTCCTGGATCAACATTTAAATATGGATCAAACTTCTGAATCGTTACAGATAATCCACGGTCTTTCAAAAGACGTCCTAATGATGCTGCAGTAATACCTTTACCTAATGATGATACAACACCACCAGTCACAAAAATAAATTTTGTCATGTGTATTTCCTCCTCATTTCATATCAGATGCATTTACTAAGGGGTAAATCCATTTCAAACAGTAAACATGTTGTTACATTAATCTATAAAATAAAAAAGTCCCCTCTCACAATCATTTCATGTAAGGGGGGAACAAATGAACGTCATTTATATCGTTACGTAACAAGTACGTATATCTCTATTGACGTATGCGTTTTTTCATTGTCCTATTTAAAGGAGCCCGAATAAAATTCTATCATGTTGTCATAAAAAGTCAATAAACTTTATGTCGATTTTACATTTTATCATGTATCACTTAAAGAATTGTAAACAATAAGGACCTATTGAATGGGATGGCCTGTATTATTCTTCCTCGTCTAAAAGATCCTCATCATCTTCATAAGCTTCATCCAACTCTTCTTCATCATCTTCAACGACTAAGTCAGATTCTTCGATTTCATCTTCTACACGCTCATCTTCAGGGTCGTTAAGTTCTTCTTGGTCTTCTGTCACACTAGGGATATTGTCATCACCGTCATTGTCATCTTCACCAAGCAATTTCAAGTTCTTATCTTCTTCATCATCTTCATCAAGAATTTCAAACTTTTGAATCGTTGGTGCGATCTTTTCTTCTATATCATCAACGGAATACCAATCGCGTAATCCCCAAACGTTGTCACCGACACTTAAAAATCGACCATCAGTGTTTAAGTCTGTATAAAATTGAACGACGCGATTTTCAATTTGATCGTCTTCATAATGACCGATTTGCTTAAATTCATCAATAATATCATAAAGATTCATTGTTTCATTCTTTTCAGTTAAAAGCGTATATGCCATATCAATAAACGCTTTTTCATCAACCATTTCTTGTGTGTAATCTTGTAATTTCATTGGCACATCTTCCTTTCAAAGATTCACGTTACTCCTACATTTTAAAGACATCTTGTCTTCTTATATAATATACTATAACAAACATTGATTATAAATGAGTCTTGAATATAACGCAATGTTTAGCAATAGGTTTTTTTGAAATGTGACCAATTTATTTAGTAGTTAATATATTTTTCAAACATCGTATAATTTTCAGTGACGATTGCTTCTACAAAATTACTTTTTTGAAACAATGGTTTAAGTGTATTAGTTGAACCAAATAACATCACTTCAATGACATCGATATTGTCATATTTTTGGCGCACATATGTTGATAATTGTCGCAATGCATTTTGAGCAATACCAGATTCACGATGTTCATCTTCCACAAGAACTGCCCGAATAATCAACCGCGTTTGAAATTGTTCAATGGCTAAAAAGCCTACTTTTTCATCATTAAGCGTTAAATCGATGATATCAACTGGTCCTAAATCAGATTGGTCACTACGACTTAATTTTAAAGAAGAAACGTATTTTGAACTTAAATCTAAATAATAAAGACGTTCTTTTCCAATAGGACCTTCTTCTTTAGTCGCTGTATGCATAAATCCTGCACGCTCATAGACGTTCCATGCCGCTTCATTTTCTGCATCTACTACAAGGAACAAATGTCCAAAATCCGGAAAAACACTTTGTACATATTCAGGAAGATTCATCATTATTTTTGTACCATAACCATGCCCTTGAAAATGTTCATTAATTGATAGCGAACGTATATATACGACTTCTTCTGGCGTATCATACCCTTCATGTTGATAATGTTGATGTAACACGAAAAATCCAACTACGTCCCCATCTTTATTAAGTACAACATTGGCCTCTCGATTCGGATCATTTAGTGCATCATCCAGTACTTCTTTGGGTAATGAAGAATAAGTGCGCTGACGTTCGCTAAGTTTGAACGCATAAAGTGCATCACGGTATTGCTCTTCATACAAATGTATAGTAATATCATCAAAGCGTTTACTTTTTATCATTTTGAATATTCATTCCTTTATTTAATATGGTTTTCGCATTTATAACTATACACTATTTTCTGATTTTTCAAACTTGAAAGGGGATATTATGAAAAAACCTAAACCTACTTTAACCAAAAAGAAAAAGAATCGAAATTTTGTTTATATCGTCTCTTTTTCAATTATCTTGTTATTTACTTTACTTGCAGCCTTGTTTCCAAAAGGATTTGGATTTTATGCACAAAATACATATAATGCAATTGCTTTAAATTTTGGCTGGCTCTTTTTAATTATCGTCTTTGTTTTAGACTTGTTTTTAATCTTTCTCGCCCTCTCTCGTTATGGTCGTTTTAAATTAGGTCATGACGATGAAGAACCTGAATTCTCGTTTATTTCATGGATAGGCATGTTATTCTCTGCAGGCTTAGGGGTTGGTATTGTATTCTGGGGTGTAGCTGAACCTCTCACACATTACTTGCATTCTCCGTTTTCAAATACCAAAGGACAAACGGCAGAGTCTGCACGTTTAGCCATGGGCTATACATTTTTCCACTGGGGCATTTCACAATGGTCTATTTTTGCGATGAGTGGATTAATTGTCGCTTACTTCCAATTTAGAAAACAACGTGACGGTCTTATCTCTACCGCAATGGAGCCCGTTTTCGGAGAAACCTATAAACGCCCTTTCAGAAATATTATTGACATTTTAGCAATTATCGCCACAGTAATGGGTATAGCAACATCTATCGGTCTTGGAATTTTACAAATTGCCGGCGGTTTAAATCATGTGTTTCATGTTCCCAATACGAATGTTACGTTAATAATCATAACGTTAATTATGACATGTATCTTTTTAGGATCCGCTTTATCTGGTCTTAATCGCGGTGTTAAATGGTTAAGTAATTTAAATATAATAATTGGTACTATTTTACTTATTTTTATATTTATAGTTGGAGATTTACGTTTTATCGTGGAAACATTCACGGTATCCCTTGGTGATTACATTTCCCACTTTGTTCAATATAGTTTACGTATGGATCCATATACGGGTGACAATTCATGGATTCAAAAATGGACAGTATTCTATTGGGCATGGGTCATCTCTTGGTCTCCATTCATCGGCGGATTTGTAGCACGTGTTTCGAGAGGAAGAACAATACGTGAATTTGTAGTTGGTGTATTAATCATTCCGCCAATGATTTCATTTACTTGGATTGCAGGCTTTGGTGGTACAGCAATTCATTATGCACTTCAAAAAAAAGATGGTATCGAACATGTTGTAGACAAAGACTACACTGTTGCGCTTTTCGAATTACTGAGTAAATTCCCTTTATATGAAGTGACAAGTGCTTTAGCCATCATTCTTATCTTTACGTTTATTGTAACAAGTGCAGATTCAACCACACATATTGTATCCGGCATGGCAACAGGTGGCGTTGAAAATCCTAAACGCAAACACAAAATGGTTTGGGGTATTCTCATAGGTGCGATTTCAGTAGCATTAACAGTAGCTGGTGGTTTAACAAGTTTACAAACGGCTTCCGTCGTTACGGGTCTCCCATTCTCCATTATTTTACTACTGATGATTTTTGCACTCATGAACGCATTAAGGCGTGAACATACGAAACATTTCCAAATGACACATATTGATGATGAAAAAGACTTTTCTCGTACTATAGAAGAGCGAGAACGAGATAACGAAATGTAATACCGATACATGCGCACCTTGTTACTTGATTTCATTAAAATGCCATCAACATTTAACAGACTGTTGATGGCTTCTTTGTGTTTATTTGATTATTCTTTTACAAAACAATTCATTAACCAATTCACACCGTATCGGTCTTTAACTTGCCCATGAATCGCATTGAAAAATGTTTTGTTTAAGGACATATGTGGATTACCTTGTTCACTTAATGCATCATATATACGTCGTTGCGTCTCCGGATGATCAAACGTTAATAAAATTTGATTTCCATCGTTTTGATTAGCTTTACCGTACGTGTCTGATAAATGTAAAACCACATCAGCTTGAATTTTCAATTCTGCATGAAGCAACTTTCCTTGATGTTCATTTAACTGAATCATTTCTCCACCAAATATATGGTGATAAAAATGTAATGCTTCTTTTACATCTTCAACTAAAATATATGGACTTAACTTCATTTAAATCATCTCCCAATACGTCTTAAAATTAAAATTAAAATTTAAACTTGTATTTTTGTGATTATCATATAGTATATAGTGGTGATAAACAATAATTTTGAGGTGAACAAGCGATGCGAATCGGAATCGACGCTGGTGGTACGCTTATTAAAATTGTGATTGAAGCGCAAGGTCAACGTACTTACCAAACACGTCTAACAACAGATATACAGAACGTAGCAAATTGGTTAAATGAACAAGCGTGTTCAAATATTTGTATAACGGGTGGCAATGCCAAAGTATTAAATGATTTACTACACTGTGACGCTAAACAATTTATTGAATTTGATGCTGCAGATAAAGGTGTTGACCTTTTATTAAAAGAGCAGGGCATTGATTTAGATCGATATATTTTCACTAATGTGGGTACAGGAACATCAATTCATCTCGCAGATGCCAACGGCCAACAACGTGTGGGGGGAATAGGTACTGGTGGTGGTATGATCAGAGGTTTAGGGTACTTACTAACTGAAATTAAAGACTACACTCAGCTTACTGATCTCGCCCAACAAGGTAATCGTGACATTATTGACTTAAAAGTGAAACATATTTATAAAAATGATACACCCCCTATTTCCGGTGAACTCACTGCCGCAAATTTTGGACACGTGTTATTAAATTTAGATAAAACGTTTACATCTGCTGATAAATTAGCATCTTTAATTGGTGTAGTCGGCGAAAGTGTCACGACAGTATCCATTCACGTTGCAAGAGAACATGGCGCAAGTGATGTTGTCTATATCGGCTCATCTTTCCACAATAATCCATTATTACAAAAAGTCGTTACAGATTACACAATTCTTCGTGGTTTCACACCTCATTATTTAAATAACGGTGCGTTCTCAGGCGCTCTTGGCGCATTATATTTATAATTTTAGTTTTATATTTGTCCAACAGAAAATCACGTCACGTTAAAAGCCTTTAACGTTCATTTAAAGATGAATGTTAAAGGCTTTTCTACTTTATGGACCTGTATATTCCAATACGTTTGCCATATTAAAATGTTAATTCATTTGCTAATTTTTGAGCACTTACAATAGTGCCGACCACACCAGGTTTTAAATCAATTGCGACATATCGGTTGTCATCTCGCAATTCATCCAACCATTCAGAAAACACTTCACCTTCAACGTCGATAAGTTCTAACGTTTCAAAGTCTTCTTCGGCTACACGCTTCGCACGCTGACTTAAACTCCATACTGGCATAAAATGCGATTGCTCAAAATTATCATTTTCATCACTTACGACCATGAATTGTTTGGTACCTTGACGCGTCAAGCCATATACCGTGTCGGTTTTAGATACGTCTTCTACAAATTCACGAATGCGCAAACGATCCATGTCCGTCATAATATCATTAAATGCTGATAAAATTTTAATTTCATGCCCTTCTGCATCAATCGTCACGTTAACTACCGCTTCGTCTTCATCATCAAACATATCGTCCAATTCATACGTCGTAAAACGGTCGATATCCATAGCTTTAATTTTATCAAATTCCACATTTAGATTTTCAAGATAAGCTTTCGCAAAACTCTCTCTCGTCCAAAAACAAAATAATTGTTTACCATTATGCAAATGCTTCACAATTTTTTTATCTTTAACAGCGATAAAAAATTGCTCATTTGTCAGAATATCTTTGTAAAAACGTTCATTTTTATACGACATCTTTTTCTCCCTCTCTAAATGAGCTCTTTACGTTGAATATAAACTACTGTCTACATTTCGTCAATGCGACAAAGGCACAAAATAATAGAAGAAGCCCCCTTCATTATTGGTGAATAAAACTAAAATATATGCTTTTATGCGCATATCATAATAAATATGAAACCTTTTACTTTAAACCAGCCTCTTTAAGAAATGCTTGTTCAAGTGTATCTATTTGTTCAAGACAATCTGCATGCCAAATCCCAGCAAAACGTGAACTTACGTCGTGTTCTTTATAATAATCACCGTCATAATATGCTAACGGATAAAGAACACCTTGTTGAACATACTTTTCAATGGCTTTAAAAAATTGTTGTCTCTCCCCTTTAGAAACATAACTATAAAATTTATGATGTTTTCCAGATAAAACATCATCGAGCAATAGCATACTTGTCGAGCCGTTTTGTCTAAAATTCAAATCAATGGCATAAATGTGTTCATCGTTATCTACAAGTAAATCAAATCCCGCAATACCGACAAATCCTTTATCCACACCCATTTTCATGATGTGATATCCAGCATCAATTACAGATTGTGGTACTTGTATAGCATTAATATTGCCATTATAAAACCCATATTTATTTGTAAGTTGTTTCGCAGACCCTAAATAGATGATGCCATTTTCAGGGTGTATTGCATATTGGACACAATAATTATCTGTCGCTTCAACACATTGTTCAATAATGATGGATTGAGTTTCATCTTGAGCGTTCTCAATTCTTTTAACAGCTTGGTCTAAATCATGTTGCGTATAACAAATCATAACCCCATATCCACCTGCAGTTGGTAAATCATCCCCTGGTTTTAATACAAGCGGCAATGACCAATGTTTTAACGCATCATGCAGTGTATGGATCTCAACGACCTCTCTTTTTGGTAGATATTTGCCTCCAGTCCATTCTGGAATTTTTGATTTCGTATTTAAATCAATAAACATTTGTTTGTCCATCGCATACCGTGAATTGTCAATGAGGTTTTCACCATGAACGTATTGTGTGTATATGCGATGATGATTCTCTACCGTTAAATGGTGTAACAAGTGCTCATAACTTTCTTTATCTTTAAATGTATATATATTTGTAGGTATTGTTTGATTCACATATTCAAATAGTCTTTGTAATTTATCTGTTACACTTGCTTCATGCACGATTACTGGCATATCAGCAATTAATAATTCTCTTCCCGTTAAAAAATTTGACTGGTGTTCGTCTGGTTCTAACCAAGGATTTGAAATATATGAAGGGCGTGCTGTGTAAACAATATCATCATCGTATAAGTCTCCCAATTTTAAACGTGGATGGTCAGTCATTTATAATTTCTCCCTTAATAATTGATGTTCCTTTTGAATTGTCGATAATAATTCATCATCTTGTAATAAATTGGCACCCATCAATGCAATAATTTTCGCCCCTTTTATCAATGCTTTATCACCCATAGGACTCGCTGCTGCTTCTCTAAATCGATGCGTGTGACCGACTAAACTACGCGGGCCAATTTTAATATGTGGATGAATTGTCGGAATCACATGACTCACATTTCCCGTATCCGTCGAACCATATCCAAAGTCGTCATGACTGACTTCTTCTCCTAATTCAATAGCATAACGTTCAAATAGTGCATCAAGTTCGGGTGATTTGATAAATTCGTTTACCCCATTTTGTATTGGTCCAAACTCATAATCACACCCAGTTTGAATCGCTGCCCCTTTGGCAATACGATGCACACGCTCCGTTAATATATCAAGTGATTTTCTTGTTGTCGCCCTTGTGTAAAATCGTGCATGGGTATAGTCAGGTATAATATTTGCGGCTTTACCGCCATCTAAAATAACACCATGGACACGTTCTGATTTTCGAATATGTTGTCTTAACTGTGCAATACCATTGAAAAAACTTAACATCGCATCTAAAGCATTCTTGGCATCATGTGCATTTTCTGATGCATGTGCACTTTTACCGTAAAATTGAATATCTAATACGTCTACAGCAAGCGTATGAATCGTAGGATACGTTTCATTCCCCGGATGAATCATTAGCGCCACATCGATGTCATCAAAAAGTCCCTCTTTGACATAAGACGCCTTGGCACTACCATTTTCGCCCCCTTCTTCAGCAGGACAACCAAAAATTACGACGCTCCCCCCGAGTTCGTCAACCACTTGTTTAAGCGCTATCCCTGCAAGGACACTTGCGGTTCCAATAATGTTATGACCACATGCATGACCTAAACCTGGTAGTGCATCATACTCTGCTAAAAATCCAATTGCTGGTCCTGGTGCATCAGCATCATATGAGGCAATAAAGCCCGTCGAATGTCCCGCAATATCTTTTTGAATATTAAAACCATGTTCAGATAAATGATCTATGAGTAATCGTGAGGCAAATAATTCCTCATTCCCCAATTCTGGTCGATCATGTATTTGATGACTCATGTCTAAATAATGTAATCGATGATTATCAATATAATCTAATATGCGTTGTCTCACTGAAACCAAAGTAAAATCTCCCTTCAAAAAACAAAAAGTTATCATACGTGATGTACAATGTTCTCCTATTAATAGTCGTACATCAAACGTTGATAACCATTTGTATGTCATTTATCTATCAATAGTCTTCCACTATTGTTGGATTTCGCACCTTTATCGATTATCGATGAGGTTGCAGGGCTTCGTAGGGCCAATTCCCTCCACCACTCTTGATAAATTTTGATTTAATTATTACTCATTTTATCGGAAATCCGCTCATTTGTCATGCTATTTTCATTATTTTCACAATTTTTCGGGATTTAGCTGAAGTAGCGCCATAGCACTGCTTTATATAAAAATAAGATTAACCCTGATGATATAAAGTTGCCCTTTAAAGCGAGCCTTTAATTTTGACTTCTATGGTATAAAGCTTAACTAAAATGTATATAGCGCACATTGAAATCTGTATTGACGATGTGCTTTTAAACGTTATACACGTTTTAAATCATGCCCTTCATGAAAGTTATAGGTTTTTGAAGCGTTAACGCCTGATATTCCTAACGTCTGTATGTATGGTGCAATGAAGGCATAGAGATATGGGTCATGTGCTCGTGTTAAGGGAGTACCCTTAAAAATCGAGGTTGAAACAGTCACCCATATTAATATTATGGCTATCTACATATCTAAAACAACACAACAATTTACATATAAAATTGTCCATACAATACTTATTTTTAACCTGACAAATTTAGTAAGCGTCCGACTTTAATACGTTGAAAGATATGTTAAAATGAAATCAATAAAGGAGGATGACAATATGCCGAAAATGAACGTAGAAAGTTTTAATTTAGATCACACTAAAGTCGTTGCACCATATGTGCGACTAGCTGGTAAAATGCAAGGTGATAACGGAGATGACATATACAAATATGATATTCGATTCAAACAACCGAATAAAGAACATATGGATATGCCAGGGTTACACAGTTTAGAACATTTAATGGCAGAAAATATCCGAAATCATTCTGATAAAGTTGTAGATTTAAGTCCAATGGGATGTCAAACAGGTTTTTATGTTTCTTTTATCAATCATAAAGATTATGGTGACGTATTAAACATCATTGAAAATACAATTCAAGATGTGTTAAATGCCACGGAAGTGCCAGCTTGTAACGAAGTCCAATGTGGTTGGGCAGCAAGCCATTCATTAGAAGATGCTAAAGTCATCGCTCAAGCATTTTTGGATAAGCGCGATCAATGGCATGATGTGTATGGGGACGGTAATTAATATAACGTTGGTTAAGCTTGTTACACCATTAAAGCAGGCTTAAGAGCTAAACTTGCTTTTCATTTTATAATGCGGTCCTATCCGAAAATCAAACCCGTTCCAATGTGAAGAAGCTTGATTTCGTAATTTGAGGAAGTTTTAAAACAATCTAAAGGATTTAGGATATCAGTCAAAATGATATTTTAAATCCAGCATAAAGACTAAATGTACTAATAAACATAAATAACATCCAACAACGGTCATGTACTCATGAATGTTGTTGGATGTTTTTGCTTCATACTGTGTCCGAGGCCTATTTCTTATATTTATAAGTCACGAATCAATTTCATTAAGTGAAACTGTAAGGGTATTCGTAAATACAATAATGGTTTAGGTAATTGCATGCCTTCTATCTCATCGATGCGTCGCGCCATATAAATATTCGCCGGTAAAACTGCCCATAAAAATGCAATGATGATATGTTTAAATATATAACCAGGGCGCCGTAGTAATAAGGTAACACCGAAAATGATTTCAAACACGCCTGTCACGAACACTGCTAATTTACGAAACGGTAAATAGTAAGGCACAATTTTCCGAAATGTTGTTTCATGCGTAAAGTGTAATATGCCAATAGTCACGAATAAAATACCAAATATCACGCGTTGAAATTGTTTCATGATGAATCACTACTCTGTAATGATTTTATAAATAAGCTTTGGTGTTTCAGCAGAATCAGAAATCGTAATATTGTCATATAATTTCTGTTTAACCGCTTCAACATCCTCTTGGTTCGCGTGAATTGTTAATAAAGATTCCCCTTCTTCAACCTTGTCCCCTATTTTTTTATGAAGCACAAGGCCTACAGCTAAATCAATATCGTCTTCTTTCGTTTGACGACCTGCACCTAACATCATTGAAGCAATACCGATTTCATTTGCCACCATTTCAGATACGACACCTGACGTTTTTGCCGGTAAATCAAATGTATATTTTGCTGTCGGAAGTTTTGATGGATCATCTACAACAGAAGCATCCCCACCCTGATTACTTAAGAAAGTTTTGAACTTTTCAATGGCAGCACCGTTATCAATCACTGCTTGTAATTTTTCGCGTGCTTCTTCTAATGTTTCTGCTTTTTTAGCTAACACTACCATTTGTGCACCCAGTGTTAATACGAGTTCTGTTAAATCTTCAGGTCCATTCCCTTTCAACGTATCAATAGCTTCTTTTAGCTCTAGTGCATTCCCAATACCTAGACCTAAAGGTTGGTTCATATCTGAAATAATCGCCATCGTTTGACGACCGACTTGGTTACCAATTTTAACCATCGCATGCGCTAAAGCCTCTGCATCTTCAACTGTCTGCATAAATGCACCTTTACCCGTTTTAACGTCAAGTACAATGGCGTCAGCACCAGCAGCAATTTTTTTACTCATAATGGATGACGCAATCAATGGAATGGAGTTTACTGTACCAGTGACATCTCGCAATGCATAAATCTTTTTGTCAGCTGGCGTGAGATTACCAGTTTGACCTATTACAGCAATTTTAGCTTCATTAACGAGTTTAATAAATTCTTCTTCAGAAATTTCAACGTGAAAACCTTCAACTGCTTCTAATTTATCAATTGTACCGCCCGTATGACCTAAGCCACGACCGCTCATTTTCGCGACAGGTATATCTAAAGCAGCAACTAGTGGTGCTAATACTAAAGTAGTTGTATCACCTACGCCACCCGTAGAATGCTTATCAACTTTTACACCTTCAATGTCAGATAAATCAATTTGATCTCCTGATTCTACCATAGCCATTGTTAAAGCCGCGCGCTCTTCGTCAGTCATATCTTGGAAATAGATTGCCATGGCTAGACTCGACATTTGATAGTCAGGAATCTCCCCTTTAGTATAACCGTCAATAATAAACTTAATTTCATCAGACGTTAATGCATGTCCATCACGTTTTTTTGAAATCATATCCACCATTCTCATGGCCAATCCCTCTTCTCTTTTTTATAATATATTCCATACTTATTATACACGATATATTCCATTCTATAAATTAAAGACATGTCATTTATACTGAAAAAACAGAGACTGTCACGGGTCTGACAAACATGGCAATCATCGACATTTAAGCTACAATCTGTTATGTTTAAAAGGATACTATTAATAAAAATAAAAGGAGTTGCTTTCGATGACAAAAGGCACACCACATATTCAACCAAATGGTAAAAAAATAGCAAAAACAGTTTTAATGCCTGGTGATCCACTACGTGCTAAATTTATTGCTGAAAATTTCTTAGAAAATGTTGAGCAATTTAACGATGTACGAAATATGTTTGGTTACACAGGAACTTATAAAGGGAAAGAAGTGTCCGTAATGGGCTCCGGAATGGGTATTCCTAGTATTGGTATATACTCTTATGAACTTTATAACTTCTTTGATGTCGACACAATCATTCGTATTGGTTCATGTGGAGCAATGCAAGAACACGTGAATTTGTATGATATTATTATTGGTCAAGGTGCTTCAACAAACTCTAATTTCGTTGATCAATTCCAATTTCCTGGTAATTTCGCGCCACTTGCAGACTTTGATTTAATTGTTAAAGCAAAAGAAGCAGCTGATAAAATTGGCGCAACAACACATGTAGGTAATATTTTATCCTCAGATACATTCTATAATGCGAATGAAAACTTTAACCAAAAGTGGATTGATATGGGGATTTTAGGTGTCGAAATGGAGTCAGCAGGTTTATACTTAAATGCCATTAAAGCTGGTAAAAAAGCACTCGGTATCTTTACTGTAAGTGACCATTTATTAAGAGACGAAGCAACTACAGCTGAAGAGCGACAAAATTCATTCACACAAATGATGGAAGTCGCATTAGAAATCGCAGAATAATTATAAAAGTATTTTCTTATATACGAATAAACAGCCTTCAAAATAAATTTTGAAGGCTGTTATTATACTTTTATTTAAACGGTACACCGTTTAAACTTGTGACAACTTTACACTTTTGTATATTCACACGTTAATTAGAATGTTTTGCTAACCCTTTAACATCGACATACTGTTCTCCGATAAAGTAACTTCTTTCCGTATCACGGATCTTTGCCCAAGTAGTACGCCACATGCGATCGCGGTTCTCAGCAAACAAATGGTACCCCAAATTACGTAGTGGTTTAGGAATCAACCAAACGGCAATCGCTAACCATTTAAATTGTTTTAATTGATAAATTAATTTAACAATGGCTGTGGATTGGTAATACAATGAAGACCCTTCTTGCAAAATCACACTATTATAACGCAACACTTCTGGATGTTCCTGTTGTAACTGTTTACTAACATCACTTTTTAAAGGCACAAACTGATAATTTCTAGGTAAACCATGGCGAATTAACCAAATCACATAATTGTAACAATATATACAACGATCATCATAATACACGATAGGCATTCATATCACCTCTCAATTAAGTATTTATATATAATTGTAAAGTCATTCAATAAGAATTTAAAACGAAATGCCTCTATGTATCACAAGATTAAGCTGTCTTTAAGTTGATATTATGCCAGTGATTCCTGTTGTTTAAAATAAGCTTGTTCTTCTTTTGATAATTTGACAATTTTAAAACCGACAAAGCCATAGATAATCGAAATGATTGGTACGATAATATTCAAAACGGCAAAAGGTGCATATTCAGCAACTGAAACACTTAATGTTGATGCAATAAAAACGCCGCATGTATTCCATGGTACAAACACTGATGTTAACGTTCCCCCATCTTCTAACGCACGTGAAAGATTTTTAGGATGCAATCCTTTATCAATAAATGTAGAAACATACATGCGCGAAGGTACGATAATTGAAATATATTGTTCTGAACATGTGAGGTTTGTGCCAAAGCATGATACGATCACTGATGCAATAAGCGAACCAGTATTTTTAGCAACTTTCAGGACTACACTAATTAACGCTTTAAGCATGCCTGAGTATTCCAATAGACCGCCGAATGTCATCGCTACTAGCGTTAAAGAAATCGTGTAGAACATTGATTCTAAACCACCTCGATTAAACAATTCATCAATGGTTTTATTACCAGAATCAATTTCATACCCCGTTTGTAAAGCTGTAACTGCTGTTACTAGGGCATCACCTTGGACAAAAATTTGGACAAAAAACCCGAGAATAATTCCTACTACAATCGCTGGTAATGCAGGTACTTTTAATGCAACAATAATAATGACGATAAGTGGTACAATAAGTAACCAAGGCGAAATAATAAACGCTTTGTCAATCGCATTCATAATATTGTCTATGCGGCCTTGATTCAGATGATCACTGCCATACATTTGTCCTAGAATAAAAAATACAATTAAACTAATAATCAAACCGGGTATTGTCGTATAAAACATATGGCGTATATGTTCAAATAAGTCCACATTTGTCAGTCCTGAGGCTAAATTGGTAGTATCAGACAAAGGACTCATTTTATCACCGAAATATGCACCAGATATAACTGCACCAGCAACCATTCCCGGTGACAAACCCATACTAATTCCAATCCCCATAGATGCAACACCTACTGTAGCCATTGTAGACCAGCTACTACCAATCGCTAAAGCAACAATACCACATATAATACACACTACCGACAAGAAATATGTTGGCGAAATTAATTTTAAACCATAATAAATCATCGCAGCCACGATGCCACTACCAATCCAAGCACCTATAATAAGACCAACCAACATAATAATGACAACTGCCGGAAGCGCATGACGTATCCCCTTATACATCATTTCTTCCACTTCTTCCCATTTATACCCGTGACACATCGTGATGATGATTGCCACACATGTTCCAATAAGTAATGGAATATGCGGCGCTTGCTCAAGTTCGACTACTGTATAAAGCATAGCCCCAATCATAGCAGCAAGTGTTAACAAGGCATACCACACGCTAATCGGTCGCTTAATTGTTTCCTTATTCATTTTTATCCCTCTCCCTTAGTTGATGTTATCTGAAAATTGAAAACGTTTACGCATATCATACTATTTTCTAAGAACCGCTTCAACCCGTTTAAGCATAAAAAAACAAATCACTATGATTACAGATTCTTATAGGTTTTTCCCCACTATTAAAAATTAAATTGAAACAATGCGAATAACCCAAACATTCTATTATTTAAGCTTTCGTATTTTTAAGGTATGCATAAAAAGGGATATGAAAAAACAATGGAATTACCATCTTAGATTGTTGCCATAGATATGCTTTTCTCTCCCTTCCTAAACCTTGGCGTACCATTAGTGACTATTTCCAAGGTAAACCCAAACGATCCATAAAGGATTTAGGCATCATAAATCCGTACAAAAAGTTTTAAAAGCGCATTCCTTCTTCAGTTAGTTCACGCCTTATATGATAGAACACCTAATTCCTTAGTTTTATCACGCACTCCAAATAACTAATCAGATTCTGTTTAACACCTCAGTAGTCCTTGCCTACGCATTAATCAATATAATCATTTTAATTTCATACTATTGTTATCTTTATTGGCTAAATGGATTTAGAAAGAAAAAAAACAACAAAATTCACTTAACCATGAACTTTGTTGTTTTTTTAGCTTTGTCTGAGCCTCGAGACATCTGTCGTATACATTTTTAAAACCAAATTTCAAACATGATTTAAAAATGTAGTATTCATATCTACTAAGGTTGTTTCACTTGTATTATTCGTGTATATTTTAAAAACTGAGCGGAATAATGTTCTTTTATTTCTTGCGGTGTTAAGTATGTGACACCAACAATATGCCAATTAGGATTAAAATAGTAATATGAGTCTTTATTTAAACTCCATTTCACCATGCTGCCATCTCTTTGGTACCTAGGCAATGTCATTTCATATCCTTCTAACACATTAATGAACATTTGAAATATATCAGGGTCAATACGTTCAAATTGATCAATAACCAGGTAATGACGGTCAGATTTCGGCATAAGTTCAGTGATAAACCCTTCACGGTAATACATCGCCCCTGTCTCATTAGGCAAGTAACGGCCGTATAACATTTCTTCTGAAAAATCAGGATGTCCTGTCGTCATAACAGGTGTGGCGTTGGCTTTTTCTACTAACGATTCTGCAGCCTTTAGCCCCTCTGCTTTATCTTGAGCGAGTAAAAGGATAAATGGTTTCACCTCATCACTTGCACCTTCATTCGTCACTTGACCCACTGTTTCAAACTGACCTTTCATACCACCATTTTTACTCATTTCCATTATCGCTTCAAATTGTGTCGGTGTAAGGCCAGCAATTGCTTGTTTAGCGTTTTCTTGAAGGAAATATAAATTCTTTAATTTCGGATGTTTATTTAATGTCATTAAACTCACGGGTTGAATATCTTCAATGTAACGAATTTCGATGGCTGTACTATTAGTTCGTCCTGCTTCAGGGGGACGTGTATGAATATGATGAGATACTTCTGCTCGACCAATGACAGATTGGTTACTAAATCGGTTATAAATCACAATTTGATCGCCAACTTCTAGTTGCGTATAATTGTGGTAACCATTTCGTTTAATGCCATTAACATTATGTGTGTATATCACATATGTTTCATCGGGTTCAAACGAGGTAGTTTCTGCCATATAGAAATAACGTGGTACACTCACCTCTCCAGTTCCGAGCCCTTTAATTAATTCAAATTCATCATATGAAATTTTATTAAATAAAGATTCCTTCATATGGCTCATACGAAATTCTAACGTTTCACTTCGTTTTAAATACTCCGTAGTTAAAGGTTTAAAAGTTTCGTTAAACTTAAACTGAACGTGAATTTTATTCTGAGCTCCGGTAACGACATTTGTTATTTCACCCCACCCAAGTAAGCCAGCATCGGTTTGAACTTGATAAAAGATAACCTTATCACCGACCTTAGCTTGTTTAAACGCGCGATATCCTTGCGAAGGATTAAATTGCGCTCCTGATTCAAATACAGCGGTTTGACCGACTAAAGGTTCGTGGTGGTTCCAACGGTTATACCCACAGTTCAGCCAAAAGTAATTAGTTTCTGCTGTCATGGCGATTGTGTTCTCCTCCATTTGATTTTTTATACGTTCATTTTATTTTTTATTGTGTTAACGTTACAATACCGACGATAACAGGAAATAAATTCACCATAATTCCCCCAAGCTTTAACATGCCACTAATATTCGGATTAGGCAACGTCCAAAGTGTCGCAATGATGCCAATTAATCCTATAATGACAGGAAATACAAATGAAGGAAATAATGGTGCATTAAAAAAAATTGTCGCTCCTGAGATTAAACCGCATATTAAAGCGATATATAACCCTATTTTCATTTTAAAATGCACCGCCTTTTAATACTTATACGTAACTAATCATGAGCGTGAGCTGACCTTCAAATACATTATCCAAATCTTCAGCTGTTAAAATAAAATGGCTCCCTTTTTGAATTGGATAAATTTCCCCGTCCGCAATTAAGTCACCTTGGCCTTCTAAAACAGAAACTAAGACGAATTCACGGGGTTTCATATAGTTTAGAGTACCGTCGATATCCCATTTTACTACTGTAAAGAAATGGTTTTGCACAAACGTTGTTCGTTTATGAGTCTCAATAACCTCTGTCGTTGGTAATACATTTGGACTTTCATCACCGTATCGAATCACTGATTTACTTTTTTCAATATGAAGTGGTCTTAACTGCCCTTGTTGATCCCGACGATCATAGTCATAAATACGATAAGTTGTATCTGAAGATTGTTGTGTTTCTAATATCATAATTCCTTCTCCGATACCGTGGACTGTTCCAGCTGGTACAAAAAAGAAATCCCCTGCTTTTACTGGGACACGTTTAAAAAGATCATCAAAACGGCGTGTATCAAGTAACGTTTCTAATTCTTCTTTCGTTTGAGCATGCGTGCCATAAATGATTTCAGCACCTGGCTTCGCATCTAAAATATACCAACATTCCGTTTTACCGTATTCTCCATTTTCAAACTCGTATGCAAATGTATCATCTGGATGTACTTGAACAGATAATTTTTGTGTCGCATCTAAAATTTTAGTAAGCAACGGGAACTTTTTTGTCGGAAATTCACCGAATAGTTTTGGGTGCTCAGCCCATACATCATCCAAAGTCATCCCTTTATATGGCCCATTAAGAATTTCATTTGCGCCATGAGGATGTGCAGAAATCCCCCAGACTTCACCTATATGATCGTTAGGTAAATCATAACCAAATTGTGTTAAGTTTGTGCCTCCCCAAAGACGTTCTTGGAAAACTGGTTTTAATATTAAAGGCATGGGGATACCACCTCGCATTCTATATGTAGTTTTCTATGTATCTTCCATTAAATACAAGCTTAGTTATAAAGTGATTGTATCACAATTAAAAACAGCGTGCCTAGGTATCGTCATAGAAAATGACATTATCATCGCTTCCCGTTTGCACACTGTGATTAACTTTGTTATTCGACAATATAATTCTCAACTAATGTTAAGCGTACTTCTTGTAAATGATCTATCATTTTTTGTGCTGCTAATGATTCATTTTGATGTGTAATGGCGTCAAATATGGCAGTATGCTCATTAAAAAGTTTTTCCATGCGTTTTTGGCGACTATATAAATAAATATGACGCGTACCCTTCATCGTTTGTTGAATTTTATCAGCGATATTATTTAATAGATCATACAAATACTGATTACCCGACGCGCGCGCTATTGCAAGGTGAAACTTTAAATCCGCTTCCTCACCAGATGTATCATTTTTAATTGCACGCGCCATCTCACTTAATGCATGTTGCATTTCTTCTAAATCAGCATTTGTTCGCCGTGTAGAAGCAAGACTTGCTGTTTTAACTTCAACTGCTTCACGAAGTTCTAATATATCTTTCACACGTTTTTGCGTCAAAGTTTGATCGTTAAAATCAAACAACAATGGATGCTTTTGTTTCACAAATGTTCCATATCCATGTTTGATTTCTATCAAACCAATCATGCGTAACGCGTTAAGCGCTTCTCTCATAGACGCATTGCTGACACCATACGTTTTAGAAAGCGCTTGAATTGAAGGAAGCCGTTCACCTTCTTGTAACTTCCCCTCATCAATTTGATCAATTAAGTCATTTGCAATTTGCTCATAAATCTTTTGGCTTGAAATCTTCATCCCCCATCTCACCTCTCGTTTATTTTAACAAAATATAGTCTTTCACGCTCAAGAAATTCAATTCAAATCATTCAATCAATCCATATAATTACGATAAAAAAAGATACCCAGACTTCTTAAGTTGGTTTACAATAAAAATAAACTATATTTACCATATTGATTTTCAAAATCAATATATTTTGATATTGTGTAAAGTATTGAAAGGAGTGCTATTCGTTGTTTACATTCACAAAAAAATTCTGGCACAACTCTAAATCACAAAGAGGAACATTATTATTAGCAAACTTCGTAAATTTTTTAATTCTTGCAATCATTGTATCGTTAATCATGATTCCATTTACTGTTGTTTTGCAAAGTTTCTACATGTCCGCAATGATGGGGCAAGCAAGTATCAATAGTATCATCTTCATCATTATCGCATTTTTAGTACTTGGATGCTTACTCTTTATCTTTTTAATGTATCCGCTTTTAACTGGATCGATTCGAACATTTTACAATGCGTATCATCCAGAAAAACAACTTAAATTTACAGATATTTTCAAAACATTTACTGGTGCAAGATGGTTAAAAGCTGTCAAATTAGCCTTATTTGTATTGCTAATTCTTATTTTATCTGTTGTTATTAATGGACTATTTTCAAATTTATTATCTTTTATTTTTCAAAAAACATTAACTTCACCAGATATGTTTAATAATAATCTTATTTTAATAATAGTAGTTGGTTTAGTTGTTTCATTCCTTTTGAGTATGATTACATGGTTTGTTTTAATATTCATTATTAATATGACAACTGCTTATGTCGACAATCCACAACATAAAATAATCGATATCATCAAATTAGGTTGGAGTGGCATATTTAATAAACAAAAAACGTTTTTTAAATTCTTTATTGGTATTCTAATCATTAATTTACTTTTATTATTGATTTCTATACCAGGTAACTACTATCAATTCTTCTTAAAAAATGACCTTTCATTTGAAACAATAAGATATATAGGTATCATCATTTCAATTGTATATGCCTTAATACGCTTCTTATTTTACCTTGTGATGACTGGTATAATTGTTCAATATTTTATGAGTGCTGGCAAAAAAGAAGCCTAAACATATAGATTAAATAAAATCGCAACGCTATGAATCAAAAACATCCAACATTGTACATAAACGATGTTGGATGTTTTTAATCTTTATTATTAAATTTAGTCTTTATAATGAATTTAATATATTATTTTTATCTCCTATTTCTCTATAGCAAATAGGATTTATCTATTTAATTATAAGAAATGTTTTTCTAGGAACAAGGCTGCCCCATCTTCATTATTATCAAATTCTGTTTCGTATTGTGTGAGTGCTTTTATATGAGGCTTCGCATTCTTCATTGCTACCGTATAAGCCCCCACCTCAAACATCGTAAGATCATTATCACTATCGCCCATAACCAGCGTCTGTCCGATGTCGATATTATAATATTCACACATCTCTTTAATTCCTGTTCCTTTATTAATTCCAAGTTTCATTGTCTCAACATTATTATGTGTGGAATTAGAAACTTCAATTTTAAGCGCCTCATGTTGTTCTTGCATGACATCCTTAAAGGCTTTAATCGTTTGAAGTCGAGGGTGAAAAAGGTAGATTTTAGAATATGCTAAACCTTCTGGAATCTCATGTCTCCATGTTAATTTATCTTTAATTGCTTCATGACGTGATAACCATTCACTCTCCGCAACTTGATGCGGCTTTTCACCTTGCACCATGTTTAACATCCAATCTTGATCCTCAGTTAAGGCAAAACGCGGTTCATTAAATGGAAATATCTCATAATAAATACCTGCACTTTTAGCTTTATGCACAATTGATTTTACTGCAGCTTCACTCAAATCATGCTCAAACAAAACGTTTTTTTGAATATGTCCGAGTGTCCCATTAGATGATATGATTCCATCAAATTCTAAACCTTTAGGTATTAACATATAAATTTCTTCATACGCACGCCCCGTGGCTAAAAAAACACGAAATCCTGCGTCTCGAAGCTTAGTAATGACATCGGCTGTTTTGACAGACGCACGATTATTTTCATGTAAAAGTGTGCCATCCATATCTAAAAATATAGCGCTAACATTTTTCATACATACTTTCCTTTCAATGCGATATTACCTATATTGTGTCATGTTTTGCGCAATGAATCAATGCCGCATCACTTGACTTGCTATAAACGTACGATTTGATATCGTTGGTGGTGATGATATACTTTTACTGGCATGTTAAATAATTTAGAAAGGTGATGTCCATTAATGACATCGTCAATCGACCCTTTAGCATGAATTCGACCTTCCTTTAACAAAAGCGCATGCGACACAGTCGAAGAAATTTCTTCAATAAAGTGTGTCACATAAATCATCGCCGTATCTGGGTAATGATAAAACATACGCTTTAAAGTATCTATAAATTGTTCACGCCCTACAAAATCAAGGCCATTTGTTGGTTCATCTAAGACTAACACTTTCGGTTGATTAATAATTGCTCTCGCTAATAACACACGTTGTTGCTCACCAGATGATAATTTACCTAGCGGTTGCATCTCAAATTCAGAAATATTGAGTTGCTCTAAAAGCTGTTTTGCTTTATTTATTTGCACTTCAGTTGGTTCATAATAAAGCCCAATTGTTTGAGGAATGCCACTCAGTACAACATCACGTACTATTTCATTAGGTTCAAACTTAGCCGACAGTTCACATGAAATATATCCCATCTGGGCTCTTATGTCACGTGCTGAATAACCATCCTCCCCTGGACAGTGACCAAATAGATTAACGTCTCCACTCGACGCAAATTCATATGCATTAATGATATTTAATAATGTCGTTTTACCAGCACCATTCAGACCATATACGAGCCAATGCTCACCACGATTAACTTGCCAGTCAATGTGTTTTAAAATCTCTCGCCCTTCTCTTTTTTTCGAAACTTGATTTAATGAAATTAACATCGGCCTCACACCTTACTTAACATATTACACTCATCGTACCAAAATCCTTCTATTTTGCATATAAAAAAGACGGCTAAACGCCGTCTTTATGCATTAAACGTGATTATTCAACTGTAACTGATTTCGCTAAGTTACGTGGTTTATCCACATCTAAATCACGGTGTAATGCCGCATAATATGAAATGAGTTGCAATGTCACAACTGAAACAAGCGGTGTAAGTAAATCATGCACATGAGGAATGACATACGTATCGCCTTCTTTTTCAAGTCCTTCCATTGAAATAATACATGGATGCGCTCCACGTGCAACAACTTCTTTAACATTACCGCGAATTGATAAATTCACGCCTTCTTGAGTAGCCAATGCGATAACCGGTGTACCTTCCTCGATTAATGCAATCGTACCATGTTTCAATTCTCCACCAGCAAATCCTTCAGCTTGAATGTATGATATCTCTTTTAATTTTAATGCGCCTTCAAGACTTACATTGTAGTCAACTGTACGTCCTATAAAGAAAGCATTACGCGTTGTTTCTAAGAAATCTGTCGCGATTTGTTCCATTTTAGGTGCATCATCAACGATTGTTTCAATAGCAGTAGTGACTTTCGCGAGTTCACGTAGTAAGTCAATATCTGCTTCGCGACCGTGTTCTTTCGCAACAACTTGAGAAAGAATAGATAATACTGCGATTTGAGCTGTGTAGGCTTTTGTAGACGCCACAGCAATCTCTGGACCCGCATGTAATAATAAAGTATGGTCTGCTTCACGAGACAACGTAGATCCCGCAACATTTGTGATTGTCAATGATTTATGTCCAAGTTTTGTAGTTTCAACAAGTACCGCACGACTGTCCGCAGTTTCTCCAGATTGTGAAATATAAATAAATAATGGCTTCTCTGATAATAAAGGCATATTATAAACAAATTCTGATGACACATGAACTTCTGTAGGTACGCCTGCCCATTTTTCGATAAACTCTTTACCTACTAATCCAGCATGATAGCTTGTACCTGCTGCAATAATGTAAATACGATCAGCGGCTTGCACATCTTTTATAATTGCAGGATCGATTTTTAAGTTCCCTTGTTCATCTTGATATTCTTGAATAATACGACGCATCACAGCCGGCTGTTCATGAATTTCTTTTAACATATAGTGACTATAAACGCCTTTTTCGGCATCTGACGCATCAATTTCAGCTGTATAGCTGTCACGTTCGATTTTATTGCCATCTAAATCTTTAATTACAACATGATCGCGTTGGACAAGTACGATTTCTTGGTCTTTTAATTCTTTATATTCACTTGTGACTTGTATCATCGCTAATGCGTCTGATGCAATCACATTAAAATCATCACCAATACCTACTAATAAAGGCGACTTGTTTTTAGCAACATAGATAGTATCTTCATCTTCACTGTCTAATAGTCCTAATGCATATGAGCCGTGTAACAAACTAATTACTTTCGTAAATGCATCTTCAGTAGATAATCCTTCATTTGAGAAATGTTCAACGAGTTGAACGATGACTTCTGTATCCGTATCTGACTTTAAATCAACATTGGGAATGTATTGTTGTTTTAACTCTTCATAGTTTTCAATGACCCCGTTATGAACAAGTGTGAAACGCTCACTTGAAGATTGGTGAGGGTGTGAATTCTCATAGCTAGGTACGCCATGTGTCGCCCAACGCGTATGACCGATACCTGTTGCGCCGTCACCAACTTTTTCAGCTTCTTTACGTAATTCAGCAATACGCCCTTGAGCTTTTGTCACAGTGACACCATTGGCATCACGTGTTGCAATACCAGCTGAATCGTAACCACGATATTCTAATTTTTCAAGCCCTCGTAATAAAATTTCTTTCGCATTTTGCGAACCAATATAACCTACAATTCCGCACATAATTATTTTCCTCCACATTGAAATAACGGTGCTTTAATTTATCAATTTTAAGGTCATCATTCTGCTTTAATGATGAGACGTATCATTGAAAATAAAGCATCGTTTTTCTTTTACTGTTTTTAATATAAATGTTTGGCGATCTTATTAACTTTGTCCGAAAAGTCACCTTCTCGCTTTAATTAATAAGCTAACGAATGAGCCACATCCGGGATAGCATCCGCCGAACTAATTCGATCACTATCCTCCTCGTCTACAAGTGAATCATTAACCACAATAATCTTCTGCTATTAAGATCATGTGTTCAGTTAAATTATCAACTTGTGCTGGCGCTTTTATTGTTGTACCCTCTATCCTCCTTCCTAAACAATATAACTTATTTTACACTTTAATCTTTATCCAATGCAAATAATTGTTGGTCGTTTTTTAAAATTCTCTTAAGAAACAATTAAGTCTCATATATATCGCAAGGATAGTGGGTAAAGTCAATATAACTCGTAAAAAAAGTGAGCGCTTTATACGCTCACTTTTTATTATAATCCCATTTTAGCTTCAACTACATCTGCGATTGTTTTCGCAAAGCGTTCTGCATCTTCATCAGTTTTAGCTTCAACCATAACACGCACAAGTGGTTCTGTTCCTGAAGGACGCACTAAAATACGACCTTCACCGTTCATTTCATTTTCAACGTCTTGCATGACAGCTTTAACATCAGCATTTTGTTCAACACCATGTTTATCTGAAACACGTACATTGACTAATGATTGTGGATATTTTTTCATTTGTGCTGCGAGTTCGCTCAAAGATTTTCCTGATCGTTTCACAACTGCTGCTAATTGTATACCTGTTAAAAGACCATCACCCGTCGTATTGTAATCCATCATTACAATATGACCAGACTGTTCTCCGCCTAAATTATAATTGCCTCGACGCATTTCTTCAACGACATAGCGGTCACCCACTTTTGTCTTATTCGACGCAATACCTTCACTTTCTAAAGCTTTATAGAAACCTAAATTACTCATGACTGTGGACACAATCATATTATCATTTAGTTCATGATTTTTAGCCATTTCTTGGCCAATAATAAACATGATTTGATCACCGTCTACAATGTTCCCATATTCGTCTACAGCAATAATACGATCGCCATCGCCATCAAATGCTAAACCAAAATCAGCTTCTGTTTCACGCACTTTTTCAGCAAGCGCTTCTGGATGTGTAGACCCCACACCATCATTTATATTATAACCATCTGGGCTACATCCCATTGTTACAGTATCCGCTTCTAAATCACCGAATAAAAATGGTGCTAAGGAAGCAGTCGAACCATGTGCACCATCAAGCGCAATTTTAAGTCCTTCTAAATTCACATCAACCGTTGACTTTAAATAACTTAAATACTTTTGTGCACCTTCAAAATAATCAGAAGTATGCACAATTTGATTGCCTGTAGGCCTTGGTAAATCAGGATGTTCTTGATCTAAAAGCGTCTCTATTTCATTTTCTTGATCATCAGACAATTTAAATCCGTCAGAGCCAAAAAATTTAATACCATTATCGGCAACTGGATTATGCGATGCAGAAATCATCACACCTAATTCTGCACCCATTTCTTTTGTTAAATAGGCTACACCTGGTGTTGAAATGACACCTAAACGCATCACTTCAGCGCCTATAGATACGAGGCCTGCAATTAATGCATTTTCTAGCATTTCACCTGATACACGTGTGTCTTTACCTACAAGGACACGTGGGTGGTCTTTGTGTTGATTATGTGCTAATACATAGCCACCATAACGTCCTAATTTAAATGCAAGTTCTGGAGTTAATTCTTGGTTGGCAACGCCTCTTACACCGTCTGTACCAAAGTATTTACCCATAATTCATTTCTCCTTTTATATCATCGTTAATTTACTTTAATAGTAGCTTCCACCGTTGAAGGTTTTGCGTGTGTCACACCAGGTGGTAAGTCTAGTTTAACTTCCCTATTTGTCGTTTCTGAAACACCATTCACGTCCACATGTGCTGTGATGTCTTCGATGTCTTCAAGATCTTTACGATTACCATATATTTCAATGGTGTCTTTATTAAGGCTTACATCAGAAATCGTTGCCCCGTCTTGTGGTTCCCCTTTTCGGATCACTTTCACTTTCACTTTTTTATAATATGGTTCCACATCGACCGTTAAATCTACTGAAGAAGGCACAATTTGAACATCTAATTTATTCATATTTTTATCGAAAACTGCCACTTTTGCCTGTCCAGTTGTTTTTTCAGAGATGCCATTATCATTCGTGTAACTTGCCTTTGCAAAAGCGATTCGATCAAGTTGTTCTTTGCCGCCTACAACTTTTACAGTTCTTGGTGACACTGATTCATCTTTAATTTTATAGTTTGGATCCACTGCATATGGACTTGTGTTTGGTTCTACAGTAATCATTCTACTTTCTTTCTTTTCAATTGATAGTGATGCCTCTTTCGGATAGACACGATAATTGATATCTTTATCTAAACCACGCACTTGAAAGTCAACGGTATGCTCTCCTGGACTCGCATCAGAGACGTCTAATGTTACTTTATAATCTTCAATTTTTTGAGCTTGCAAAATTTTAGACTGTGGACCGCTCAATTCAACATCTACACTGTCTGGCGCACCTGATACATATAGATTTTTATTATTATTAATAACCTCAACAGGTACATTTTTAATTGTTTTATTGCCATCATTTGAAATGCGATCCGTATTAAAAGATTCACCAAACACATTATTTACAGAAAGGAAAAGTAATAACGCGAGTATAAATGCAAAAAATCGAAGTCCCCATTTAGATTCAAACATTTAATTCACGCCTTTCTTTGAAAAATGTGATCCAAACCAATGTTCAGTTAAAAGTTCTTCAAATGCTTCAATTGAGATATCTTTACGTAATTTTCCATCAAATGTCACAGAAATAGATCCTGTTTCTTCTGATACAATCACTGTAAAAGCATCGGAGACCTCCGAAATACCCACTGCTGCACGATGTCTTGTTCCTAAACTTTTAGCTATTTTAGGACTATCTGACAAAGGTAAATAACTTGCTGCAGTCGCAATTTTGTCGCCTTGAATGATCATCGCTCCATCATGTAATGGTGTATTTGGAATAAACACATTGATTAATAACTCTTGTGAAATATCAGAGTGCATCGGAATACCTGTTTCTATGTAATCTTGTAATCCGGTCTCTTTTTCAAAAACAATTAAAGCACCAATACGTCGTTTTGCCATGTATTGAACAGATTTAGAAACTGATTCAACAAGTTTTGGCACTTCTACTGAAGATGTCATCGCATATCGTTTGAACAAACTCCCTCTTCCAAGCTGTTCTAACGCACGTCTAATCTCAGGTTGAAAAATAACAATTATTGCAAGGAACCCCCATTGCATGACTAAATCAAATAGTCTTGAAGTCGTCGTCAACTGTAAATATTCACTGATACCTTTACCTACCAATATAAATAAAATTCCCTTTAACAACTGTATTGCTTTAGTTCCTTTAAAAACAGTGATGAGTAGGTAAATGACGTACCATACAATTAATAAATCTAGAATACCAGTAATGACCTCAAGCGTACTCAAGTTTTGAAAGAGGTTAGAAATTTGCATAGCATCTCCTCCGGTAATCTATTCCCATATCCCATATTATACCAAGCAAACTAGTCACTGTCATATCCCAAAATAATGTTCTACCAAATTTCTATAAAAAAAATCATGATAACGTTAACTTCAAAATATCAACATCACCATGATTTTAAGTCACTATTTATTAAGTTATAACAAACTTTCTCCAAAAAATGAACCCAATAATGCCACAGCCTGTTCTGCCGTTTTATTACCTTCATCTAATAAAGGATTTACTTCAACTAGATCCATAGATGTAATTAATCCAGATTTTTGAAGTTGCTCTAACGCGAAATGACTCTCTCTATATGTAAGTCCGCCTAACACTTTAGTCCCTGTTCCTGGTGTTTCTTCTGGGTCTAAAGCATCTACATCTAATGAAAGATGCACACCATCTGTGCGGTCTTTCAAATAATCAATTGTTTCTGAAATAACTGCTTTGATTCCCATTTCATCTATTTCTGCCATAGTATAAGTTTTAATATCATGCTTTTTAATATATTCACGTTCACCATAATCTAAATCACGCATACCAATTAGAACAATATTTTCTGGTTTCACTTTGGGCGCAAAGCCACCGAGTTGTACTAAACCATCCTCGCCTTCACCAGCCAATATTCGAAGCGGCATACCATGAACATTTCCAGATGGTGATTCTTCTGGAAGGTTTAAATCTCCATGTGCATCATACCAAATAATGCCTAATTCTTTATAATTTTCACTGACTCCTGAAATTGAACCAATTGCTAATGAATGATCGCCGCCAAGAATCACTGGAAAATGATGATTTTGAATACTTTCAGAAACTTTATCTTTCAAATGATTTGAAAATGTGAGAATTTCATCATAATTTTGTAGCCCAGGCTGTTTTGATTGAAATTTTTCTAAATCAACTGGTGGTGTATCTACATTACCGCTGTCAATTACGGTATGACCAATGCGTTTTAAACGAGCAACTGCACCAGCATAACGAATTGCATCAGGTCCAAAATTAACCCCCAGTTTTTTTTGACCAAATGTTGTAGGTGCACCAATAATTTCTATCACTTTATTCATATATGTATAACCCCTTCAAAAATTATTGATCGTATTGTATCTTCCCCCATGTAGATCAACACAACCTTATGCCCATCATAAAACTTCATAAACGGTTAATCAAGCGCAATCATTGACCTTCAAAGCATCTTCGATTTATTGATATAACGAATTATGAATGATTATTTACCCAAAAGTATAAAAGTATTTTAATTATGTATAAAAACGACTGAATTTATACAGAATATTTTTATTCATTAACATTTAATAAATATAAAATCCTGTATAGAGAGTTTAGTTTTACAAATGTTACCCAATAAATGATGCTGTCAATCCAATTAATAACTCCAAAGAAAAACAGTTGGTACATAAGCATACCAACCGTTAAACATTTAGAAACAATAAAAAAAGACCTCATCTCAAGATAAGGTCAATAAGTGAGCCATAGAGGATTCGAACCTCTGACCCTCTGATTAAAAGTCAGATGCTCTACCAACTGAGCTAATGGCTCATATGGCTGGGCTAGCTGGATTCGAACCAGCGAGTGACGGAGTCAAAGTCCGTTGCCTTACCGCTTGGCTATAGCCCATTAATGGTGGAGGGGGGCAGATTCGAACTGCCGAACCCGAAGGAGCGGATTTACAGTCCGCCGCGTTTAGCCACTTCGCTACCCCTCCAGATATGCTTTTCAAAAAATGGTGGAGAATGACGGGTTCGAACCGCCGACCCTCTGCTTGTAAGGCAGATGCTCTCCCAGCTGAGCTAATTCTCCATATAATAATGACCCCTACGGGACTCGAACCCGTGTTACCGCCGTGAAAGGGCGGTGTCTTAACCGCTTGACCAAGGGGCCATGGCTCCACAGGTAGGACTCGAACCTACGACCGATCGGTTAACAGCCGATAGCTCTACCACTGAGCTACTGTGGATTAATGTTATGCTTGGCAACGTCCTACTCTCGCGGAACGTAAGTCCGACTACCATCGGCGCTAAAGAGCTTAACTTCTGTGTTCGGCATGGGAACAGGTGTGGCCTCTTTGCTATTGTCACCAAACAATGTTTTACTTCGTGTCAAACGTTCGCATTCGTCTTCATCGCTACGTCATCACTCAGTTGTTTACGGTAAGTAAACGCCTTCGATCTTTCTTGCGATTCATAGACTTCAAACGTTTTCACTTCGTAAAATACGGTGTGTTAAACGTTCGTATTCGAACATGTCACTTCGTAAAATGAATGATTATACATTCAAAACTAGATAGTAAGTATTGTTTCACAAGCATCACCTTATGAACTAAATTGATTAAGTCTTCGATCGATTAGTATTCGTCAGCTCCACGTATCGCTACGCTTCCACCTCGAACCTATTAACCTCATCATCTCTGAGGGATCTTATAACCGAAGTTGGGAAATCTCATCTTGAGGGGGGGTTCATGCTTAGATGCTTTCAGCACTTATCCCGTCCATACATAGCTACCCAGCTATGCCGTTGGCACGACAACTGGTACACCAGAGGTATGTCCATCCCGGTCCTCTCGTACTAAGGACAGCTCCTCTCAAATTTCCTACGCCCACGACGGATAGGGACCGAACTGTCTCACGACGTTCTGAACCCAGCTCGCGTACCGCTTTAATGGGCGAACAGCCCAACCCTTGGGACCGACTACAGCCCCAGGATGCGATGAGCCGACATCGAGGTGCCAAACCTCCCCGTCGATGTGAACTCTTGGGGGAGATAAGCCTGTTATCCCCGGGGTAGCTTTTATCCGTTGAGCGATGGCCCTTCCATGCGGAACCACCGGATCACTAAGTCCGTCTTTCGACCCTGCTCGACTTGTAGGTCTCGCAGTCAAGCTCCCTTATGCCTTTACACTCTATGAATGATTTCCAACCATTCTGAGGGAACCTTTGAGCGCCTCCGTTACTCTTTAGGAGGCGACCGCCCCAGTCAAACTGCCCGCCTGACACTGTCTCCCAACTCGATAAGAGTTGCGGGTTAGAAATCCAATACAATTAGGGTAGTATCCCACCAATGCCTCCACGTAAGCTAGCGCTCACGCTTCTAAGGCTCCTACCTATCCTGTACAAACTGTACCGAATTTCAATATCAGGCTACAGTAAAGCTCCACGGGGTCTTTCCGTCCTGTCGCGGGTAACCGGCATCTTCACCGGTACTATGATTTCACCGAGTCTCTCGTTGAGACAGTGCCCAAATCGTTACGCCTTTCGTGCGGGTCGGAACTTACCCGACAAGGAATTTCGCTACCTTAGGACCGTTATAGTTACGGCCGCCGTTTACTGGGGCTTCGATTCGTAGCTTCGCTAATGCTAACCACTCCTCTTAACCTTCCAGCACCGGGCAGGCGTCAGCCCCTATACGTCACCTTACGGTTTAGCAGAGACCTGTGTTTTTGATAAACAGTCGCTTGGGCCTATTCACTGCGGCTCTTCGAAGCGTGAACCTCAAAGAGCACCCCTTCTCCCGAAGTTACGGGGTCATTTTGCCGAGTTCCTTAACGAGAGTTCGCTCGCTCACCTTAGAATTCTCATCTTGACTACCTGTGTCGGTTTGCGGTACGGGCACCAATCTTCTAGCTAGAGGCTTTTCTTGGCAGTGTGAAATCAACGACTCGAAGAAAACATGTTTCTTCTCCCCATCACAGCTTGACCTTAATGAGTGCCGGATTTGCCTAACACTCAGTCTTACTGCTTAGACGTGCACTCCAACAGCACGCTTCGCCTATCCTACTGCGTCCCCCCATCGCTTAAAACGAATCATGGTGGTACAGGAATATCAACCTGTTATCCATCGCCTACGCCTGTCGGCCTCAGCTTAGGACCCGACTAACCCAGAGCGGACGAGCCTTCCTCTGGAAACCTTAGTCAATCGGTGGACGGGATTCTCACCCGTCTTTCGCTACTCACACCGGCATTCTCACTTCTAAGCGCTCCACATGTCCTTGCGATCATGCTTCAACGCCCTTAGAACGCTCTCCTACCATTGTCCTAAAGGACAATCCACAGCTTCGGTAATATGTTTAGCCCCGGTACATTTTCGGCGCAGTGTCACTCGACTAGTGAGCTATTACGCACTCTTTAAATGATGGCTGCTTCTAAGCCAACATCCTAGTTGTCTGGGCAACGCCACATCCTTTTCCACTTAACATATATTTTGGGACCTTAGCTGGTGGTCTGGGCTGTTTCCCTTTCGAACACGGACCTTATCACCCATGTTCTGACTCCCAAGTTAAATTATTTGGCATTCGGAGTTTGTCTGAATTCGGTAACCCGAGAGGGGCCCCTCGTCCAAACAGTGCTCTACCTCCAATAATCATCACTTGAGGCTAGCCCTAAAGCTATTTCGGAGAGAACCAGCTATCTCCAAGTTCGATTGGAATTTCTCCGCTACCCTCAGTTCATCCGCTCACTTTTCAACGTAAGTCGGTTCGGTCCTCCATTCAGTGTTACCTGAACTTCAACCTGACCAAGGGTAGATCACCTGGTTTCGGGTCTACGACCAAATACTCATTCGCCCTATTCAGACTCGCTTTCGCTACGGCTCCACATTTTCTGCTTAACCTTGCATCAGATCGTAACTCGCCGGTTCATTCTACAAAAGGCACGCCATCACCCATTAACGGGCTCTGACTACTTGTAAGCACACGGTTTCAAGTTCTCTTTCACTCCCCTTCCGGGGTACTTTTCACCTTTCCCTCACGGTACTGGTTCACTATCGGTCACTAGAGAGTATTTAGCCTTGGGAGATGGTCCTCCCAGATTCCGACGGAATTTCACGTGCTCCGCCGTACTCAGGATCCACTCAGGAGGGTATACGTTTTCGACTACAGGATTATTACCTTCTATGATTAACCTTTCCAGGTTATTCGTCTAACATATTCCTTTGTAACTCCGTACAGAGTGTCCTACAACCCCAACAAGCAAGCTTGTTGGTTTGGGCTCTTCCCGTTTCGCTCGCCGCTACTCAGGGAATCGATTTTTCTTTCTCTTCCTCCGGGTACTAAGATGTTTCAGTTCTCCGGGTCTACCTTCTCACATGCTATGTATTCACATGCGGATAACACGACATAACTCGTGCTGGGTTCCCCCATTCGGAAATCTCTGGATCACAGCTTACTTACAGCTCCCCAAAGCATATCGTCGTTAGTAACGTCCTTCATCGGCTTCTAGTGCCAAGGCATCCACCGTGCGCCCTTAATAACTTAATCTAAGCGTGTTGATAAGCGTTCGCATTCTGCTTCATCACGGCACAAATCGCTCAGTTACTTACAAAAGTAAGCGCCTTCGCTCTTGTTTGTGATTCATAGACTGACAAACGCTTTCAATTCACGTTTATCGTATCTATAACATATGCACTACTTACCATCCACCAGTTATTAATTATTGTGAGTCGTCTGTCGACGACTAGCGATAATTTTTTGTTTCAAGCTTTTCGCTTGTCACTCGGTTTTGCTTGGTAAAATCTATACTTACTTATCTAGTTTTCAATGTACAATGTTGAATCCTCAAAATGAGCATTCAAAACTGAATACAATATGTCTTCGTTATTCCGTATCGCCTAAGGCGATATTCCGTATATTATCCTTAGAAAGGAGGTGATCCAGCCGCACCTTCCGATACGGCTACCTTGTTACGACTTCACCCCAATCATTTGTCCCACCTTCGACGGCTAGCTCCAAAATGGTTACTCCACCGGCTTCGGGTGTTACAAACTCTCGTGGTGTGACGGGCGGTGTGTACAAGACCCGGGAACGTATTCACCGTAGCATGCTGATCTACGATTACTAGCGATTCCAGCTTCATGTAGTCGAGTTGCAGACTACAATCCGAACTGAGAACAACTTTATGGGATTTGCTTGACCTCGCGGTTTTGCTGCCCTTTGTATTGTCCATTGTAGCACGTGTGTAGCCCAAATCATAAGGGGCATGATGATTTGACGTCATCCCCACCTTCCTCCGGTTTGTCACCGGCAGTCAACTTAGAGTGCCCAACTTAATGATGGCAACTAAGCTTAAGGGTTGCGCTCGTTGCGGGACTTAACCCAACATCTCACGACACGAGCTGACGACAACCATGCACCACCTGTCATTTTGTCCTCCGAAGAGGAAAACTCTATCTCTAGAGCGATCAAAAGATGTCAAGATTTGGTAAGGTTCTTCGCGTTGCTTCGAATTAAACCACATGCTCCACCGCTTGTGCGGGTCCCCGTCAATTCCTTTGAGTTTCAGTCTTGCGACCGTACTCCCCAGGCGGAGTGCTTAATGCGTTAGCTGCAGCACTAAGGGGCGGAAACCCCCTAACACTTAGCACTCATCGTTTACGGCGTGGACTACCAGGGTATCTAATCCTGTTTGATCCCCACGCTTTCGCACCTCAGCGTCAGTTACAGACCAGAAAGCCGCCTTCGCCACTGGTGTTCCTCCATATCTCTGCGCATTTCACCGCTACACATGGAATTCCACTTTCCTCTTCTGCACTCAAGTTTTCCAGTTTCCAATGACCCTCCACGGTTGAGCCGTGGGCTTTCACATCAGACTTAAAAAACCGCCTACGCGCGCTTTACGCCCAATAATTCCGGATAACGCTTGCCACCTACGTATTACCGCGGCTGCTGGCACGTAGTTAGCCGTGGCTTTCTGGTTAGGTACCGTCAAGATGTGCACAGTTACTTACACATATGTTCTTCCCTAACAACAGAGCTTTACGATCCGAAGACCTTCATCACTCACGCGGCGTTGCTCCGTCAGGCTTTCGCCCATTGCGGAAGATTCCCTACTGCTGCCTCCCGTAGGAGTCTGGACCGTGTCTCAGTTCCAGTGTGGCCGATCACCCTCTCAGGTCGGCTACGTATCGTCGCCTTGGTAAGCCGTTACCTTACCAACTAGCTAATACGGCGCGGGTCCATCTATAAGTGACAGCAAGACCGTCTTTCACTGTTGAACCATGCGGTTCAACATGTTATCCGGCATTAGCCCCGGTTTCCCGGAGTTATTCCAGTCTTATAGGTAGGTTACCCACGTGTTACTCACCCGTCCGCCGCTAACGTCAAAGGAGCAAGCTCCTCGTCAGTTCGCTCGACTTGCATGTATTAGGCACGCCGCCAGCGTTCATCCTGAGCCAGGATCAAACTCTCCATAAAAGAAGTAAGCTTGATATAGCTCGTTGATTGCTTAAGCCAATCACTCTTGAAAGTACGTTACGTACTCAAAATTATTGGAATTAACGTTGACATATTGTCATTCAGTTTTCAATGTTCATTTAGGTATCGAATATCTTATCACAACTTAACGTTCTTAACAAGTTATTTACAAGACTTTTATAATTTTAAAACATTCTTTTTACAATTTCAATAGTAACTTTTACACTATTGAAAATTTATTCTTAAAATGTTTCCGTCGTTTTCAGCGACTTTTATATCTTAGCAAGTTTAACAATCAAAGTCAACAATTATTTTCAACTTTTTTAATCTTTTTTTGCTCAGGCGAGCTTCGTTGTGCTCACAAGAATTTATTTTATCAGGTTCGTTTAAAAGTGCAAGGTTTTTCTTTACACTTATTTCATTCTATTTACACGTATTTTAACTATAGAGCACAAAAAAACAGAGTAGATTTCGAAATCATATAGATTCCTAGCCTACTCTGATGATTTGTAACTCATTTTAGAATGTTTATAAGTTAATTATACTTGTGTTTTCGCTATTATTTTTTGTGCCATATCAAGATATATTTGGCCTAGTTCATCTTCAGGTTGGTATACTGATGGTGAAAAATCAGCCGGTTTCCAAGAGGGCTGTGCTAAAGGAAGTTGGCCTAACAAATCTGTTTGTAGTTCATTAGCTAATTTTTGACCGCCACCTTGACCAAAAATGTATTCTTTGTTTCCTGTTTCTTTACTTTGGAAATAAGACATATTTTCTATAACACCTAATATACTATGATCAGTGTGTTTTGCCATCGCACCTGCTCTAGCTGCTACAAATGCTGCAGTTGGATGTGGTGTAGTAACAATAATTTCTTTACTTGACGGTAACATGGTATGCACATCTAGGGCTACATCCCCTGTTCCAGGAGGTAAATCAAGAATTAAATAGTCGAGTTCTCCCCATTTAACATCTGTGAAGAAATTTGTAAGCATCTTACCTAACATAGGACCACGCCAAATCACGGGTGCATTCTCCTCAACGAAAAACGCCATTGAAATCACTTTAACCCCATGCCGTTCCACAGGTACCACCGATTTCCCTTCAATATTGGGTTTGGTGTCAATACCCATCATATCAGGGACACTGAACCCATATATATCCGCATCTATTAATCCTACACGTTTTCCTTGTCGTGCCAATGCCACAGCTAAATTAACAGAAACTGTTGATTTACCCACGCCTCCTTTACCAGAAGCAATAGCAATAAATTCTAAATCATTGCCCTGCGCTAAAAATTCTTCTATTGTTTGTTGCTTTGAATCATCCGTTTCTTTAAATTTTTGTACTTTCTCATCGGGCAAGGCTTCAAAACGAATACCCACTGTTTTTGCACCATTTTCTTTTAATTTCTCAACAATTGCCATTTGTAAATCAAGCTGGTGCTGTCCCCCTAATTTCGCCATTGCAACTTTTACACTGACATGTGCTTTGTCCTCTTTAATAGAAACTTCTATTAACCCTTCCGTCTCTTTAAGAGGAACGTTAACCGATGGATCAATCATTTCACCTAAGATAGATTTAACTTGCTCTTGTGTTAACACATCCGCCATCTCCTTTAGTAAACATTTTAAATTTATTTTACCAAAGATATCGTTTCAAAATAAGGTATATGCATTATTTTTGGTCACTATTTTAACGCATGCTTACATCGTATTTTTCTTTACTTTAGTACGGTCATGAATGAATAAGCTAATGACCAAGCCAATAAACACCATAAATGAAGCAACATAAAAAGCCGAATCAACTCCAAAAGCCATCGCCTCTTTTTGAATCATCATTTTTGCAATAGTTATGTCTGGTTTGTACCATGATGCTCCAATAGCCATCGCAGTAACCATGATTGCTGTTCCCATAGAGCCTGAAATAGTACGCAAAGCATTCATAATTGCTGTCCCGTGTGACACCATATCGTTTTCAAGCGCATTAATGCCAGCAGTATTTAAAGGCATCATAATGAAAGAAAGTGAGACTAAACGAATAGTAAATACGGTAATAACATACATATACGATGTATGTGCCGTAATTTGACTAAGCATCAACGTTGTGATGAGTAACAGTGTAAATCCTGGAATAATAAGAATGCGTGCACCTACTTTATCATATATTTTACCGTTTACTACAGACATCACGCCGTTAATCATTGCACCGGGTAAGACAACTAAACCAGATAAAAAGGCAGATAATCCAAGTACATTTTGAATATAAATCGGTACTAAAAGCGCTGGACCTACCATTGATGTAAATGCAATCATTGAAGCAATGGACGTTAAAGCAAAAGTACGATTTTTAAACGCTTCTAATCTTAAAATAGGATGATCGATTGAAAGTTGCCGTTTAATAAACCAAAAGATAATGATAAGACTTAGGGATAAGCTAATGATGACAATTGGATGATGGAAACCCATTGTCCCTGCGATACTAAATGCATATAACATCATACCAAACCCTAGTGTTGAAAGTATGACTGATACTTTATCCAACTTTACAGATTTTGTTGTACTAAAATTGTGCATGAATTTAAAGCCAAATATATAACCAATGACTGCCACGACAACCACTACAATTAATGGCACGCGCCATGAAAAATGATCAACGAGCACCCCAGATAACGTAGGTCCGATTGCGGGTGCAAACTGAATCACTAGACCAGAAAGACCCATTGCGAAGCCACGTTGATCTTTTGGAAAGAGTGTAAACATCGTGAATTGACTTAAGGGCATAATAATGCCAGCGCCCATCGCTTGTATCACTCGAGCTATCATTAATATCGCAAAATTTGGTGCCAAAGCCGCGATAAAAGATCCTAAAAGAAAGATGCCCATCGCAATCATATAAAGCGTACGCGTAGGTATCCGATCCATAAAATATGCGGTCAACGGAATCATAATTCCGTTTACTAACATAAATCCTGTTACTAACCATTGAGATGTACTCTCGTCAATGTTTAACCCTTTCATAATGTCTGGTAAAGCTGTATTTAAAAGTGTTTGATTTAGAATTGCTGTGAATGCACTAATTAACATCACTGCTACAATTATATTACGCTCATCTTTCCCAATTTGTTTTGTTGCCATGCCATAAACCTCTTTTCTACAACTCAAAATCCGAACATCATTTTAATATTTAAATTCAAATTGATATGTAGTTTGACCACCATTACTTAATACATGCCTGTATCAATGTTATAAATGACACATCACATTACTCTCTTTCATATAACTCTTTTGTAATTGAATTAACGTTTCATTTGCGATGTACGATTAACACCACGCTGCATCATTCAATAAAGGTTTCACGATGATTACTCATTTCTTTTTTTAATAAATAATTTTGAAGCATTTATGTTATTTTACACTTCTCTTTTACTCCGCTCAAAATGTTTGTTTGAGAAAACAAAAAACTACAAATAATACCCCTTATTTAAAATTTTCTTGTAAAATCAGGGCATTATTTATAGCTTGTATATCATTTGCGATTTTGATATAAATTTTCTGAATCGGGATAAAAAATCTCTTTACACATATAAAGAAATGCAAAAATAATCATTAACACCCAGTACTCAATATGGATATGCGAAAAATGCACATGTACAATGAAATAAAATAAGAAAACGATCATAGTGTAAGTGATGAGGTGAAAAGTCATACCTTGTAAATATGGGTTAGGATGAAGTTTCTTTTTTAACATATCCATCACATATTCAATACAATAAATGAGAAAATAACCCAATAAAATATAACTACCGTAATAGAATAAATTATCGTAAAAACCTTCGTTAAATGTAAATTCTGCGAGATGTAAAAAGATCAATATGCGACTTAGCCCAAACAGACCAAATGCTAGTAATGTTAAAAATATGCCACCTGATATGACAAAAATCATCATAATCACGAGTAACGTAAGGATATTAATTAAATTAAATTTTCGCTTCAAATTCTATCCTCCTCACATCGCATATTGAATCATTCATATCATCATTTAAAGTTTGGGCGCTGTAGTTGCCATATCGCCCATAATAGCGCAAGCATAAGCATCACTAAAGCCATAACATGTTGAATCGGAACATGGATAAAGGATATTGAGATACTATATACCGTTCCCATAATTGCAGAACCAATCGCATTTCCTAAATTACGATTTAACGTAAATAAAGACATCATTTTTTTGAGTTGACCTTGTGAGACCCCTTCTTGAACTAATACACTATCTTTCGTATATGCACTTCCAAAGCCCATACCCGCAAAAAACACAGTAATTGCAATGCATATCGGATGATTAACATTCATCATGACACTCAAACTTGCTAAAAAAAGAAATCCTATCAATGTTAAATAAAACAATTTAATTGATAAACGCTTGTCAACGTAATCCATCATAAAGTTAATAAGTAACCATCCTACAGATAATGGAAAAATAATCAATCCACTTTCTAAGGGCGAAAAATGTAATTCATCTTGTAAATAAGAAGGAATAAACACATTAAAACCAATTAAAATCATAGCAATAAATATATCGGTAATAAAAGCAAGTCGTATTAATGGTGTAAATTCATTAACAGAAATAAATGCATGCATTTTACTTTTAAAATAGCGTTTGAGTCCTAAGCTATATAAAATAAGCAAACCTATGAATATGACATAAAACCAATTCATTTGAAAAGTCATGACAATCCACATTAAAAGACCGATAAAAACATAAAATAGCAATATACCAATGTAATCAACAACGCGTTTTTCTATCGTTTCTGAATTAAACTGGTAACTAATGATTACCAATATAGTGGCAACGGCACCAATTGGCACATTAATGAAAAACAGCCAATGCCATGTTGACCATTCAAGTATCAAACCACCTATAAAAGGGCCAATAATACTTGAAATACCCCAGACACTTCCAACGATTCCCATCACTTTATATCTAAAAGGAATTTCAAAAGCTAACTTCGGAACAATTTGGGCAAGAGACATATTAATCCCTGCACCTACGCCCTGAATAAACCGTGATAATAATAATATTTCAAATGATTTACTAAAACCCGCCAACAGACTACCGCCTATAAAGAAACCCAATCCAACCAATGTAATCGTACGTATTTTAATTCGTGACATCAATTCACTCATAAAGGGAATTGCGACCACAATACCTATAAAGTAAATCGTAAACACAAATGCGATAGAAACATCCGGATGTAGGTCTTTACGCATGGTTGGCAATGCGATAGAGACAATTGTCGTTTCAATAGCTGACATAAACATGATTAACACTAATGATAGTATTACATTAAGTTGCTTCATTTTCATTTCATGCATCCACCTTCCATACCCTTTCAATTACTACTATAAAATAAAATACGTCTTAATAAAAACGAACCACTCTAATATTTTAGAGAGATTCGCTTCCACATAACTATTGATTTTTAAAATAGCGTCTAACCGTTATGATGATGCTAAGGATGATAATTGCAAGTACCAAAGATATGATACCAAGAATTGGTGAGCTATGGTTTACACCTTCACCAAATAAATAATAAAACACAAAGTAGATTTGGAATAGCAGTAATAACAACAATCCAATTATAATTGTTCTATATGTCGAAAACATGTCTCATCCATCTACATAAAATATACAATTCCAATAAAATGAAAAATCGAGGCAATTAAAATAAAGATGTGCCATATCATATGAAAATAAGGTCTATTTTTTTGTGCATAAAACCATGCACCAATCGTATAGGCAAGCCCTCCTAAAATGATAAATATTAAAAATGTCCATGCTTGTTCTTTAAGGATAATTGGGAAATAAATGACACCGACCCATCCCATAAACAAATAGATAAATAAACTCAATTTAGGGTTAACGTGCGTAGATAATGCTTTATATAAAATCCCCCATATGGTGATGCCCCATAATAATATCATCACTGTCCACCCTAGCCATCCACCAACAAGCACTAACGAAATAGGCGTGTAGCTTCCTGAAATTGCAACATAAATCATGCTATGATCGATAATTCGTAATACATATTTATGAGATGACGCTTGTTTCATTGTATGATAAACCGTTGATGATAAAAACATTAAAAACAAACTAATAACGAACACCGATACACTAATAGACATAGTCACACCTGATAAGATATAACTATGCACTGCAGCATAAGGGAGTGCAATAAGCATTAATAAAGCAGCAAACCCGTGTGATACGGCATTTCCAATTTCTTCTCCAAAAGAGAGTGGATTGATTTCCTTAAATGCATTTAATTTACGTTTTGTAATTTTTGTGGCATTCATTTGTGACATCACGCCACCCCTATTCAATAATGTTTAATCGTATTAAGTCATTCGTCGCTGTTTCCACACTATCTTTGCCTTCTTTGTTTTTTAAAGGACTAAATTCTGCTTCGCGTAGCACTTGTAACGTCATGAAAGAATGTGCATATTTAAAAATATCGAAATAAAACAGTTCAAACTTTAATGTAGGACGCGTAACAATCCCAAAATCCTCATCGAGCTGATCGAGTTGTTTAATCGCTAAATGGTACGGTAAAGGTTCATCAACCACACGATCTATAAATGCTGTTTTAAAAGCATGGATGCCAATATTTGCATTCTCAAATTGATGGGCAACTTCAGGGTCAAGCTCAGAATATTCTAACACAGCATCTTTGCCATCTTGATTGACTAAACGCCCAACGCTTTCACCTTCATTAGGTTGTATAGACTTGGACGTCACGTCTTTATCATGATGCGCTGTGAAGCCCGCAAATACCGGATCGAGCACGCGCACAAGTACGTTGTCAATATTATTAACGAAAATATAACGATTTCCACGCGACACCATTTGTTCTAAATAACCAGCACGTTTCAAAGATTTAAAAACCCCACCATTCCCATTCGGTGTTTCCATAATTTGTGCCTCGTGATTAAGTATTAACTGGCCTTTTTCATTTAAAGCAACGATAGTGTCTTGCTTATAGAAATAAATGTGTGAAGGGTCATAACCAAAATAGTCATGTGTTTCGAAAAATTGTCGTGTTTCTTCATCATTAATGTCACTTGTCATAATATACCAATCGACATATGTTCCTGTAAGTTCATGTAATTTTAATAACTGACGGGCTTGCAATTCAAATAAACTTACGCCTTTGATTTTAAACGATCCTTTTGGGCCTTTAAATCCAAGACGTGTACCTTGACCACCAGCCATTAATAAAACCGCAAACTGATGATTACGAATTGCTTCCATCCCTTTATTTTCATATATTTCTATCGTTTCATCATCAAAATCTTCTTTTCTCAAATAATCGACTTCTTGAACTGAAGAAACATCACGTATCGTTTGACGGTTTACGTACACCTCTTCATACAATTTTTGAACCTCAGCCAAGTCTAATGCATTGACACGTTCTTCTAATCGTTCTTTTTCATTTTGACTCATCATCTTTTCATATTCTAATAAGTGTTGTTGGTTGTATTTCTCTAATTTATTTTTTTCAAGCATAACTATACGCTCCTTTAATTCATAAATTCATTATTACTTGTCAACATGCATATAATTATATCCAAGTCATTAGCACGCGTTTTATTGGTATTTCGAATAATATGTATAGTGTTAAAAAACTAAATGCTGAAGCCAAAGATAAATCGACCAGGCCTCCCGTTTTAAAATGAATCGGAAACCGAACGCGTATTGGCAATGGAAATAATAATCGTACACCTCTAGGGGTCAACATATCTAATATTACATGTGAAAGCATACCACAAATAATGCTAATCATATAGTAAAGCGGTGTTTGAATAAGCGTTAATAAATAATAACAAATACTAATGAATAATAACGAATGCGTAAACGTCCGATGACCAAACAAATGTTTGATAATAAAACTTACGAATTTTAAACGTTGACCGATTTTACTTTTCGTGTGGCAAATATCAGGAAAGATACTCGCAATACCAGCAATAACTATCGCTGTCACTGTTTCGAATACATCTAATTCAAAATGGGTGGCTACCATAGCTCCAATGAGCAAACCCGCTGAAGAGTGCGTTTTACCAGTCATTTCCGACTCCTTTCTCGCTCCATTTTTCAATGATATAGTATAGCATAATTAACGCAAAAATACGAACATATTTTCGCGTCTTATTAGTATGTCACATTTATATAAATGTATAACACATTTATCTTGCATTTCTTTAAGAAATCGGTTACACTAATATCATCAATTAGGAAAAGGATGTGTCAGTCAAATGGCTATGACAGTTAAGAAAAACGACAAAGAAGTACAAATCCAATGGAGAGTTGCAGATATCCGTATTCCAAACAACGAAATTAAAAACGTTACTGAGGATCAAGATATTCACGCGTTTCCTAGCACAGAAGAGAAAACAGTTTCTCGTATTGGATCAACATTTGGCAAAACGAACCGTGTTATCATTGATACGGATGACCATCAGTACATTATTTATACGCACAACGACAAAAAAGTTTATAACGAAGTCACTAAATAAATATAAATGTTAACGATTCGTTGACTTTATGAAAAAAGCAATCCTCAGTGGATTGCTTTTTTTATACCCAAATTTTATATTTTAAATGTGTTTCACACATTCATATTACGCCACAAGACGATTTCTATAGACTTGTAAATATTCTTTCATATACATTACACATTTACTTTTCAAACTAACATCAAAAAAATGCCGTCAACGATGACGACATTTCTGCATTTATAATTTACGTAAAACATATAAGAAATACGGTGCACCAATAATAGCAATGAGCACCCCTACTGGAATATCGATTGGTGGTGCAATCGCTCTTGCAAGACCATCGGAAAACACCATCAATACCCCACCTATCAAGCCAGACATCAATACAATATGTAGATGTTTATGACCAACGATACTGCGTGCAATATGAGGTGCAATTAATCCTAAAAAGCTCAAGCCTCCAACAACAGAAATAGAAGCACCAGCAAGCATGACTGCTGTAATGAGTAAAATCATTTTAGTACGGTTTACATGTGTACCTAAACTCGTAGCAACATCTTCTCCTAAATGTAATAAATCTAATTTTCTGCAGTAAATCAGAATTATCGGGATTGCCACGATAAGCCACGGTAAGATTGCAATAATATGTTGGAATGTTCTTCCGAATAAGCTACCAGTTAACCAAACAAGTGCGATATTTGCTTCCATTGGATTTCGTATTAATAAATACTGAACAATTGCCATCGCTATAGCACCAATCGCCATACCTATAAGCGCAAGTTGAGAACCTTTCACACCTTTGTAACTTATTAATAGCGATAAAATGATACTAATGATGATCGCACCTACAAACGATGCAAATGGTAATACGAATAATGGTGCTTTTGGAAATAAGATAATCACAATAACTGCTGCTAGACTAGCACCTTTTGTTATCCCAATGACATCTGGAGAGGCTAAAGGATTTCGGATGACACCTTGAATAACTGCACCTGAAATCGCTAAAGCTGCACCTACCAGAATACCTAAAATCATTCGCGGAATACGGTATTCGTTTAATATAAAGTTCTCTCCCGTCCACATCTCTTTCAACACTTGCATAGGTGTAATCCAAATTGCACCTGCACTTAAACTTAATATGGAAACCAGGATTAAAATGAATCCAACGATAAGATAGCGTTTAGACAAATTTAATTTCATCGCGTTTTCACTCCTCTCATCGTAATCCATAAGAAGTATAACGCACCAATGAATGACGTGACGATACCTACTGGTGATTCAAACGGGAATGCAATTAAACGACTTGCCACATCAGAAATTAAGAGTAGGTTAGCCCCCATAATGATAGAAAGCAAGATTATTAAAAAATAATTCCGATTTAAATAGTATTTCACGATATGCGGTACGATCAGTCCAACAAAACCAATTGGACCAGCTATTGAAACACAGGCCCCTGCAAGAATTACAACAATTAAGCCTGCTATTGCACGAACACGCTGCGTATTTTGACCTAATCCTTTTGCAAGTTCGTCACCTAATTCTAAGATTGCTAGTTGTCTTCCTAATAGTAAAGCCACCACTAAACCTGATACAATCCAAGGTAATATATGAATAATATCCGGCCATTTAATTGTATGTAATGCACCTACCAGCCAAAACATGACTGTTGTCGTAGCGTCCTCATTTAATAATATGATTCCTTGCGTTAAACTCGTGAAAAACAAATGAATGGTCATCCCTGCTAGCGCAAGCTTCACAGGTGTCATCCCTCTAGTAGTGCCAGCTAATACATAGACCGTTAAACCACCGATAAATGCGCCCATAAAAGCATATATGACCGTATGATGCGCAAGTGAAGGTAATAATACCGTAATTAAAACAACGACAAAGGACGCACCGGCATTAACCCCAAAAATTTGAGGCGATGCGAGTGGATTTCGTGTAATAGACTGCATCAATACCCCTGCAACAGCAAGTGCTGCACCGATAAGTATTGCCGCTATCATTCTTGGCATACGCACGTTATGTATCAAAAACGTTTCTTTTGTATCTTTAAGTTGAAACAAGTAATCCAACATAGATTGAAACGAAATTTTAGAAGCACCGATTGCAAGATTAAGATATATTGCAATAATAAGAAAACACACGCTCACAATAAATGTGAGCGCTGTGCGTTTTCCTTGGTGATATTCTTTGAAATTGGTATGTGTTTGCTTAGACATTAGAAATCACCTTTTTATATAAATAACATTGTTAGAACTGCTCAATTACTGTTCGTGTTACTTTTGTTCTTTTTTCGAAATTTCTGCAAGTTCTTTAGCAATTTCTTCTGAAGAAATTAACCCACGGAACTTCGCCCAAGTTTGTCTATCTACGATGTGTACACGATTATCTTTAACCGCTTTCACATCTTTCCAAACTGGATCTTTTTTCATTTTAGCATAATGTGGATCTTTTTCGCCATTGACCATAATAAACATACGTTCAGGGTTAACTTCAGCGAGTTGTTCTGAGTTCATATTTAAGTATGGTGCATTTAAATATTCAGGTAATTGATCCGCAACCTCTTTTGTTAAAGCTTCTTTAAATCCTAGTTCATTTAAAAATTGACCAACATAAGATTTATCTGAATGTGCTAAAAATCCTGATTGAGAAATTACAGCTGGTAATACTTTCAAGTCTTTGTTCATTGTAATTTCTTTTTTGTATTTATCGATGATTTGTTTATGTTCATCTAAGCGTTTATCCGCTTCTTTTTCTTTAGATAATGCTTTTGCGATTGTTTTAAATGCTTCAATGTTTTCTTTATAATCTGCATCTAAACTTGGTAACATAATTGTAGGGGCAATTTTGCTTAATTGCTCATAATTTCCTTTATGACGGTTACTATCGGCAATGATTAAATCTGGTTTTAATTCACTAATCACTTCTAAGTTAGGTTGTTTACGAGCACCCACAGACTTATAGTCGCCTACTTTATCTTTAATCGGTGCGATAATATTTCCTTTTTTACCATCATCTGCAATACCTACTGGTTTGACTCCAAGAGAAACAAGTGCATCTACGAATGAATATTCAAGTGCTACAACTCGTTTAGGTTCCCCTTTCACTGTTGTAGTTCCACCTTCATGCTTTATTTCGACGCCTTTGCCATCACTTTTACTCTTGCTATCTGAATTTCCAGAGTCACTTACGTTACCACATGCAGCAAGAATGATAATGAATGCTACCAATGTGAATAAACTCATTGCTCTTTTAATGTTCACAATGACATTCTCCTTTTCTTATGTAATTCGGCTTACTTCCTACATTTTAGTTGATAATGATTCTCAATGTCAATATCTATTTAAAATTTTATTCTCTTTTGTACATTTCAAATTTTCCAGCATTAATTCTATACCTTTATCGTAAAGATATTGTTTAGACAGTTGAGTCGAGTGCATACTATGGGCGAGTGCACCATATTCTACTTTAAATGTCATCGTATCGCCGATTTGATATCCATGTGTATCTCCTAAGTCGATTAACATTAAGTCACTTGTGCTTCCGACAATTTTCACCTTCGCATCCACAGGGGTTAATTCAGACACGACTGTATCTAAATTACCGATATCCACTAACGCTTGCATATAAGGTTGATGGGTGGATAAATTCAATCGTGGTTTAATTTCAACGATTTGGCCTACAAGCTCAATAGCATCATCATACAAAAATGGTAGCCGTTGATTGTGCGCCGTTTCGTAACCTCTAAAAATTGCCTCACCTATACGTAATTCATTGATTTTACCTAAGTCATGATACATTGCAAGTGTTAACATGCTAGAATTCCCGCCTGAAATCGTTGTAAAATTGAATCCAGTTTCTTGTTCAATACTATTTAAGAAACGCTCAATATAACTAATATCTTCTTCTGTAGGTGGCATCGGTCGATAGCACATAAAATTAAATGCTAAACCTTTTAAAAAGATGTGATCCATGTGCATCATTTCATTCAAGTAATCCACAGTTTCATAAGTTAATAATCCTTCTCTCCCATCTTTCCAATCCACCATCAACAATATATGATGATGTTTGTTTTGCTTATGGGCTTCCGTATTAATCCGTCGTATGATATCCAAGTCTGTTTGAATGCTCATCGATGTATGGGATACGAGCTTGGCAATTTCATTTGGCGTCGCACCTTTTATCATCATATAATTTAGCGATGATGTTGCTTCTGATATGATTTTCAAACGAGATTCCGCCACATGTTGAAATGGTAATTTTTCAAAAAGCTGTGCAATCTCCGAATCCCCTGCCGCACACTTTAACACTGGTACCATTTGAATACCGCGTTCTTCAAGCATATGTTTTAACAGTAATGCATTATATTTTATTTTACTGAGATGAATATTGATATGTGCCACAATTTACACCTCTTTTTGAATTGGGTTTGCTAATTCAATTTGCATATAAGATTTTACTTTTTGATGCATGCGCATATTTAGTAACGCTTTCACCGTCACTGATTGACCAAATAAGATATCATTTAAAACCTCTGCATGTGCCAAATGATTTTTTATCGATTTATCTAAACAGTCAGCTACAATCGCATATAATCGATGTTCTTCAATATGATGAATATGACTGAAATGATCAATTAACGTTCCTAATTGATTTTGAATAACTGCATGTTGAAATTTTGCTACGACCGCTTCAATATTATCAGCGATTAAACTTTGATTTGTTATTGTTAAATCAGGAACCTCTTTTTGAAGTGTAGGAAGATCAATGCGCGACCCACCTAAATCTCTAACAATAAATGAAAATCCTCTTGTTTGTTGGTCGATTTGAAGTATTGTATTTTGTTGGTGTGCTTCAAGCGCAATACCATATGTTTGTATATAAGCTATTAAAGGTGGTATTAACGCATTAGTATAGTCTTTAATAAAACGTTCGATGGTTTCTTCATTCACCGTGTCATATAAAAACTCGATTAAGCTATCTACAGTAATCTGTTCATCCACTGGATTCTCCTGCGTTAAAGCTGCTGTCACAAATTGCAATTTATTTTGATTCGTCGTTGCTGGAGATTGGCGTACAATCATGCCAAATTGACGTGCAATATCTGGCTCCTCTTTTACGTATGCACCATACGGCTCTAAAGCCACTTGCAATGTAGGATAAATATTTAAGAGCCGTTGCAATTGATAGCTCAATTTAGGACCATCGACTGTCGTAACTGTAGACACCGTACGCACTGCACTCGTCGCTTGAACGTTAACTGGCAATTTTATGTGATATGGTTTTTGATCCAAGGCCATTGTTCTAAATGATAGTGTCGCTTTAGCCGGGACTGTGTACGGGGTGGGAATAATACGCAACATTTGAATTCTATGAGCAAATTGAGTCGTAATGACATGCTCATATTGCCATGGATGAACCAACATAATGCGATACTCATTTAACTGACAGCCCAAAGGTTCAAGAAATTGTTTGAGACGACCGTTAAATTCTGGAACAACATGCTCACCGATAAAGCGATCATTACCATCCATCGCTGTAATTGCTAGCTCATCTTGATGCACAAGTACAAGACGCAACAATACGGTTTTCATGAATTCCGGCGCATAAGCACGTATTTCAGATTCATTTAGTGGTAATTTTGTTTTAGTGAGCGGATGTGACGGATGACCTTCCCATACCATCCCTTCTGTATATGAAAGGCTTGTCCATTCATTATTCCCTTGCATATGACTTAGCCATGATACAAAATTAATTTTATCAGGTAAACGCGTCATTTTAAGTGAGTGTTGCATAGCGATTTTTCGTTGTTCGTATTGCTCATAAGTGAGCGTCATTCCGAGACGACTATGTTTCAATTCTTCAGTCAATTGATCATGGAATGGAATATTGAAATACCTTTCTAAATAAAATATTAACGTTTCTAAACAATCCATTTCTTTTTTTATACCGCCAGCTTGATATGTAATTGGACCTTCTAAATGAATTTGAAAAAATGCACTTTGTGTTTGGCATTTAACATGTAACACATGTTGGTGAAATTGTATGTCAATTGACGAGGGATTCATGTTCACATGCGCATCTTCAGGAAATAATGATTCTTTGATACACGCTAGTAACACGCGATATTGTATATTTCTGTCCGCACGTTGATAATTAGTGAGTTTCATTTCTTAGTGGACCTCCATTGATTTTTTGATTCATCACATACCCCATCATTGCGATGCTAACTGTACTGATTCCCATAATTAAAAATGTTGATGTAATGCCTATCCATTCCGTAACCAAACTCATAAGCATGGCACCCAATGGTATCATGCCACGATCCATCATAATTACACTTAAAATTTTTCCCCGATGTTCTGGTTCTGCATCATTTTGGAAAAATATACGGTTAGATGTTCGTGCAAATTGACCAAACAAACCGACAAAAAAGATAACTACAAATAACGTCATCATGTTCGCCATAAATAAGCATAGCAGACCTACTCCAAAACCTATCGAACTTATAAAATACATGTGTTTATTTTTAGTATAGTGGATAACATAAGGAAGTACTAATGTTGCTATCACACCGCCTATGGCACTAATTGTCATAGCAGTACCGAATACAGAGGCATTATTTGGAAAATGTGCATCGGTTAAAATTGGCAACATTGTTGTATAAGAATATCCAGTCGCCATAATCACTAAAGAAGTGAGAAAAATATTTCTCCCTTCAATATGTAGTTTTAAATAACGCTTTGCAACCGCAAATGATAAACCTCGAACGCGTTTGGGTTGTATTGCTTTAAAGTAAAGCGGTAAACTGAATAGCAGCGAAATAAAATAAAACACCGCTTGTAATAGAAAAGCAAATGCACTGCCATATATTGCAATTATAAACCCAGAAATAGCCGGACCAATGGAGCGACATACGTTCAAGATAAATGAATTATAAGATACGGCCTTGGAGACAGATAATCGAGATGATAAATCTGGCAAAACAGCTTGTCTTACAGGAGTTTCAAGCGCACTTAAAGAACCACGTAATAATGCATATCCATATAATACGATTATAGGAACATCGCCTAAGGTAAAGACTAAAATTGTAAGCGTGGTTGTAACGATAAAAGAACTTGCGACACTCAACTTAATAAGCTTACATCTACAATAACGATCAGCTAAACTCCCTGCCCATAAACTAAGCATGAAAATTGGAACTAAACGAAAGAAATTGATTAAAGCTAAATCTATCGCACTATGATTAATTTTAAATGCATACCAATTTAATGCAATCTGGCCAATCCAATTTCCTAAAAAGAGTAAAAAAGTGCTAGAAAAATACCATTTAGCCAAAATACTCACCTTTCTTTAATTGATAACGATTCTCAATTCCGATATTATGGATTATACGAATCATCTATGCATTTGTAAAATAAAAAGAATGAGGTGCACACATGAATTCCGAAAGTAAAGTAAGTTTTAAACCATTTGCGTTAACACGTGAAGAAGAAGAAAGTTACCAACATTTGAAGCAACACTCACCCGAATGGGCCGAGTTGTTTTTACATCATCTTTTAGATGGCCGCGATAAAATCACAGCGCGTTTGATGGGATCACTATATAGAGAAAATCTTGTTGGTGGATATGAAAACAGTCAAATACTGTCTCCTTATCATTTAGAAAATGCCCCTTTCAAAGATAATGATGTGTTATTTATTCACTTTCCAACACAAAATATCACTATATGTGCTGAAGTGACAGGTCGTCACGCATTTAATCGAATTGATGTTCAAGGACCTTTTTATTGGTTTCATGATCATACATATCACCGTGTGTTCCACCCAAATGAATTATTGGATATAATTTTAAAAGTAGACGCTTCTTTAGTGGGAGAGCACAGTCAACAGTTTGAAGATGATTTAGAAAATAGTGCCACACATATGGCTTTAGCATTAAGTTATCACGCTTTTAAATTTAAAGATGATAAAGATTCACTTTTATCTTTTATACAAAAACAACCTGATGCTTATTTGGCATCTGAGCAATCGGTTATCGAAGGACACCCTATTCATCCAGGTGCTAAACTGAGAAAAGGTATGACCCCTAAAGAAACCATCGCCTATACTTCCGAATACGGAAACGCCATTTCATTACAATTTGTATTAATACATGAATCACTGATTAAAACACAAAGTATTGTCAGCACTTATAAAGAAGCAGTTTTTCAAATGTTTAATGGCTTAAAAGATGCGATAGACGAACAAGTCGCTTCATCAATCAATACTAATGAATATGAAGTGATGATTATTCACCCATGGCAATATCAACAAGTTTTAATGAAAGACTATGCCCATGAATTAACATCTAATCATATTATTCCAATCGCATATGAAACGCCCTATTATGCTGGATCATCATTTAGAACATTAATGCCTAAAAAACCGAATATATCACCACATATTAAACTTTCAACTAATGTGCATATTACTGGTGAAATTCGTACATTGTCAGAACAAACGACACATAATGGTCCCTTAATGACGCAAATTCTACGACATATAGAGTCTGAGGACAGATGGTTTAGCAAATTAAATACAAAGACGGTTCCGGAATGGGCAGGTATTCATTTTTATAACCCCCTAGATGACGCGCGCATTCAAGAACAACGCAGTGAACAACTCGGAACGTTATACCGTGAAAACATATACCGTTATGTCAAAGAGGACGAGTTACCATTAATCCCATCAAGTTTGGTGGGTACGCTACCTCATGATACGACACCCCTGGTCATGTCACTCATTAAACGATATCAGCACCATTACCATTTAGATGCGTTCGACAGCATTTTGAAATGGTTTGAAGTGTATGCCGCATCACTTATCGATTATGTCGTACCACTACTTGTAAAATATGGTATAGCGCTTGAGGCGCACCTACAAAATACGATTGCCATTGTAAACAAAGAGACTGGGGCATTAACACAAATGCTTATTCGTGATTTTGAAGGATTACGAATTGATCAAAAACAATTGAACGCATCCGGATACTCAACACACCATTTCCACGAAAAATCACGGATACTTACGGATAGTCAGTCGACTGTTTTTAACAAAGCTTTTTACTCTACAGTACAAAATCATTTAGGCGAGCTTGTTGGATGTATTGCAAAATTTGCCCAAGATAGCACAATAGAACAAGATTTATGGCACATTGTCCGCACTCGTATTCAATATGTAATTGAAGAAATGAAATCAAGCGAAAGTAATGACACACGTATTTCGGCGATTGAAGCAGTCTTTTTTAGTCCTAAGATCGATTATAAATGTGTTACAACGATGCGCTTGTTGGACGAAGCACATGCCTATACGTATATCCAAGTAGACAATCCCCTAAAAATCGACTCATTGTATAAATAAAACGCATATTGTCAGTAACATGTTCATTTATTATATGCCCAAAGTGAATTACCATCGATGTTCATTGAAAAATGAATGTCGATGTTTTTTTGTAAAACTTTTCAATTGTTCAATACTTATTTACGAACAGAGGTTTCGTATTTTACTAAAGTATATTAAAATTGAGCACAGAGACTATAAAAGGAGATATGTCAAATGACTGTCATGCGTACAATTACATTTATGTTAAGCATTTTTATTGTTGGTATGGTTGAACTTGTCGTTGCAGGTATTTTAAGCTTGATGAGTCAAGATCTTCACATTTCAGAAGCATGGATTGGTCAACTCGTGACGATTTATGCCTTTACCTTTGCACTCACCGGCCCAATCTTAGTTAAACTTACCGAACGCTTTTCTCCAAGAACGGTTTTACTATCTACAATACTGGCTTTTATTTTAGGCAACCTCATTATTGCGCTTTCGCCAAATTTCACTTTAATAGTGATTGGCCGCATTATCTCATCAGCTGCTGCGGCCCTTATCGTCGTTAAAATATTAGCAATTACTGTTATTTTAGCAAAACCGCAACATCGTGGACGTATGTTAGGCCTTGTATATACAGGGTTTAGTGGTGCAAATGTCTTTGGAGTACCTATCGGCACGCTTATTGGAGATTGGATTGGGTGGCGTTTTACATTTGGAATGATTATCCTAGTTGCGATTATAGCCGGAATAATGTTAATGCTCTTTTTACCACATCAAATTCAGACACAATATGAAACGAAACAAGACTATCGTATGCGGATAAAGCATAAGTCAGAAATTATTAAATTACTCTCAATAACATTCATTTTCTTGACTGCAAATTCAGCGGCATATATTTATATCAACCCACTCATTCTATCAGGCGGTCATACGATACAATTCGTATCATTAGCACTACTTGTAATAGGTATCGCTGGGGTTGTAGGAACATCTGTAGGTGGATATTTTACAGACATATTATCGTTTAAAAAATGGTTATTAATTAGTGGTACAATCTTTACTATCATGATGTTTGTATTAAACCAATTATGGAGCTATAGCATTCTTTTACTTGGGGCACTTTTTATTTGGCATATTATACAATGGAGTACAAATCCTGCAGTACAATCTGGTCTAATTGAACAAGTAGAAGGAGATCACAGTCAAATTATGAGTTGGAACATGTCAGCACTGAATGCCGGAATTGGGTTTGGCGCTTTGCTGGGCGGTATTGTTGTTGCGCACCTGAATCTTTATGCTACGATTTACGTTGCGATGCTGATAGGAGTGCTTGGATTGATAATCATCATTTTACTAAAAAAACCTGCTCCTAAAATTAAATAACTGTATTTAAATCAACATATACACATTTTGATGAGTCATATTCAAATAGCCTTCAAAGTTCAATTAAACGAACTTTGAAGGCTATTTTGTGTATCATTTAAAAGTTATCCAATGTACGTATTCGTACGTGATAAAGGTTTTTACTTATAGAGATTACTGCATTTCATTTTTACGATGCGCATTCCGTGGGCGCTCTTTTGAGAGGGCTTTAAACAATGACCATATCATAAAAATAATTACAATTGAAAAAGGTAAAGCTGCAATAATCAGCATATTTTGAATGGCCTGTGTCCCACCAGTAATAATCATGATAATTGCAAATAAAGCGAGCATTATCCCCCATGCTACTTTGATATACGCGGCTGGATGATTATCTCCTTTTGTACTCAACATACCAAGTACATAGTTAGCTGAGTCTGCTGAAGTTATAAAAAAGATAAAAATGACAATGAGTGTTAATAAACTTAAAATAAATCCCATCGGAAAGTGCTGATACATCGCAAAAGTGGCAGTTTCAGTTGCTTCCTTTGCTAAATTTGCCACACCATGTCGTTGTTGATCAATGGCAGAAGCACCAAAAACGGCAAAGAAAATAAAACATACAAGTGATGGTACAAACAAGACTCCGATAATAAATTCTTTAATTGTACGACCACGTGAAACGCGCGCAATAAAAATACCTACAAATGGCGCCCATGAAATCCACCATGCCCAATAAAAGATAGTCCAATTATTGACCCATGCCCGTTGTGATTCATTATTTAGTGGGATACGTAGAGACATATCAAAGAAATGTGCAATATAATGACCTAAACCATTTGAAAAGGTATTTAAAATGTACAAAGTTGGTCCTAAAACAAATACAAGTACTAATACCACAAAAGCAAGGATCATATTAAAATTACTCAAATATTTAATACCTTTACTAATTCCAGTCCAACTTGACCACGTAAAGACGATAGCTGAGAAAAGAATGATGAGTAATTGTGCCGTAAATGAAGGTTGCAAGCCAAACATAAAATTTAGCCCTTGATTAATCTGAAGGGCCCCAAATCCAAGTGTCGCAGCAACACCTGTGACGGTAGCAATAATCGCTAAAATATCAAGCAAACTTCCTAGCGGGCCTGACATCAATTTTTCACCAAATAAGGGACGTAGTGTTGCACTAACTAGCCCCGGGTAGCCTTTATGAAAATTAAAATAGGCAATGACTAATGCTACAATTCCATATACCCCCCACGCATGAATACCCCAATGAAAAAAAGCAAATTGGATAGCATCATCAATAGCTTGATTTGAACCAGGACGTGCAATTGGACTTTTCGTATACGCATGACTGAGCGGTTCTGCAGTCGTCCAAAATACAAGCCCCATTCCCATTCCCGCACTAAATAACATCGCAAACCATGATTTAAGGGAAAATTCTGGGGGTTCGCCTTCTTGGCCTAGTGTTATGGTACTGTATCTTGAAAATAATAAATACACACATACAAACAAAATCGCAAGTACAAGTAACAAATAATACCAAGCGAAATTCGTCGCAATAAATGTCGTTATATTTTGCGTTGTTGCCTCTACTTGTTTAGGGAAAAGTGCACCGAGTAACACAAAAAGTGCACAAATTATGAGCGATACCCAAAATACAATACTCACTTTAAACTTTTTCATTTTGCATAGCCACCTTATATCTTTTGTATGCACTTTCCCTTTTCAAATATTTATAATCTCTTATTTTAAATTTAAATGACTTTGATAACGAGCTTTCCGATGCATTGTTGTTGTTCCATTTGTTGATGCGCTTCATACACTGTGTCAACGCTAAGCCCTTGTAATGTTTTTGTCCGTGTCGAAAGATAATGTTGTTTTTCAATTTTATCTGCTACATCTTTTAAATATGTTTGATACTGTCCGATATCGTCATGATGTATGGCTCTCGAAAACATAAATTCATGTGTCAATGTGATACTCTTTTGCTTCAATAGATTCAAATCTTGTTTATTTTGAAACGCCACAATGGTCGCAATATGTCCTCTAGGCTTTACCATATCAATCATTTGTTGATAATAGGCATCTGTGTCATATGTACAAAAAATAAAGTCTGGAGAATCAAGATGATGTTGCTCCCATTCAGATTTCAAATGATATTTATGGTTTAATACGACATCAGCACCTTGCTTTAATGACCATGCTTTCGTTTCTTCACGTCCTGCAGTAGTCACAACGGTAAGTCCATATGCTTTTGCGATTTGCGTCGCAATACTTCCAACACCACCTGCACCATTAATGATAAGTAGCGTTTTATTCTTGTTGTCTTGGGCATTTTTAGAAATTTTAAATACGTCAAACAATGTTTCATATGCTGTGATGGCTGTTAGCGGCAATGCAGCCGCATCTTCATAAGATAATTGTTCAGGCATGTGCGCAATAAAATCTGTTGGTATTGTCTGATAGGTTTGATTAGACCCGGCACGTTGATTCGAACCCGAATAAAAGACACGATCTCCAATTTGAAAATCAGTAACCTGACTCCCAACTTCCACAACTTCCCCTGCCGCATCATAACCTAAAATACGGTATGAATCTTGCAATGGTGATTGTCTTATTTTCGTGTCGACTGGATTCACACCAATCGCATGTACCTTCACTCGGACTTCATTTTGAGCTAATGTCGGTGCATCTATTTGAACTTCTTCAAATAAATTCCCTTCCATTAATTGAAACGGTTGTTTACTAATGATGGCTTTCATGGCTAATTCCTCCTTATTCACAAAACACTTTTTGCACATTTTTAAAACAACGCCATGCACAGACTAATAAATTAAACTCACTATAGCACTTCCATTGAACGACTTCAAATTGTTCTGAATTTTATCAATATAAAATGAGACCTAACACGCTGATACGTGTTAAGTCTCATCACCATTAACCATTATTCAATGATTTGGGTTTCTGCCAGTTTTTTATACCAATATGCGCTCTTTTTCGGATAGCGTTGTTGGGTTTCAAAATCTACATAAAATAATCCGTAACGTTTTTCATAACCGTTTGACCATGAAAATACATCCATGAGTGACCAAATGAAATAGCCTTTTACATTCGCACCATCTTGAATCGCATCAGCAATCACTTCTAAATGCTTTTTAACATAATCGATGCGTGCATCATCTTCAACCGTTTCATTCTTAAACTCATCTTTATAACCAAGACCGTTCTCAGTCACATAGATTTTTTTATAATTGGGATAATCCCGCTTCACGCGCATAATTTGATCGTATAATCCTTGAGGATAAATCATCCAATCCCAATCTGTTCGCGGTACATCAATATCAAATTCACGTTGACCTACCCCTTTTAATTGGTATTTTGAAGCGCCTTTTTCGCCTTTACCATTATGCGTGATTTCACATTCGCCTTCATAGCCACGCATCCAATCACTCATGTAGTAGTTAATGCCTAAAAAGTCATTTAAGTCTTTCGCTGCATCAAGAACTTCAAAATCTTCTTCACGTAAATCTAACTGACCGCCATTCACATTAAGAATGTGTTGGACTCCTTCCATTGTTTCCTTGGAATATTTTCCTAAATAGGTTGCGTCGAGAATAAATTTATTATGAATGATATCTTCAAGTTGTGCAGCACGTACATGTTCTGGATTATTTTTATCAAAAGGATATTTAGTAGGTAAAGCATGTACAACACCTATCTCACCCTTGTATCCTTGATTTTTATATAATGTTACAGCCTTCGCATGTGCCACCATCATGTTATGGTGTGACTGAAATACTTTTTCAAAGTCATATTGAATACCTGGAGGAAACTTACCAACAAGGTATTGACCATCTCCAATTGGACCGATTTCATTAAACGTTGTCCAATATTTTACTTCTTCAAATTCTTTAAAACAAAAAGCAGCATAATTTACGAAATGCTCGATATTCTGTCTATTTAAAAAATCACCGTCAGAATGTAGAGTCTCTGGCGTATCAAAATGATGTAATGTGACGAATGGCTCTACACCACGCTTTAAGCATTCTTTAAATAGATTATGATAAAATTCCACACCTTTAGCGTTTACGTCACCATATCCTGTTGGAAAAATTCGTGACCAAGCGATAGAAATACGTATCCCATTCACACCAAACTTTTCGCTTAGTTCTAAATCTACAGGATAGCGGTTGTAAAAATCACTTGCTGGCTCAGCCGTATACCAATAATTCTCTTCTAAATACGTATCCCATGCGACACGCCCTTTTCCATCTTTTTGTGTAGCACCTTCAGCTTGATACGCTGCAGTCGCACCACCAAAGATAAAATCTTTTGGTAATTTTTTCATCGTTTAAGACTCCTTTTATTTAAATTGGTCTTTCACAAATTGCAATGCACCTTCACCATCACGTGTTAATTTAATGTATTCAGCACCTTGCGTTTTTGCTAATTTAATACCTAAACGGTCAGTATCTTGTTTAATATCTTCATAATTCGAAGCAACTTGCGGCGCTAAAATGACTAAATCGTATTCTTTCATAATGTCCATGTGTGCACCGTAACTTCCCGCTGCAGCCGTAACTGGTTTGTGATGTTCTGCTGCTGCTTGATTTAATGCGTTTGCAAGCAATCCACTTGTTCCACCGCCCGCACATAAAACAAGGACATTCGTTTGTTCCGTGATATCATGATTGTCTGTTTCAGATGATGCAGTTTTGTTTACAGTTGCTGTCCCTACCGATGAAGCAATAACAGCATCTGCTTTTTTCGTATCGAAGTTATCTGATACTTTTGATCGTAATTCATCGGAACCGTCGACACCTTTTAGTTCATCTTCTAAAATTTGTTTATCATAGACTTTGAAAAACGGATAGTACACTAATACGTCCACGACTACTAATGTAACCGCGAGCACAAATGCCCACACTTCAAAACCTGTACCCATTACAAGGCCTAATGGACCAGGTGTTGTCCATGGTAAAACTACACTGAAACTATTCATGCCTAACACGTCAACAAAAAACTTAAAAATCCACACGTTAATAATCGGTGCAGTGATAAATGGAATGAAGAATACTGGGTTTAAGACGATTGGTGCTCCAAATAAAATCGGTTCGTTGACACCAAAGAATGTTGGAACAACAGATGCGCGTCCTATCGCTTTATTACGTTTCGATTTAGATAACCACATGAAGATAAAAGGTACGACAAGTGTTGCACCTGTACCACCCATCGTTACGATAAACATTTGTGTACCAGGTGTTAAAATTTTATCAGCATGTTCGCCTGCTTGTAATAACTTAAAGTTCGTTTCAATATTGGCATAAGTAATTGCAGCAATCGCAGGTTCTACAATTGATGGCCCATGAATTCCCACGAACCAGAATAACGCGAAAGCACCAAAAATGATTGTAATACCTAAATAACCATCGGCTGCCGTAAATAATGGTTCGAAGAATTTTACAATCGCTTCAGCGACATTTGTATTAATTACAGCACGTGATAATAAATCTAAACCATATAAAGCTAAAATTACTAAAGTAAATGGAATTAAATCTTTAAATACTTGAGAAATGTTAGGTGGTACTTCTTTCGGCATCTTAATCGTTACATTATTTTTAACACAGATGTTATAAATAATCACTGTTATAAAGGCTGCTAAGAAAGCCGTTAAAAGCCCTTTTGTTCCCATAAATGCATTGGCAAATCCACCTTCTTCAAGTGGGTTCGCTGCTAAAAATAAGAAACCACAAATTGCTGCAAGCATCGTTGAAATAAAGTTAATTTGATTCGTACTTTCAAGGCGTCGATTGTACGCATCAGTCAACGCTTTCGCTGTAGTACCAGCGACAAGCAAACCTACAATCCCCATTGTATAGCCATAAGGTTTCATAATAGCTGCTTCAATGTGTTTTGGCCATGTGAAACCAAAAATGTTTGGTACATATGCGATCAGTAAAAAGATACTTGAGAATAAGATGACAGGCATTGCGGAAATAAATCCATCACGAATCGCTCTTAAATATATGTTTCGTGAGAGCGTTTCAAAAAATGGTTTCCCCTTTTCAATAAATCCGATTAACTTGTTCATATTAATTAACTCCCCTTTTTGTATAATTCAATGATGTGTTTTAACATATCTTTAAGTAATAACGTTGTCATTAAATGGTCTTGACCATGCATCATTGTTACACTGTACGCAATATCGTCACCTTTCGCTTCTTTTTGTAATAAGGATGTTTGTGCTTTATGCGCATCAACAATACATTGATTTCCCTCTTCAATTAATTGTTCTGCTTTGGCAAAATCCCCTGCTTGTGCCACGTTTAATGCTTCCAAATATTTCGAACGTGCATCACCGGCATAAGCGACGATTTCAAATCCTAACATCGTAACTTCTTCTCTATTCATGGTAAATCCCTCCAACAATTAATGAATTGCAACTTCTGCTTATTTTTTGTATGATACAGCTGTTTCTTTCAATACTTTGTTTAATTCGTTGATATTGTGATAGCCTTCAGTACGCAACCATTCTCGTGCTGCAGCTTCCCCTTTTTCAATGTATGCCTGAACAGATCCTGCCCATGTTGCACGCCCACATAATACACCGTTAAATTGTGCGCCTGCTTTAGCAGCGAAGCGTAATGTTTCTTGGAATAACGCTGCAGATACACCAGCGCTTAAGTAAATGTATGGTAAGTGTGTTGCTTCATCTTGTTGTTTAAAGTATGCAGCCGCTTCTTCTTGTGTATATACCGTTTCACCTTTACCAAAGCCTTCAACATAATTCATATCAACAGGTACTTCGACTTTTAATACGTCAACACCAAAACGGTCTTTAGAAAATACGCGCATCGCTTCGATGACTTTGTGAGGTTTAACTTTTGCGTATTCAGGTCCTTTATTATCAGCGATTGTGTCATCATAAGCTAAAATTTCTAAGAAGAATGGAATATCTTCAGCTTTACATTCGGAACCTATTCGCTCGATATACGCTTCTTTTTGATTATTAATTGCAGCGTCATCATCTACATCGTAGTAAAGTAAAAACTTAACAGCATGTGCACCTGCTTCTTTAATACGTTTTGCAGACCAATCTACTAAACAATCTGGAAGACGCCCTTTTGCATTAACGTCATAGCCTGTTTTTTCATAAGCCAGTAGTAAACCTGCTTCAGAGTGGCGTACTTGTGTTGCTGGTAAACCATATTCTGGGTCTAATAAAATAGATGATGCATATGGTGTTAACTCTTCAGAAACAAGTTTTTTAAGCGTTTCGATATCCTGAACACTTGGTTCACCTGTTTGGTATTTCGCCATCATACGTTTTAAAGCGCCACGTTGGTCAAAAGCAAGTGCAGATATAATTCCGTTGTCATTGCTTACTTGTTCTAAAAATGTTTGTTTTGAGCTCATGTCTTACACCTCATATTAGTTTTGATTTTGGCGATATATGTAAAAGTCAATTTTGCATATATCACACTATTTATCTGAATTTTCAAAAATTAGAATTTGCAATTAATCGTGATATTCGCCTTTATCCCATTTCTCTAAAAATTCATCAAAGAAATGTTCATCTTTTTGTTCTTGGTTGATGGACTCAACTTTCGCAATCTTATCAATAAGTTTTTTGTTTTCTTCTGTTGGTTTATATTCTGCATTAATAAATGCTTCAACGATGTCACAAAGTAATAATTCACCGATAATCTTACCGCCAAATCCAATCACGTTTGCATTTAATTGTTCTTTCGCATAAAGCGCTGATGACATATCTCTAACAAGTGCTGAACGCACACCTGGCACTTTATTAACTGCATTGTTAATACCGACACCTGTACCACAAATACATACACCTAAATCAGCTTCTCCACTAGTAACCGCTTCTCCTACTTTTTTTCCAAAAATCGGATAATGTGTACGCGTAAAATCATACGTGCCACAATCAATCACTTCATGACCGAGTGACTTTAAAAATTGAGACACTTCCATTTTTGTATCTGTAACAATATGGTCGCAACCAATTGCAATTTTCATATTTAAATCCTCCTATTAACACATTTTATTTAACATGTCGACACGTATTTGATGACGGCCACCGTCGTATTTACCTTCAACGAAACCTTTAACAATGTTTATTGCTAATTTTTCGCCGACAAGTGCTGAACCCATCGTAATCATTTTGGAATTATTATGACTACGCGTCATATACGCTGAGCGCTCATCAGAAACTTCTGCTGCGATCATGCCTTTGATTTTTGTTGCTACCATAAAACTGCCAGCTCCAAATTCATCAATGACAATGCCTAAATTGCTTTCGTCCTTTTGAACTTCTTTCGCAACTGCTACGGTTACATCCACAAAATCGGACGTGCTTTCTTCAGTCACATCCAACACATCGTATTGGTTGTCTTTTAAATACGTTTTAATATGGTCTTTTAATGCTAAACCAAATTGATCAGCACCAATAATCACTTTCACACTTATCATCCTTCCTATGATATTGCTATTGTTGAATCAAACATCTAAATAAGCGCTTTCATCTCTTTATGTTTAAATTATAAACGTAAATAAACATATTTACAACATCATTTGTTTACTTTTTGTTTGTTGATGTTAGATTGTTCTAATTTAGACAAAAAAAGAGACAAAGTTTCAACAACTTCATCTCTCTATATAAAAATATTTTATCTCTATATTTTGTTTTATTCAATATTAAGTTTCATATTTAACGTATTTGTCACGTTTTGATCATTAAATCACTTCTATGTAGGGTTGTACCATTTGCGTTTGTTCGTCAGATAACGGATTCGTTACCATTGCCGTTAAATCTGTTAACTCACAAAAAGATACAAAATCTTCTTTACCCAACTTCGAATCATCTACAAGTAAGTATTTTTCATTCGCATGAGCAATGGCTAATTTTTGAGTATACGCTTCCTCATATGATGATGTCATGACGTCATTCGCTTTAATCCCATTGGCACTAAAAAATATTTTAGAAAAACGCATCTTTTCTAACAGTGTATTTGCCATTTCTCCAACAAAAGATTCCGTAATTTCTCGTTGTGTACCACCAATTAAATATACGTTAAAATGCTCTGAACGTTTGCGACATAAAATATGAAAGACAGGCAAACAATTCGTCACTACAGATAATCGTTTATTTTGAATTTCGTTCGCCAACATTTCTACCGTTGTTCCCGGTCCTAAAAAGATATGATTGCCATCTTCTATTAGCTCTGCCGCCTTTTTGGCAATGAGCTGTTTTTCTTCAATTTGCTTCGTATGCTTTTCATGATGTGACATTTCTTTATACTGAAATGCAGCATTACTTCGAGCACCACCATGTATTTTCGTTAATACACCTTGTTCTTCTAATTCAACCAAATCTCTTCGGACAGTCATATCTGACACATTTAAATCATCCACAATATCTTGTATCCGAATCGTCCCTTTTTCATGAACACGTCTTGCAATTTCATCTAAACGTTCATATTTATTCACATAGCTCACATCCTTTTTAATAATCATTAGGCGCAATTTAACACCACAATGATGTCATCTACGATTATGTTCAATTTACTACAAAAACCTATAAAAATAAACAATTGTGATTTTTCATAGCGTTTAATTCAACAAAAATAAACAAAAGGCAAGACACTATGGTGTCCTACCTTTTATTGCTTATCATTCGTCAATTGTTTTCATTGTTTGAACAGGCGTATCAGATTCAACTTTAACTTGACCATATTTTTGATGGAAGTCTTTCATTAAATCGAATAATTTGTCTGTCTTCATTCCTTTGGCCGTATTGGTATCGATAAGAATACCTGCATAACCTATCTTCGCATTGCTTTTTGCAAACATATTTCCAATCACTGTACGTGCATTGTCTGCAATTTCAGGGTGATGGAGTAACACTTGCACATAACGTTTACCACCAAATTCCTTAATGTTAATTTCTTTCACTTCTTTCCAAGGAATTATCGTATCATTCGTCGACATTGCAGTTGAATATTCATAAAATCCATGTTCATCTAAAATCGCAAAACCCTTTTTATTTAACAATGATTTCGTAAAAAACCAAATTCCTAAAGCAAAAAAGAGTGCACATAAAATCATGATAATTTTTAGAAATGTACTTGATGCACCTAGCCCTATCAGTAGCAAAATCAATACCATAATAATGCATAAACTCAAAAGCATCATTTGCTTTCCTTTGGCTTTTTCAATGTGAACCACTTTAGATTCTCCATGATTCATTAAGATCTCTCTCCTCTATGTATCAATTAAAATTTGAATTGTTACACATTAGATTATACATAATTATACTCATTTTACACTAATGTTTTTAAATTTATTAAAACAAAAAATAATTATTAATCGGTAAATTTATACATAATTAAACATTACGTAGTATTATTACTATGTTTGATTTATAAAATCTTTAATATGATACATGAGACCTTTATAATAAGCGTGTTTTGTGACTTCAAATTGTGAAATCATCGATGGATCGGTACTATTACACATTACAAATCGATTATGTAAAAATCTTAAAAATTCCCTATCATTCCCACTGTCTCCAAAACCTAAGACTTGTGATTTAGGTATATCATAAAGTGACATTAAAAATTTTGCAGCATATTTCTTTCCCGCATACTGTGGTAAAAAATCTACATCGTATGCATTCTCAGGGTCTCCTGCACGTGGATTACAGCGGTTGTATCGTACGACATAGCGTTTCGATTGTGCTAATTGAATTAAATCTTCAAGTATACGTACATCTTCCGCTTCATTACCTTGACTATAAAAATAATAATTATAATGCGTATCGCGCAGATGAAATAGTTTTTGTGGGTCAAATGAAACTTGATATTTGTGAGATATCGCCGTTATAAATTGTTGAATTTCAGATAATTCGAATGTGCTTGATAAAACATGATTCTGATATGTTTCATTAATTTCATAGCCTTTGCCATTCCATGTATAAAGTTTAGAACTTAAATCTGTCGCTATATAATGAGGTTTAAAAGTCATGCCTGTTTGAGCCATTTTAGAAAGCACACTTGCTAAAGCACTTCCTGTTAATATCGCAACGATAACCCCTTCTTTTGATAATTGTGTTAATAACTGTTCCAAGTCTTTCATATCTTCAATATCACTAGAAGTTGGTTGATGTTTATAATATGTTTCATCAAAGTCAAATAACAATAATTTACGTGTCATAGTATCCCTCCATTATACGCATCAATACTTTATAAGCATTGGCGCTATTATTTTATAAAGAAACATCAATTATCTTATAATCGTACATTGTTAAATCTCATTTTGATTACCATTCTTTAAAGTTAGCTTCACCTCTCAGTCGGTTTAATCAATTCGTGACTTCATCCATAAATACTTTTCGATTTAAATGACATTTGAATGTTTCTCCGATAAAGATATCTACGAAAAAAGACACTAAAATGAAACTATCTTTTGGTAAGACCTTACCTCATCCATACATAAAAATTGGTACGTACGGACGCTCACGCATTAAATAATAAATACTAGATTTATATTTGGACAATTTTCCAGGTTCTCCACGTGAGCCTTCTTGATATAAAATAATGATACCATTTTTATCTAATTCATCTAATATCGATTGACATATTCCTGTAAAATCACGGGTCATTTTTCGTTCAATCGGAATAATTTTCATTACCTTCGTTGAAAACCATTTTAAAAATGTATTTTTCATAAAATAGTCCCTGCAGCAACCAGTCGTACATGTTTGAAACTGTCTCCTCTTAACAAACTCATCAAAACTAATGTATCTAAATGACTATTATGGTTTGCGATCAACACTATCGGTCCTTGTAATTTTAGTCTTTCACAAATTTCGTATATTGAGTCCTAAAACAATAAAAAAGATAAGACGTACGATATGAAATTATATGGCTTCAATATCGATACAAAATCATGAATTGGCTTATTGTATGGATAACCGTTTATTCGTTTTTCTTTGGCATTCATGGCTTTTGATGTAGAAAGCATCTCTCACTTAAATAAAAGACGCTTTTTAATATATGAATGTATACGTGAAGGTTATGTGACAAACTTGCAATGAAACGCTATTATGCATAAATTTGTGATACTATAATTGATAATCATTATCATTTACAAGGAGTGTAGCGCATGAAGCAAGAGGCTGGCCATACGTTTTTAGCAAAATTAGGTAAAACACGACTGCGACCAGGTGGTAAAAAAGCCACAGATTGGTTAATTAAACAAGGTCAATTTTCAAAAAATAAACGTGTGTTAGAAGTGGCTTGTAATATGTGTACAACATCAATTTATCTCGCTCAGACATATGGTTGTCAGATCGATGCGATTGATTTGAATAAAAAAGCTTTAATGCATGGACAACAAAATGTAAAGAATGCAGGTTTAGAAGATTTGATTCATACACAACAAGCAAATGCCATGAATTTACCGTTTGAAGATGAATCTTTTGATATTGTGTTAAATGAAGCAATGCTGACCATGTTACCTTTAGTTGCCAAGACCCAAGCTTTAAAGGAATATTACCGTGTCCTTAAACCAGGCGGCGTACTACTCACACACGATATCGCGATTATGAATGAACCACAAGCAGAAACCATACGCCATGATTTATCAGAAGCGATTAATGTTAAAGTGACACCATTACCTAAGTCCGAATGGTTAGAACTTTACCATAGCGCGCAATTCCAATTTATAGCTGCGCAACATGGTCCGATGACATTAATGACACCTAAAGGTATGATTTACGATGAAGGTTTCAAAAATACATTTAAAATCATTAAAAATGCATTAAAAAAAGAAAATCGTCCTATGTTTAAACGTATGTATATAATCTTTAAGAAACATAAAAATGATTTAAACTATATCGTCTTTTGTGCACGAAAAACAAGTTAAATGATTATTTAAATGCGAAAAAGCACTTCTCAAATCATCTTGAGAAGTGTTTTTATATTGTTTTAAACATCACGTTTGATTTAAATGATAATTCACGGCGTTAGATATAAAACAAGTGAGGTCAGGTGCATCAAATTTTTTAAAATAATTTTGAAAGCGTACATCATGATGATATGTATTTGTGATACCACATAATACTTCATCATCAAAGTTCGCTAAGGTGTTCATATAATTTTTCCATTTAGTTACCACATAATGAACACATTCACTTTCTATAGGTTGATGAATAACATATTTAAATTCTTCAAAAATAGCATCTAAATCATTTTTAATTTGTGTTTCCGAAAAAATATCATGTGTATTTCTAGTTGAAAATGTTTGATATACATTACTATTACCATATTTGATCTGTGCTTCTTTTTGATATTGATGTGTTACATGCTCATTCAATTCCTCAATCTCAATGATCGGCACACCATTCACATATTGATGGATAGCACGCTTAGTTTGTTGTAATTTTTTAATTTTATCATCTAATACATTTAATTGAGCTCTCATAGACGTGATGAGATGGTCCTCATTCGCTTCCAATAACTTAGCTATAGCTTTAATATTAAAGTCCAACGCTTTTAATAATAATATTTTTTGAAGTTTTACTAAATCTTGTTGCGAATAAATGCGATAATTTCGAGAATCTTTTTTAGGAGACAGTAACCCTATTTCATCATAATAATGTAACGTTCTTTTAGTGATACTTGTAATGTCTATCACATCTTTTATACTGTATTGGTAATCCAAAAATCATCCACCTCTCTTAATATATCATCCGCACTTTTAATTGTTGCCGCTTCAATCGTACATTCTGTTTTTTCTAAGTAATATTTTATTAAATAATACCCACATGTATATCCAGCCGCATGTGGTAATCCTACAGGTTGGCCACCATATGATGTCGTAATCTCATCGCCGTAGAGATAAGGCATGGCCTCAAAACTATTAGAGATTTGGAGGTGTGGTTCTATTATTGATTTTATCTTTTCCTGTTGTTCGCTCCAATTCATTGTCGTCACCCATGGTCCAAGATAATCCTTACCATACAGTTTCTCAACAAAATTTTCAGCTAATCCCTCCGCTACAATTAATTCTGCAAGCGAACCACCATCCCATCGAATATATTGATACCTAAAATTATGGTTCATTTCATGTGCAATAGCACTTTTGACGCGGTCTAATGTATACTCATTTGGTACTAAGGAGATATACACGTATCCAGGGACGCCACCATCGCCCCCGTAATTTTGATTCAAATACATCGACGGTTTCTCCTTATCCCCTAGTAACACTGTAAACGTATATTGATTAATCCGTGATAGGATACCTTTTATCTCAAACTGACTGATCGCATGTGTTAAAGCATGGTGACAATCATTCCAGAATGCATCATCAAACAATGCAACTTCCTTCATATGATTTGTATTAAATGCTTGTGGAGATACATGTGTAGCATTTAATAGTGACAATGCATCAAAATGCTCGCTTTCGTAAGGTATGTTTTGTATTTCAAATTTTTCTTTGTAAAACTTAAGTAGATGATCTCTGAAATATTGGTTTTTAAGTTCGGGATCTTGATTAAGTAATCCCTGATACACGTTATTAGATTTAATGATATGAATATTGTACATTGTTATCCCTCCAAAACCTACGATAAAGGATAACGTAACGTGATATGCAATAGGTATGTGTGCATTTTTTAAAATTAATTTTATCGAATGAGATGTATTAAAACAAAAAAACACTTCTCGACAAGTATCGAGAAGTGTTTTTGATATAAAAACGATATTAACGTTTTGAGAATTGTGGTGAACGACGTGCTTTTTTAAGACCTGGTTTTTTACGTTCTTTCATACGTGGGTCACGAGTAAGTAATCCAGCGCGTTTTAAAGAACCTCTGTACTCAGGATCTGCTTCTAATAATGCACGAGCGATACCATGACGGATAGCTTGTGCTTGTCCAGTGAAACCGCCACCGTGTACGTTAACTAAAACATCGTAGTTACCTTTAGTTTCAGTAACGTCAAATGGTTGGTTTAAGTCTAAGATTAATGATTCAAATGGTAAGTACTCACGTACGTCACGGTCGTTTACTTTAATGTTACCTTCACCTGGTACTAAACGTACACGTGCTACTGAGTTTTTACGACGGCCTGTGCCTCTATATTCAACTTGTGCCAATGTCATTTCCTCCTTCTAATTAACCACGTAACTCGTAGTTTTCTGGTTGTTGTGCAGCGTGTGGGTGTTCAGCGCCACGATAAACGAATAATTTTTTACCTTGTTTTTCACCTAAACGTGAACTTGGTAACATCCCTTTAATTGAGTTTTCTAATAAACGTTCTGGGTTTGTACGTCTTAACTCACCAGCAGTGATTGATTTTAAACCACCTGGGTGATTTGAGTGTCTGTAGTAGATTTTGTCTGTTTCTTTGTTACCAGTGAATTGGATTTTTTCAGCGTTGATAATGATTACGTAATCACCTGTGTCAACGTGTGGTGTATAAGTTACTTTATTTTTACCGCGTAAGATAGATGCTACTTCTGATGATAAACGACCTAATGTTTGGCCTTCAGCATCAACAACATACCATTTGCGCTCAATGTTTGATTCATTTGCCATAAATGTTTGACGCATTTTAAATGTCCTCCTAGTGAATAAATGTTTCTAAGCGTGATTTCAACCAGATTTCGTACACAACCGTGAACGAAAAATTTATTCCGTTAACTGTTGCTCTGTCCTGCTTCTATATCTTGTAACACAATAAGTTTCCGGGGCTTATCGTGGGGTGATATAAAACAATACCGTTAACTATGATATAATTTTTACCCGTTATTGTCAATGTGTTTCAAAGAATTTTGTAATGATTTTTTCTTATGAACTATAATATTAGGACCAAATTTTTTTATTAATTCATCCTCTGATAAATAGATACGTTCTAAATAAAGCCCTTCAGCTGGTGCAGTATGTGGAACGAGGTTACGGTCTTGCGCTTTTAAAAGTGAGGGAACCTCATGCGCTTGACGTTTTCCTTTCCCTACTTCGATCAAAAATGCCATAATGACACGCACCATATTGTATAAAAACCCCGAGCCTGAAATGATAAAGTCTAGCCCTTCATTCGTTTCCACTACGTAACTTTCATAAATGGTGCGTTCTTTACTTTCGACTTCCGTTTTTTGAGAACAAAACGTTGTAAAATTATGAGTTCCAATAAAGTGTTCCGCTGCTTTATTCATGGCGTCAATGTTTAACATCTCAGGGATATGTGTTTTTAAGTGGGCTTGAAATGGATCTTTATGAGCACTTTGATAGATTTTATATCGATACGTTTTACCGACACAATCGTAACGACAATGAAAGTCATTGCTTATCATAGTGACTTCATGCACATAGATATCTTCAGGCAAGGCACGATTCATCGCATATTGCCATTGTGTGGGCTCAATTGATAATTCTGTGTCAAAATGAAAGTACTGTTCAAATGCGTGTACCCCACGGTCTGTACGACTTGATGGATGTATGCGCACATCATGCTTATGCATTCGTTTTAAAATTTTTTCAAAGTAGCCTTGTACCGTTCGCCCTTGATTTTGTATTTGAAACCCTAAAAACTGGCTTCCTTGATAACTTATTTTTACAAGTACCCGTTGCATGCCTGACAACCTTTCTATAAATATGTTCGAATGAGATAAACTACACCGACGATTGGAATAAGCATTAATAGTGTAAGCGTATCTCTTCCATGCCATTCTAAATAGCGAAAACTTGTCCGTTCAAGAGTGGCATCATAGCCTCTCACTTCCATCGCAATTGCTAAATCTTCTGCACGCTTAAAGGCGGATATAAATAAAGGTATGAGCAATGGAATAAAAGCCTTAATTCTATGAAATAAACCTCCAGAATTAAAATCAGAACCTCGAGATTTTTGAGACATCATGATTTTATCTAACTCTTCCATTAATGTGGGGATAAATCGTAATGCAATGGACATCATCATACTTAAAGCAGCTACTGGAATTTTAATATATTTCAATGGCTTTAAAAGTCTCTCAAACGCATCTGTAAGCTCTAGAGGGCTTGTCGTTAACGTCAGTATCGTAGAGGTTATCATAATAAAGGTAAGGCGTAATACAATTAAAGCCCCTTCATTAAGCCCTTGGCTATCGATAGAGATGAAACTCCATTCAAACAGACGCGTGCCTCCTTTTGTTACAAACATGTGCATCACAAAAGTAAAGCCAACAAAAATGAATATCGGCGTCAGTCCTTTAAATAAAAATAATATGGGTAAACGTGCTAATTTTATACCAATCAGTATTAAACATGCCAACCACAAATACGCAATCCAATGGTGGCTTAAAAAGATGATGATAATAAATAGAAAAACAAAAATAAATTTTGCTCTTGGGTCTAGACGGTGAATAATAGAATCTAATGGCAGATAACGACCGATAATCAATTTATCTTTCACGACGACCACCCCACTTTTTATATAAATCAACGAAGGCGTCTTCAGTCAGCGCAATCCCATCAAATGGGACACCTGATTGTCGTTCCAAATCTCTTTGTAAACGTAGTACATCTGGTAAATTTAGATGTAAGGAATGCACCAATGCTTCCTGTTTGAAAAACGTCGCTGTGTCGTATGAACCAACGATATGTCCATGTTTCATCACTTTCACTTCATGTGCATATTGTGCAACATCGTTCATTTCATGCGTTACAAGAATGACGGTTTTGCCTTCTTGCTCGTTTAAATGCTGAATCAGTGTCATCACCTGTTGCTTACTTCTTGGATCCAACCCAGCAGTCGGCTCATCTAACACTAAAACATCTGGATCACTCGCAAGTATTGCTGTTAACGCGACTTTACGCTTTTGACCCCCGGATAGTAAAAAGGGAGACTGTTGCAACAATTGACTAGGATTTTCACCCATCATATCTAAATAGTTACGCCCCTTTTCAAGTGCTTTAGAGAGATCTTGTTTGAAATTATTCGGTCCAAAAAGGATTTCTTTTTCAACAGTTTCTTCAAATAATTGGGATTCTGGAAATTGGAATACCATACCAATTCGTCGTCGGATCGGTTTAAAAGCACGGTCTTTCGTTTTACGATCAACATTTAAATCAAATATTTGCATTCTACCGCGAGATGGCTTTAATAATCCATTTAAATGTTGAATTAGCGTAGATTTACCTGAACCCGTTTTTCCGATTACCGCATAATACATCCCCTCTTTAAAAGTAGTCGTCACAAGATTCAATGCTTGATACGCATATGGGGTATGCTGTTGATAGGTGTATGACACTTCATTAAACTGAATCATAATAATCGCTCCACTAATGCATCATAAGTTACTAGATGTGTGTCTAGTTGTAATTTTTGCGCGATGCGCATCTCGAAGGGTAAATCGAGTCCTAACTGTTTTAAACGTTCTGCTTCATTAAAGATGTTACGTACATCTCCTTCAAGCGCCACTTGTCCTTGATTCATCACAATGACTTTGTCAGAATCAACCACTTCACTCAAATCGTGTGTAATTGACAACACAGTGACGCCCCATTCATGGTTCATTTTCCTCATCATTTTTAAAATTTCTGCCTTACCTTCAGGGTCTAGCATGGATGTGGCTTCATCTAAAATAATGAGCTTCGGATTTAACGCTAACACACCTGCTATCGCGACGCGTTGTTTTTGACCTCCTGATAACGCAGTGGGTTCATGATTTTGTTTATCATACATATCTACATCCTTTAAAGCTTGGGGAACAATTTGTTGCATCTTTTCATATGGTGTACAGCGATTTTCTAATCCAAACGCAACATCATACTTTACCGTAGAACCCACAAATTGATTCTCAGGATTTTGAAATACAACCCCAATATGTTGACGGAATTCGACGGATGCACCCGCATTTACGCGTTTACCATTTAATAAAAGATCACCTTCAAAATCCGTTTCAATGCCAGTGATTAACTTAGTTAACGTTGATTTACCAGATCCATTATGCCCTACGATAGACACCCACTCTCCATGATTTACAGAAAATGTGATATTTTTTAATGTCATCGTGTCGGCAGTATCATATTTAAATGAAACATTTTCAAACGCAATGATCGGTTGCATAATTTATCCTCACTTTTTTAACTTCTTCCCTATTTTACCGAATAAACCCTTTTATGTATACTCACCGAATCGATGAATCCCCGTGTGTACATATATTTAACATTTATCAATAAATATATATTCAACAAAAAAAGGGCAACTCCACATGGTGGAACGCCCGTAGTCAAAAAGACGAAATGCCTGTCGCTTTTCATCATTTCATGTTTTCATCCGACTGCAATAGTATTGTGTCAAATGTGACTGACAAGAAAAAAGCGCGCACCCCATCTAAATTGAGTTCACGCTTTGTCGTCAATATTTAGTTAGATGGGGCACTTTGAGCTAGACAATATTTGTATGTGGCAAACATTATCGTTGCACTCATATGCTTTAAATGTAGTAGTGTGTATTTATTAAACTAATTCGATAATTACTGTTAACGCACCGTCACCTTTACGAGGTGCAACTTTAACAATACGAGTGTATCCGCCTTGACGTTCTTGATAACGTTCAGCGATTTCACCAAATAATTTTTGTAATGCAGTTTGTGTCGTTTCATCTTCGTTTAAGATTTCCACGTTACGTAATGTTTTAGCAGCGTTACGACGAGCAGCTAAATCACCTTTTTTACCTAAAGTGATTAATTTTTCAACGACGCTACGAAGTTCTTTCGCACGTGCTTCTGTAGTTTCAATACGCTCATTAACGATAAGTGAAGTTGCTAAGTCACGCAACATTGCTTTACGTTGATCTGAAGTACGACCTAATTTTCTGTAACCCATGAGTTAACCTCCTTTATCAATCTTCTTTTCTTAGACCTAAACCTAAGTCTTCTAATTTGTATTTAACTTCTTCAAGAGACTTGCGACCTAAGTTACGCACTTTCATCATATCAGCCTCTGATTTGTCAGCGAGTTCTTGTACTGAGTTAATACCAGCACGTTTAAGACAGTTATAAGAACGTACAGATAAGTCTAATTCTTCAATAGACATTTCTAATACTTTTTCTTTTTGATCTTCTTCTTTTTCAATCATGATTTCAGCATTTTGTGCTTCGTCAGTTAAACCAACAAAGATGTTTAAATGCTCAGTCATAATTTTTGCAGCTAATGATACAGCCTCTTGTGGTGTGATTGAACCATCAGTCCATACGTCTAAAGTTAACTTATCAAAGTCAGAACTTTGACCGACACGAGTATTCTCAACAGTATAGTTCACACGTTCAACTGGTGAATATAATGAATCTACTGGGATTACACCGATTGGTAAATCACTAGAGTTGTTTTGATCAGCTAGTGCATATCCGCGACCTTTGTTCGCAACTAATCGCATCTTAAAGTGACCACCTTTAGATACAGTGGCAATTTTAAGGTCAGGATTTAAGATTTCAACATCACTGTCGTGTGTGATATCTTTAGCAGTGACTTCGCCTTCTTCTTTAATATCGATTTCTAATGTTTTTTCTTCTTCAGAGTAAATATTAAGCGCTAGCTTTTTAATATTCATGATAATTGTAGAAACATCTTCTACAACGTTATCGATCGCTGAGAATTCATGTAAAACGCCTTCGATCTCGATATATTTCACAGCCGCACCTGGTAATGATGATAGTAGGATACGACGTAAGGAGTTTCCTAGTGTAGTACCGTAACCACGCTCAAGTGGTTCAACAACAAACTTACCGAATTTAGCATCATCACTAACTTCAATTGTTTCAATTCTAGGTTTCTCGATTTCTATCATTTACATATCCTCCTTAAGTACGTCGACTTGCATAAACTATAAATTTTTAGTGTTAAGTGAATAGTGACAAAACAAAAATTTAATTATACGCGACGACGTTTTGGTGGACGGCAACCATTATGTGGAACTGGAGTAACGTCTTTAATCGCTGTTACTTCTAAACCTGCTGATTGTAATGCACGGATCGCTGATTCACGACCTGGACCAGGTCCTTTTACAGTTACTTCAACTGATTTTAAACCGTGTTCCATTGCAGCTTTTGAAGCTGTTTCTGATGCCATTTGTGCTGCGAATGGTGTTGATTTCTTAGAACCTTTGAAACCTAATGCACCTGCAGATGACCAAGATAAAGCATTTCCGAATTCATCTGTGATAGTTACGATTGTATTATTGAATGTAGAACGGATGTGCGCAACACCGTTTTCGATATTCTTTTTCACTCTACGTTTACGTGATACTTGTTTACGTGCCATAGATTAATTTGCCTCCTTTACCTATTATTTTTTCTTGTTAGCTACAGTTTTAACTGGGCCTTTACGCGTACGCGCATTGTTTTTAGTTTTTTGACCATTAACTGGTAAACCACGACGGTGACGGATACCACGGTATGATGAAATTTCCATTAAACGTTTGATGTTTAAGTTTACTTCACGACGTAAGTCACCTTCAACTTTGTAGCCATCTACAACTTCACGAATACGACCTAATTCGTCATCAGTTAAATCTTTAACACGAGTGTCTTCTGAAACGTTTGCTTCAGATAAGATTTCTTTTGCTGAAGTTTTACCGATACCGTAGATATAAGTTAATGAAATTACTACGCGTTTATCACGTGGGATATCAATTCCTGCAATACGTGCCATATTATTTACACCTCTCTTTTAATTAACCTTGTTTTTGTTTGTGTTTAGGGTTTTCACAAATTACCATTACTTTACCTTTACGTTTAATGACTTTACATTTTTCGCAAATTGGTTTTACTGATGGTCTTACTTTCATTTTTTATACCTCCTTCAATGATGGAGTGACAATTATTTATAACGATATGTGATTCTTCCGCGTGTTAAGTCATACGGAGACATTTCTACTGTTACTTTATCGCCTGGTAAAATACGAATATAGTTCATACGAATCTTGCCACTTACGTGAGCTAAGATTTCGTGACCATTTTCTAATTCTACTTTAAACATTGCGTTAGGTAAAGTGTCTAATACCGTACCTTCAAGTTCGATAACATCTTGTTTTGCCATGAATTAACGCCTCCTTTTCAGTTGTAAGGATCTTAATATATCAACGAGATAATAGTTGGCTTGGTTTACATTGTCAAAGCGTATCGTTATAAGACTTGTCACGAATATTTGATTACAGTTTCAAAGTTAACGACGTGTAAAGTCAAACACTTTAAACCAAGTCGTTATTATTTTAATGATTCTAAAATAGTGATGACGTCTTCTGTAACTTCATTAATATTTTTCGAACCGTCAATATTTTTAAGAACGCCTTTTTGGCTATAGAAATCTAAAATCGGTTTAGATTGCTTTATGTTCACTTCTAAACGATTTGCAACTGTTTCAGGGTTGTCGTCTTCACGTTGGTAAAGTTTACCACCTTCAAGATCACATGTACCTTCAACCTTTGGAGGATTGAAAACAAGATGATACGTTGTGCCACAGATTTCACAAATACGACGTCCAGTAAGACGATTCATAAGTTCTTCCTCAGGCACATCAATGTTAACAACTGCATCGATTTCTCTTCCAAGGTCTTCTAAAATCGAGTTTAAAGCTTCAGCTTGTTCGATTGTACGAGGAAATCCGTCAAGTAAGAAACCTTTCTTAGCATCGTCTTCAGAGATACGTTCTTTTACAATGCCTACTGTAACTTCGTCTGGTACGAGTTCCCCACGATCCATAAACGATTTAGCTTCTTTACCGAGTTCGGTTTCATCTTTAATCGCTTTTCTGAACATATCCCCTGTTGAAATATGTGGAATTGGGTACTTTTTAATAATTTCACTCGCTTGAGTTCCTTTACCAGCACCAGGTAATCCCATTAAGATAATATTCATAAATGCCCTCCTATGAATTATCGTCTACCAAAGCCTTTATATTCTTTTTCATTGACTTGTGCTTCTAAACCTTTCATCGTTTCAATGGCAACACCAATAACGATAAGTAAGCTTGTCCCGCCAAGTTGAATGGCTTGCGGTAAGTTCATAAACTTTGTAGCAATAATCGGAAGAATCGAAATTGCTGCTAAGAAAATTGAACCTGCAAACGTTAAACGATATAAAACTTTAGTAATATATTTTTTCGTTTGTTCGCCAGGACGAATCCCAGGAACATAGCTACCTTGCTTTTTCAGATTTTCTGCCATTTTTTCTGGGTTAACTTGTACAAACGCATAGAAATATGTGAAAGCAATAATGAGTATTACATACACGACCATTCCCATATTGTTTGATGGATCAGCATAATTACCAACTTTTTGAGCCCAATCTGCTTTCGGGAAGAACAATGTTAATGTTCTAGGTAATAAGAAGAATGCCATTGCAAAGATGACAGGAATTACCCCTGCAGAGTTTACTTTTAATGGTAAATATGTTGCCTGTGAACCAAGACGCATATTCGATTGTTTTTTTGCATATTGAATCGGTATTTTACGAATCGCTTGTAAAACGAATACAGCACCTACTGTTAGTAAAATCATACCGACAATAAGACCCATCACTTTTAACCAAGCTAACGTGACATCATCTTGTCCAACGAATTCTTGTTGATAGAATTGCATTAACGCGGACGGCAATGTAGATAAAATACCTGCAAAAATGATAATAGAAATACCATTACCAACACCATATTGCGTAATTTGTTCACCTAACCACATTAAAAATGCAGTACCTGTTGTAAGAACGATTGCAATTAAAAGATATGACCATACGCTTTGAGTTAGGACAAGTGATCCACCAAGGTATGAGTTAAATTGATAAGACATACCGATAGATTGGATGAATGCAAGAACGATAGTAAAATAACGTGTTAAGTTATTTAACTTTCTACGTCCGACCTCACCTTGTTTTGCCCATTCTGTAAACTTAGGCACAATATCCATTTGTAATAATTGCATCACAATGGAAGCAGTAATGTAAGGCATAATCCCCATTGCGAAAATGGAAAAGTTCTTCAAGGCTCCGCCACCAAATGTATTTAACAGATCAGTGACGCCTTGAGAACCTTGTTGATTATCAAATGCTGCTGGATTAACTCCAGGTGCTGGAATATACGTACCAATTTTGAAAATCACTAACATTGCAAGTGTAAAGAAAATCTTGTTACGAACTTCTTTTGTTTTAAAGAAATTCACAAGCGTGTGAAACATTAGATCACCTCGTGAGCTCCGCCCTTCGCTTCAATAGCATCTTTAGCAGAAGCTGAGAATTTGTGTGCTTTAACAGTCAATTTCTTTTCTAATGAACCATTACCTAATACTTTAATGCCAGATTTTTCACTTTTAACTACGCCTGATTCGATTAATAATTCAGGTGTAACCTCAGTACCATCTTCAAATTTGTTAAGTTGGTCTAAGTTAACAATAGCATATTCTTTACGGTTGATGTTAGTGAAACCACGTTTTGGAATACGACGGAATAAAGGTAATTGACCACCTTCAAAACCTGGTCTAACGCCACCACCTGAACGTGCTTTTTGACCTTTTTGACCACGACCACTTGTTTTACCGTTACCAGTAGCCGCACCACGACCTACACGGTTACGTACTTTACGTGAACCTTCTGATGGTTTTAACTCATGTAATTTCATTTCGGCACCTCCTTAATTATTTTTCTTCTACTGTTACTAAGTGACTTACTTTATTGATTTGTCCACGAATCGCATCGTTATCTTCAACAACAACAGATGAGTTAAGTTTTTTCAAACCTAAAGCTTGAACTGTTTTACGTTGTGTTTCCGGACGTCCGATAACGCTTCGAGTGAGGGTAATTTGAATTTTAGCCATTTTAAATGTCTCCCTCCTTAATTATATAATTCTTCTACTGATTTACCACGTAAACGGGCAACATCTTCAGCATTTTTTAAGTTTTGTAAACCGTCAACAGTTGCGCGCACCATGTTAATTGGTGTGTTAGAACCTAATGATTTACTTAAGATATCAGTGATACCTGCAAGTTCTAATACGGCACGAACTGGACCACCCGCGATAACCCCTGTACCAGGAGCAGCTGGTTTCATGAATACACTACCTGAACCATAGCGTCCAGTGATTGTATGTGGTGTTGTACCTTCAACACGTGGAACTGTGATAAGATTTTTCTTCGCAGCCTCAACAGCCTTTTTAATTGCTTCAGGTACCTCTTGTGCTTTACCAGTACCGAAACCAACGCGACCATTTTTGTCACCTACAACTACAAGTGCTGTGAAACGGAAACGACGTCCACCTTTAACAACTTTTGCAACACGGTTAATCGTAACAACGCGTTCTTCAAATTCTTTAACTTCTTCTTCTCTACGAGCCATTTAAATTGTCCCTCCTTTAAATTAAAATTGAAGTCCATTTTCGCGAGCTGCATCTGCTAACGCTTTAACACGTCCGTGGAATAAGTATCCTCCACGATCGAATACAACTGCTTCGATTCCTTTTTCGCTTGCTTTTTTAGCGATTGCTTCACCAACTTTAGTTGCCATTTCAACTTTAGTTACTGATGTGTCAATATCGCTATCTTTAGTAGAAGCTTGAGCTAACGTTACACCTTTAACGTCATCAATGATTTGTGCATAAATATGTTTATTTGAACGGTATACGTTTAGACGTGGCTTTTCGCTAGTACCTGACAATTTCGTACGCACGCGTGCATGTCTTTTTAAACGTACTTTGTTTTTATCAATTTTGCTGATCATGTCAATACTCCTTTCTGTAGAGTTTATTTATTATTTACCAGTTTTACCTTCTTTACGGCGTACGTATTCACCTTGGTAACGGATACCTTTACCTTTATAAGGTTCTGGTGGACGTACATCGCGAATTTTAGATGCTGTAGCACCAACTAATTCTTTGTCGATACCTTCAACTTTTACAGTTGTATTTTTCTCTACTGAGAAAGTAATACCTTCAGCAGCTTCGATTTCAACTGGATGAGAATAACCTACGTTTAATACAAGTTTAGAACCTTGTACTTGTGCACGGTAACCAACACCGATAAGTTCAAGTCCTTTAACGTATCCTTGAGATACACCTTGTACCATATTATTAATTAACGCACGAGTTGTACCATGAATTGTTCTATGTTCTTTAGAATCTGATGGTCTAACAACTTCAAGTGTGTTTTCTTCTTGTTTGTAAGTCATTTCTTCATTAAGTGTTTGTGATAATTCACCTTTAGGTCCTTTAACAGTAACTTTGTTACCTTCGATAGTTACAGTAACGTCACTTGGGATCTCGATAATTTTTTTACCAACACGGCTCATGCTGTGGCACCTCCTTATTTATTTAATGATTACCAAATGTAAGCTAATACTTCGCCACCAACATTACGTTTTCTAGCTTCTTTATCAGTGATAACACCTTCTGAAGTAGATACTAATGCAATACCTAAACCATTTAATACTTTAGGTACTTCGTTTGCTTTAGCATAAACACGTAAACCTGGTTTAGAAATACGTTTTAATCCTGTAATAACACGTTCGTTATTTGAACCATATTTTAAGAATAAACGGATTACACCTTGTTTATCATCTTCGATATATTCTACGTTTTTGATGAAACCTTCGTTTTTAAGGATTTCAGCAATTTCTTTTTTAATGTTTGATGCAGGTAATTCTAATTTTTCGTGACGCACCATGTTTGCGTTTCTTACACGAGTTAACATATCTGCAATTGGATCTGACAATGTCATAGTTTGTTGCCTCCTTTCAAGAGTTAAATTTTTACCAGCTAGCTTTACGTACGCCAGGAATTTGACCTTTATAAGCTAATTCACGGAAACAAATACGGCAAAGTTTAAATTTACGATATACTGAATGCGGACGTCCACATTGTTCACAACGCGTATATTCACGGACTTGGAACTTTTGTTTCTTTTGTTGCTTAGCAACCATTGATTTTTTAGCCACTTAATTAGCCTCCTTTAGAGATTATTTTTGAAATGGCATACCGAATTGTGTTAACAATTCACGAGCTTCCTCGTCAGTGTTAGCAGTAGTTACGATAACGATATCCATTCCACGAACTTTTGATACTTTATCATAATCGATCTCAGGGAAAATTAATTGTTCTTTAACACCTAAAGTGTAGTTACCGCGACCATCAAATGCGTTTTTAGAAACACCACGGAAGTCACGTACACGTGGTAATGATACAGAAATTAATTTATCTAAGAATTCATACATTCTTTCACCACGTAATGTTACTTTAGCACCAATTGGCATACCTTCACGTAAACGGAATGTCGCAACTGATTTTTTAGCTTTAGTGATTAAAGGTTTTTGACCAGTGATTGCTGTTAATTCCTCAACTGCTGTATCTAATACTTTTGAGTTTTGAACTGCATCACCAACACCCATGTTGACTACGATTTTATCGATTTTTGGTACTTCCATTACTGAGCTATAGTTGAATTTTTTTACTAAGTTCTCACTAACTTCAGAGTTGAATTTTTCTTTTAAACGGTTCAAAGTGGATCCTCCTTTCAACTTTTATTATTTATTAGACTTAATTTCTTCGCCTGATTTTTTAGCGATTCTTACTTTTTTACCATCAACAAACTTGTAGCCTACACGTGTAGGTTTGTTAGTTTTAGGGTCTAATAATTGTACGTTAGAAACATGAATTGCTGCTTCAGTTTCTAAGATTCCACCTTCAGGATTGATTTGAGTTGGTTTTTGGTGTTTTTTAACGACGTTTACACCTTCCACAACGACGCGGTCTTTTTTAGGTTCAGTTGCTACAACTTTACCTGTTTTACCTTTGTCTTTACCTGCGATAACGATTACGTTGTCACCTTTTTTGATATGCATGTGGGCACCTCCTTGAATTGTGATTTAGATTTTATAAATTATAGTACTTCTGGTGCAAGAGAAACAATTTTCATAAAGTTTCCTTCACGTAATTCACGCGCTACTGGACCGAAGATACGAGTACCACGTGGTCCTTTGTCGTCACGAATGATAACACATGCATTTTCATCAAATTTGATGTAAGAACCGTCTTTACGACGTACACCTGATTTTGTACGTACAACAACAGCTTTCACAACATCGCCTTTCTTAACAACGCCTCCTGGTGTAGCATTTTTAACAGTTGCTACGATGACGTCACCGATGTTAGCTGTTTTACGGCCAGATCCACCTAATACTTTGATTGTAAGTACTTCACGAGCACCAGAGTTGTCTGCTACTTTTAAGCGTGTTTCTTGTTGGATCATGATTAAACCTCCCTTATCTTTAAATAGTCATTAAATAATTACTGATTCTTCGACAATTTCTACTAAACGGAAACGTTTTGTCGCTGATAAAGGACGAGTTTCTTGAATTTTAACGATATCTCCTAGTTTAGCTGAATTGTTTTCGTCATGTGTTTTATACTTCTTAGAATATTTTACACGTTTACCATATAGTTTGTGCGTTTTGTATGTTTCAACTAAAACAGTCACTGTTTTGTCCATTTTGTCTGAAACGACTTTACCAACGTAAACTTTACGATCATTTCTTTCGCTCACTTTAGTAACCTCCTCTTTCAACTATTATTGGTTAGCTTTTCCTTGTTCTAATTCTCTTTCACGCGCAACAGTTTTAAGACGTGCAATTGTTTTTCTAACAGTTTTGATACGTGCAGTCTCTTCTAATTGACCTGTAGCTAATTGAAAGCGTAGGTTAAAAAGCTCTTCTTTTGATGATTTGATTTGCTCTTCGATTTCAGAAGTGGTTAAGTCTCTAATTTCCTTAGCTTTCATTTGTTTCACCACCCAATTCTTCACGTTTTACAAACTTCGTTTTAACTGGAAGTTTGTGGCTCGCTAAACGTAATGCTTCACGCGCAACTTCTTCAGATACGCCTGCAACTTCAAATAAAATACGACCTGGTTTTACAACTGCGATCCAGCCTTCTACCGCACCTTTACCAGCACCCATACGTACTTCTAAAGGTTTTTTAGTATATGGTGTATGAGGGAAGATTTTAATCCAAACTTTCCCGCCACGTTTCATGTAACGTGTCATAGCGATACGAGCTGATTCGATTTGACGAGAAGTGATCCAAGATGTTGTCGTTGCTTGTAAACCAAATTCGCCAAATGTTACGTAGTTACCGCCTTTAGAACGACCTTTAGTGTCAGGACGATGTTGACGACGATATTTTACACGCTTTGGTAGTAACATAATTATTTTCCTCCTTCACTATTTTTCTTAGTAGGAAGAACTTCACCACGATAGATCCATACTTTAACACCTAACTTACCATAAGTTGTGTCAGCTTCAGCATGTGCATAATCAATGTCAGCACGTAATGTATGAAGTGGTACAGTTCCTTCTGAATATTGTTCAGCACGCGCGATGTCAGCGCCACCTAAACGACCTGATACTTGAGTTTTGATACCTTTAGCACCAAGTTTCATTGCTCTTCCGATTGCTTGTTTTTGTACACGACGGAATGATGCACGGTTTTCTAATTGACGTGCAATGTTTTCAGCTACTAAACGTGCATCTAAATCAACTTTCTTGATTTCAACCACGTTGATGTGTACTTTTTTATCAGTTAATTGGTTTAACTTGTTACGAAGTTTCTCGATTTCTGAACCGCCTTTACCAATTACCATACCTGGTTTACCAGTGTGGATTGCGATGTTGATACGGTTAGCAGCACGTTCGATCTCTACGTGTGATACTGATGCATCTTTTAATGCAGTATCGATAAATTTACGAATTTTTAAGTCTTCGTGTAATAATGATGCGAAATCTTTTTCAGCAAACCATTTTGCTTCCCAGTCGCGGATGATACCAACACGAAGTCCGATTGGATTAATTTTTTGACCCACGGTGTTCCCTCCTTAGTATTTATTAAGCTTCTTGCGCTTCTTCTTTACCGTCACTTACTACGATAGTAATGTGACTTGTTCTTTTGTTAATTGCGCTTGCACGTCCTTGAGCACGTGGACGGAAACGTTTTAAAGTTGGTCCTTCGTTAGCATATGCTTCTTTAACAACTAATTCATCAGTATTCATACCGTAGTTGTGCTCAGCATTAGCTAAAGCGGACATTAATAATTTTTCTACAACTGGAGAAGAAGCTTTGTTTGTTAATTTTAAAATCGCTACAGCTTCTCTTACGTCTTTTCCTCTAATTAGATCTAATACTAATCTAACTTTACGAGGTGCGATTCTGATCGTTCTAGCAACCGCTTTTGCTTCCATTCGTATTTCCTCCTCTACTTACTATTGAGTGATTATCTTCTTGTTTTCTTGTCGTCAGCAGCGTGTCCTTTGAAAGTACGTGTTGGTGCAAATTCACCTAATTTGTGACCAACCATATCTTCAGTTACGTATACAGGTACGTGTTTGCGGCCATCATATACTGCAAATGTGTGTCCAATGAAGTTTGGGAAAATTGTTGAACGACGTGACCATGTTTTGATTACTTGTTTCTTTTCGCTGTCGCCTTGAGCTTCAACTTTTTTCATTAAATGATCATCGACGAAAGGTCCCTTTTTAATACTACGAGCCATAGTGGCGCCTCCTTTCTTATTGTGTGCGTGCAGCTAAGAAGCCGCACACCCAAATAAGCTATTTTTATTTTTTCTTACGTCTACGTACGATAAGTTTGTCTGAATGTTTCTTACCACGACGTGTTTTCTTACCAAGGGTTGGTTTACCCCAAGGTGACATTGGAGATGGACGTCCGATTGGCGCACGACCTTCACCACCACCGTGTGGGTGATCGTTAGGGTTCATTACAGAACCACGAACAGTAGGTCTTTTACCTAACCATCTTGATTTACCAGCTTTACCAACGTTAACAAGTTCATGTTGTAAGTTACCAACTTGACCGATTGTAGCACGGCAAGTTGAAAGAATCATACGTACTTCACCAGAACGAAGTCTTACAAGTACATATTTACCTTCTTTACCTAATACTTGAGCGCTTGCACCAGCTGAACGTGCGATTTGTCCACCACGACCTGGTTTTAATTCGATATTGTGGATAACAGTACCTACAGGAATGTCTTTTAATTGAAGTGCATTACCAACTTTGATGTCAGCTTCAGAACCACTTTCAATTACTTGACCTACTTGTAAACCTTTAGGTGCGATGATGTAACGTTTCTCACCATCTGCGTATACGATTAATGCAATGTTTGCTGATCTGTTTGGATCATATTGAATAGAATCAACTTTACCTGGGATTCCATCTTTATTACGTTTAAAATCAATCACACGGTATTGACGTTTATGTCCGCCACCATGATGACGTACAGTCAATTTACCTTGGTTGTTACGACCCGCTTTTTTCGGTAGCGGTTGTAATAATGACTTTTCTGGTTTTGTTTCAGTGATTTCAGCGAAATCTAGAGTAGTCATATTACGACGACCATTTGTAATTGGCTTATAATGTTTTAATGCCATTGTCGCTTACCTCCTTATTGGTATATTTTTTAATTGAATAAGTCGATTTGACCTTCTTTTAAAGTTACGATAGCTTTACGGCGTTTGTTTGTATAGCCTTGGTAACGGCCCATACGTTTCTTTTTAGGTTTGTAGTTAATGATATTAACATTCGCTACTTTTACATCGAAGATTTCTTCAACAGCAATTTTAACTTGCGTCTTGTTGGCACGTACATCTACATCGAAAGTGTATTTGTCCTCAGCCATTGCTTCAGATGATTTTTCAGTGATTACGGGGCGCTTTAGAATGTCTCTAGCTTCCATTATCCGAGCACCTCCTCAACTTTTTTAGCTGCTTCTTCAGTGATTAAAACACTGTCAGCATGTGTTAAATCTAATACGTTTAGTCCTTCAGGTGTTGTGATTTGAACACCAGGGATATTACGTGCAGATAATTCAACGTTAACATCTTCTCCAAGTGTTACAACTAAAACTTTCTTAGGTAATTCTAAGTTTGTTAATGTTGTTTTGAAATCTTTTGTTTTTGGAGCTTCTAAATTGAAGTTATCAACAATTTTAAGTCCATTTTCTTGAACTTTGTAAGATAATGCAGAACGTAATGCTAAACGACGCATTTTCTTAGGCATTTTGTAGCCGTAGCTTCTTGGTGTAGGACCAAATACTACGCCACCACCACGCCATTGTGGGGCACGGATAGTACCTTGACGCGCACGTCCAGTACCTTTTTGTCTCCATGGTTTACGTCCACCGCCACGAACTGCTGAACGATTTTTAACAGCGTGTGTTCCTTGGCGTAATGAAGCGCGTTGTAAGTTAATCGCTTCGAATAATACTTCATTGTTAGGTTCGATTGCGAATACTGCATCGCTCAGTTCAACTGAACCAGCTTTAGATCCGTCAACTTTTAATACATCATAATTTGCCATTATGCATTTCCTCCTTTCGCTACTTATTATTGATTAGCTTTTACAGCTGTTTGGATTTGAACAAAACCTTTTTTAGGTCCAGGTACATTACCTTTAACTAAAATGACGTTGTTTTCCGTATCAACTGCAACAACTTCTAAGTTTTGAACAGTGACAGTATTACCGCCCATACGGCCTGGTAATTTTTGTCCTTTAAATACGCGTGACGCATCTGACGCCATACCGATTGAACCTGGTGCTCTGTGGAAATGAGAACCATGTGACATAGGTCCACGTGATTGGTTGTGACGCTTGATCGCACCTTGGAAACCTTTACCTTTTGAAGTTCCTGTTACGTCAATGATGTCGCCTGCTACAAATGTATCAACTGAGACTTCTTGACCTACTTCGTATTCATCAACATTAATGTTTCTGAATTCACGAATGAAGCGCTTAGGTGCAACGCCAGCTTTTTTAGCATGACCTTCAGCTGGTTTGTTTGCGTATTTGTTTGATTTGCTATCTTTTTTGTAAGCTAACTTGTCGTCGAAACCGATTTGTACTGCGTTGTAACCATCGATTTCTTCAGTTTTCTTTTGTAATACTACGTTTCCTTTTGCTTCTACAACTGTTACTGGAATTAAGTCTCCGTTTTCACCGAATACTTGAGTCATTCCAATTTTTCTTCCTAAGATTCCTTTGGTCATCGAAAGTCCACCTCCTAAAATTTTCTATTATAATTTAATTTCGATGTCTACACCTGATGGTAAGTTTAAGCCCATTAAAGCATCAACTGTTTTTGGTGTAGGGTTAACAATGTCGATTAAACGTTTGTGTGTACGTTGTTCGAATTGTTCACGAGAATCTTTGTACTTATGCACCGCACGGATGATAGTGTACACTGATTTTTCTGTTGGTAATGGGATTGGTCCTGATACGTCTGCACCAGAACGTTTCGCAGTTTCAACAATTTTCTCAGCTGATTGATCAATAACACGGTGATCGTAAGCTTTTAATCTGATTCTGATTTTTTGTTTTGCCATAATTTACCCTCCTTATTCGTCTTCATTAGTGATAAGACTTCTCCACGAAAACTATCTCACACAACGCCATGGCAAAGCGGCCGGGTGTGTCAGTAACCTTTCGCTTCATCGCATTAAAAAGTCCAACATTAGACATTTTACACGAAATGTTTGAGAAGTTCAACCATTTTATGTAAAATCTTTTGTCTAATTCACATACCCCATTATTTTACTCTAAATACGTGGCTACTTCAACACTTTTTTTGAATTTCTCAAATCTTTTTCTACCTTTAAATATCGTTCCAATGCCTATCTCCTTATAAATCTAGTTTAAAAATACATCTTATTTAAAGTTGGAGAAATGTAGTCGTTTCGAGACCATGTTGTTAAACAAGTTCATGTTTTGATTGTGATTAATGTCTCACCCTTTTATGCACGTATTCTTAAATCTATCAACGCCTTGTCGTCATGGTGTAGGTCAGCCTCCCACCGTTCATTCTCCGATCATAAAAAAACTGTTAATGAACTATGTTCACTAACAGTTTTGACGATTTAACCATGCACAAATACAAAATATAATATAAATATGACTAATAAAGCATACATAATTGGATGAACTTCTCTATGACGTTTCGTCAACACCATTGTTATTGGGTAAAAGATAAAGCCACAAGCGATTCCAGTTGCAATTGAGTACGATAGAGGCATCATGATAATTGTAACAAACGCAGGTACAGCGACTTCAAAGTTTTTCCAGCTAATAGATGCGAGATTAGATGCCATTAAAACACCCACCACCACTAATGCAGGTGTTGTGACTGCTGGCGTCACAACTGCCATAAGTGGACTAAAGAACAAAGCTAATAAGAAACATATACCTGTAATAATACTTGCAAATCCTGTACGCGCTCCAACAGCAACACCGGATGTAGATTCGATGTATGATGTTGTTGTTGTCGTTCCGAATATCGCACCTACCATCGTCGCAAGTGAATCTGAAAATAAAGCACGACCTGCACGTGGTAAACGATTGTTTTTCATGAATCCCGCTTGAGAAGCTACGGCTACGATTGTTCCAGCTGTGTCAAAGAAATCGATGAATAAAAACGTCAAAATGACGATTAAAAATTGAACTGTAAAAAGTTGACCTGGATCTTGAAAAGCTTCAAACGCTGCACCAAACGTCGGTGCAATACTTGGTACTTTACCAATTACGCCTGAAGGAGGTGCAATTTGCTGTGTGACCAAGCCAGCTATTGCTGTGATTACCATACCAATAAAAATCGCACCTGGTACTTTTTTAGCATATAGCACAATTGTAATGACGATACCAAATACAGCTAATAAAACGTGAGGTTCTGTTAATTTCCCTAATGTAACTAATGTTGCATCTTGGTTCGTTATAATTCCTGAACTTTGCAACCCTACAAAAGTAATAAATAGTCCTATACCTGAAGATACGGCCATCTTCATTTCAAAAGGAATGGCGTTAATTATGGTTTCTCGTAATCCTGTTGCAGTCAAAATAGCAAATATAAATCCAGAGAATAGCACGCCAGTCAAACCCGTCTGCCAAGGAATGCCCATCGTTAATACAACTGTAAATGCAAAAAATGCATTGAGTCCCATACCGGGTGCCAGCGCTATTGGATATCTTGCTATAATCCCCATGAATAAGCACCCGACAAAGGCTGCAAGTGCTGTTGCAACAAAGATAGCCCCTTGGTCCATTTTCTGCTCAGAAGGTACGCCATCCACCCCAGCTAAACTTAGCACTTGAGGATTGACCGCTAAAATATACGCCATTGATAAGAATGTTGTTAATCCACCTAATATTTCTCGCTTGAAATTAGTTTGATGTTCATCAAAACGGAAGTATCGCTTCACTTTTATTAGCTCCTTTTATTAAAATACCTACATATTTTAATACGTATACGGTATGATTTCAATACAAAATCCGAACTTTATAACAAAATACATAAATTAAGTTCGATTTTCAGCTACAATTTCAACCCTTTCAATGCATCTTTGAATGGATTATGATCTAATTCATCATCTTTCATATATTTTTTCATATCACGATGAGAGACTTTATCTTTACCTTTAGATTTTAAACGTTGATTCATTTGCGCTTGTGTCTCTGTATGCCCACATACACAGCGATACGTGGCTTGTCCACCAGTACCAAACTTAGTCAGCCTTTTTTTACATTTTGGACAACGCGCTTTCGTTTGTGTTTTAACATCTTTCTTCGTTTTACACGCCGGGTCCTGACAGACAAGCATTGAACCGTGTTTTGTTTTTACTTTTAACATAAATTTGCCACACGTTGGACATTCTGCAGACGTTAAATTATCATGTTTGTATTTCTGGTTGCTATCTTTAATAGTTTGAATCACATCTATCGTGAATTGCTTCATTTCATCAATAAATTGTTGACGTTGATATGTTCCTTTTTCTATTTTCAATAATTTATCTTCCCACTCTGCAGTCAGCATTGGAGACGTTAATGCTTGCGGCGCCAACGATAAAATTTGTGCCCCTTTAGAAGTCACTTTTAACTTCCCATCTTGACTCTCAATCGCATTCATTTTAAATAATTTTTCAATAATATCTGCTCTTGTTGCTACAGTCCCGATACCACCTGTTGCTTTAAGTGTTTCTGCAGAATGTTTATCATTCAAGTTAAAAAACTGATCCGGTCGTTCCATTGCTTTAAGGAGGGTCCCTTCATTGAAATAAGCAGGAGGTGTCGTTTGGTGAGAAAGGATAGAAACATCAGTGACGTCAAAACGCTCACCTTCTGTCATCGATCCTTTTACTTCTGTTGAAGGTAACTCATGATGTAATGCTTTAAAACCTAATTGTTTTGTTTCATTACTTTTATAAATAAATGTAGCTTCCCCAATTTGTCCAATAATTTGACGCTCTATATAAATATGAGGTTCTGATAAAACCTCAAGATATCGTTGTACGACAAGCAAGTAGATCTTTTTTTCATGTGCGCCTAAATCATCCATATATGGTCGCACTTCTGTTGGTATGATGGCATGATGATCTGACACTTTTTGATTATTGATACATGATAATTTTGTTGTAAATTGTTTATGCATAAGCGTTTGGGCATGTGTTTTATATTCCGTTCCCATAACTGCTTGTAAACGTTCTTTAAGCGTACCTACCATATCTGTCGTTAAATAATTAGAGTCAGTACGCGGATACGTTAATACTTTATGACGTTCATATAAACTTTGTAACGCATTCAAAGTTTGTTTCGCACTTATTTTATAGCGTTGATACGCATGTTGTTGTATATCTGTTAAATTATACAAGCGACCAGGATATGATTTTTTCTCTTTTTCTTTAATTGATTCAATCTTAATGGACTGACCTTGAATCGTTTCTGCGAGGTTGTTTAACTTCTGTTTGTCAAACTCACGTTGTGCTTGCACTAATTTAAAAGGTAAGTTATCCACCTTAACTTCCATTGTAAAATATGTTTCAGGTTTGAAATGTTTAATTTCTTCTTGTCGTTGTTGGATTAATTTTATCGTTGGCGTTTGAACACGTCCAAGCGATAATTGTGCATCATACCGTGTCGTTAATGCACGTGTGGCATTAATACCCACAATCCAATCCGCTTCACTGCGCGCTAAAGCCGCTTGATAAAGTGGATAATAATGTTTTGCATCTTTAAGATTGCGAAACCCTTGTTGAATGGCTTTCGGTGTTACTGAACTAATCCATAAGCGTTTGAGCGGCTTTTTAATACGAACTTTATCTAATATTAGCCGTGCGACTAACTCTCCTTCTCTTCCTGCATCCGTAGCGATAATAACCTCTTTAACATCATCTCTTTTTAATAAATGTTGTACGGTGTTAAACTGCTTACGTGTTTTGCCTATCACCACTGTTTTCATTTGTTTAGGTATAATGGGTAAAGCTTCTAATCGCCATTGTTGATAAGATTTGTCATATTGTTCAGGTGTCGCGTTCGTCACTAAATGACCTAACGCCCAAGTAATAATATAGTGTTGATTTTCAATATAGCCATTTTTCGCATTTGTCACGTTTAATGCTTTGGCGATATCTCTACCTACTGAAGGTTTTTCTGCTAATACTAAAGATTTCATGATTTTACTCCTGTTTTAACTTTATAATACTCATATTGTATCATGCCTCTTAAGTGTATACTTTCATTTCCTTATAAAACAACTTATAATTAGCGTAAAGAAACTATTAAGGAGGGGCACTATGAAGGTCAGTCGAGTCACTTCCGTTGATCGTATATTAATTTTTATTAAAGAAAACATCTCAACTTCACAGTCTTATACGAATAAAATTCCTATTCATTATGACGCGGCGTATGACATGTACCTCAAGGAGGCATTAACGACGACAGGTATATATATACTAGAAGAAAATGACGAGATTCAAATGGCGCTCATGTGTATACCTTATATGGAAAACCGTTATAAGGTTATCGGACCCATTACAAAAAAAGACTATATCCCTACAGGTGAGGCATTCAAAAGTTTATTTCACGAAGCAACAAAAGAAAATACGCAAAACGCAACCTATTACTTTTCTTATGCAGCTGAAAATGAACACATTAAAGCCTACATGAAAACTATCGGTGCATCCTATACATTTACAGATTATCATCTATCAACACGCACAGATTTAGGAGAAACCGAAAACATTCATCATATTATCGATTATAAATCAGCTTATTTCAAATCTTTCAAAAAACTTCATGAAGACACATTTTCTCATCACGCCATGCGTGCAGAAGAAATTACGGATACATTAGATGAACATCATCAACTTATGTTATATATGGCAGAAGGATTGCTTAAAGGCTACTTATATTTAATTATTAACCCCACACAAGGTCATGCTGAAATTCGTTATTTTTCTTCACATACGCACTACCGTTTAAAAGGGATTGCTTTCGACCTCATCCAACATGCAATTCACGTCGCCCTTTCTCATGAAGGTATTGATAACGTGTATTTTAAAATACGCAGTAAAAACCATCGCTTAGTTGAACGTTTTCATGAATTCGGTTTTGAAATGACATCAGAATACCGCAAATTCAAACTTGTGCACTAAATCTTTTAGCATTCACCGCATGCAAAAATGAATACACTATTTATTAAAATAGACCGACAACACTTAGGGATACACCAAAGATTTCATTTTAAATTGTTTCTAAACCCTAGCTTGTTTAGGTACTTTATCCCAACGCATTTAGAGAGCGGGCGGAACTTTATGAGGTTTCCGCCCGCTCTCTAAATAGATTGTCGGTTCCGACTTGATACTTTAGAAGTCTCGACTTTTGAATCAATCAAAATGTTATGTTAAATATATCAACTTTCCCATTATAAAGACAAAATGGAGCAATATAGATTAACAACATCCAACATTGTCCATCACTCAATAACTGTTGTTGACTCATTATATTACTAGGAATGCGATGTCCCAATACCGTTACACTTTCCAGCGCTTATGTCACAAGGAAAAAGTGTTGATAAATATATAGGATACAAATGCTAATCACTACAGTCATATTACTTGCCATCGCAATCATCGGTAACGTTCGATATTGAAATTGTACGGCATATGATAAAGCAGCTACACCTACAGGTAAAACCCAAATCAATTGTAATGTTGTTTTAATCATATCGTCGGATACAGGTAAAAAAACATGAACAAGACTACCAAAAACAAGCCCAAGTCCGTAATGCATGCCAATATACTTAAACGTTAACGGCAAAAAACGGCGTTCAATTTTAAAATCTAATAATATCCCTAATAACAACATAGATAGTGGCAAATTTGCTTTACCGAGCAAATCGAAAAACGTTATCGTGTTGGGAGGGAGTTTAATCGCACATAAACTCAGTACTATCATTACGATATAAGTCATTAACGGAATCGATTTTAAGCAGCTCAAAAAAATCGTCTTGACGTTCAATGTGCCTTCCGCATTTTTAAAATATCCTGCGATGAAATAAGTAAGACCGAACATCAACACGGCCCCACCAATATCTGCCATACCAAAATATAATAGACCCTTTTCAGGCCACATTTGCTGTACAAGTGGATATGCAAATATCCCAATATTTAACGAAGCCATTAACATCGCTACGGTACCTCTAACTTCATTGTTATATTTTATAAATAATAAAATAACAATGAGTTTAGTCATTAACCCATAGAGCACCATTAATATAGGTAATAAAGATAGCTCAGGTGTTAATGTAACCCCATTCAAATTAACAATCACGACAGCAGGTAATGTGACATTCAACACAAGTGTCGTGATTACTTTTGCATCTGACCCTTTGACATAGCCTATGCGCTTTAATGTATAACCTAATGCGATAAGTAATAAAATCATTATAAATCGATCTGTCACATATATCCCCCCTTATCATGCGACAAAATAATCAACCCTTTATATGAGACTTTCAGCATATTCGTTTCATTATCAAGAATGAAGCATGTTATAATGTTATAAACAAAAGGAGGCTAGTTTTATGAGTTTAGAAGCCCAATTACAGGAACTTAAATTAGATTATATTCGCATTCAAAGCGATTTAGAAAAACGTGAATCTACGGGCCAACAAGTTGACCCTTTGATAAAACAATTGGAATCTATTGAACATGAAATCTCTAAAGTAAGACAATACATGCGACAAGAGATGGCTTCACAAAAAAATGAGTCGCATCATCAATAGATTTAGAAAGGACTAACTTATGCTTATTTATTTCCTTTTATTACCAATACTGTATTTCATTGTCAGTTACATTAGTATATTTAAAATGCAGTTACGATTTGCGACGGTTCTACGTATTTTCATGGGGATTATTTTAATCATTGTCATTGCCACTTCATTAAAATATCACGCTATGATGACGTGGTGGTTGTTTGTTGTATTACTTTTATTCATTGGAAATGTTGAAACTACTGCATTTAAGCACTTTAAAAATGATAAAAAAGGCGTCAATATATTAAATATGATGACTGCGCTAATTTTTGTCGTTTATGTGATATTAGCCATCGCGCTTATTTAACATGTGTGCATAGCTAATATGTTCACTGTTGTTTTACAATTTGACCTTCAAAGTAGATGCTAAGACATCCACTTTGAAGGTTTTCATTTGTTTAACCTATACGTCTACTACACTTAATCACTTTTGGTATAGTGAGGCAATTGATGCAAGACGTCTAAGGCCTTCTATTAATTGATGCTCGTCTATTGCAAATGATACACGTACATAGCCTTCTCCCTGTTCTCCAAATGGATGCCCTGGGGCAACCAATATAGAACACCTCTGTAATAGATAATTTACAAATTGATCACTCGTATACCCAGGCGGGCACGGTAACCATAAAAATATTCCGCCTTTAATTGGTTCAAAAGGAATCTGCGCTGTTGTTAATGCTTTTTCTATAATATCTCTTCTATTTTTAAATGTATGTGCTTGAAGACGGAGTACATCATCACATTCATTCAAAGCTACTGTACATGCGTCCTGTAACGCACCATACATACCCGCTTGCGTATGTGTGTGATATTTCTTTAATTGTCGTATCATGTGTGCGTTACCAACTGCAAATCCCACACGATACCCTGACATATTATATCCTTTTGAAAATGAAAACACTTCAATCGCACGTGATTTGGCACCTTTTGCAGCAAGTATACTTGGATTCTCCCTATCAAAACCGAATGCTTGATATGCAAAATCATGAACAATCATCGTCTCGGTATCTTTAAAATAGTCTATCGTATCCTGAAAAAATTCAGGGGTGGCGACAGAACCTGTTGGATTATTCGGATACGTTAAATAAATTAACTTTGCTTCTGTTGTATCTATTTGATCCCATTGCGGTAAATACCCGTGTTCTGGATATAATTTCATCGGACGTGGCTGTCCATGCGCTAAAAGGACACCCGCTTCATAATCTGTATACCCAGGATCCGGTAATAACACAATCTCTCCAGGCTCAACAACACATGTTGGTAACGCAACCAAACCATTTTTTGTCCCATAAAATAAACATACTTCTGTTTCAGGATCGAGTGATACATCAAAATGCCGTTTGTAAAAATGAACGATGGCTTGTTTAAATGAGGGTTTTCCTTGAAAAGCCAAATATTTTTGGTTCTCAGGCATTCGTATAGCGTGTGCCAAAGCATCAAGAATACGGTCCGGAGTATTAGCATCCGGTATCCCTACTGCAAGATTAATTAACGGTAATGGACCATGTTCAACAGCTTTCCCCATCGTTTTGCCAAAGTAACTTTCAGGAATACGTTTTAAAATAGATGTCTCTTTCATTAGATGTCCCCCTTTGAAATAACTAAAACTCCTGTCTACATTGTCAACAGTTACTACAAGATGCAAAAAGAGGGAAGAACATAATCTTTTAAAGATGCATTCTTCCCCTCTTATTTTTTCAAACTTTATAATATATCCTTATACAAATGAATTTAAGTACGGAAGCGATATAAAGTGGACGTTGACTTTTAGTATTTCTAATAGCCTACCAAATACATAAGAATTCGTCAATTTGAATTTTTATGACGCATTAATTTCGATTTTAAAGTAAACAAAATTTCATATATAACCGGAACAACGATTAAAGTTAATAACGTGGAAGATAACAATCCACCAATTACTGTCGCCGCTAATCCTTTTGAAATTAATACTGAACTGTTTTGTCCAAAAAGCAAAGGAAACAGGGCACCAATCGTTGCAATTGCTGTCATTAAAATAGGTCGAATACGCGTACCCCCAGCTTCTATTAATGCCGCTTTCATTGACATGCCGGTTTTTTCATTATTGATTACACGATCAATGAGTACAATGGCATTCGTTACGACAATTCCAATTAACATTAATAAACCAATCATACTTGGTACTGATAATGTTTCACCTGTCGCAACTAATGCACAAACCACGCCAATAATTGTATAAGGCAATGAGAATAAAATTGTAAATGGCGCCAAGCCACCCTTAAATGTGAGCACTAATACTAAATAAACGATGATAATAGCAGCCAACATCGCAAGTAATAACTGTGAAAATGCCTCCGTAATATCATCATTTGTTCCTCCGACCGACGTTTTAACATCCTGAGGTGTTTTTATTTTCGACAGTTGATGTGAAACATCTTGCGTAATGCCACCAACATCTTTACCCGAAATGTTACCAGTTATTGTACTCGTATAGTGACCACTTTCTTTTACAAGCGTATTCGGCGTTGTTGTTTGCTTTAATTCTGCAATGTCACTAAGTTTAAGGTTTGGATTTTGTGGAGATGGAATTGATGTATTTTCAAGTTTGTTCTTAGTCCATTGCGTCTCTTTATTTTGTTTAACGACAACATCATATGATTGTTGATCCGCTTTTATTTTCGATATCGTCATTTCTGGTATATTTTGATTCAGTAATAGTGCAAGTTGTCCCGCAGTGATGCCGTTTTCACTTGCGCGTTGATGGTCGACTTTCACTTCATATTGGGCATACGTATCAGTCAAATCTGATTTTACATTAGTTAAACCTTTTGTCTCTCCCATAAGGTGCTCAACTTCTTTGACCGTTCCTTTGATTGCATCTGTAGAAGGACCCGTAACTTGTACTTTTAATTGATGCGAACCCGTACCTGTACTCATATCAAGATTTTGCCAATCTCCTGAATGATGATACGTCGCGATATGTTTTAATACACGTTCTGGTTCAGTATCAAAGTTCGGTGTATCACTGTCGTATTTGACCATTAGCGCAGTACTATTTGTGCTACCCGTAGGATCTGCTGGAGAAGGACCGCCGACAGAGTACTGCACATGTTGCACATGAGATTGATTGTTCAAATACTTTTGTACTTCTTCCGCATTTTTTAATACACGTTCTTTTGTTTCTCCTGGTTTCGGCTTATATGTCAAAGCCATAAATTTGTCTTCACCTGTAGATATAAAACTTGTACCAATCTTTATACTGCCTAGCACGATACTTCCAATTAACAACACTGTACTTAATATTATAACGATCCATTTGTGATCGAGGCTCCAAGATAAGATTTTACGATATCCATGACCTAACTTTCCTAAATGATGTTTCGGTTGTCGCTTCAAGCCATTTTTAAAAAACATTGATCCAAGTACAGGTACAATTGTAATCGAAACAAGCAATGATGCCAGTAAACTAAAAGTCACCGCATAAGCAAAAGGTCTAAACATTTCCCCAACAGACCCCGTTACAAATGCAAGTGGTAAAAAAACAATAATGGTTACTATCGTTGAAGACATAATAGGAATGAATACTTCCTTCGTCGCTTGAATAATTAAATGGTCCCCTGACAGTACCTCATCCTTCTTCGCTAAACGTCTGTATATATTTTCAATAACAACAATTGCGTCATCAATCACACGTCCGACTGCAACAGTTAAAGCACCTAACGTTAATATATTTAAAGATACATCAGTCAATTTTAAAGCAACCATGGCTATAAGTATTGACAACGGAATGGATACTACAGAGATTGCTGTCATTTTTATATTTCTTAAAAATAATAATATCACGATAATCGCAACGATCGCGCCAAGCAATGCTTTTTCAATCATCGTTGACAAAGCATCTTTTATAGGTTTTGCAGTATCCATAATTTTTACTGTTTTAAGATTATCATGCGATTTCACAAAGTCATGAATCGTTTGATCCACTTCATTTGCTACAGCAACCGTATTTGCATCTTGTGCTTTTACAATTTGTACATCCACTGCATCTTCACCGTTTGTTTTAGAAATGGATTTTCGTTCATCCTGGAGCGTAATTCGCGCGAGTGATTTTAAAGGTACTGTTTCATTGTTTGAATTACTGGTAAGTGCTTGTGATGCAGTTAAAGCTGATGATGACATGGACATCCCTTGGCTTTGATCTTGATTCTTGCTGTCATTTTGAGCCGATGTAGCCGGTTGACGTGAGATAGCTAAAGGAACTTCTAAATTTTCAAGGGCATCAATAGAGGTAAATTGCCCATCAATAACGACGGATTTATCTTCGTTACCAAACTGAAACAAACCTAATGGGGTCTCTTTCGAAGCGCCCTTAATATAATCTGAAACTTGCTGTTGATTTAACCCTACTGCTTGTAATTTTTGGTCGTCATACTTCAACGTTGCTTGACGTGTAGTCTGACCATTTACAGTCGCGCGCTGTACGCCTTTAATTTCTTGTAATTTCGGTATTAACTGCTCTTCAACCGCTTTCGTCGTTGCTTTAATATCATTTTTTTGATTTATAAACGAATAGGCTACCACTGGAAAAGCATAAATCGAATTACGTTTAATCTCAGGGTCTTGAACCCCTTCAGCAAATGACATTTTTTGAAGTGTTTTTTGTAATTCTTGTTCTACCTTATCTAAATCAGTTTGATCATCAAATTTCACTGTCACCAATGACGCATTGGCTAACGACTCTGTTTTAACGCTTGTAACATCAGCCATCCCTCTTATTTCTTCATCAATAGGATTACTAACTTCTTTCATTATTGTGTCAGGTGTAGCACCTGGCATAGTCGTTGTAATTGTCATCATCGGCGGTTCGGTATCTGGTAACAATTCTAATTTCATTTTAAAGCTTGCATAAACACCACCTAATATGACAAGCAGTACCATTAACATAATTGCAAATCGATTTGATAGTGAAAAATCTATCAGCTTTTTGACCACCCTTATCGCCCCTTTTTCCATATTATAGCTACATTAACATATTCACTCTTGTATCAGTATCGTTATTTCAATATGAATACTAACCCTCACGGCACCGCCTACAGGATATAAAAAACGATGAAGTTTGAATCATTATGAGGTAACTTCATCGCTTTATCTATCTGTTTTATGAATTTTTCAACTTACGTACAATTTTAATTTTTAATTTTGTCAATTGAGGTTTGAATTGTTCTACCGCTTGATACACAAGTGGATTTAACACAAAATCAAATTCTCCGATTTTTTCACTTAAGTATGTGCCCCAAGCTTTTTTAAACGTCCACAAACCATAATGACTTGACGTTTGATCTGGATTATTATTCGTACCACCAAAATCATACGTTTTAGCCCCTTTGTCTCGTGCATATTGCATCATTTTAAACTGCATATGGTGATTTGGTAAGAAATCACGATGATCGTTTGAAGATGCGCCATATAAATAGTACGATTTATGGCCACAAAACATCAACAGTGCGCCTGATAAATAACGCCCTTCAGGATGTGTACGTTCTAGATTTTCTAAATCATGAATTAAACTTTCTGTCTTTTGTTGCTTATTTTTTAAATCATTAATTTTATTTAGCGTTTTTTTATCTTGCTTTTTAGCTTTGAGTCTCGCTTCTTCTTTGTCTTGTTCTTGTCGCTCTGCTCTTAAGTCTGCTAAAACGGGTTTGGGTTCTAATTTCACTAAGAAAAGTTCCGCATCGCCATCAGCATGTAACGCATCATAAATCGTCTCAAAATAAGAGACATCTCGCGTTAAAAAGCCATCACGCTCGCCTGTTTCCTTCATTAAGTCAGCAAAAATTTTTAAATCTTCACGTCCTTTACGCTCTACTTTTGTGCCACGCTTTAGCGCTAAACGCACTTTAGAACGATTTCGATTGTCAAAACTTTTGATGAGCGCATCATCCGTTTGATCTAAAGGCGTAATCATAGTCATTCGAGGTTGAATGTAATCTTTAGAAAGACCTTCTTTAAAACCTTTATGTTTAAACCCTAATGCTTTCAAATCATTTACCACTGATAATCCGTCTTCCACTTCTACATCAGGGTCAATTTTAATTGTATACGCTTTTTCTTCTTTAGCTATTTTAATCGCTTCGGCTAATAACGTTTTTACTGCTAACGCTTCTGAATAATCCACGACAAAACCACGAGAAGCGTAACATAATGTGAACGGCGTACGTGGTATTTTTTTAAAAAGAAGTTGTGCAACGCCTTTGATTTCTCCATTTTCTCCTACTGCAATACGTTTTCTGTACCATCCCGTTAACTTTTTCGTTTCGCCCCATTTCGTTAGTTGAAGCAAATCACCGTTGGGATGATTTTTCACAAACGCATCATGTTCTTGATCCGTAATATTGATTAATTTCATAGTTTACTGACTCCTTTAAATCTGCTTTACCCATATTAATTTTAACCTAATTCGTATCCTAAATTCTTATGACTATTTATAGATGTGCTATACTGAGGTTGAAATGGGAGGTCACAAAATGAGAAATATTGTTTTAATTATTTTAACACTCATTCAACTTATTGTATTCATGATTTCATTGATTTATATGATGAAAATAGATTTCTTAAGTTTGCGCATAATAGTTGTAGCATTAACGACTGTACTGGCTATTTTCTTCATTCTATTACATGAATCAAAACTCCAGTTATATGTGGCATGGATTGCCCTTATGTTAGCACTCATCCATGTCGGATGGTTAGTACAAACCATCTATTCTGTCATTTATTAAATACTTGGATTAAATTGATAATTCGCACCATGCGTTCTTATTAAAATAGGCGCATCAATCGTCGTATCTGTTAAATAAACTGTATCAATAACGTCTTGACGTCCCTCAGTAATTTTAAATTTCACTTTTTTAGCTGGGCTATATAAAATCGTATGTTTGTCACTGTCTTCAATGATTTCCATATCAAACCAACGTTCCCAGTTATACACCATCGTTTGACGTTGATGGGTTTTGAATTCAACCATATCGATGGTCAAATGTGTTTGAAACGCATCTTTTAAATCCTCATACCTACTTATGTCATCTTTGTTCCATTGAATGAAAAAGGGCATCATCATGTCGTACGCATGATCGTGAACATAAAGTAATTGCCATTCAATAAGGTGTCCTTTTTTATTATATCGCGTCATCTTTACCGGCCCAACTGTTTGCAATCCACGTTTTTGAAATTGTGTTTTTAATAAATGAATATCTTTGGTACGAAAACAAATTTTTTTAAATCCTTGTTTGTATCCATTTTTCATGACCGCAGTCGCAAAAGAAAATTTACCCTCTTGCGTTTTAGATTGATGTTTTATTTTTCCTTTATCGAAAACATCTATAAGTTCAATATACGATAAATCGATTTGAACTAAACGGTTAAATGTCCCTAGTTTTTCATGTTGTCCACCTTTATGAATTTCCAAAAATTCACCTGGAAATTCAAAATGGTTGAGCCCTTTTACATAATGAATGATATGATCCAGCTCGATATCGACCATATGCGCCCCTCCTCAATTACGACTTATATTCTATTTTATCAAAGTTTTACTAGAATATCTCTTGCGCATATCATTCTCTCCTTTTACCTTAAATCTTAATTAGTATCAAAAGCGCTTTTCGATATGCGTGATATAATACGATTAACGTTAATACTGAAAGGAAGTTATATATGAAACCTTCGTTACTTTTTGACAGTTTCACTAAACTTTATCGTCCTTATATTAAAATGGTACAACCTTTAATGACGGAATATGACTTACATCCAGCACAATGGCTGATTCTGAAAGATATTGCAGTCAACATCGATACAACACTGGTACAAATTTCAAAACGCCGTTCCATTGAAAAACCTACAACACGTAAAATATTAAAGGCGCTTGAATCACGCGAATGGATTATTGCAAGAACTGGAGAAGATCGTAGAGAAAAATTGCTTCAACTCTCTCCTAAAGGTCAAGATGTGTATCAGCATATGACATCTAAAATTGCCACTTTACAGCAGCAACATCTCGAAGCTTTAAACATTTCTGAAGCAGAGTATCAGCGTACAGTTGAGATTCTCGATCAACTCTATGATTCAATGATCGCTTATATAAATACACATCATACATAAATATCTTACATGGTTTTTGTTTCATTAATAAAATAGTAGAAGAGGCAATAATGACTTTAATAATAGACGAAAATAAAGCAACAAAATCAGAGACGTTGATTCCTTAAAATGAATGTATGTCCCCGTATGTTAAAACAATTCGACTAAGTTACGTCAATGTAGGTTCCTCACCGTTTTTATTTATGGATACGTGCGACAATGTTGAAATTTGAATGACCTTGTTGCCTCTCTACTTTAAAATTTTAATTTCACAATTTTTTTACCCCTTTTTTACATCTTTTTAATCTAAATCGAAAATCGATACTGATATACTTAAATAAATTAATAAATTGTTAGGAGTGTAATTAATGAAAAAATTATTTGTTTCCTGTCTTTCTATTGGTTTAATAAGTTCTACTTTTGCTTTAACACCCGTTGACGCCCAAAATACCTCAACAAAGCTTCAAATCCATGATATTCAAGGCGATACATATCAATCGAAATATGCCAATAAACATGTTGACGCTATTCAAGGAATTGTAACATTTCAATATTCGTTAAATGGTCAACACTATTTCCATTTACAAACACCGGATCATTTAATCGATGACAACCCTAATACTTCTGAAGGAATCATCGTATTTGCAGGTAAAGAAAAACCACGTGTAAAAGTTGGGGATGCGGTAGAAGTTTCTGGACTCGTCGCTGAATATCCAATTGAAGGTTATAAAGAAAAGCATAAAACCGATCAACCTTTAACCGAAATTGACGCACGATATGAGAAACAAGGTAAAATAAACGTTATTCAATCAAATCAACCTTTACCAAAACCAATTAAAATTAAACGCGTACCTACAAAAATCGCCTCTCCTAATGGTCAATTTAACCCCAAAAAATATGCGTTAGATTACTGGGAGTCCTTAGAAGGCATGCGCGTACAAGTAGACAACGTCCGCAGTGTTGGTCCACAAGAATACGGTGACATCTTCACTGTTCAAGATCACGTTCGAAAAGAAACGATACATGATGGTATTTTGTTAAAAGAAAAAAATGCGAATGGGCAACGTATACCATTTAAAGTCCACGGACCACTTCAACAAACGCGTAACTTTAATGTGTCAACTGGCGATCACTTCAAGGGTCCACTCATCGGCTACGTCAATTACGGGTACCAAAATTACAAAATCAATATAGATTATGACACAATGAAAAAAGCGTATGTGAAAGGACCAGCACAACCAAAAGGAACAACAATAACACCTTCAAAAGATAAGTTGACAATGGCGTCTTATAATTTAGAAAACTTTTCAAATAATCCAGATTCAACATCAAATGACAAAGCTCAAAAGTTAGCCAATGGTATTGTTAGCCATATGAAAAACCCAGATATCGTTGGAGTGACTGAAGTTCAAGACAATGACGGTGCTGGTGTTGGTGGACCAGAAGCAAATGAATCCTATCAACGTCTCATTAATGCGATTAAAAAAGCAGGCGGACCAACCTATGCATATAAAAGTATTGACCCAGAAATGAATCAAGACGGTGGACAACCTAATGCAAATATTCGTGTCGGGTTCCTTTATCGCCCAGATCGTGTATCTTTCAATAAAAAGGTGAAGCCTGGGGACGCTACCACAAGTGTCGCATATAAAAATGGGCATCTCACACATAATCCTGGACGAATTGCACCAACAAATCCAGCATTTAAAAACTCAAGAAAACCACTTGCAGCTGAATTTACATTTAAAGGAAATCAAATTATTGCAATCGTAAATCATTGGAACTCTAAAAACGGAGATGATCCTTTATTTGGTAAAAAACAACCAGCGGAACGTCGAAGTGAAATTCAACGTGTTCAAATGGCTAAAGCAGTAGGTGACTTTGTAGACCAAGTACAAACTCAAAACCCTAAAGCGAATATTATATCTGTGGGTGATTATAACGATTTTCAATGGTCTCAAGCGCTAAAAACATTTGAACGCTACCAAATGGTGAATTTAGTGAACCACGTCCCTTCAACATCGCGCTATTCATATAATTACCAAGGAAATGCTCAAACGTTAGACCATATATTCGTGTCAAAACATTTAAAGGCGCGTTCTAAGTTAGATATGATACATGTAAATAGTGATTTCACGGATATGTCTGGACGTGCAAGTGACCATGATCCTTTATTAGCCCAAATAGACTTTTCAAAAAAATAAATTTCTTTCTCACACGTAAATCATACACAGCAAAAAGCCTTCACAATGCACGAAAATATGCATTGTGAAGGCTTTTGTCAGATTTAAAACAGCCCACTTAGTTAAACAAAAGTACTTCTTTCACACATGGGCAATTTAGCAACACGAGGGCTAACCACCAATATAATTCATATTAATTTTCTTTTTACGTCGATTTTCAACGGTTTGTGCAGTACGTTCGTCTGAATAACGATCATCTCGAACATACCAAAGCTGCTTCAATCGTGCTTCAACCGCGTCATCATCAAGACCGCTTCGTAATAATTTACGAATATCATACCCCTCTGCCGCACTAAACAGACACCCATAGAATTTGCCATCTGATGACAGTCTCGCTCTTGTGCATGTCGAACAAAATGAATCCGAGACACTTGTAATCAAGCCAAATTTAGATGTTGCGCCTTTATGTCTATAATATTTCGCAACTTCCCCAAAATATTTAGGGTGTACAGGTTCAATATCAAAATGGGTTTCAATCATATTTAACATTTCATCTTTCGTTACGACTTTAGAAAAATCCCACCCATTATCATTGCCAACATCCATAAATTCAATAAAACGAATCGTGACATGTTTATCTTTAAAATATTCAATCATCGGTATGATCTGATCATCATTGATTCCTTTTTGTACAACTACATTCACTTTAACTTGAAAACCTATTGAGACCGCATAATCAATTTGTTCTAACACTGTACGCGCTTTTATATTTCGGTTGTTTATGGATTGAAATACCGCGTCATCTATCGCATCTAAACTGACATTGATTCGTCTTAAGCCTGCATCGTACAATTTTTGACCATGTTTTTTTAACAACAGCCCGTTTGTCGTTAAACCAATATCCTCGATGCCATCAATGCGCGTTATCAGTTGTATTAATTGGTCTAAATCTCGACGCAACAAAGGTTCTCCACCAGTAATTCGAACCTTTTTAACCCCTAGGTTTGCATAAATTTTTGTAATGCGTGCAATCTCTTCAAACGTTAAGAGTTGATCTTTAGGTAAAAATACATAGTCGTCTCCGAAAATTTCTTTTGGCATACAATAATCACATCTGAAATTACACCGATCAGTTACGGAAATGCGCAAATCACGTATTGGACGTCCTAATTTATCTAAAATTTGTTCAGTCATTATTGCGCCTCCCCTCTTGTTTATCGATTCATTTCTGTTTTCAATGCTAAAAGTTCTTCTTGATAATTAATATTACGATACCAATAGGATGGACCTTGAATCGCAGTTACATCTAACCAATCCGTAGATACCCTTTCATATACCCGTCGCATACTATAATCATTCCCATTTAATGCTGCTTCAATATGAGGTAATATCGTCTTATGATAAAATGCAATTGTTGGAATTGGTCGACCCTTCACTTGAAATCCAGCCACAACCAATTGCGCTTCAATTAAATTAGCAATTAAAAATTGATACAATTGACTAATCGCTTTGTCTGTAACCATCGGTGTATCGACGGATACTACAAAATATAAATCGTCATCCGTTTGAGACATAACAGAATAAAGTCCGCTTAATGGACCTTTATTTTTATGTTGCGGCACATCCTTAATCACGTGATATCCGCCAAAATGCGGAGCTAATGTATCGTTCGTACTAATAATTATTTCATTAAACATATTCGTCGTCATGAGTGTCTGATATATTTTTTTGAAAAATTTTTCGTTGTTTATTTCTGCAAATGCTTTAGGTGAACCGAAGCGTGTTGATTCGCCTCCCGCTAAAATAATCGCTTTCATTTGAGTAATTTAACCTCCACTTACGGGTGGTATGAGTGCTACCACATCATGTGGCTTGATCACTTCATCAGCTTGTACAAATTCCTCATTCACTGCTACTTGGAATTTTTTTCCTTGAATGACAGGATACGTTTGATATAAATGTGTCTTTAAATCCTCAACAGTCACGCCATAATCAAAATGAAAATGATCTTCTGTACGGTTTAATAATTCTTTAATTTCTGCAAAATATAATATTTTCACGATTGGCCTCCTTGATTGATTGCGTCATCATGATAGCCTCGTTGATGACCCTGCCATTCGGCACCATCTTCCCAAATTTCTTTTTTCCATATCGGCACAATTTCTTTAATACGTTCTATCGCATATTCATTTGCGCGATACGCATCTTTCCGATGTGGTGACGAAACACTAATGACAACTGCAATATCTTTTATATTTAAAGCACCAATACGGTGAGCTATGGCCGTAACTGTTCCTGGCCATCGCACACTAATTTCATCACCAATTTGTGCTAATTTTTTCTCTGCCATAGGAGTATAGGCCTCGTATTCTAGGTATTCCGTCCGAATACCTTTTGTCCATTCACGTACGTGACCAGTGAAAACCACAACAGCACCTTGCTTTTCGTTTAATGTCCATTCCCGATATTTTTCAGGATTTATAGGTTCTGATGTCACTTCAAATTGTTTCAAGTTAACCATCCTTTACTTCTGATAACCACGCTTGTAGCAATCTATCAACTTCACGCATATTTATGTCATCTTCTGTTCGCTTAACGTGATATTTAACGTTCGACAGTTGTGTTAGAGCATGTAATTCTGCTTCGTTACGGTAGATGATCATTTTTTCATAAGGCGCGTTTTTGTAGCCTTCAACCAAAATAATACTGTCATTAATCGTAACACAGTCTTCTATTAAAGTCTTTAAGGCGATTCCCTCATTTTTTTGTATTGTCTCAATAAATTTATGACCTTGTACAATACTTTGATCCGCACCTGCTTCAAAATGCTTCATATGATCAACTGCACGGTGAGGCAACGTAATCTCTTCACCCACATGACCATGATGCTTTATTGTTACAACGGGGTAGCCTTGTGCTTTAAAAAAACGAACAGCATGGGCCACAAGGGTGGTTTTACCACTATTTTTATAGCCTACAATTTGTAAAATCATACGTATATATCCTGTTGATAATATTCTGTTGCTGTTAGCAAGACATCGACAAACTGTCCCGTTGTATAACCGCGTGTTCCACTTGGTAACACCATTATGGCATTACTATGCGCAATCGCTATAACAGCACCAGATTTATTGAATCCTGCTGGCTTAACAGTTGCCTCTTTCCCATTAAATGTAACAGTAGCACGTATAAAACGTGTAAATGGATTTGCTTTTTTAAAATCCTCCATCAATGTTGCTTTGACCATCGCTGGATAAACACGTGTTGCCCCCATCATCCGATAAATAGAAGGTTTAACAAACAATTCGAACCCTGTATAACATGCAGAGGGGTTACCTGAAAGACCAAATAGATACGTTTGTTCTGTCACGGCAACTGTAGTAACACTACCCGGACGCATTGCCACTTTATTAAAAAGCACTGTCGCATCAAGCGCGCGGTAAATATCGGGTAGATAATCATAATCACCTACAGACACCCCACCTGTCGTAACCACAATATCATGTTCTTGAACCGCTTGACGTACAACATTTAAACTACTTTCAAAATCATCCTTTTGAATTTGATACATATGTGATGTAATGGCCTCTTGTCTAAGCAACGCATGAATCATCGGTCCGTTTGAATTACGTATTTTTCCTGGTTCGAGAGCATCTTCAACATCTAACAATTCACTACCTGTTGCAATGATTGCTACAGATGGTTTGACAAATACCGGTACTTGGCGATATCCAAAAGTAGCCAAAACAGCGATAGCTCCTGCATTTATACGTTGTCCTTTTTTTAATACCACGTCACCAGTCGTCGTTTCTTCACCTTTGAGAGATACATTTTCGTGATGTGAAAAAGGTTTACGTATTGTAAAACCGTCCTTTGTTTCAACTGTCTGTTCTAACATAACGACTGCATCGGCACCTTTTGGTATTTCAGCCCCCGTCATAATACGTACCGCTTCACCTTTTGCTAAAGTGGCTTGTGATACTGACCCCGCACCTATGTGGTCAATCACTTTAAACCCAACGCGTTGTTCACCACTTGCGTCAGTACTATCCTCACTTCTAATCGCAAAACCATCATAAGGGGATTTATCGAACCGCGGAATATCATATGTCGCAATAATATCTTCAGCAAGGATATATCCATCTGCTTCATATAAATCAACAGTCGTTTCAGGTAGGTTTATGTCTTGTTTAATACAGCGTTGAATTGCTTCGATTACTGGGATTGGTTGTCTTTTTTCTAGTGTCATCGTTTATACTCCTAACAATTCATGTATTTCATGCTATACTTACCTTGATTTAAAAAGGAGGTATACCATGACGGAATTTACACATATTAATGCACAAGGCAATGCAAAAATGGTGGATGTTTCTGAAAAAGATATCACGAAACGCACTGCCATAGCGCATTCGAGCATTCAAGTCAATGATACAATTTATAATCAAATTATCAATAATACAGCTAAAAAAGGAAATGTTTTAAATACTGCACAAATTGCCGGCATTATGGCTGCAAAACACACTGCCACAATCATCCCGATGTGTCACCCACTCCCATTAACAGGCATAGATATCCAATTTGAATGGCGTCAAGAAGACACTCACTTTACACTGCACATTACAAGTAGTGTATCTACAACTGGCAAAACAGGTGTTGAAATGGAAGCACTCACAGCCGCCTCCGTCACTGCTTTAACTATTTATGATATGTGTAAAGCTGTGGACAAAGGCATGGTCATAGGTGAAACATACCTCATTGAAAAAACGGGTGGTAAATCAGATTATAATCGCGTTTCATCACATTAACTTTCAGCACACATCTTCTACTACAATATGCTCGGGGCGTAAAATCATCCTACACACATTGGATTTTCGCCCCGCTTATTTTCTTTGTGATTCTACTTATTTAATTCATGTATAAGATGATTCAGTTCAGGCAAGATTAATTTTTTCATCCCAAGTGTCACTGCACCAGTAGAACCTGGTAGACAAAATACGAGTTGTGTTCCAATGGAACCGCCTATCGCTCGTGATAATAGCGCTCTACTCCCTACGTCTTCTGCATAACTTAAATATCTAAACAATTCTCCGAAGCCTTCGATTTCTTTTTGTAATAATGGTTTAACCGCTTCAATTGTACAATCACGTTGTGCAATGCCAGTACCTCCAGTTGTAATAATGACTTCGACACCTTCATCTAACCATGTTGTCACTTGTGATTGAATTGCTGAGATGTCGTCTTTCACAATTTTATAGCACGCTTCTGTAACATGCGTGTTGTGTTCACCTAATAATTGTAATACTAATTGACCGCCTTTATCGGTTTCAGTCGTTCTTGTATCTGACACAGTCAAAACTGCACATCTAATCGCTCTACCTATGTTTACATTTGTATGCATCTTTAATCTCCTTTATCCAAATAATTGATTGATTATCGTATACGCTTTATCTCGTTCTTTTAGGCCATGAATTAATATGCGACCATTTTGAAAAGCAATCATTCGACGCTGTTGAAATTGAAACTGCACGATGTATCCATTCGTTTTATATGCAATATTTCGTTGCTCAAGAAATTGTATCAACGTCTCCAAATCTAAATCTGGATGATGATACTGAACAGTATCACGCCCACATAATGTCGCAAAGTGAGGTTGTTGTTGTATTAGAAATGGATATGTTGGATGTTCACCACATGTCTGACATTTGTCACGTTTTAATCTACTGAAACCAAATGTATGATGCGTGCCTTCCCATATATCACCATATGTCAGTTTTGGTTTAAAAGGTGTTTCAGTTAAAATTTTCAGTGCGTCCCTAAGTTGAAAACTTGTGGTCATTGTTACCGCAGGTTGAATCACACCTACCGTATCACACGTTAAATTTATTGAGGGTATTTGAGGAACTAAACATTGAAAGCACGGTGTTTCACCAGGTATAAACGGCGCTTCAATATAAGTACTACGCACCACACCACCATAAATCCACGGAATATCATGTTTAAAAGCGAGGTCATTGATGATCATTCGCGTTTCAAAGTTATCCGTTGCATCCATAATCAAATCGACATCGTCAATCATTGTCTTTAAAATATATGCATCTGCATGATCAATCACAGTTTCAATAATTACATCTGAACGAATTGATTTTAAAACACGTTCTGCCGCAACCACTTTAGGTATTGATTGGCGCGCATCCGTTTCAATAAATAACGTTTGGCGTTGTAAATTTGATGCTTCAATATAATCGCGGTCTATGATTCGTAATTTTTTCACACCCGCACGCACGAGCCCTTCAGCGAGATGAGTACCCAGTGCGCCCATGCCAACAATTAAAACTGTTTTAGAATTTATTTTTTGTTGTCCCTCTTTACCTATACCTTGAAATAAAATTTGTCTTGAATAACGATTTTGCATCTCCATATGTACCTTTCTCACATCATCTATGCCATCTATTATAAAGTGAAGTGACACAGGTCTCAAAGAAATCACTTTATCATAGTGTTCAATGTCTTATATCTTTAATGTATATGATGTAGTGCATATTTTCGAGTCGTAAAAACACGCGATTTAACTCAAAAATTCCCTATAAAATAAAACATACTAAGATTAGCGGTAGAGAGAAGTAGATCGTCCAGGTCCTTCCTACAATTAGTCAAGCGTTTTCAACTAATTGTAGGAAACAGGGGCTGGTACATAAATCATTTCAGTTTTGATTGTTCCTAATGTTTTGCTTTTCTAAGCCTATATGCAATCCAAGACTACTGCCTTATATATTGTAAAAGCCAATAGTCTTGGATTTCTACGCTCAAAATAGATTTACGTTTCGGCTTAATGCCTTAGAAGTCTCAGCTAAGAAAGCAATCAAAGGGATGTTTTAATGCATCAGCCTTCCCGTCATAAATACTAAGTTTATATATAAATATAACCAACAGAGTTCATGTACGAAGAACTTTGTTGGTTTTGTTTCGCGGGGTAAATATGTCGCAGCCCCTTGGACAACAAGCAAATTTTAATTCTTTACTGATATTTTAACGACTTCATCTGCCAACTGTGCCGCTTCATATTTTGAATGCGTTACAAAAATAATTGGAATGTTCCACATATGATACATATGTTTAATCAAAGCGATGCTTTCCGACTTTGTGTCATCATCCAAACTTGAAAAAGGCTCATCTAAAAGTAAAAGTTCCGGTTTTTGACTTAATGCCCGCGCTAAAGCAACGCGTTGTTTTTCTCCACCTGAACATTGATGTGGATAAGCATTTTTTAGATGATTTATTTTTAACGCTTGGCATAGCGCTTCGACATGCGTTGTTTCGGGGTGCATAAAACGAATATTTTGAAGTACAGTCATATGCGGAAACAGTTGATAATCTTGAAATAAATAACCGACATTCCGTTGTTGTGGTGGTAAATTGATATGATTGTTCGTATCAAGAAGAATACGTTCACCAACTTGCACACATCCTGCTTCAGGTGTGCGTATCCCAGCAATCATATTTAGCAAAGTCGTTTTACCTACACCCGAAACACCTTCTAACGCATAAATTTTAGGCGTCAATGCCTGTATATTTAGCTGAATCAAATGATCATTAATATGATGTTTGAGCTGTATATGTAACATTTAATCCCTCTCTTTATACGCATCTTTATTCAATAGATTCATTGTCCCTATAATTGTTATTGAAAATGCCACAAGTACGAGTACCCATAACCATGCTTGATTTTCACGACCTTGTTGTACTAAAAAGTAAATTTCCAAAGGTAACGTATTCGTACGTCCAGGTATATATCCAGCGACCATTAAAGTGGCACCAAATTCTCCTATGGCCCGTGCAAACGCGAGCATCGCTCCGGAAATGAGTGCGCGCTTTGAAAGAGGCAAAATTAATTTAAAAAATATTTTGCCTTCAGATGCGCCCATTGTACGTGCTGCATTTAACATTTGGGCATCGATGCTTCGAAATCCGTGTACAGCATGCTGATACATTAAAGGAAAACTGACAATAATCGATGCGATTGTAGCACCAACGAGAGAAAATACGACCTGTATCCCTAAGGTGTCTGTAAGTAAATGACCGAGTGGCCCCTCAACGGAAAAGACAATTAACAACAAGAAACCTAGTACCGTTGGTGGCAAAATGATAGGTAAAAACACCAGGCTTTCTATTAAGCGTGTCCAAGTATTTTGTTTATTGTATAACCACTTTGCTAACATGATACTTAAAAATACAACAACAATTGTGCTCATCATTGCAATTTTTAAAGAAATCCATAATGGCGTTAAATCAGCCATAACATCACCTATTGTTCAAAATGATATTGCTTTAAAATTGATTGTGCTTGTTTTGATTTCATAAACGTCACCCACGCTTTACTTAATGCATCATCGGATATTCTTCCCATCTCGTATGTAATCGGTTGTTTCAATTGCGCATCTTTTACCTTTTCAACATTTGTATCTTGTGTATTACCAGCGTATAGATCTGTTTGATATACAAAACCATATTGCGCATTACCTTTATCTACGTAGTTCAACACTTCACGTACGTCTTTCGTATAGACCACATGTGGTTCGATTTTTTTCCATAACCCTTGTGATTCCAAGTACATTTTTGCATATTTCCCTGCAGGAACTGATGCCACTTCACCCAAAGCAACGTGCGTGTTTTGCTGTAATTGATCTAAAGATTGCGATGAGACTCCACGTTGTTTAATTAAAATTAATTTGTTATGTGCATATGCGTAAGAGTCTTTAACTTTACCTTTTGTTTTTAATGTTTTAACATCTTTCGTATTCGCCGACATAAAAACATCGACAGGTGCACCTTTTTCAATTTGTTGTCTTAATGCGCCAGACCCACCATAGTTAAATTCGATGACAGCGTTTGGATGTTCTTTTTTAAATGCTTTTTCAAGTTCTTTTGTAACATCTGTTAAACTTGCTGCCGCGGATATTGTTAGATGATTGTTCTCGTCATTTTGTTGTGCTTTATTGCCACATCCAGCCACAAGACATAAAAGACCTATTATCGTTAAACCTAAAAATACAATCCTTTTCATTTAAGACAATCCTTTCTTTATATGTATCTTACTATATTATCCATGAAACATTCCTGAAATGCACGCTAAAACGAGATTGTTCACATTTTTAACCTATGGTTTAATGTTAGCCCTAAATGGTTTTATATTTTTTAATTTAAGCGTAAAATATATATAAATGTGTAAGGGGGACATAGGGGTGAAACAAGATATCCACTACAATCAAAAAATCATGAGGTATGAGGATGGAGAACTTCGGGAAACGTATGATGATTATGTGACTGAATTTCCATTCACAATTATGATTAATGGCGAAGAGTTTGCTACAGTTATTTGTAGCCCAACGCATTTAAAGGAACTCATCTTAGGATTTCTAGCATCTGAAGGTATCATTTTAAAACGTCAAGAAATAAAACAACTCGATATAGATGATAGTAAAGGGTTTGCACACCTTCTTTTAACATATGATGTCAAAGACCGCATTCAACTTTCAAATAAGAGATTAGTCGCTTCATGTTGTGGGAAAAGTCGCGAGTTTTATTTTCAAAATGATGCTGCCATCGCGAAAACGTCGATGTCCAACATTCAAATTCATCCAGAACAAGTGTTAACGATGATGAATCGGCTTCAAGAAGAAAGTGAAACATTTCAAGCAACAGGCGGATTACATAATGCTGCCATAAGTGATGGGAATGCATTTTATATTCACCGCCAAGACATAGGGAGACATAATGCTTTAGACAAGCTTTTTGGTTACTGTATTGAAAATGAAATTTCTGTAAGAGATAAAATTTTGATTTTTAGTGGGCGCATCTCTTCTGAAATTTTAATTAAAGCCGCTAAAATTGGAGTAGGAATGATCATATCTAAATCAGCACCAACCACCTTAGCTGTTCAGCTTGCAAATGATTTAAACATCACTGCGATTGGTTTTGTACGAAACCAACATTTTAATATTTATAGTCATGCCCATCGCATTACAAAACCAAATCATTAACTCATTTGGAAGTATTTTTAAAACGAAACCATATGCCATAGATTAAGATACATGAAAAACACCCGAAAATTTCGCTTTGCCGAATTTTCGGGTGTTTTTGTTCTCTATATCAATTAATCATGCGTTAACAAAGCACTATAGCGAAAATGTAAATACGTGTATCCTTGCTTTACATACATCTCTTTCACCGTATCTTCAGCATCTGCTACTAAAATAACCACGCGATCCTCTGCTAGTTTTCCCACTTGAGCTTGAATCCGACGTCCAATGCCTTTTTGTTGATATTCAGGTTTCACCGCAAAACCATCTAATTCTAATGTCTTTTCACCATAAATTAAATTTAAAATACCTACTGGGATGTCATCTTCATATGCAACATAATACGCCAATTGTCCTTTTTGATATTGAATTTGTTTACGAATATAACTACAAGCTTCTTCGATGTATACAGCACCATAAGGCGCACTGAGTTCACTAAAAATCAAAAGGTAGTCATTGATGTTTTGTAATGTGACCCGTTTTAACGAAATCGCTTCATTTGAAAGTCGCTCTAATTCAGAACCTTCAATCGCATACATTTCCACACAGCCTAATTCAAACCCTTCTTTTCTTAAAAGACGTAACATATCTGTCGATAAATAGGTGTCTGGTGGAAATTCAAAATTAAGATGTTGTGAAGCAGTTTGCGCATGTTGTTGCTGTTGTATAACCATATCATTTTTGAATGTTAACACATCAGGCATTAAATGATATCTCCATTTATTCCCATCATATTTATGAGGATGTTCGGGGGTGTGAAATCGCGTAAAACGCGACTGACTTTCAATAACATGACCATCAGTATAAATTGTATCCATTGATATTTTCATCCTATCCCCCCTTTTTTCTTATGAATGCGTATGTTTTAATACACGTGCTGTTACTGGATTTTTCAACAAAGCAATCGCAAAAAATGAAGCGATAAGTGCTTTTATGACATCTCCCGGGATAAATATTAACGACGTATAGAGAGCCTTAGACACCGGTATATGTGTAATTAAACCCATTACCACAGCACCTACAAAATCTAATAATAAGACACCGATAACCAAAATAATCATAAACACTTTAAACACATTTAAATGTTCAAATTGACGATCTCTTATCCATCCAATTAAAAATGCAACAATCGGATACATAAATAAAAATCCTGCACTCGGACCCATAAACACACCGATACCACCACGTCCTCCAGATAATAAAGGCGCACCACATGCGACTAGTAATAAAAATACAATGACACTTAATGTCCCGTATTTTCGACCTAATAAAATGCCAGCCAAAAAAACGCCTATATTTTGTAGTACAATTGGCACGGGTATAAACGGCAATTGGATTGGCATTACAAACCCCATGATTGCAATCATTGCAGTCATTAACGCAGTATATACTAGTAATTTTGTTTGATTCACTAAATTTCCTCCCTATTGACTTCAAACGTGTTACACCATTTAAAATGACCAACAAAAAAATCGTCATATTTAAAATGATATAGCCATTGCCGTATTATACATGATTGTAAACATTTTTTCTAGCACGTTTACAATTCAGAGACCGCACCAATCAGTGCTGCATCATTTTGTAATTGTGCAGTTTCAATTTTAGCGCAACCATAATGTGGTGGTAAGTAAGCTTTTACGTGTGGTTGTATGTATTTTAATAAGGCGTGTTGTTGTTGAGAAATGCCTCCGCCGATAATGACACACTCTGGATCAAACATAATTTGTACTTCCGCTATACCTCGCGCAACTTCACGCCCCCAAGTATGTAATATCCATTGTGATTTCTCAGCATGACGTGCATCTTCAAATAATTGAGCTACATGATCATGGCCATAAGCTTGTTTTAACATCAATTGTTTTAATGCCCGTGTTGACGCACGTTGTTCATAATTTGTGTGAGTATTAGGATCAAAGAGTAAATGTCCTATCTGATTGGCTCGATGTCGTGCACCAACCATTAATCCACTTTGTTGGTGAAAATAACTACCGCCGATACCTGTACCTAAGGTTAAACAAAATGCACTTTGAACCGGGTATTTCCGGTATGATATTTCCCCTAACATTGCAGCATCTACATCGTTGTAGACATTTACTTGGGTAGAGAATGGACGTAATGCCTGTTTAAAATCCGTACCAGCATAATCCAGTATGTTGTCATTTGCGTATACAATGGTACCCTCAACACAATTAACAGCACCTGCTGTCGAAATACCAATGCTGACATTTTTTAAATGATAGGCATGCACATAATGGTCAATACGGTTAACGACCTCTTTTAAAATGGCTTTATTTTCATTGATTGGAGTAGGGTGTTTTTGATAACCCTCCAGTTGAAATCCAGGTTCTACGATCGCAGATTTTATAAATGTCCCTCCAATATCAATTGCAATTTTCGTCATAAAATTTAGCACCTCGCAATAAATGTTTAGTTAATAATGTTTTCGCTTTAGCATAATGTTTGGCTTTTAAAGCTTCATAAATCGCTTGATGGTCATCAATACTTAATTGATTGTCTCGCTCTGAAGATTTAATAGGTGTTTGATAAAAATACGCATGCACGACCGCACTCATTTGTTTAAATAATGGTACATTTACCGCTTCTAAAATACTTTGATGAAATGCTTTATCATCATCGATAGTAAACGTTTCAGGATTATCTACAAGGATACGTTCAATCGCTTCTAAAGAGGTTTCATCTCGCTCTATAACATCAATCGCTGCAAGTTCAAATGTCAAGCGGAGCATCATTAAATCTTTTAAATTTCCTCGTGACACTTGAAAGCTAAATAAAAAACCTTCTATAAGTGGCGTAATATCATGTGCTTTTACAATTGTTCCCTTACCTTGGACACTTTCTGTTACTCCTGTGTTTTCTAAATAACTTAATGCCTCTCGCACAACTGAGCGACTCACTTGATATTCTTCGGCTAATTTACGTTCTGTGGGTAACTTGTCTCCTGCTGTAAGTTGGGCATCCAAAATATAATTTTTAATATTTTCCACCATTTTCCCCTTTAAACTTTGACGACTGTTCATGTCTTCCATCCTTGTGTACTCCCCCTTTCATAACGATTCAAGTGTATCATAAAACGTCATATTACAATAAAATGCGCTATTGACCTCTTAAATGATAGCGCTTACAATATAAGTATAAATTGGTCTGACCAATATTTCAATAATCAGAGGAGGCAAACCATGAAAAATCATTTAAAAGGCTTATATGCAGCACTATTAGTCCCATTCGATGAGAATGGAAATATTATTGAAAGTGGTTTACGTGACGTCGTGCGCAATGCGATAGACCATCAACAACTAGATGGTTTATACGTCAATGGGAGTTCTGGAGAAAATTTCTTAATGAATACCAATCAAAAGAAAGAGGTTTTCCGTATCGTCAAGGAAGAGGCTCAAGATGACATACGTTTAATCGCACAAGTAGGTTCTTTAGATTTAAATGAAGCCATTCTACTTGGGCAATATGCAACGGCACTAGGTTATGATGCCTTATCGGCAGTCACACCATTTTATTATCCTTTTACATTTGAAGAAATATGTGATTATTACTTTAAAATTATCGAAACAACTGAAAATGACATGATTATTTATGCCATCCCCGGGTTAACAGGTGTCAATCTTTCAATCGAACAATTTGAAGTATTGTTCAAAAATGAACGCATTATCGGTGTTAAATATACTGCCCCTGACTTTTTCTTACTTGAGCGTTTACGTCATGCATTCCCTAATCATTTAATCTTTTCAGGTTTCGATGAAATGCTCGTTCAAGCAGCAATATCTGGAGTTGATGGTGCAATCGGTTCAACGTACAACATCAACGGTGTGCGTGCTCAAGCGATTTTCAAAGCCGCTCAATCAGGAAATATTGAAAAAGCATATGCATTACAACATGAAACCAATGACATTATTGAGCAAGTTTTAAAAATGGGATTATACCCTACACTAAAAGCCATTCTAAAAGAAAAAGGAATAGAAACGGGTTATCCAAAAGCACCTTTCCACCCTTTTAAAGCGGCTTTAAGGCCTCAATTAAAAGCACTTATTCAACAATATCGCTTATAGAGAAGTCATGAAACATATTTGAAGCATTTACCGCATTCACATTGATTGAAAGAGGGGTTAACATTATGAATACAATTGGGTTTGGATTTTGGAATTGGGTTGCATTGATTTTATACTTATTGCTTATGCTAGCAGTTGGTGCATTTTTTACACGTCGCGCTGGAAAAGATACTGAAAGCTTTTTTACTGCAAGTGGTCGTCTCCCATCGTGGGTAGTGGGCTTTTCAATATACGCAACGACTTTAAGTGCGATTACATTTATGTCAACACCTGAAAAATCATTTCTTACAGATTGGTCTTATATTGCTGGGAATATCGCGATTGTTGCTATCATTCCATTATTAATTTATTTCTATATTCCATTTTTTAAAAAATTACATGTAACTTCTGCATATGAATATTTGGAAGCTCGCTTTAACCCTGCAGTGCGCGTAATTGGTTCTTTATTATTCGTCTTATTTCATCTTGGAAGGATCGCTATCGTTATATATTTACCGACGCTAGCAATAACTGCGGTATCTGATATTAATCCATATGTTGTGGCGTGTTTAGTAGGCTTACTCTGTATCATCTATACTTTCTTAGGTGGGTTTGAGGGCGTGGTTTGGAGTGATTTTATACAAGGTGTGATTTTACTTGGCGGTGCCATTATTATTATCATTATGGCAATCAGTCAAGTTGACGGTGGTTTCTCAACTGTTGTCCATGATGCCATTCAAAATAAAAAATTGATTAGTGCAGACAATTGGAAACTAAGTGCTAGCGCTGCAGCTATCCCGATTATTTTTATTGGAAGTGTGTTTAACAATTTACAACAATATACTGCAAGCCAGGACGTTGTCCAACGTTATCAAGCTTCAGAATCAATGAAAGAAACCGCTCAATCGATTTGGACAAATGGTATTTTAGCCTTAATTTCTGCCCCTATCTTTTTCGGTATGGGTACGGCCCTCTATGCATTTTATGAACATCAAATTACCTTACCAAATGACTTTAATACGTCTTCAATCGTTCCTTATTTTATTTTAACGCAAATGCCACCTTTTCTTGGTGGGTTATTAATAGCTGCAATTTTCGCAGCAGCACAATCGACTATCTCATCAAGTCTAAATTCAATTTCCGCATGTATCTCTATCGACATTAAGCAGCGATTTTTTGGAAAACAACATGAAAAAGCTGAAGTGCGTTTTGCGAGATTAACCACAATTGTTGTTGGTTTAATCAGCTTAATAGCCTCACTTTACTTAATCGCTTCTAACTCTAGTGATATGTGGGATTTATTCTTGCTCATCACAGGTTTATTCGGTGTACCACTCGCTGGGATATTTGCTGTAGGTATTTTCACGAAACGCACCCATGGTACAGGTGTGATTGTAGGACTTATCATCACCGTCATTGTTAGTTATTTTCTCCAAGGTGTAGGAGGCGCTGGTTCACCTTTTTATACATCAATCATTGCATTTTTTATTGCATTCGGCACAGCATACCTTTCAAGCTTGATACTTCCAAATACGAAAAAGGACATTACCGGTCTGACCATTTATGAGAAACATAAACATAGTACGTATGTTAGAAAATAACATCTCCACATAACACTTCATTAACGTATCAATCATCTAAGATTTGATGCTTTAAAATTGTAGTCTGAAAGGTCATTAAAAAAAGGGATAAGATATCAATCAAAATGATATTTTAAATTCATCATTAAGACGCAATGTATTAATTAACAAAAATAACATCCAACATCTTTCTTGAATCAATGAATGATGTTGGATGTTATTGTTTCTTAGGTTGCTTTGTCCCCGTCTATGTTTATTGGGAAGATGAGCAACCTCTCTTCACTTGGATTCGTTTAATTTCTTAAAAATTTCTCTTTTAAGTCTTTACGAATGACGTCTAACGAATACGGATCATTGTACCAATAAATACTTGAATCTACATCAAAGACATGATTTTCTTTTACCGGTTTTAAATTAGACCACATCGACGTTCGTGTAAATTCAGGTTGTGCTGCTTTTGGCGCTTTTGCTTTAACTATGTAGTCACCTGAGTATGTTTCTAAGTCTTCTTTAGAAATTTCTTTCCAACCTTCTTTTTGTGTCGCTTTTTCTAATTCAGTAGGCATTTTTAAACCAAATGCCTGATAAATCACTTCACTACCACGCCCCCAATTTTTACCATACGCATAAATTTTCTTCTCAAAATCTTCAATAATTGACACGGTAGCATCTTCACCGATTGCTTGTTTGATGTCTTTGCCATCTTGTTTCGTTTCTTTCAGCCATTTCTCTTTCCAATCTGCAACTTCTTTTTCTTTATTCATAATTTGGCCTAATAATTCTTGTTGCTCAATGTAATTATACATAGCATAATTAATCGCTAAAGTAGGTGCGATTTTTTCAAGTTTTTTCGTATTTTTATCAGTATTATACGTAATAATTAAATCCGGCTTTAAAGATGCCACTTTTTCAACATCATCCGTTCCAACTTTATTAATATCCTTAAAATGTTTTTTCAATATTGGACTTTGATCTACTTGGCTTGAAACACCGACAATGTTGGCATCCAAATATTTCAAACCGCCTGCGTATGTGGGCGCAAGCACTACAATACGCTTGGGCGTTTGCGGTATGTTAATATTTTGTTTTCCCTCTGCTGTTTTAAGTGCTAGCGTCTTTTCATCAGATTGCGCACTTTCTTCTTTTTTATTTGGACCACAAGCAGTTAATAACAACATAAAAACAACAAGTGGAATGAACCATTTTTGCATCTTTTCTTCCTCCAATTGATAATGATTATCATTATTATACACACTTTATTCTGCTAAAGCAATAAAAATTTAGTCGTCCACTTTTCCAAAACATCAATTTACAATTAAAAACGCTCCTAAAACTGAATTATCAAGTCAATTTAGGAACGTTCTTAAACTTAATATTTATATTAAAAAAACAGCACATCAATTCCGTTATTAATGTCCCTGTTTTTCTGGAAGTGTGCGCACCCAAGTAAATAAAACAATAGTTTGAATGATGACCATGATGAAAAGCCCGATTCTAATAATAGGAATCTCCACAGCCCAAATTGAAAAACCTACGACAATATATAAACTAATGAGCAGTTGAATTTTCTTTCTCATTGTGTAGCCTCTATACAATTTAAAATCTTCAACATAAGCTTGGTACACTTTTGTTTGTACGAGCCAATCATGAAACTTTTTCGAACTTTTAGCAAAACATATCACTGCTACAAGTAAAAATGGTGTTGTCGGTAATAATGGTAAAACTGCTCCAGCAAAACCAAGCAACGTAAAAATGACGCCAATAGCTATTAATATATAGCGCATGATGCTCGTCTCCCTCTTTCGTGTTACGTTTCATTATAAAGAGGGATCACATATCTTTCAATGACTTCATTCATAAGTCCGTGTTTAAAGCGTATTCCATGTGTTTATAGCATTATTTGCAATCTGTGAATACGCCATATCTTCCATAGGCGGATTATGCAATCCCGCACGCATATCACGATAATAACGTTGGAGTGGCCGTGTCATTTCTAAACTTTTAGCCCCTACTATGCGCATAGCTAAATCAACAACATCTAAACCTTCATTCATGACAATGACTTTACTTGCACTGATTTCACTTTGAATCGATTGCTCCTGACTTTTATTTTGATAAGCTTGTGCGGTACTCCATAACATATGGCGCGCTGCTAACAATTTTGTATCCATCTTACCCAAATTTTGTTGCACAATGGGTAAGTCAGCAATCGTTCCTTCTATACTATTAGGGCGATATGAAGTGGCAAATTGATAAGCATAATCTCTTGCTGCTTGCGCAATACCAAGATACGTACTAGGTATGTGTAAAAGCCATCCATTTTGAAACGCAGGATTTTGACCCTTTATTTCAACAAGGTGTGATCGTGGGACTTTCACATTCTCAAGGACAATATCATGACTCTCAGTGGCACGCATTCCAATCATATCCCAATTATCTGCAATACTTAACCCTTCACTATCTTGATGCACAAGAAAGAAGCCCACTTGCTCATGTTCAGGCATATAAGCAGCAACGACAATATGTGTTAATGCTGGACTCATTGAAGTAAACGTTTTTACACCATTTATGACGTAACTTTTACCATGTCGTTTCGCATAGGTTTGTGGTTTGCCTCCCCTTGTAGGGCTTCCGGTTTCAGCTTCGCTCACAGCACGATTAATGAGTGCGCCACGTTTTACTGCTTCTGCTAGTGCGATGAGTATCTCATTATCCCACTTTTTAGTTTCAAAAAGCTCACCGATTAAACTTAAATGCCACCCAACTGAAAGTGCTGTTGCGGCATCCATTGAACCAAGTAGAGTTTGTAATACCACCATATCTTCAAGCGTCGCTCCATATCCGCCATGAGTTTTTGGCAATGTTAATCGTGTATACCCATTATCCACCAGCCATTGCACATTTTCATAAGGAAATGTTCTTGATAAATCATTTCGTGATGCATTCGCTTCAAACATAGGGCGTTGTGTTTCTAGCTTTTCAATCCATGTTTTTTGAAGATTAGACTGAATTAAAATAGATTGCATGTTCGCCACTCACTTTCAATTTTATTTCTTAGTTTCTCACTCAACATTATAGTACAAAATAGATATGAATCCTATTTAAGAAGATTAAGAAATAAGACTTTCTGAAAGTAAAGACTTGCCCCCCTACTTTAAAAGACAAAGGATTAGAACGTTTAACATCGCTCTAATCCTTTTATCATCTGGTATATTTAACGCCCTCAACCGTAATTGATTTAATACTTGTCTTCATTTGTTTTCTTTTTTAAAACAAATCGCCCCATCATTAAAATGTAGCTTCAATATTGTGAAATAATTGGTCGATTTTCTCATACTGATCTTTCGAAATTTCAATAATAACCGTACGTTCATCCTGTTCATTTCTCTTTTTTGATAAATAACCATTTTCTTTAAGTTTTTGAAGTGCTTTAGTAATATAGTAAGGCTTAAATTTTGATACTGTGATGATATCTTTCACGTTATACGCTGGCAATCTTTTTTCTTGAACGTGTACAAGAATAAAAAGTTCTTCATATGTTAGCGCATATGCTTGCTTAATATTGTGAGATATTTCTTTAGTTGTGCGGGTAATGGCTATAAACTCTTTCATGTTTTTGACTGGATACTTCATCAATTTAATCACCTCAGTAGTTGCTATCCAAGATGCATACGTAAAGTTCTGTGTTTCTAAAAACTATATTTACTTGGAAATTTAATTTCTTAATAATTGTATTCTAAACCTTTACCGCACTTTTTTCAATTACTTCCTGAAAATATATTCGAAATTTTCTTAAACGCCCACATTTTAAGGGTATGACCCTAATTATAAAAAAAGGAACTATGACACAATAATGTCTTAGCTCCAATAAAAACAGACAATTTATTAATTTTCTTTTAAAATTATTCACTACTTACTATAGTGTCTGCAAGGCTTAAACCTGCCATTGTAACTAAATCAATTGCGTGTTGTGCACCTTCTTTTCCGTGTCCAGCTTCCATATGCTTTTGTATCGCTACGCCCAATACGATAATGGTAATGAACGAACCTACTTGAGATAACTTTTTATTGAATATACTTAACCCGAATAGAACCGCGGCTACACTTTCAGCCACACCAACAACTCGTACCAAATCAGGTGAAAGGTTAAATGATTCAAAAGCATCTCTTAAACCTTGATCGTTTTTTAATTTAGGCTTTGACGCACTGAGTAATTCTTTAGCTAACTTTACATTCGAAATATATCTTAATAGCATCACAAACTCTCTCCTTATTTTTTATTTTTAAAATATTCATCTACAATTGGTTTCACCTTAGTTCCGAATAAACGAATCGCATTTAATGTGCGTTCATGCGGGATTGAACCTATAGGTAAATGTAACATAAAACGTGTTAGCCCTAGAGCTTCCACTGTATCAATGATTTTTTGAGCTACTGTTTCTGGGCTCCCTACATACATTGCACCATTCGGTCCAACTTCACGCATAAAGTGTTCATACGTAAACATTGGCCAACCACGTTCTTTCGCTATAATGTTATGATGGGCTTCGGTTGCAGGCATATACTCTGCTTGCGCTTGTTCATCCGTATCAGCGATATACCCCCACGAATGTGTCGCAATTTTTAAGTCCTCTGGATGATAGCCATTAGATTCAGCTATAGCTTTATACATGGCTACGTTTCTAGCAAAGCGGCGTGGATTTCCTCCTATAATCGCATACGTAATAGGTAATCCAAGTGTACCTGCTTTTAATGATGATTCAGGCGTGCCTCCTGTAGCAAGCCAAATCGGTAATGGTTTTTCAGCTCGTGGATATACCCCTAATCCATCTATATCGGGTCTCAGACTTCCTTTCCAATGAACGATTTCATTTTTATTAATTTCCATTAATAGCTGTATTTTTTCATCAAACAATTCCTCATAATTATTTAGGTCATAACCAAATAATGGAAAGGATTCGATAAATGACCCACGCCCTGCCATTATTTCAGCGCGTCCATGAGAGATTGCATCCACTGTCGAAAATTGTTGATAGATGCGCACTGGATCATCTGAAGATAACACTGTCACTGCTGAGGACAATTTAATACGTTTTGTTATGGATGCTGCTGCAGCCAAAACTGTCGCTGGATTGGAAACCGCATAATCAGGTCGATGATGTTCCCCAAGACCATAGACGTCTAGCCCTACGTCATCTGCCAATTGAATTTCTTCCACAATATTACGAATACGTTCCGCATTAGATAATGCTGGATATACCCCTTTTTCTGTATAAATGTCATGATTATCAGCAAATGATGTTATTCCAAGTTCAATTTTCATTACACACTCACCTCAATTACAGTATAAATTTTATACCAATATTTTATACATGGATTATATCCCTGATTTCAGGCTGCGTCAATCATTTTATTTCGAATTAGAAATATATTTATGATTTGCGTCCATCCCCTTTTTGGAAATGCGCAACATGTATAAATCGTTTCACCTTAATATTTACTAGGTGCGCTTTAAACCTACTTTAAAATATCACAATGCCATAGCAATACTTTAAAATAAAAATCGCTAACACCATTCATTTGAAAATGAACGATGTTAGCGATTATTTTATCTTTTTCATATGGTGGGTTTTAAGGTGTGTACCTAGGATGAAATCAAATAAATGTCTGTCATGCACCTAAGTTGAAGTAAGGTACATAGAAATACGAGGTGCTATGAACAAACAAAAAAACGAATATCGTGTTGTTACGATTCTATTTGTGCTTGAACGTAATCAATAAATGCATCAACATTGCCGTTTTTAATATCTTTCATTGCGACTTTACCAACTTCAAAACCAAACCAAAGAATGCCCGCATCATAAGATACACTGGTGATGTCACCATATGGAATATTGCGATAGTAAAATTGACCATTCATATCGACATTCATGATGAGTCGTTCATTTGTAGCGATATATGCCCCTTCATATTCGCTTTGCCCTTGCACTTCATATTCAATCGTACCAAGCACAGCAGGCCCTTCTTTTTCAGTTGGGAATAAATCTTCTGGATTCACACGGTCAAGTATCATCACAATCCGCCCCTTTATCATAGTCTTATCTTTATTATAACAACTGCTGTAACAAATTACTTGTTATGTGTTTATTTTTAAATTCAATATATTAAATAATATACACTTTCAAACCAACGTAAATTTAGGAATAAAAAATATGATAATACGTCAATTTAGAATGACAATCATATTACAAAATGTTAACAACAATTTTCTAATAAATCTAAATTTTGCCATCTATAGTGTTTAAATGCGATGGAATTCACATTTAAACACTCTTTTTTAACAGTATCAATGATAAAAAATTTTCTTAAAAATTACAAAGTGTTAACACATGACACAAATACATTTTTTTCTGTTAGAGTATTACTCGTTGTAAAAAATGATTAAAACGATTTACACAATTTTATGACGTCAGTTCCTATCGCATATGGTCTAAAATTTATAAATATATAGCATTCTTTTAGGAGGACTTTTTCAAATGAAAAAATTAATCGCTACAACTTCAATCGCTACTGCAGGTGTAGTTGCAATTACTTTGGCACACGGACATGACGCTGATGCTGCAGAATACAACGGTGGGTATAACCCAAATGATCCAACATCATATAGCTACAGCTATACAATCGACCAAAACAATAATTATCACTTCACTTGGCAAGGTAACTGGTCACCAGCGCAATTTAATGGTGGAAATGGCTCAAGCTATTACTACACAACGCAAAACAATTATAATTACACATCTACATCTAACTATCGCTACAACACAACTTCTAATTATAATTACAGTGCAAAAACTACTTCAGCACCAAGAACAATAACTTCTAATCAATCATATTCTACATCAACTACATCAGCTTCACGCACAGTTTCAAAAGGTACATCTGGGGCAAACTTATACACTGCAGGTCAGTGTACGTACTATGTTTTCGACCGTGTTGGGGGCACTATTGGTTCCACTTGGGGCAATGCGAACAACTGGGCATCTGCAGCCGCAGCATCTGGTTATACAGTCAATCACACACCTAAAGCAGGCGCTATTTTACAAACAACTTCTGGTCCATTTGGTCATGTTGCATACGTTGAATCAGTGAATAGTAATGGTTCTATTACGATTTCAGAAATGAACTACGGTCAAGGTCCTGGTGTTGTAACATCACGAACTATTTCAGCTGGAGAAGCTGCAAGTTATAATTACATTCATTAACCATAAAAAGAGGCTTCCGTTTATAACGGTAGGCCTCTTTTTTAAAACCAATATGCTATTGTAATCCAATATCCGAATGCAAATAAATAAAGTAATGGAAAATTTTCCATTTGTTTTGATTTATATTGTCTCCAAACAACATCAGCACCCACGCCTACAAGAAGCGCCGTGAGTATCAAACGGACAATATACATCATCGAAACAACACCGTTGTCATAGTTTGAGATTGTTAAAAAAACCAATATTATCGATAAAACAACGATTATACTAGTATAAACCATTGTATCAATAGACTTACGTAAATGGGAATATACCCATGCCACAATAAAACCAAACAGAGTAACAATCAAAACTTCATGAAGCTTGAAAACAAAAGTAAGGGCTTCAGCTCTATAAAGTACAATCGCTACAAAATACAAAATAAAGCTGAAAACCCATAAAATGATAGAAGGACTTCTTACAACTTGTAAGTCTTTATTGATAAATTGGTGTATCCCAAACCATAATAGAATCATCGCTACAAGACCTATTAAGTAAAATATGGAATCACCTCATTTACACTATTAATATTACCGATTTTTAAATTTTTAAACCTAAATCTAGTATAAAAGTCCATTTTTCTATCACATTATTACGGAAACGTTAACACCATTACGATGATGTGGCTTTTTTAATACTAAATCCCGAAAATCCATATATTAATGCAATGAGGATACATAAATAACATGGAATTGCCCAAATAAAAAAGTCACTAACATTAACACCTAATTGTTGTGTGTAATACACGCCTGAAGTTCCCCAAGGAATAAGTGGTAGCACCATTGTTCCAGAATCTTCTAAGGTGCGAGAAAGATTCACGCGACTATATCCCATTTTGTTGTACATATCCATAAGCAAAACGCCTACCATAATAATAGCTACGGATGCAACGCCTGCCGCAAGAACCATCATTAGCGTTCCAATAATGGTCACTAAAATTAATGAACCTCGTGAATTAACCTTATTTGAAATGGACGCAAGTAATACATCCAAGCACCCTGCTTTCTCAACAATCCCAGCAAAGGCATAGCCACAAAATATTGTTACAATAATTTGAGTCATGCTCATAATACCGCCTTGTTCAATTAACGTTAACGCATGTTTGGATAGGTGACCTACATTCGTAGTTAACATTTGTGGTGTAAAACCCATGAATGTAGCATTAAATCCATCTTGCAGCTTAAAACCATGATTTAACGTACCGACTGCAATTGCAGACGCACTTGATATTAACATTGCAGGGACCGTTGCCATTTTGAATGCTAAACATAGGATAATGACTATGAGAGGCACCCAAATCAACACATTAAGATGATACATCGCCTCGATATCATTTAAAATTTTATTAATATTTTTCGTGTTGGCCTGATGTCCTAATCCAAAGGAAGCAAAATGCCAAACGAGCATGCCGATAATTGACGCAGGAATCGTTGTCCAAATCATATGTTTAATATGGGAAAAAATATTAACGCGCGTCACTAAAGATGCCAAGTTTGTCGTATCAGATAGCGGCGACATTTTATCGCCAAAAACTGCGCCAGATATAATGGCACCCGCTGCCATCCCTGATGGAATATCCATTTGATGTGCGATTGCAATTAAAGCAATACCAGCAGTGGACGCAGAGCCCCAAGCGGTTCCTGTAGCAACAGAACATACGGCTGAAATTAAAAACGCTGATACCAAAAAATACTCAGGACTTAAAAACTTTAGTCCATAATAAATCAATCCGGGTACTGTTCCAGAAAACATCCAAGTCCCGACAATAATTCCTACAGCTAAAATGATGAATATCGCAGGCATTGCTGTTGTCAATCGATGCACAATACCTTCCTCTAAATCTTTCCACTTTAACCCTACCCTCCATGCTATAAAAGCAGCATATGAAGAGGCAATGATAAGTAATGGTTGAACTGGAATTTTAAAAAAAATAAAGCCCACACATACGATAATCATCATAACGAGAATCGTTGAAATCGATTCTAAAAAAGATGGTTTACGCGTCATTCATCCGCTCCCCCTTTAACTTTAATATGACGTTAATCCTACATTTTCACGTCCTAAATCTTCTATTGTAAGACCTTCTTTGTAAAAATCACGTTCTAAAATCGTTGAAGCAATGACGATAATTGCATCAATATTAGGTGTAGGGACACCAATTTCACGTCCTAAACTTGACCACAGAACAAGTCCATAAGCGATATCTTCCGTTAAATAGCGATTATTCACTTGATGTGGCCCTCGAATTTGTGAGAACACTGGGCTATCATTAAATAAATTTTTAAGTGGTTTATCTTCATCTTCTCGTTCTAAATAACCACGTTCTATACGACCTTCTTTTGCTGTTTCAAGTTCAAAGCCTAGTTTACGTCCCAATGTTAAACGTTCCAGTTCCACAGCGTGCAATAATCGGACAGTATGCTTTGTAATTCCTTCTTTATATAGTGCAAAATCACCACTATAATCAATACGGCCTACATTTAAAAGCGTTGGTCCTGGGTGCACTTCAGGATTGCCGTTTTCGAGGTTCGTTCGCCACAAACTTTCTTCTTTAACAAGATATGGATATAACTTTTCCATTTTTTTAAACGTTCCACTTAAATCCGCCTCATTAAATGTTGAAAAATATACTTTACGCACATTTAATGATAGATTAACCACAGCATGCTCAAAATCTACACGTGTCCCATAAGTTAACGTATTAGCCTCCGCAAAAATAGGACGCACATCATTTTTTAATTCTTTTAACACTTTAATAAACCTTGCAGATCCCATTGCAGCAGCCATATTGAAGAAAATAATTTGCTCTTTATGAATATGAGATGCCATCAGTTCTGCATAATATTCAATAAAAGAAGACGGAATAATAAGCATAATGACTTCGGCATCTTCTAAAACGTATGACATATCATCACTAATATTTGTGAATGGCACAAACGTTTCCTGTCCTTCTTCATTAAATTTAAAACCACCTTTAGCTTTAGCTTGATCAAATTTATGAATACTTTGATTTCTACAATATAGACGCACATCGTGACCATTATTTGTCATTTGAACAGCAGCTGTTACTGCACCATTTCCAGATCCTACGATAGCAATTTTCATAAAACACTCTCCCCACTTCAATTTATAAATATGTCTCATAAGCATGTTAACAAAGCTAACGACAAAATGAAATAGATAACTTCACTGCTTCAAAACCTTTTAAACTGTCTTTCAATGGATATTTTAAAAGTGATTGACATGACGTTTTATGTTACGCTAAGTATGAAAACTATACGTAAACTGATGGAGGTTTTGCAATGACACAATCTCATGATGATGTGGCGTACACACAGCCATATTCAGATGTCCCTTATTTTCCTAACGACGATGAACGATTAATGGCCGTCCTTATTTATGTTACATCTTTTTTCGCCCCGATATTAGGACCGCTTTTAATTTGGTTAATCAAACGTGACCAATCCAAATTTGTAGACAAAGCGGGTAAGAATTATTTTAATTTTGAAATTTCGTACACACTATGGGCTGCTATAGGGACGCTACTTATCTTTGTATTAGTCGGATTTCTTATTGTTCCTATTCTTGGATTACTCTATTTTATCTTTAAAATTGTTGCGATTGTTAAAGCATATAATGGAGAAAACTTTCTCCCCTTTTTATCGATACCATTTTTCAAATGATTTCACCTTTTAATTGTTACAAAAAATATTACAAAATGTGTTTAAAATGATGTTATTTTAGTTTTTGTCCTTTTAAGATAATTCCCTTTCACTTGTACAGGGATTATCTTATTTTTCATTTAAAGTCACTAAAAGTAAGTATTGCTCCCTGTCCTCACCCGTTGTCCCATACGTTTTATGCTTAGTGTATCCTTCTTTTTTCTTCTGTCACAACATTACAAAAATCATAGGCACTTTTTACATTTGATTACAAAACCGTAACATTCCACACAAAACAATATTTTTCTGATAGAGTGTGTCTTGTCGTTAAATAAAGCGATTAGAAACCATAAACGCGTATATGCACGCATGTAAGTCTTTAAGCAAATAAGGAATCTATTATAAAAAAATGTTTGGGAGGATTTTTATTATGTTAAAGAAAATCGCTACAGTAACTACATTAACAGCGGGAGTAGGTGCAGCAGCAGTTGGATTAAACCATCACGAAGCAGATGCGGCTGAAGGTAGCTATAATTATTCATGGAGTTACAACTATAATACAAATGGTGGAACGACAAACTACGATTACACATCAAATAATTCTTCATCATATACAAACGGCACAAACACTTCAACAACTTCAACATCTACTCATTCTACAGGTACTGTTTCAGCAGGCAACTTATATACAGCTGGTCAATGTACTTGGTATGTATATGACAAAGTTGGAGGCTCAATTGGTTCAACATGGGGTAACGCAAACAACTGGGCTAGTGCAGCAGCTGCAGCTGGCTACACTGTGAATAACACACCAGAAGCTGGCGCTATCTTACAATCTTCTGAAGGTCCATTCGGTCATGTCGCATATGTAGAATCTGTAAATGATGACGGTTCGATTACTGTTTCTGAAATGAACTATAATGGTGGTCCATTCAACGTAAGTGAACGTACAATCTCAGCTAGTGAAGTAGGTTCTTATAACTTTATTCACGTAAAATAAATAACGTTTAAATATGGGATTAATTTAAGTGCAATTAAATTAATCCTCACCTAAAAGAAGGTATGAGACACCCCTCTCATACCTTCTTTTTTATTTTCAATAGTCTTATCTTGTCACTTAGAAAACGTTTACTTATACTTATAGAGAGAGGTGGGAAAATTATGAAAAAAATATTTGTGGCTGGTCCGATTCCAAAAGTCGGATTAGAGTTATTAGAAGCACACTTTGACGTTAAGATGTATGATGGCAAAGGTATTATTAGTAAAGATGCATTAAAACAAGGGGTTGAAGATGCATTCGGCCTTGTGAGTCTACTCTCTACTCAAGTTGATAAAGACGTGATTGATCATGCGCCACATTTAGAATTCATCGCAAATTATGGTGCGGGTTTTAATAATGTCGATATTGACTATGCAAAATCAAAAGGAATTCATGTTTCCAATACACCAAAAGCTTCCACGAATGCGACGGCGGAATTAACAATGGGAATTTTACTTGCTGTAGCACGACGTATTCCTGAAGGTGATCAATTAATGCGTCATGAAGGCTTTGATGGATGGGCACCTTTATTTTTCCGAGGTCGTGAAGTATCAGGTAAAACCATTGGTATTATCGGTTTAGGAGAAATCGGAAGTGCAGTAGGTCGTCGAGCTAAAGGCTTTGATATGAACATCTTGTACACTGGTCCAAATCGTAAAGAAGACAAAGAACAAACGTTAGATGCAACTTATGTAGACCTTGACACCTTATTACAAAAATCAGATTTCGTTGTCATCAACGCTGCTTACAATCCATCTATGGAGCATATGATTGATCACGCTCAGCTTAAATTAATGAAACCAACAGCGTATTTAATTAACGCCTCACGTGGCCCTATTGTACACGAACAAGCCTTACTTGAAGCATTACAAAATAAAGTCATTGAAGGTGCTGCATTAGATGTGTATGAATTTGAACCTCAAATTACTGAAGGTTTGAAATCATTAGATAATGTTGTAATTACACCACATATCGGTAACGCTACATATGAAGCGCGTGATATGATGGCTAAAATTGTTGCAAATAATTTAATTAAAAAAGCACAAGGTGAAACACCTGATTTCATCGTCAATGCATAAAATAAACACGCGTATAAGCCCTATCCTTAGGTCACTTATACGCGTGTTATAATATTGTCATCATATCAATTCAGTTAACATTATTCACTTTTCGCCTTATTTAAAAATGCCATTTGTTTGATCAACAGTTGATTTGGCGTGAATTGTAATAATTTATTGCGAAATACCCTACTTAATTTCCCATCTTTTTGAGCCATTTTTCCAATTTTTCGAGATTTATGAATCACTTTTGTCGTATGTTTTACTCGCAAGCGATCATATCGCTTTAGAGCTTCTATTAAAGGATATTTTAATAATACATTATTTAATACAATTGCATCTTCCATCGCTTGGCCTGCACCTTGTCCCATATTCGGTGTCGTTGCATGCGCGGCATCTCCAAGTAAAACGATACGTTGGTCAAACACAAATGATTTTAGCGGTTTTAAATCATAAATATCATGATGCAATATTTCAGTTTCCGGCTGTTTATCCAAAATCATACGTACTTTTTCCGGAAAATGATTAAAATACGCTTGAAGATACGGCTTATTAAAGTGTAAATAATTAGGGTCTTTTTCTTTAGCATTAATGGTAGCAAACCAATAGGCTTTTCCGTTAAGCAAAGGTACGATGCCAAAACGCCCTTTTTTGCCCCAATATTCTTCTGCAATATGATCACAAGTATTCATATCTTCAACAACACCTCGAAAACATGTATACCCTTGATAACGTACTTTCGTATCAGGTGCGACAGATTGACGGATTGTTGAATGAATGCCGTCCGCTGCCACTACAAGATCAAAATGTTCGGATTCGTTCGTAGAAAAATCTAACGTTACCCTATTGTTTGAAGCATGGACCCCCGTCACTTCATAGTTAAAATAGATATGTTCTTGATCGACATATGTTGCAATGGTATCCACCAATGATTGACGCAATAATGTTAAATTTGTAGCCGTTTCTGGAAAAGCAACTTGACTCAACGTTTGCCCCTCTTCATCGTGAATACACATAGATTTTAATAACTGTCCTTCATTTTTTATACCTTTGGCGAGGTCATGATCACCAAGTTTTGTAAGAACGTTATCTCCAATCCCAATACCTGCACCTATTTCTTGGATACTTGGTTTTTTTTCATATATACGCACTTCATGATTTTGTTTATTCAACAGCGCTGCAAGTGTCAAACCACCAATACCTGCACCCACAATACCAATCTTCATTTAGATTCACCTCTAATATCATTTCATCTTTTCATTTCATTTTATGCTATCCACTGCTTTTTAACCTTTTAAGTAAAAATCTCTCCGGACATCATCTTTCTTAATACCATATTCATCATAAAAGTGTTGCATCTTTGCAGCAATTTTATCCGGCCATTCAATATCACTCGCATATTGATTTGTCCCTGGGTTTTGAGGATGCCACTTCATTTGATATAAAGAAATTTGGCCATTTTTAAAATATTGCTCACGTACAAAATGCGCACCACCTTTAATGGCTCGTTGTGGAGATGTCCACTTTTCTTGAACCGCATAGCTTTTTCCAGTTTCCACCGCATTACTATCAAAGGCACCTATCCCAAAAAAGTTATAATAGCGTTGTTTATGATGCTTTATCCCATGAGCAAGTTCTGAATGTCCATTACCTGTTTCAATTAAAGCATGACTCACTAAATAAATGACATTCACATCAGTTTCTTTTTGTGCTTCCAAAAATGCCTCCCCTTGATTTTCTAAAACACCTTTACCTTGAAGCATTCGGTTCACTTCATCTTTTGAAAGTTGAACTGGCTCAGAGATGTCCATATATTTTAAATCAGAATCACGTAATTTTACACGCATGGCCTCTTTCACTTCCCTTTCTGATGCTTCTACAAACTGATTGTCACGTGATGTTGTATGAAGGACACCTTGCGTAGTTTGACGTTGTACTGCTTCATCAAATGTCACCGTTTTATCATTCGTAAACAAATGCGTTTCGTTTATAAAGAGTAGAAGGATAAAGATTACTAAAATTACGATGATGAACACCCTAGATGGATGTTTTTTAATCCAAGATTTCATGTTTGACGCCCCTATGTTTAAATCATTTATATCATTTTGAATAGTACTGCTATAACAACGATTAAAACAATGACATAAGCAATGTTAACAGCATTTCTCACCCATTTTTTACCTCTATACATCTTATTAAAAATAAAAAGACTTAATCCTAGCGATAATAAAAAGAACATAATCGCCACAACGGTATGTATAAAAAATAGTGACATTAAACCTAACACCAATAATATGTTCGAAATGATTGCTAACATTTTTATTGTTTTAATATCCATAAGTTCCCTCCTTTTTAATACTTAATATTTTATCATGAATCTATTAGCTCTGCTTTTAATCCTTAAAAAAGTGTGGACGGCACTATCTCATCTCCTTCCAAATTTTTCAATTTATTTGTATTTATTGAAATAGCATACGAATAAAACGCCGTCAAAATTCACTACAACTGAATTTTGACGGCGTTTGAATAGGTGCTAAACGTAAAGTTCTATCTATAAATCATATCTGTTATCTTGACATACCTTTTAAAATATTTAAAAAGTATGTCAAACTTTGGTTCATATCGTCATCTTTTAAGATGCCCATTAAACCTGTAATTGTTGTACGTTGATTTCCGCTTGCTTGATGGGCAACACGCAAACCTTTATTTAATTTATTCATAAGAATCTTTAAATCGTCAGGGTTTAAATCTCCAAGTAAAAATGCCATTTGACCGATATTGTGAATTGCTCCAGCGTATTGGTCTTTATTAAGCTCAGTCACCACTTTTTCTGTAATGACACCACGTTGTTTGATTGCTCCTGTTAACGCATCAAGAATTTTCGCTTCATCTAAAGCTTCAACGAGTTTAATTGCTTTTAAAATACTTTCACTGTTTTCAGCTATGGCATCTGTGACTTTCGTGACACGTTCCGCTTTGATTTCCGCTTCTGATTTTTCAATACGTTTTATTTTAGAAATTCTCTCAGCCATTATTTCATCACCTGATCCCCTGGAAAGATGTAATCCGGTCTTTCCCATTTTTTCTCTACAGCAACACTGTACTGTGGGTTGCGTTTTTGATTACGGAAGTTTGTTGGATTCAGTGGAGACTTGCCACGTTTACTTAGCACTTCCATTCGGCAACAAGTGGATTTATATGCCGGTGTATGTGTTTCTGGGTCAGTCACACTGCTCGTCAAGTAGTTGATGGCCGCAGCATTGTTATCATTAAGTGGTAAATAGATTTGTTTGCCTTTCACTCGGTCTGTAATATGAACATGACCTGTAGCTTCACCTGTTTCAGATGTTAATTTAACCGCTGCTCCTTCGTGAATACTACGTTCTTCAGCAAGCTCTGGCGAAATTTCAATAAATGCAGTTGGCATCTTATACTTAAGTCCAGGCACTTTATATGTCATATTTCCTTCATGGAAGTGTTCAAGAACACGCCCATTATTAACATGTAAATCGTATGTTTCATTCGTCTTATAAAAATTATCAAAAGATAACGGGAAGAACTTTGCTTTGCCGTTATCAAAGTTAAAGCCTTCAGTAAAGAGTAACGGCGAATCTGTACCATCTGCTTCTACAGGCCATTGCAAGCTATTATAACCTTCTAAGCGTTCATATTTTACACCTGCAAACATAGGTGTTAAGCTTGATGCTTCATCCATAATTTCTGAAGGATGTGAATAATTCCAATCAAAACCGAGTTCTTTGGCAATAAGTTGCGTAATTTGCCAATCTGGTTTTGAATCACCTAACGGCTCTAATACTTGATATAAGCGTTGGAAACGACGTTCAGTATTTGTAAATGTACCATCTTTTTCAAGAGATGGACTTGCTGGTAATACGACATCAGCATATTCAGCTGTAAATGTTAAAAATTCATCTTGCACAACTAAAAAATCCACTTTTTCTAATGCTGCTTGAACATAATTGATATTCGAGTCTACGATACCTGTATCCTCACCTAGAATAAATAAACTGTGTACCTCACCTGCATGAATATGATCCATCATTTGATGGTTGTCATATCCAGGTTCACTCGGTAAAGTGACTCCCCATGCTTTTTCATAACGCGCACGCACTTCATCATCCGCCACACCTTGATAGCCTGGGAATTTATCTGGCATACTTCCAAAATCTGAACAGCCTTGTACGTTGTTATGACCACGTAAAGGATAAGACCCTGCCCCTGGTTTCATATAGTTCCCCGTCGCAAGTAACATGTTAGAAATTGCCGTACTTGTATCTGAACCTGTTTCTTGTTGTGTCACACCCATTGCCCAACATACAACAACGGAATTGACACTTACAATTTCTTTAGCTAAGTGAATTAAGCGTTCTTTAGGAATGCCTGTTGTTTCTTCAGCAAACTCCATTGTATAAGGTTCAAGGGATTTGTAATATTCATCTGCATGATCCACCCATTTTTCAATAAATGCTTTGTCATGCCAATCATTGTCAATAATGTATTTTGTCACAGCTGACAACCAAACTAAGTCTGTACCTGGATTTGGTTGATAAAATTCATCTGCACGTTCAGCCATTTCATGTTTACGGATATCAAAAACATGTAATTTTTGACCAAAGAGTTTATGCGAACGTTTAATACGTGATGCAATGACAGGATGTGCCTCTGCTGTATTGGTACCAATCGTAATAACCATTTCAGCATTGCCAATATCATCAATTGAACCAGAGTCTCCACCATGGCCTACGGTACGGAATAAACCTTTTGTCGCAGGTGCTTGGCAATAACGTGAACAGTTATCAATGTTGTTTGTCCCAAATACTTGGCGTGCCATTTTTTGCATTAAATAAGACTCTTCATTTGTAGCTTTTGAAGATGAAATAAATGAAAGTGCTTTTGAACCGTATTTTTCTTTAATATCGTTCATGCGCTTAGCGACATATGGAATCGCTTCTTCCCATTCAACCTCTTCAAATTGATCGCCACGGCGAATGAGTGGTTTCGTTAAACGCTCTTCAGAATTCACATAATCCCAACCGAATTTACCTTTAACGCATGATGATATTTTATTCGCAGGTGAATCATGAGATGGTTGCACTTTTAAAATTTCACGATCTTTCGTCCAAACTTCAAAGCTACAACCTACGCCACAATATGTACATACTGTTTTTGTTTTCTTAATACGTTCTTCTCGCATTGCTGCTTCAGAATCAGATACTGCAAATAATGGACCGTAACCCGTTTCTGCTTTTTTCGTTAAATCAATCATAGAGGCTAAAGAACCTGGCTCAATATCTGTCATATATCCAGCTTTACCCACCATATTATTTTCCATCATCGCATTACATGGACATACCGTTGCACATTGTCCACAACCTACACACGATGATTCGTTGATTGAAACATCATTGTCCCAAATTACTCTTGGCTGTTCACGTTCCCAATCAATCGTTAGTGTTTCGTTGACTTGTACATCTTGACAGACTTCTACACAACGTCCACATAAAATACATTGATTAGGATCATAGCGATAAAATGGACCAAAATCCACTTCGTATGGTTTCGGCTTATATTCATACGTTTGATGTTCAAGACCCCATTCATCCATCGTGTTATGAATTTCACAGTTGCCGTTATTGTAATCACAAACTGTACAATACAGTTGGTGCTTTTCTAAAATACGATCTAATGCTTCTTTTTGCGAATCTTGTACATCTTGACCTTGAGTATTTACGACCATTGAACGATCAATTGTAGTCCCACAAGCGCGTTCAATGCTTCCATCAATTTCAACAGCACATGTATCACATGTTTGAATCGGACCTAATGATTCGTTATAACAAATGGAAGGTACAAATGTTTGTTGTTCTTTAATAAACGCAAGTAAATTTTTACCTGGTTCTACAAGATAATCTTTACCATCCAAAGTTACGATAAGATGTTCTTGCATAGTATCCCCCCTATAAAAACATTTTATATGCCTAAGATGCCCCCACATGCTTAGTCACTTCTATTTTAAACTGTTTATCTCCAAATGTTAACCATTTACCATAAATTTAGCTATTGTTCACTATTTCAAGAAAATAAAATAATAATATTCCTATTTCGACGTTATTTTACACTTAGCTTAACGTACCATACGACGCATCAATGTCTGTATCCTTTTCTGTAACAACACGAATAGCGGTTTCAATGCCCTTCACCATTGTATTTAAAGTCATAGAAGATGCGTGACTGGTTGATTCCACTTGTATTTCTTCATAAGGAAGATGAATAAATCCTGTACGTAAATGTGGATATTGTGTATGAGCGATATGTGCCAATTCATACATTAAATGATTGCAAACAAAGGTACCTGCACTATTAGAAAGCGCACTTGGCACATGCGCTTCCAGCATTGCTTGTACCATTCGTTTCACAGGTAATGTTGAAAAATAGGCAGACGGACCTTGTTGTTGAATAGGACAATCGATAGGTTGATAACCTTTATTATCAGGAATCATAGCATCGTCAATATTAATTGCCACGCGTTCAGGTGTAATGACTGATCTCCCTCCCGCTTGGCCTAATCCGATGACAACATCATACCCTTTCATTCGCAATCGTTGTTTTACGTTGTCAACACATAAGTGAAAAGCAGTTGGAAGGATAAGGGTATCCACTTTATGGCCATTAATGTGAGAAGGTAATTGCCTTGCTACATATTCAGACGGATTCATTTTAGCACCATTAAAAGGTTCAAATGCTGTGATTAGAATATTCATTTTTTACCACTCCTAAACCATTGATAAAGATTAAACATAGTCAGTAACATTGGGCTATTAGATGATGTTACTGAACGCATGATGAGACTATCGTGATGTAATTTTACTTCAAACAATTACATTTATTATATCGCATTAAAAAACTCCGCCCAATTTGGACGGAGTTCACCTATTATAATCCTAAGTTGTCTCGATAACTTTGAATAATTTGTTGTTTACTATTTTCATCTGGGATAAAGTAGTATAAACCATCTTCCCCTGTTGTATCTGAACCTTTTAATTGATGTCTCTCGACAGTCTCATTACCTTCTTTGTAATTACTTCTAAATGCATTTAGTTCACCTAACGTCATATCCGTTGTAACATTATCACTAAGTTGATCCATTAAAGAATTGAAATTCGTTATCGAAGACACACTTGTTAATTTATTCGCAAGACCTTGCAACACAAGTTGTTGGCGTTCTTGACGTCCAAAGTCGCCACCTGCTCCAGATTCTTTACGACTTCTAATAAATGCCATTGCTTGCTCACCATCTAAATGCACTTTTTGACCTTGCGTATATTGTTGCCCATGGACATTGAATGTTGCATTACTGACTACATCAATGCCACCGACAGTATCAATGGTATCTTTCAGTCCATCCATGTCTACTGTTGCATAGTGATCAATTGGCACATTCATTAGCTTTTCCAATGATTTCACTGCCATATCTGGGCCACCGTAGGCATATGCATGATTAATTTTCTCAGTCGTTCCACGCCCTACAATCTCCGCGCGTGTATCCCTAGGAATACTAATGACTTCAGATTTTTTATTATCCGGATTAATCGATAGTAGCATTATCGTATCGCTACGTTGACCATCATGTTGTTGTTGGCGTTTCGCATTAGAATCAATACCAAAAAGTGCAATAGAAATAGGTTCCCCTTTGTTCATATCCACTTGCCCAGAACGTAAGGCTGAGTGTTCACGGTTTAAAGGGTTGTGAATTGCACCTCCTGTCGCAAATATTTTAAAAGCTAAATATGCAACTGCTATGATAGTTAAAATCAATAAAATGCCAATAATCCATAATAAAGCTCTAACGACCGGATTTTTTCGTTTTTTAGATCGTTGGTAGTCCAATGCGCTTTCACTCCATTCTTTTAATTCGTCAACGTACTTTTCTTATGCCTATAATAAACGTATCATATCCCAATTTTAAGATGTTTCAATCAGTCTTGAGACGCACTACTCTTTTGATACCCACCCTTTGCTAATAGTATTTCTAAGATTTCATCATGACATCCAGGGTTACTAATGATAAAAGGTCCTCCTGAGGCAAAATCTATTGCTTCTTTGTTGAAATCCGTCATTTTCAAACCGAGTTCAGATGCAAATAGAAATTGTGCAGCAATATCCCAAGGTTTAGCGTTCGTATGTATGTGGGCACCAAATTGACCCGTACATACACGGATAGAGTCTAGCCCACACGCGCCAATAAGTCGATATGCAAATGATGCATTCAATAAATCATGCATCGTCGTATCGTTTAATACTTTATTATTAAATGACACAATCATCTCACTTAATGGTTGCGGTTCAATAGGATCGAGACGTTTATGATTCACAAAAGCCCCTTCATCTTTTTTAGCATGATATAACGTTTGTCGAGGAAAATCATAAATATAAGATAATGTCGGTACGCCGTCAACGAAGAGTGCTAAAATGATACAAAAATCATTTTGTTGTTTTACTAAATTTGCAGTGCCATCAATAGGATCCATGACCCATGTGTAACCATGTTTTAAATCCGTGGTATCGTGATGGCTTTCTTCTCCATATAACGTATGATCAGGATATAGGTCCTTCAATAAACCTTCAAAGTTAGATTCTAACATTTGATCCACATTTGTAACGAGATCGAAGCGATTCTTTTTAGTATCAGTTTTCATTTGTTTTATGAGTGAAGGAATAAGCAGGGTTAATCCTCGAAACCATGTTTTCACTTCATTATCAATGTCATTTATATCATATTGCGTTACCATATTGATCCCCTCCCATAACGGATTGTATTTATTATACCCTGTAAACCCAATATATACCAACCATAATTAATATAGAAATAAAATTAATTATATCCACAATAAGTTAGTCAAATTATTCATACAAAAAACCGATTGGATAAACCAACCGGCATAGAAAGGAAAGTAAGTAATAAATATTGAAGATGTTTAACTAGCTATAAGTACAACTTATCATGTCAAACTTTACTATCCAAAGATAGTTTACCCCTCGTTTGATGATGCTGCACCATCCCCTAGTAGCTAATTCATACTATAGCACAACGTCACAAAAAATGTAAGCGTTTTCTTACATTTTTTTGAAATTTTTTTCGCTTATTTCATCTAATGTTATCATTTCATACGTTGCGTAATAGAAATCGGATTTATAAAACATATTAATAAGTGTAATGAGACTTATGTGGTAAACTATGGATAAGATTTATCACGTTGCGGAGGTGTGGCAAGTGAATAAAGAAACGCGTCAGTCAAAATTAATTCAACTTATACAAAAACAAAATCAAATATCTGCAGTCGAATTAGCACGTGAACTTCACGTTTCTAAGCGAACCATTCTTCGAGATATCCAAGAATTAGAAGCTAAAGGTGTTCAAATATTAGCGCACGCAGGTAAAAATGGCGGCTACAAAATTCAATCTCACCCTCAAAACGTCAAACTTGAACTCACGGATCACGAGGTAACCGCACTGTATTTAATTTTAAATGAGCGGCTTCATCAAACATCATTGCCTTTTAAAAATGAAATACATCAACTTATACAAAAACTAATGCGGCAACCGAATACGGCATTGAGACGCCATTTAAAACAATTAGATCAATATATTATATTTGATGATGATGCGCCCAAGACACTTCCCACACTTTTTAAAAACCTATTAATCTATTGTTATGAACGAAAAGTAATGGGATTGTATTTTCATCCTTCTGTACGACAACGTCAACAGTTTGCAAATGTTGTATTTATCGGTTTAATATGTAAAAATGCGCAATGGAAAGCTGTCATTTATCATATTGGTGGAGATTACACAGAAATTATTGACATTGCAACAATTGATGATATTGATTATAGTTTCCATAAATCTATTCAAACGAATGACATTACGATGGCCAATTACCATAAGTACTTACAGCCAAAAACATAAGACCATTATAAAATGTCTCCTCTTATTTACATTTAAGAATAGCCTTCAACATTCATCTACATGTAATGTTGAAGGCTTATATATATATTCAGTTTGCCATTATACTAACATACTAATACAATATGAGATTAAATTATTTAGAATATGAAAAGCAAAGGCCACACCTAAATTGCGACCACTTTTCATATAGAGATAGACTAATGGTATTGCAATGATTAAGTAGTCAATGATTTCAAACCAGTTTGAAAAGTCCACTAAATGTATAGCAGAAAACAAAAGTACAGAAACGATACTCATCGCAATAAAGTTAAATTTTTTACCTAACTCACCGATTAAAATATGTCTAAAGAAAATTTCCTCTACAATAGGCCCCGCAATCACGATTAATAGAAAGTTAAAAATCATCAGCTCAGGTATAGATAACATTTCTTCAATCATTTGTTGATTTTGTGTTGTTTCTGTTGTAAATATGTATGGGAATATTTCTTTTAAATTTCCGTAAATCCAAGACAAACCAAACGTAACAATATAAAGACCAATAATCCATAACCAATAGCGCCTCAATCCGTCCCACCATTGTTTCATCCACGTTCGCAACAGATCGATATTTATACAAAAAAATGCAAATATGACCATGATATACGAAAATAATTGTGCGAGAACAATCGCTTCTTCAATATTAACAATTGGTTGATCAGTCAAATTTAACAGAATCTCAAAAATGGCTACATTGACCATTATATAAATCAAACTCGCGATCATTGAAACAAAGAGAATGGGTATGAGCCATAAATTATGCCATCTCACATCACTCCAATAAAATTTACTCATGAAAACCTCCTAATTGATAAAGATATATATATACATATTCAAAATAAATATTTATATGTTATAATACTATATAAAATCAGAAAGGAAAACAACCATGAATCAACAAACTGTTCCAACATTCTACGAGGCTTCGATGATTTTAAACGATTGTCATAAAATGGCCTTATCGTTTCAACTCACCTATTTAAACAACCCCTCTGAGGCACAAACCACCTTGCATCAACTTCATACAAAATTAGCCACGCTTTACAAAACCTTACCTCATCCTGACTCCATCACTCAATGTCCACCTTATGAGTATGCCACTTTTTATCATTGTATTCATCACCTTTATCACAACCCATTAACACAAATCGATGTAGGAAATCAAATGTGTGTCACGCAAAGTTATATTGACGTCATTTTACACACAAAGACACATCTACATTCATAAAGGCCGTTAAATATAAGCTTTTTTATCATTTCTTCTTATATTTGAAAAACATCATGTACCTTCATAATTTGAGACGTTATTCACCTTATTATCACACTATGAGGTAACACTTATTTTTGATACAACCGAATTAGGGATCACACCACAGTTATTTACGAAACTTTCCAACTTCCCACGCTTCAATGTAAGATTCGCATTGATGAAGGGACCTCGCTTTCTTTAGTAACCGACAGGATTATCAAAATTGCATCAATGCTAGCATGATTTCTGAACATTTTCTATATATCATTTAAAGTCATTCACACATCCAACCACATTTAATATACTTGCATAATTATTATCCGCACCTAGAGACAGGATTAAGTCGCGCCTTTTTCAAGAACAAAACGCGTGCATACGTCATTCCCATTCAAAAGCGAACATTGATGCTTTTATCCCGGAAGCATCTTTTTACTGCCCTATTTACGAAGGGTTACTTAGGTATTAGAAAACCCCCGTATTTATGCTCTCACTTTACCAATAGTAACGGCTTGTATCGCTAGCGATATCGGCGGAGCAGATATAGGTGGGATTGGAAACATCTGTGCAGATGCCATTTGCCCTAGTAGTCTCTCTTTACTTCCATTAATTACCCATCATATGTTTCTAGGCTACCTAGCAGTATTACTTGTTGCATATGTCAGTGGCTTTATTCTCAACTATTTATGTGCATCGCCAACAAGTCTTCTCGACCAATTTGGACAATCATCATGCCGTCTTTATTCATTACGTAAACATTAAGAAGCCCCTCAAAATCTGTTAGGCAAACAAACACATTTTGAGGGACTTTTTATATTATTTTAAACACACGCCAATTACATTTATATTTATAGTTTAAACTCTTCTTTACTCAGTTTATGATAACCTCTCATAAAGAAGAAAAGTGCCATAAAACCTAAGAAAACAAAACCAATAATTACAGAGACACGTGTTTCACCATTAATCACCATTCCAATTAAAACAAGTACTAAAAATGCAATTGTTAAGTAATTAGAAAATGGAGCAAATGGCATTTTAAAAGGATGATCTTTTATTTTTTCAGGATATTTTTTTCTAAATTGAATATGACTGAATAAAATCATAAACCATGGAATCATACCCGGTAAAATTGAAGCGCTATACACATATACGAAAATGTTTTCTGCACCATCAATCACTAATGGTAAAACAACATTTAAAATAACTCCTATGAAAATACCGATAGATACAGCAATGACTGTATAAAAAGGAACGCCATTTTTCATAACACGCGTAAAGATTTTAGGTAAATGACCATGTTGTGCTAACGTATAAATCATACGGCTTGAACTAAATATCCCCGCATTACATCCAGACATCGCTGCTGTGATTACGACAAAGTTAATTAATCCAGCAGCAATCGTAATACCTACTTTAGAGAAAGTGGCTACGAAAGGACTACCAATATCTTGTAATTGATCCCAAGGATAAACCGTTACGATGACGAAAATAGCACCAATATAGAAAATTAAGATACGCCAAATGACACCATTCACTGCACGTTTAATATTCTTTTGAGGATTTTTCGTTTCACCAGCTGTAATACCGATTAATTCCACACCTTGATACGAACCAATAACAATAGATAAAGCAAAGAAAAAGCCCATAATACCATTCGGTAAAAAGCCATCGTGCGCCCATAAATTGCTTAACCCAATTGGATTTCCACCATTTCCAAGTCCAAAGAAAATTAAACCGAAACCTGCAATAATCATTAAAATAATTGTGACAATTTTGATTGTTGCAAACCAGAATTCAAATTCTCCAAACGCTTTAACTGACACTGCATTCGCTGCAGCAAGTAAAACAACTACGATGACGCCTGGTATCCACGTTGGTAACTCAGGCCACCAATAATTCATATATTCTCCAACAGCGATAACTTCAGACATCCCTACTACAATCCATTGGAATATGTTTGCCCATGACGTGACATACCCTGCCACAGGATGTATGTAGTCCGTTGCATAGTTCGCAAATGAACCTGTCGTCGGATATAAATAAACCATTTCTCCCATTGCACGCATTACTAAAAATAGGAAAATTCCGGCAATTAAGTATGCGAAAATAACTGCTGGTCCTGTCCATTTAATCGTGCTCGATGCCCCCATGAACAGTCCTACACCAATCGTACCGCCAAGTGCGATCATTTGAATTTGCCTCGAACTCAGCCCTCTGTGTAACTCTTGATTATCTTTCATGATAACTCCCCATCTCCTTAATATTATAAGGGTTTTCTTATTTTTCCGTCATGTCGCTATTATACTACAATTTTGAAAACTGAAAAGTGTATTTTTAATTTTTTGTAAGTGCTTTCACAAAATATATTTTACATTTTGAATCTATACAATATTACAAAGTGATAAAGCTTTGCGCCTTTAAAGCGTCATGAAAACGCTTTTATAAAATATTATTCACTTGCACAACTTCATGTTATGGGATTACTGCCAAAAAAATATTGTGATTATATTCACAAATTTAGTTTGTCCCTTTATAATGTTGAGGTATATCTTATAAAAGGAGTGTGTCTTATGGAGGATAAAAACATAAAATGGGATAAGATTTTTTACGGACGCGCATGGATTGCGAATATTATAGATACAATACAAACGAAAGATATTTTAGAAAGCTTTTATTTTAAACGGTATTTGCTACGTGCGATGATGGCTGGATTCATTATTAGCATTATAAGTGTATTTGTATTAATGGTTAAAACGACATTTGCCCCTGATTTAGGCGTTGGCATTGTGAACATGATCAGCGCTATCGCCTTTAGTTTTGCACTTGTCTTAATTTTATTCACCAATTCAGAACTCTTAACCAGTAACTTTATGTATTTCACAGTTGGTTTATATTATAAACTGATAAAACCTTATCGCGTCGGCCACATTTTTTTATTATGTTTTATAGGAAATGTCATCGGTGCCTTTGTACTTTTTAGTTTAATGCGTGCCAGTGATGTCATCACACCGGAGATGGTTACACTACTCGATAAAATAATAGTGACAAAAATCCATAGCTATTCGTTTCATAATATTTTGGTTCGAGCTATCTTCGCCAACTTTTTCATAAATATTACTTTAGTCATTGCCATGCAAATCGATGATATTTTAGCTAAAATGTTTGTCATGATGTTTGGTGTTACAATATTTGCATTTATGGGATATGAACATGTCATTTATAATGCATGTCTATTTGCTGCAGGTCTTCTGTATCAATTAGACCATATGACGTTATGGCCTGTATTAAAAAATATAGTCGCAGCCTTTATCGGCAATTATATCGGTGGTGGATTAATCATAGGATTATTCTACGCATATTTAAATGATCATGGTCAATTTAAAGCAAATCGCTTCAAGTAAAGCGCCTCATGTCTATGTTATAATGGATTAAAAATCCATTGAAGGAGTATATTATGGAAAAAAGTCGATTCATACGTGGCGCAGTCAGTGCCGTTTTAATAGGTATTTTATTTTTTATCATCAATATGATTCAAAACCATAGTGATTTAGGTAACATACTATTACGTTCACTTTTATTTACTATAATTTTTTATGTTCTATATATCATACTTTTTAGCATTTTAAATTCTGATGAACGCAAGCGCCAGTATGGACCACCTTTAATCATTTGTTTAATCATCGGCCTATTAATAGGTAATATGATACAATTACCCCTCTTAGGTTTCGCTTTAGGCTTGTTACTTGCGTTACTTATTGGCTACTTCATTGGATGGTTTAAAAGGAGATATTAATAATGTCGACACAAACAATAGGTATCTTGATAATTATCATACTTTTACTTAGTTTTGTCCCTAATATCTATATGTTATATAAAGCAAAACAGCACCAAGCACCATCGACACGATACGCACTGATGGTAGGTGTTGACGCGATTCTACTAGTCCTAGTTATTGCCGCACTTGTACTTTTAACTTAATAAAAATAAAAGCCTTCAAATTCCGTAAGCATCCTCGGATTTTGAAGGTTCTTTTTATATTTTTCCTTGCAATAAAAAATAGTAAGCTAATGCTGCGCCCACCGTGTAAAGTAACAATCCAATGATACACGATGTCACATGGACACGCATTGGGATATGACGTTGAAACTTAGGTGCCAACACTAAATTCCCAAAGACGATAATGAGGGGAGCAACAATAAAGAAAAGTATCATTTCTACACTCATGTTGTACCACCTTGAAAATAACGTTTAATAATTTGCGATAAATCAATATCTTTATCCAGAAGTGCTATAGAAGAAAAATCACTCACTTCCGTCATAGGATTGGTGTTCACAATAACATCTAATCCTGCCGTTGCTGCAGCGGTAGCTCCATTCACAGAGTCTTCTATCGCCAAACAATAGGTTGGGCTAAAGTTTAATGCTTGAACGGCACTTAAATATAATTCAGGATCTGGTTTCACCTCTGACACATCTTCTCTTCCCTTAATCACTTTAATATAAGGTTTGATGCCGAGTGCATCTACGATAGGTTCAATATCTGCGCGTGCACTACTTGTGGCAATTGCCATAGGAAAATGACGCGCATGAAGCTGTTCCATTAGCGATTTAATTCCTGGACGTAGCGGTAATTGGCCAGCACGATTGTGATGTACTTGATAAATCTCTCGTACTTTATCATCGCCAAAGATTTCAATTAAATGGTCATGTAATGCGCGTGCACGTCCACCAATATTGGCTCTATAAAACGCTAATGAGACGGGGGTTTCATTCGCTTGAATTAAATGTGCGTTAATAACTTCATAAAGATGTTGTTCTGTATCAATAATCGTGCCATCAAAATCAAAAATAACTGCTCGATACATGTTGCGCCTCCTAGAAAACTGTTTACTTTCAGTGTAGCAAATCTAAACATACGGTTCACGTATCAATTAAATCCTGGTTCCATTGTCGCAAATTCGTATGTGATATAATTGTGTTGATAATATAAAGATTGAAACCATTTACGATCAATGATACCTGAATGATGTCCTGATAAATAATCATGACGTTTTACGAGATCAAACAAATTCGCTTTTGTTGTTGCGAAAGCATGATGATGCACATAGCCTTTGCCTGGTTTGACACTTGAACCTCTTTTTTGTATCACTACAACATCCGTATATAAGCCTTTATCATTTAAGGTATATACATGGTTAGCAATCGTTTCACGTTTGTTAAACCCCAACTGCTTTGTAAGATAGCCCACTGTCGTTGCAATGTCTTCTACATGAATTTCGATGGGTCCTATCCCTATAATAGAGGGATGCCCATTGGATGTAGTTGTATTAGATGTTGTCCAATAAGCCGGCGTTAGGTAATCGTCATTCGCAATCAGTACAAATGAAAGCGATTCGGGATCATCAAAATACAGTGCATCTTGGTTTAAATACGTCCCACGTTTAGTGGATATACCATGATTTTGTAATATGTTATCAAAAGCCTCTAGAACTTCGCTATTTTCTACAAGTAGTCCTATTCTTGCAATCATATTCGTCCCTTTGCGCATTGATCCTGCTTGCGGGATTTCAAAAAACGTCAATAACGTACCAGGATCTCCACTACAATTACCGTAAAAGATATGGGGCATAGTTGTATCATCTTGATTGACAGTTTCTTTAATTAAATTCAATCCTAAAACATCTAAATAAAATGCCTTATTTTGTGATATATTTTTCGTATACATGGAGATATGATGATGACCTATAATTGTAGACAAATGACTCACTCCTTTACATATCATCAAAGTATACTTTTCATGCCCAATTAACGCCAACATTCAATCCTTTTACCTCAGCATCATAAAACACGTCATTCCGATAACAATAATTGACAAAGGGAATGCTAAAGTTTGGACGAATCGCAATTTTCGCATTGATAGTTGTGATTTAAGTAACCATGTTTCAATCAAAAAGTTAACTAAAGTTATAACAATGGTTACTACAATTAATAACATTAAACCATTATCGTATTGATTAATAAAACCGATTGAAAGAATCATCATCGTTAGAAGCAGCGTGAAGGTAATAAAATAATTATGAAATAATTTGGTCACCATATTTTCAAATCCTTTCACGTTGAAATTTGCTAGTAATTTAAAAATATTTTCGCACAACCTAATTCAAAAGTAAAGAAGACCGAAACAAAAGGTATATCCGTTCGAGCTTTTCCTCCAAACAATATACCTTTCATGATTTAATTTAAGTCACATCAATGTTATGCTTTACGATGTTTCAATGGTGTTACATTTTTTTGTCGCTTATCATATTGTGATGACCAATAGCGTGCGAGTGTTGGTCCAGTAATACAATGAACAAAACTAAAAACTGCTCCTGGCACTGCAGCTAAAGGATTAAAATGAACAGTAGCTAATGAGGCTGCTAAACTTGAATTTTGCATCCCCACTTCAATCGATAATGTTTTTTTATCCTCATAGGTTAATTTAAATAATGCTGAAAGTGTGTAGCCGATTAAATAGCCTAATACGTTATGTAAAATCACCACAGCAAAAATAAGTAATCCTGTTTCAATAATTAAAGTCTTGCTACTCGCGACAACCGTACCTAATATAATTGAAATCGCAACGACAGATACTAACGGTAAAATATCGTCTGCTTTTTCAGCAGCTTTATAAAAGACTCTTTGAATGATTAACCCCGCAATGATAGGGATAAGCACCACTTTTGAAACCGATTCAAACATACTCAAAAATGAGACGTCCATCCATTGATGCGCCATCAAAAACATCAGTGACGGTGTTACAAATGGTGATAAAATCGTAGACACTGATGTTACAGCCACTGATAACGCCACATTGGCTTTTGCTAAATAGCTAATGACGTTGCTTGAAGTTCCACCCGGACAGCATCCAACGAGTAAGACTCCAATGGCAACTTCTGGGGATAAATGAAATAATTTTACGATTAAATAAGCTAATAATGGCATAATCGTATATTGTAAGACTACGCCAATGATGACAGGTTTTGGGTACTTAAATACAATTTTAAAATCATCCAATCGAATGGATAACCCCATTCCTAACATAACCACACCTAATAAATAAGGAATCCACGGTGCAAAATGAGTAAATGCGGATGGCACGATAAACCCTAAAAAACTTGTCAGTAGCATCCATACTAAAAATGTTTTTGAAGCAAATTGTCCAATTTGTCGTAGCATTGTTGTCACCTCGTTGTTATTTTAATATTCAGAATATTAACACAACTACAATTGCTTGACAATACAATTCAGTAAATTTATACCGTGTATTTTTAAATGTTTCCGCCTTTAGTCCTAATGCTTTTTAAATTTTAGAATGGTACAATGAATTTAATAAATCATAGTTAAAAGAGGACATGTAATGCTTATTGATAAGTTAGAAAGTTATACCATTCATATTGCAGAGTTAAATCGCCGCAAAAATCGTACGCAATTAAGTCGGCTACTTCAACACGTTAACTTACCATCTTCATTAAAATACGAGTTTACAAAAGTTCAAAAAACATATTTACTTCGCGTACACATTCAAAAACTCGCGCTACCTTATTTACTTAGCTTTTTGGGGTTTCATTACTACACAGTGTATCAAGTTATTCGAACAAAATTTGAACATGAATTGATACCATTTGACCAATTGGCACTCACTGAGCGTCGTTTCGAATTTTATATTGATGGACTTACTGATCCGTTTATAAAAGATAAGGTCATCGAAGTTTTACATCACGGAACAAAGCTCCAATTAAAATATACAGTACGCAAAAATATATTAACATTAACGTGTACGCTTGAAGAAGCCGGTACTACGCTTAGTCTTTTATCACGTCATCATATCGATATTTACCAAGCATACGCCCCTTTACAACCACATGCCCATATCATTCGCATTTCTTAGATTTACATTTTTTATGTTAAACGATAATAAGATCCTTTCGAATGCATGTCAATAAGTCTAAGTCACATAGCAATAGCCATCAAAAGTCGTTCATATCGAATGGCTTTTGATGGCTATTAGTCATTTACTGTTAGTTCTGATTAATCTCTGTTTGTTCTTCAACAAATTTTTGCATCGTATCGAACATATTTTCAAATCCATGTACAGTGTTATCATGGTATGCTTTCTTTTTTTGCTTGTATTCTAATTGCGTCAGACGTCTCTCTTTTGGTATATCGCTTTTATAGTTAAATGTCATTTGTGTAATACCAGGGCTTCGCTCTTCAAAATAAACTGATATGTCATCTTGTTGTTCACTAAAATCCGGCATTTGAATTGTTAGTGCGAGTTCTTCCCCTGGCAATAGCTTTTGATACGTACCTTCAACGCGAATTTTTTTACCTTGACGCTGATCAATAATTTGATAACGACCACCTTCTGTAACGTCACTTGCAAAACTTTTATTCGTCCTGGATGTGGTCATAAACCAATGACGCAACATTTCAGGATCAGTCCACGCCTGATAAAGAAATTCAGGTGATGTTTTAATCAATCGGACGATATTAACTTCGACCCTTTCATTTTGCGTATTATTCATGGCAATTCTCCTCACTTTAAACCCTATTTCTCTTTTTAATGTGTACGTCCTTTTCACTCAGTTAAAATGCCTGACAGACATTGTCCAAACTCACGTATGCCTTGCATCGTTACTTGAAGCATCACTTATGAAAGTTCATTCATTACTTCATTATACCCTTTTGATGTCACTGTTACTACGCATCGCGTTTCAATTTTGGTAAATTAAAGAAAATAGCAATGATTCCACACATTGCCAACATTACAGGATATATGGAATATGGGACTAACATTACAGGAGAAATACCTGCAACTCCAGCTGCCGCAATGAGTTGAGGGCTATATGGTATAAATCCTTGCCACGCACTTCCAAATATATCTAAAATACTCGCAGATTTACGGCGATCAATTTGATATTCATCTGCAATATCTTTTGCTAAAGGACCTGACATAATAATTGATATCGTATTATTCGCTGTAGAAATATCCGCTACACTTACAAGACTGGCTATGCCAAATTCAGCGCCCCGACGGGATTTAATTTTACTTTTAACTTTATGAAGTAGCCAGTTAATTCCCCCGTTGTGCTCAACGAGTCCAATCATTCCTCCAATTAACAGAGCAATAATCGCAATATCTTCCATCCCTATGATACCTTCAGAGATGGCTTTTAAAAATCCAGCTAAATCAAAAGAACGATCAATGATTCCGATGATACCTGAGAGTAGAATCCCACCTAACAACACAATCACAACATTAATCCCAATTAAAGCTAAAATAAGCACAAGTAAGTATGGAATGATTTTAATAAAACTGTAGTCGTAACTTTGGCCATGATTCACGTGATTGCCAAGCGTCAAAACCCATAAAATAATAATCGTAACTATGGCACCCGGTAAAACGATACGAAAATTCACTTTAAATTTATCTGCCATTTGTGTACGCTGTGTTCTCACAGCTGCTATTGTTGTGTCGGAAATCATTGATAAATTATCACCGAACATTGCACCACCAACGACAGTAGCCATTGCCAATGCAGAAGGAATATCAGTCGCTTGACTCAATCCGTAACCTACTGGCGCAATAGCTGCCACAGTTCCTACAGATGTCCCCATAGAAATTGAAACAAACATACATATGATAAACAAACCTACAATAAGTAAATTTTGAGGAATCATAGATAATCCAAAATTGACAATGGATTCCACGCCTCCCATTTTTTCAGCGGTTTTTGAAAACGCACCAGCTAAAATAAAAATAAACATCATTAAAATAATGTTAGGATGCCCCGCACTCTTCGCAAAAACTTCTACTTTACGCGTGAAATTTTCTTTGCGATTCATAAGTAAAGCCACTATCACGCCAATGATTGCAGCTACATTCAATGGCATAAACGTAAAGTCTTGAGTAATGATACCTGCACCTAAAAATATACAAATAAAAATTACTAAAGGAAGTAACGCCCACCCATTCATGTGATTTTTATATTCTTTAGACATGCTTTTCTCCTTAAAATAAATTAAGGTCAAGCCCTAATAGTCTATCATGCGCATAGATACTATTAGGGCTTGACCTGATTTCGTTTCTCGAACTTCTTATCTTCAGCCTTAAAGCTTCTGGAATTGGCACACGCATGACCATGTTGCCGAAGTATCAAAGGGCCAGTCCCTCCACTTCTCTTGATATGAAGTATTTAATTTTACTGTTAAACTTTACATGAAATATTGCCATTCGTCAATCATCTATTATTCATTAAGAAGCAGATGGCTGAATTTTACGAAATAATCCGGTACTTGACGTAACATTTCCTCTTCCGGGTCAAACTTAGGATGATGCAGTGGGTAATCACTATTTGAACCAATCATTGCAAAATAAGTTGGTGCTACACGCTGGTAGCCCGAAAAGTCCTCCCCAATTGTCAATGGCCTTTTTAGTTCATCGACATGATAGCCAGCATCTTTTGCTGCTTGCATTGCAGTTTGATGTAATGACGCTGTATTGTCTACTGCAGCTGTCACTTTCTGGTAATTAAAATCAATTTTGACATCAAATTGAGTAGCAATGCCTTTACATATTTGCGCCATTCGTGTTTCAACTCTATTTTGAATTTCTGCGTCAAACGTACGCACAGTTCCTTCTATAAACGCATCATCGGGAATGACGTTCCACGTTTGACCACAATGTATTTGTCCTACCGTTACTACCGCTTCTTCATAAGATGCAATATTACGACTTACAATACTTTGAAAACTTTGGACCAACTGCGCGATAACAATACTTGGATCTTTGGCATCTTGCGGCATTGCAGCATGTGCTCCTTTAGCCTTGATAATAAGTTTAAAGCGATCAACATTCGACGTCATTACACCAGACTTTGCACGCCATTCTCCTAATTTTAATGTAGGGTCATTGTGAAACCCTATAATCGCTTTAGCATCTCTCAAAATGCCTGTTTCAACAACTTCTATTGCACCATTACCAACTTCTTCCGCTGCTTGGAAGATGATACGCACACGACCGTTCAACTCCGTTTCATACAATTTAAGTTGCATTGCAGTACCTAGAATACTTGCCATATGCAAATCATGCCCGCAAGCATGCATGACGCCATCGACACGCGACTTAAACGCCAACGTCGTCTGTTCTCTAATCGGAAGTGCATCAATGTCTGAACGAATCGCAATCATCGATTTCCCTTTCCCTATTTCAGCAACAATGCCTGTTTTAAGCGGAACGTCAAGAATTGTAATATCCATAGCTTTTAATATGTCTTTTAATGTTTCAGTCGTTTGATATTCGTTATTAGAACACTCTGGATATTTATGGAAATGTCGTCTCCATTCGATACATTGATTAAAACGGTTTGACATAGTACCCCCTCTTTCTTCAAATTGTTATAGGAAAAATCATAATCCTTTTAATTTTAAATACTGTGTATATTCATTATCCCCAAATAAACATCGTATTTCCACCAGGTGTCATTATGAAAATCGGGCTTGGATATAGCTATCCTGTTAATAAAAAAACAACAAAATTCTTCGTACATGAACTTTGTTGGTTATATTAATATATAAATTTAGTCTTTATGAGGATACAGATGGTAAATTAAAAACTCTGATTACTTCCTTAGCTGAGACTTCTAAAGATTTAAGCCGAAAGCGAAAATCCATTTTGAGGTGCGTCGTTTAGAAAAACGAGGCGTTTGGACCAATCAAAATTGAAATGATTTATGTCCATGCCCCGTTATGGAAATGACTAAATTGTCCTTATATTATTGAATGGCCAAATCATGATGGATAATGACTTTGCCATCTTTAATTACGGTTTCTACATGATTAATACCGTAATGGTATGGAATATATTCATGATTTGGCGCATGCCAAATGACTATGTTTGCTTTATCACCTTCATTTATTGTGCCTGCATCTAAATCAATCGCTTTTGCTGCATTGACTGTGACCGCATTCCAAATTTCATTTGGTGATAACTTTAATTTCAAAGCCGCAATTGCCATCACCATTTGTAAGTTATTTGTGACACAACTTCCAGGATTAAAATCTGTAGCAATTGCGATAGCTCCATTATAATCAATCATTCCACGTGCATCCGCGTACTCATTTTTACCTAAGTAAAACGTTGTACCTGGTAATAATACCGCAACTGTATCAGAACCATTTAACTTTGTCTTGTCTTCTTCACTAGAAGCAACAAGATGATCTGCTGAAATGGCTTTTTCGTCAATTGCTAAACCAAGTCCACCTAGAGGATCGATTTCATCTGCATGAATTTTAACTTTAAAACCTTCTTTTTTAGCAGCTTCCATATAGCGTTTTGATTCTTCAATGGTAAATACACCCGTTTCACAGAATATATCTGCAAAATCCGCATATTTTTTAACTTCTGGTAAAAGTTGAATCATATCTTCTAAAAAGGCGTCATTAGATTCTGCATCTTGGGGCACCGCATGTGGTCCTAAAAAGGTATGTCGCATATCTAAATTATATTTTTCTTGTAAACGGCGTGAAACTTTGAGTTGTTTCAATTCATTTTCTTTGTCTAATCCGTAACCACTTTTACTTTCAACCGCCAGTACGCCATGGTGCATCATTGTTAACAAGTCGTGTTCTGCTTTTTGAAACAACGCCTCTTCACTTGTTTGTCTTGTTGCTTTTACTGTTGAAAGTATGCCACCCCCTTGTTCTAAAATTTCAAGATAAGATACCCCTTGACGCTTTAGTGACATTTCATGTTCACGTGAACCTCCATGAACTAAATGGGTATGGGCATCTACAAGAGATGGTGACACAACTTTACCAGTCGCATCAATCGTTTCTTTCGCCTCATAATCGTCTGTATGTGGTCCTGAATATACTATTTTATCACCTTGGATAACAACTGTACCATTTTCTATAATTTTCAGTTCATCTAACTCTGCACCTTTTAAAGGATGTTCTGTCGATTTTGGTAAAATCAATTGTTTAATGTTTTGAATTATTAAATCATTCATTATTTGTCATCACCTTTACCTGTAATCATGGGAATATCCAGACCTTTATTTTTTGCCGTTTCAACCGCAATATCATAACCAGCATCTGCATGTCTTACCACACCCATACCCGGATCTGTCGTTAATACACGTTTTAATCGTCGTTCTGCACGTTCAGAGCCATCTGCTACAACAACCATTCCTGCATGTAAAGAATACCCCATACCGACACCGCCACCATGATGCACAGATATCCATGATCCTCCTGCAGCAGTATTGACTAATGCATTTAAAATCGCCCAATCCCCTACAGCATCTGAACCATCTTTCATAGATTCTGTTTCCCGGTTTGGAGATGCTACTGAACCTGAGTCTAAATGGTCTCGACCGATAACAATCGGTGCAGAAATGTCACCCTTACGTACCAACTCATTGAGTGCGAGTCCCATTTTTGCACGCTCACCATAACCAAGCCATGCAATGCGAGATGGCAGACCCTGGAAAGCAATTTTCTCACTCGCCATATCGAGCCAACGCATTAATTTTTCGTCTTCAGGGAATAATTCTCTCATGAGTTGATCTGCACGTTCAATATCTTTAGGATCGCCTGATAAAGCTGCGAAGCGAAACGGTCCTTTACCTTCACAGAACAACGGGCGAATATACGCAGGTACAAAGCCAGGGAAATCAAATGCTTCTTCTAATCCTTGGTCGTATGCTACTTGTCGAATGTTATTACCATAATCAAACGCAATCGCACCTTGTTCCTGAAATTTCAGCATCGCCTCAACATGTTTTTTCATAGATTGTGATGATAACTGTACATATGTTTCTGGGTCAGACTCTCGTAATTGTGTAGCCGCTTCTAAAGAATACCCTTCAGGTACATAACCATTAAGTGGATCATGCGCCGAAGTTTGGTCTGTGACAATATCAATTTTAAAATGACGCTTTAATATCTCATGGTGAATTTCAGCTGCATTCCCAACTAAACCAATAGATAATGCCTCTCCCTTATTTTTAGCTTCTTCAGCCTTTTCTAATGCTTCATCTAATGAATGTGTCATAATGTCACAATAACGTGTATCGATTCGCTTTTGTATGCGAGATGCATCCACATCGACTCCAATGACAACCCCTTCATTCATTGTGACCGCCAATGGTTGGGCGCCTCCCATTCCACCAAGACCCGCTGTTAACGTAATTGTACCTTTTAATGAGCCGTTAAAATGTTGATTCGCACATTCTGCAAATGTTTCATATGTTCCTTGAACGATGCCTTGAGAACCGATATAAATCCAACTTCCTGCCGTCATTTGCCCGTACATCATCAGTCCTTTTTTATCTAATTCGTGGAAATGGTCCCAATTTGCCCACTTCGGTACAAGAACTGAATTGGATAATAAAACCCGTGGCGCTTCTTCGTGCGTTTTAAATACGGCTACAGGTTTACCTGATTGAACTAACATTGTTTCATCTTTTTCAAGGCGACGTAACGTATCCACAATTGCGTCAAAAGATTCCCAATTACGTGCCGCTTTACCAATGCCTCCGTAGACCACGAGCTTTTCTGGATGTTCTGCAACTTCTGGATCTAAGTTATTATAAAGCATGCGTAAAACAGCTTCTTGTTCCCACCCTTTACATTCAATTTCAAGTCCTTTTTTAGCTTTAATTTCTCTAGACATCGTCCATCTCTCCCTTTGTTCAAAGTATAAGTAACGCAATTGGAATAAAAAAGCACATCACATAGAATTCAATAGTCAAAAACGCCACATTGGGTGTACGCGAGTTCGAGAATTAGATTTTAGTTGAATTATCTCAATACACCCCCTTACATTTATATCCACTCTATGTTTAGACATTATTTAAAATTAATTTCTCCCTTGTGTATAAAGTGGTTGACGTTCCGTACACGACAACTTGCCATATTGTTATTGTAATATGCTAAGATATAAACAACCAATATAAATAAACTAATTATTAATAAACAAAAACTATAAATAGGTGGTAGCATGATGAAAATTGTTCAATTAGAGTATTTTATAGAAGTGGTAAACCAAAATAGCTTTACAAAAGCTGCACGCGCATTGCACATTAGCCAACCTTCACTAACTGCAACGATAAAAAAGATGGAACAACAATTAGGATATGCATTACTTCAACGTACTACAAAAGATATATCTATAACTGAAAAAGGCATTCAATTTTACAATCACGCGAAGCATTTGGTGCATCAATATCATTTAACATTAGAACAAATGTATGATTTAAAAGTCAGTCAGACGCCAAAAATAAAAATTTCAATTTTAGAATCTACTGCACATTGGATTGCTACCATAATAAAGCAACATCAATTAGAACATTTAGATCAGCATTATCAAGTTACTGAAATTTTAGATTTGAATACATTGACTCAACATTTACTAGATTTTGAAATTCATTTTGGAATATCCAATGATAAAATTAAACATGAAGCCATTATATCAATCCCGTTATATACAGAAGATTATGTGGTACTTACACCAAAAGATGCCTTTAAAGGAAAAAAGTCTATGTCTATTCAAGGATTACCGTTAATCGTCCCTATCCGTCCGTACCAAGTACGTAAGCATATAGATGATTATTTTACACATTTACAAGCGCATCCAAATATTGTTATGGAAGTTGAACGCTTTGAAGTGGCGACAAACTTTGTACATCAACATATGGGATATGCGGTTATTCCACGAATTTATTACCAATCATTTAAAACCAGTCATCTCGACGCGATTCCAATTTACCCTAAAATTAACCGGACGATTTATATCAACTTTGCAAAAAATAGACAGTTCACACCACAAATGACCGCACTATTATCCAAAATTCAAACATACTGGTCATTGCAAAACAACGAGTCTCCAATATAAGAAAAGCCTACAAAATACAGTTGTGATGCATTTTGTAGGTTGATTTAAAAACGTATTGATTTAAGAAGCAGTTTTTTTATGAATAGTGTATAAAGTGAGACAAATAATGTCCAATCAGTTTCGCTGTACGCTGGTCTACGTCATAAGTAGGATTCATCTCAGCGATACTTACTGTCGTGACATTGTCAAACTGAAGAATGCGTTTGGCAAGTGATAAAACACAATGGGGTGTTAGGCCTAATACTCCACTTGCACTAACGCCAGGGGCATAGGCACTATCGATAACGTCTATACAAATTGTGAATAAAATCACATCATGGTGCGTTATAAAATGCTCAATTTTGTCTTTAATACGAGGGTCGATGTGATCGACAAGCTCTTCTGCTAATACGTATTGGGTATGGGTATCATCTGCATATTGAAACAAACTTGGCGTATTACCGGGTCTTTGGATGCCTATTACAAAATAATCTAAATTAGCATCTTCTTCTAACATTTGTCGGAAACTTGTACCAGATGTAGATACCTCTTCTTTACGATTATCAAAATGGGCATCTATATTTATCACGCCTATAGATTGATTTGGATAAGCTGTGCGCACTCCTAAATATTGGGCATAAGCAATATCATGTCCGCCTCCTAACAAATAAGTACGTTGATGTGTTTCTATTAGCTGGTGAACATATGTACCAAATACTTTTTGTGTTTCAATCAGTTGCGTATGACTATGCGTTACGTTGCCATAATCAATAATAGGAATGTCGGTCGCTGCCGGAAGACTAGCGAGCGCTTTTTTTATAGCATCAGGTCCCTCTTTGGCTCCTATACGTCCTTTGTTTAATTCAACGCCTTTATCTACCGCATATCCCAATAATGCGACGCCATTTGCGTGCGGTGTAATGTGATGAACGTCGCCGAAATGAATGGTTTGAAAATGGCGAAATGCATCACGTTCAACATCACTATCTAATCGACCTGTCCAAATTTCTCGTTGTGGTGGTTGGTACATTTAAAGTATCCCCTTTCACTACATTGAATGACATGTGCAAAAACAATGTGCCGTATAATGAAATTACGTTGCATATTATGATTTTACGAATCATTATCTAACTTTATTATACCCTGTTCACTTCAGCATAAAAACGCTTTCAAGGTTATACTTTTATTACAATTAGATGATAATTTAACGCATCAATTTATTTATTGTAAATATACCGTTATAATGTAAGCTAGATTCTTATATTAATTTGATATGATTTGGATGTTGTACGCCTCATATCTCAAAAAAAGACAATTTCGCGGACCTTGAATATGGAGGATTAAATATGAACCATTCTCGTATATCTGGCTTTCAATGGGCGATGACGATTTTTATTTTCTTTGTGATTGCATACGCGAGCCCGATAATTTTAAGAGATTTTCAACAAGCATCTGGTTTGAAAAATTTTGTGTTTTCATTAAATAGTTTAGGACCATTTATTGCTGCTATCATTTGTATACTTATCTTCAAGCACAAAAAAGAACAGCTTGAAGGTTTCAAATTAGGATTAAGCTTAAAAGTAATTGAGCGCCTTATTCTTGCTTTAACATTACCTTTAATTATTTTTATTATTGGTATGTATAGTTTTAACACGTATGGAAATAGCTTTATTTTATTACAAGCTAAAGATTTATCTGAAACAATATGGGCGATTTTAATTGGACATCTTTTCATGGCATTCTTTATTGAATTTGGTTTTCGCGCATATTTACTCAATATCGTTGAAAGACGTTTACCGTTTTTATTTGCGAATATTGGTGTGAGTTTGCTTTACTTAATCTGGGATGTGAATACTGCATTTGGGATGCCATATACAATGTACAGTGCCATTTACGTATTCTCATTTTCAATGATTGCTGGTGAACTTGTAAGAGGCACAGGCGGACGTGCCATCTATATTGCCACCCTATTCCATGCAGCCATGTCTTTTGCAAAAGTCTTTTTCTTTAGTGAAGAAATTGGGGATATTTTCTCAATGCAAGTCCTTGCCTATGCGACTGCTGCAGTTGCGGTAATCGTGATTTTATTTAGCTTAATCAAGCGTCTCATTTTACCGCATCATAAAGGAGACGATGATGATACACCTATGTTTTATAATCAAGAGCGTGAAGCGGAAATAGAAGAGGCAGATAGAGCAGCCACTCACCATGAGCAACCTGCCTCTGAGGCACAAGAAACACACACCGAACATGCCGAACCTAGGCATGTCAATGACACGGAACATCAATTAAATGTAAGCGAAGAAACACGTGCACGTGCCATCGTACAAGAAGACGAACCACAAACTTTAAAACGCAAACATAGACATCTACGTCGTTAAGTTATGGATAAAATCGCGTAACATTCTTTAATATTACGTAAACCTTCAAAGATCATTAAATCATGAACTTTGAAGGTTTTTTAATGGGTATTTATCATAAATCTCTTAAGCGACCATAAGATTCATATCATTTCGTTAAAAATTTAACACCAGACTCTGTTCCAACAATAGCCTCATCCGCAACATCTAAAAAGTAACCAGTTTCAAGTACACCAGTTAAATGAATAAGATACTCATGAAAAGCATAAGGATCAATTTGAGATGTCATTTCAATATCTAGAATATAATTGCCGTTATCTGTAATCAAAGGTATATCTTCTTTCATTCGACGACATACCTTTACTGGATAAGCAGCTTCGATTTGTTTCGCGAGTTGATACCAATTAAATTGATCCACTTCTACAGGTAGTTTAAATGTTTCTCCTAAATATGAGACACATTTTGTTTGATCTGCTAAAACGATAAATCGCGTCGCGAATGCATCAATGACTTTTTCTCTAAATAACGCGCCACCCCCACCTTTGATTAAGTTCAAATTAGGATCAATTTCATCCGCACCATCAATAGCTAAATCAATTTTATCCACATCATTAATATCTAATATTGGAATGTTAAGCGACTTAGCTTGAGAAGCTGTGCGTTCTGATGTACAGACGCCTTTGAGATGATAACCTTTTTCGATCAGTTTGGCGATTTCGGGAACTAATAACGCTATCGTACTACCTGTTCCTAAACCTAGAATCATGCCATCTTCAATACGAGCAACAGCATCTTTTAATGTCATTAATTTAAGTTGTTTCGTATCCATCTTTTGACGCTCCCTTTTTAATTTATACTTTTATTTTACATGAATATTCATCATAATGGCACCCACAACAAGACGTTTTACTGCTTTTCCTATACAATAAAAGCACCAACATGTGAGGAGGTTCAATTATGGACTACACAATCAAAGCGATTTGTGCGGGCAAAGTTAAAACGTTACATTATGATAATCAACCTATGAAAAGTGGTATGGATAAAACACCTATAGATGCACCCATCTGGCTTTCTAAGTTAGGATTTGAAGGTGACGAACAAGCCTATCATGGTCATGGTGGCCCTGATAAAGCCGTATGTTTATTCAGTACAGCACACTATTCAATGTGGAAAGATGTGATTTCACCTATACCTGACCATGCTTTTTTTGGGGAGAACATTTCTGTTAATGATATTGATGAAAATGAATTGTACTTTGGAAACCAATATCAAATTGGTGAAGCAATTATAGAAGTATCCGAAATCAGGGAACCTTGTAATAAAATTCAACGTAAATATCAATATAATGGCATCATGAAACGTATGATGGCAACTGGAAAAACAGGATGTTATTTTAGAGTTATTCATGAAGGCATCGTATATCCTAACAGCACATTAAAATTGATTAAAGAGGCTCCTGAAGACACACGTCTCTCTGTTCAAGCTTTAAATGACTTATATTATAATGATAAAAAAAATAAAGCTCAGCTGTCGTATGCGATTCAAAATCCATATATTACTGCAGAACGTCGTTTAAAATTAGAAAAACTTTTGGCTAGATGTTCATAATTCACGCTAGCCATCGACATACCCTCTCTGTTCCCTACCTTTAAACATCACATATATACAAACTGGATAACCATGTGTTGCTTTTAATCACTCACCACTCAAACAACAATAGCCTTCGCATTTCATTTTTAGATGAACTGCGAAGGCTATTCGTAAGAAAGGTTACGCTACTTTGTGCATGTTGTTATAGTTCTTTATCAAATATAAAAACATCTTCTACTTTTTCTCCAAATATACGTGCGATTTTAAACGCCGTTATAATAGAGGGCATAAATTCATTACGTTCAATGAGCGAGACAGTTTGTCTAGATATTCGTGCTTTTTTAGCCAATTCCGTTTGATTGTACCCCTCTCGCGCACGTAATTCTTTTAAGCGTGTGCGCATCGTGTCATCTCCTTTAATGCTCATAATTCATGATATCTTTCATTCAACTTGATAGGATGTCTTCGAATAAAATGGTACATTACCACGCAAAATTGAATGTGCTTTTTCTCCGAACATATGGATATCATTAGGCATACTTTGTGTTTCTAAAGCAATACCTGAATGAGATTTAAAAAGTTGCTTTGGATTTCCAACTTTTTCTGGAGAATTAAACGTATAAATCACAATTTGAGGACGATCTGTAACCACATGCAATTTTAAATGCGAAGTGGCTAAAGTCAATTTCCCTTCGGCCACTTCAAATGGATGATCTAACCCTTTGAATCTCTGTATTTGAGGGGATATTCTAGGATCTTTTGTTTGAAATAAAGCTTGAATTGGAACTTGATTCATACCAAGTGTTTTAATTAAATCAATCGGCTTATTTTGAGGTAAGCGACTATCATTTAATGGGAATAAATGTAATTTATCACTTTTCAACACGTGATTATCAACCGTCCGATTATCTGGATTTAAATTAAAATAAACATGGTTGGAAGGATTAAAAAGTGTATCTTCCGTTGAAGATGCATAGTATTCAATCGTCCATGTATTCGTCATATCATACGTAAAGGCAATACGAATATCCATATTACCCGGGAAATTATCTTCAGAACTTTGTAATTGTGTTGTAAATATCACTTTCACATGATCAATATGTTGTTCTGTTTCATATTCAAATAAACGTGAAGACAATCCATGAGAACCTCCATGTAAATGCTGGCCTCCGGCATTTGTTTCCACTTCATACGTATGATTATTTAACTTGAATGAACCGCTTTCGATTCTTCCTGCATAGCGTCCAATGGTTGCACCAAAATAGTAAGGATCGTTCGGATAAAATTCATCTGCTTCAACTTCATTTCCTAAAACAATATTGTTATGATCGATTTTCCAACTGACAATACGCGCGCCATAATTTGTGAATACGATAGACACTGTTTTATGATGTATTTTTATTAAATCTATGCCATTCGCTTGATGTTCAATCCCAATTTTCATACATTCATCTAACTCCTTTAAATGCACCTCAATCAACCTCTTGACGGAAGCACCATCACTAATACCCCTACAATACAAATGATACCGCCTATAATATCAAATTTATCAGGTGGTTCATGGTCAATCCAATATGCCCATAGCAAGCTTAAAATGATAAATACGCCGCCATATGCAGCATAGACACGTCCAAACGTTGGAAAACTTTGAAACGTTGCTACGATACCATAAAGCATTAAAATGATACCTCCGGCTAATCCTAACCACATAGGCTTTTCATCTCTTAACCACAACCAAATGAGATATCCCCCTCCAATTTCACATAAACCAGCCAAAATGAATATGGCAATGGGATACAAAATGCCCATGTTTCCACCTCGAATACTTTTTATTTATTGTATCAGTTTCGTCTATACTTGTGGATAGAATTTTTGTGTCAATTAGAAAAGCCTTCAAAAACCGTATCTCATCGGCTTTTGAAGACTCGTTGATTTTGCTATTATGTTACCGTTATCGCTATAATATTATTTTTGAATGACGCGTTTAAACGCCTTCCACCATCCTTTTTCAAAGGTTAAAACCGCGTTTTGATACGATTTTGTTGCGAAATAAAATAGGACTAATATGAGCACAAGGTGAATCACGATAGCAATAATTGCTTCGTATGTCGGTGTCTCAGGAATGGATAATCTTGCAAAGGTAACAAATGGCGAGAAAAATGGAACATAGCTTGTGATTTTAATGAAAATGTTATCAGGATTTGTAAGCCCACCAATGTAACCAGTATAAAAACTTGCAATCATTAACATTGTCAATGGCATTAACGTTTGACCCATATCTTCTATTCTTGCTGTTAAGTTACCTAAAATCGCAGCAAATATGACATACGTAAACACCCCTATGATTAAAAAGATAATGCCAAAAATTATTAATCTTGTAATATGTGGTGTGAATACAAAATCTAAGCCTTTTAAAGTTTTTCCAAGATCAAAAAAGAATACACACGCAATCACCGTCAATCCAATTGCGGCAATTTGTGTCAATGCAACACTAAGAACAGCCGTAATTTTTGCAATAATATGTAGCGATGGCTTCACACTTGTAATAATCATTTCAGAAACTCTTGATGTTTTTTCTGTAGCGACTTCCATTGCAATTTGGTTAGCATAATTAATTATGATAAACATCATTAAAAGACTGCCAATCATAACGATAAATGAACTGAAGGCTTTCTCATTTTGATCAATCGATTGTCCTTCACCCACTTTGATTACTTTCGTATCAACGGTACTAGGTGTAAATAGTTCCTTTTGTTCGTTGGGCGTTAAACCCAACTTTTGAGCAACTTTTTGCGATTGAAATTGCGTTAATATCGTTTGTAATTCTTTTTGATCGATTTCAGAAGGTTGTTTACTCGCTTTAATTGTCGCTGATATACGATCACCCTCTGTGTGAATCATATATGCTTGATCAATCGATTCGTCTTTTAAAGCTTGATCCACTTTAGAAGCTGAAAGTTTTTTATAATGTACCCCTTTATGCAGTGATTCATTCGTTTTTTTAATGTATTGAAAAACACGTTCGTCTTTCGTAACCACTGCAATATTGTCTTGTCCATCATCAAACATTTTAATGATTTTATCCGCATTTGCTAATCCAATAATTGCCAACATAAATAAAATCGTTGAAATGATAAATGCTTTTGATTTTAATTTATTGAAATAAGTTAACTTAAACGTTGCTAAAAATTTACGCATGACGATCACCTACTTTCTCAATAAATATCTCTTTAATTGTAGGATCAAGCACTTCAAAATGTTTGACAAAATCAAGGGATTGTATTCGGGCATAGAGTGTTTTCGCAACGTCTTCATTTTCAATAATAAACACATATTTTTGTGGTGTATGTTGCGTATCAACAACGCCAGGGATATCTTCAAAGTCATGTAAATCATATGTCGTTTCAATCACAACACGTTGATATCCACTGTTACGCTTCACCGTTTGGATTGGCCCCTGTACTACCATTTGGCCATTATTTATAATGCATACGTCATCACAAAGTTCTTCAATATGTTCCATACGATGCGAACTAAAAATGATAGTTGTACCTTTTTGATTCAATTCAATAACGGCTTTTTTTAATAGTTCAACATTAACAGGATCAAGTCCGCTGAAAGGTTCATCTAAAATGAGCAACTCCGGTTCATGAATCATACTCGCTAGGAGTTGTACTTTTTGTTGATTCCCTTTTGATAAAGATTCGATCTTTTTATCACGATGTTCTGTAATTTGAAATCGTTCTAACCAATAGTCGATCGCACCTTTAATATCTTTTTTAGACATTCCTTTTAATGTCGCCAAATAGGTCAATTCTTCTTCCACCTTTAATTTGGCATGTAATCCTCGCTCTTCAGGTAAATAACCAATTACGTCATAATGTGATGCCTTTATTTTCTCATCGTTAAAATAGATATCACCTTGTGTAGGTTCTGTTAAACCTAAAATCATTCTGAAAGTTGTCGTTTTACCCGCACCATTTCGTCCTAAAAACCCTAACATTTTGCCAGTTTCGAGCTCGAATGAAATATCATTGACGGCTGTGACATCTTTAAATTTCTTGCTGACATGTGCCACCTTTAATGACATAGCGTATCGCCCTTTCTATATTTGATATTGTAAGTATACTATAACACGTTTTAATTTGACAAATATATTTGTCAAAAAGACTTATATAGTTTACATACAGATGTCACTAATAAAAAAGCAGAATAGCCATCGTAGCGATAGTCGTTCTGCATTATTGGGTATTATCTGTTTTTGTAGTCTGACATCTCTTCCTCTTTATGTGGATACGATGTATCTGCATTAGTGTCTAGATGTTCATTGGCATGTGACATACTGCTTCCTTCATGTGTCATTCCACCATCATTTACACCTTTGTATGGTGTTGCGTTTTGCACATATTTAGGAGAAGGTCCGTATTGGTTCGTCTCTTTTTTACTATCTAACAGACATATCACTAATGTAAAGATCTGCAAACCGAACATGACAAACATAAAAATTATTGCAACAAAAAATGGTATGAAACCGGAATGTGCTGTAATCGTACTGTTTCCAGCTTGATAAACATCTGTCTGTTCTATAAAAATATTTACAATATTACATAAAATACCTATTACCACATTTATAATCGGTATTAACATTGAGAATCCATTATCATGAAAACGTCTCACTGTAAGTGCCAAATTAGGAATCATCGTTGCAAAACAATACAATATTATTATAAAGAAGATGATGAATGCTAATATTGGTGTAATAATGAGTGATATAAAACCTAAAATAACTAATGGCAGAATAATAATTGTATGCCATAACATGACCCACCAATACTCACTACGACGGCTGCGGCCTTTAAAGTTGACATAGTTCAACCAAAAAAGCTTAAAAGCTTCTAAAAAACCAACTTGCTGTGTTGCTATCATAAAAGATAGTCCTCCTTTTCAATTGTAATCTATATAAAACCATATCATAATTATATTAAACTTTAGTTAAAATTTAAATATTGATTTTTAACAATAATAATGCTTATTGTTAAGATTAAAATTGTTCATGTGTTCTTCTTGTACGCAACGGTTGCTTTTCGTTACACTTAGAGTAATGACATATTGGAGGCAGTTCGTTATGGATTTTATACATCGACCAACAATTGAGGTGGCCAAAGATTTACTTGGCGTTAAAATAATTTATGAAAGTGCGCAAACAACGTATACGGGATATATCGTGGAGACGGAAGCGTATTTAGGTTTTGATGATCGAGCAGCACATGGCTATCAAGGAAAGCGTACACCTAAAGTGCGTTCGCTTTATCAATTAGGCGGCACCATTTATGGCCATATGATGCATCGTTACTTACTTATCAATTTTGTCACACAAGCTAAAGGTGTACCTGAAGGGGTATTAATTCGTGCAATCGAACCCGAAGATGGCATCGAAATGATGATTCAAAACCGAGGTAAATCAGGCTACGAGCTTACCAATGGACCTGGTAAATTTACTACTGCCATGCAAATTCCACGTACCATTGATGGCACACGCCTAAATGAAGGCCGTCTTAAAATCGATACAAAAAACCGTAAATATCCAAGAAAAATTGTAGAAAGCCCACGCATCGGTATACCTAATAAAGGTCATTGGACACATAAACCTTTAAGATTTACAGTACAAGGCAATCCCTATGTATCACATCAAAGAAAACGTGATTATATACTTCCAGACGAGACTTGGAAATAGGAAAAGCGCACGCGTTCAATTCTTCGCGTGCGCTTTCTGTTAAGTTGTTTGCTTTCCTTTAAACATGCCTAAATGAATCGATATAAATGTGCATAATATTAAAATAACAGGATAAAATGAATATTGTAAAACTTCTAAGTATGACACGTTACCAAATTGTTCTGCCATTAACATTCCACTATCATGTGGTAACACCATGAGTGCACTCGCAGCGAAGATGTCCAGTATACTTGCCATGCGTTTCGGAGGTATTTTTGATGCATCACCAATTTCTTTAGCGATAGGTGCCGCGATTAATATCGCAACGACATTATTAACTAAAGCTGCTGATAAAATCCCTGATAAAATCCCCATTGCATATTCTGCACTTTTACGGCCACGCGCTTGTTTTTTCATCGTTTCGACAATCCAATCTATGCCACCATAGTAACGAATTAAAGCAACAAGTCCAGAAATTAAAAATGCGACTAAAAATATGCTAAACGTTGATTCCATGCCTTCCCCAACTTTAGCTGTCCATTCAAAGAAATGAAGATGACCCCGAAGCATCCCGATGATACCTGTTAATACAATCCCTGACAGTAAAACAAACATCACATTCATACCTGCAATCGCTGCAATGAGTACGAAAAGATAAGGGATAATATCAAAAATATTAAAGGATAAATCACCTTTAATTTTACCGGTACCTCCCACGATTGCATAAATAAAAAATGTTATTACCGCTGCAGGCAATGCAATCATAAAATTCGCTTTAAATTTGTCTTTCATATTCGCGCCTACACCTGTCGTGGCTGCAATTGTCGTATCAGAAATAATGGATAAATTATCCCCAAAATATGCACCTGCAATTACAGCAGCAGCGGCTGCCGCGACATTTAAATCCGCAGATTGCGCCACCGCAATACCAATAGGTAAAAACGCAGCCTGTGTCCCAGTCGATGTCCCCATTGCAGTGGCCACAAAAGCACTCATCGCAAAAATACCTGGTATTAATAAACTTGGGGGTATGATAGAGAGTCCCATATTGACTAATGCATCTTGCCCTCCTGACGCACTGGCTGCACTTGCAAAAGCCCCTGCAAGTAAGAGAATGAGTCCTAATTCGGCTATACCAGACGAACCGGCATTTTCTGTGAAAATTTTAACTTTTTTTGCCAAAGGGGTACGCCTATCATATGCAAGCCATGCAATGGCAATGGCAATCATAATCGCAACATGACGCGGTAATTGATTAAATGCTTCGTCCTTACCTATGATCGTAAAAAATAATCCTACACCGACATATATGATTAAAAATACGACCAATGGCAGTAACGCTAAGGCCCCATAATGTTTCTGACTTCTTAGTTCGTTTGACATGGGCGACGCTCCTCAATTCATAGTTTTATGATATGAATTATACACCCATATATGAATTTGACAAGTCTAACTTTTTTAGCGACAGAATGTAAGCGTATACAACTCTGTGTTATTGATTCATTACGTAATTTTCCTAAATCGCAATGACTTTTGTAGGATGCTCGGCATGTGTTGTCGGCATAACAAATTTCATCATTAACTCATGCATAATGACTTCGTCTTGCGTTTCAAGCATTAATGTTAAATGGTGTAAATCATTTTCCTCCAATGGGATGGCTTGAAGGTTTAAATGATTTGATTGATCAATATTTATTTCACCTACCGTCAAAGTCTCTCCAAATTGATCTAGCACACTATATGTGATGTAAGGTGCGCCTTCAATATCTTTAATTTCTATTGTAGGTTGTAACATGGCAGTCTCAGAATCATATTGACAAAAAACATCAAAATCTTCAATGCGGTCATATGCACGCGACATAATATATATATCTTCTAATAATGAAGAAGCGTATTGACATGTCGCATCATGACGTTCTTGAAATACCATCATTTTTATTTCATGTATGCCCGATGAAATAAGCGGTGTAATATCAATGCGATGATATGTATAATCAGGTTCTACATAGGAAACAATGGTATTATCAAGCATTAACATCATTGGACATGCAAGCTCATGAATGTAAAGGTGATAATCTTGAAGTTTGTCATAATCCTCTATCTTGAATTGTGCTGTTAATGTCGTGCAGACATATTGAGATTTGGCATTTTCTTTTAACATTTGATGTGACGATGTGTGAAGCAACATTGATGAATAATCTTCAAATTTGCTGATGAATCGAACAGGTATATAGGCTGCTGCTTCTTCCTTGCGCGAAATATTAAAATATTCTTGTTTATTCATAAATGGTGTCATAAGTCTAGGAGATGAAATACGATTTTGATTTTTATAAATATTTATGCGTTTTTTTTCTATATACATAATAGACCTCCAATTAATTAGACTACACTTTTTTGTACTTTCATAATTTAACATACATTTTTCACACGCAATATATCACTATCTTTCTAAAACATGGTAAAATGATTCCATAATAAAGGAGCTGTTTATGTGCAATTATTGTGGAAATTATTTAAAAGGAATCATTTTGAAGCTAATATTGATGAATGCGGTATCGAAATTGGCACACCCAATGTAAGTTATCAGTACACAGTCGTTAAACCTGCTGTATTACATATTATTGTGGCTGGTACAGGCTCGTTTACATATCAACAATCAACGTATCAGTTAAAATCCGGAGATATGTTTTTGTTGCAAGAAGGTATGCATGTACATTACGAAGCGTCGGCCGATGACCCGTGGACATATCATTGGGTTGGTTTTAGCGGTAATCTCGCGATAGACTATTTAAAACGCACTTCACTTATCGACTGCCCTGTCGTCATGAATAAAGACACCTCCGACATTTCTAAAGTGATGTATCAAATATGTGAACGTGCCATTACTTACGAAACAGCTACATCTGATGATATTCACCACTTAAGTGATTTATATAAATTATTATTTTTAATCACACAATGTGCACCTAAGCCTTTTGAAAAGGAGCACAACCAAATATATTCGAGTGTTCAAGACGCTGTGGATTATATGAATCAAAATTATATGTATGCCATTACAATTGATGATATCGCCCAATATGCAAAAGTAAGTCGTAGTTATCTATATAAATTATTTATTAAATGGATGGATCAATCACCTCAACAGTATTTAATCTATTTACGACTATATCATGCCTCTTCAATGCTTAAAACTACGTCGAAGCCCATTCAAGATATTGCGCAAGCTGTCGGTTACAGTGATCCCTTACTATTCTCAAAAGCTTTCCGCAAACATTTTGATATGCCACCTTCAACGTATCGGAAAGTATATAAATAATTTATACATTGCAAAATAATTATTT